>CAXMSE010000034.1:0-142156 GCA_964196195.1 uncultured Gammaproteobacteria bacterium | reverse complement strand
AACACCTCACCAACGGCCGAGCCCTACTCGGACTCGGCGCCGGGGCCGGTCCCGAATCCGGCTACGCCGAGGAGCTCACGATGCTCGGCATCAAAGCCAACCCGGCCCCGAGCCGACGCCACATCCTCACCGAAGCCATCGACGTCATCAGACACATCTGGCGCGGCGACAGCGACCTGGCGGGCGAACACTTCACCCTTGACGGCGCCTCGGGTTTCATCCGGCCCGCCACCCCACCACCGATCATTGTCGGGGCCAACGGCCCCAAAATGGCTGCCTTGGCAGGACGTGTTGCCGACGGCGTCAACCTCCACTGGTATGAAGAAACGCTCGACGACCTCGTAGCCACCGCCCGCGCCGCAGCGGGAGAACGCGAGCTGATCGTCACCCTGCTATCGCCTCTCACCGAGGAATGGTTCCACCCCGAACACCCCAACCGCCAGCGCCTCGCCACGCTTGGTATCGACCGCCTCATACTGGCCTGGACAAGCCGACACGGCACTCGAGCCATCCATGAGGCAGGGTCGCGGATTCACACAGGCTGAGGACCACACGGGGTGAGGTCTGCGGTGCGACACCTGGCACAGTTGCTTGTGAACAGCATGCCTGCGTCATACGGTCAGGATCTGCAGATCCGGGGATCCGAATGACTTCAGTTCGTGTGTCGGGCAGTTCACAGCAGCTGCGAGTGACAGCCGAAGATCGCGACGAGGTTGCAGTGGAGGGCCGAGCCGACGTGACGGTAGACGGCGAACGCACCACCATCAGCGGCATACACGGAGGTCTGGTGGTGAGGGTGCCGAACGGATCCGCCCTGGTGATCGGGACAGACTCCGGTCGAGGTGATGTGGACGGCGCGGTGGGCACCGTCGCGGTCACCACGGTGTCGGGCCGCGTCACGATCAAGGAGGCAGTCACGGTCGATGCCCGCACAAAGTCCGCCCAAGTCACCATCGGCCACGCGGACCGTGAGTGCCGTGTGCGTTCCGAGAGCGGCCGTATTGAGATCGAAATGGCTCTGGCCGCGGATGTCGACGCGGAGACAGTGTCAGGACAAATAGCCGTCAACTTGGCGACTGGTTCGATGCCGTTCCGACTCGATGACAAGCAACGCGGTGCGGTCCGTCCGGAAGGTTACGACTGCACGATCAGAGCGGTGTCGCAGAACGGCCGAATCGACGTGTCGAGTCGATGATCACGGGTGCAGCCCTGTTCACCGATCTGGTGGGGTTCACCGCCTACACCGACGTGGTCGGCGACGCGGCCGCTCTGGGGCTTCTCAACCGGCAGACCGACATCACCCTTTCGGTATTGGACAAGCATGGCGACGGACGCATCGTCAAGGAGCTTGGCGATGGCTTGATGATCTGGTTCGACTCCGCCCTCGAGGGTCTTGTGGGCGCGGTTTCACTCATGACGGCGATCGCCGACGCCCGGGCCGACAGGGGGTTCCCGTTGGCAATACGTATGGGACTTCATCATGGCGAAGCGATCGAACGAGGCAACGACCTGGTAGGGCAGACGATAAACATCGCTACCAGGGTCTCCGGCCTTGCTGGTCCCGGCGAGTTGTTGGTGTCCGACGACGTCATCAATGCGTCAGGAGAGCCATTGCCCGCCCTGCGGTTGAGCCCGATCGGGCCGGTCACCGTGAAGGGCGTGACGGAACCGGTGTGGCTCCAGCGAGTCGACGTCCCATCGGCGTAATAACCAAAACTCCTGGTCAGAGCGTGCCCGGGGCGGGATTCGAACCCGCACGATCCCGAAGGACCTGGGGGGTTTAAGCCCCCTGCGTCTGCCTGTTTCGCCACCCGGGCCTCAGGTCACGGTAGCGCCGGGGAGTAGGTCCCTGTCTGGTTAGGGACATTGGACACGACGCACCGGTTACCCCCGCGCAACCTCATGATTCACACGGATTCAACGCGTCAGGACTGGATTCGCCTCCTCCGTTGCCAGAAGCATGAGGACTCGGAACTCGATTCCGCGACGCTTGACCACTCTGGCATCGGCAATTGCGCTCACCATGGCGAGGCTCCCACATTCCAGGTGGTGGTGACCGACCTCGTCGGCAACTTCGACCTGATGAGTAATCCGTCGGTCGGCAGCGTCGAGATGGATGGATTCTCGGAGCTCTTCTTGGAGGCGACCGACCCCGACTACCCAGATCAGTGGGAGCATCAGATCACCGGGATGGAGACCGCCTGGGACACCACGCTCGGCAGCGCCGACATCGTGATCGCGGTTCTCGACTCAGGTGTCACCCCCCATGCCGAGTTCGGAGATCGTCTTCTGCCGGGCGTCAGCTTCACCGGTGGTGACCCCACCATCGACCTTCTCGGTCACGGCACCGCGCGGGCCTGCCCCAACTGTTCGATCCTTCCCGTTCAGGTCGCCGATCAATACGGCTCGGTTCTCTGGTCGAGCGCAGCATCGGGGATCGTGTGGGCGGTGGATCAGGGCGCAGACATCCTCAACCTGAGCTTCGGTGGCCAGACCAACTCGAGCGTGCTGAGCGCCGCGATCGCCTACGCCCAGAGTCGTGACGTGATCGTGATCGCTTCGGCCGGCAACTAGGGCACCGAAACACCGGGGTACCCCGCCAACATCGACGGCGTCATCAGCACGGCCGCCCACGACACCAACTTCGCCCGCTACCAATGGAACAGCCATGGCGACTGGGTCGACCTCGCCGCTCCCGGCTGCACCCAGGGCCTTCAGGCCGGCTCGTACAACACGGTCTGTGGCACCAGCTTCGCGGCCCCTTGGACCGCCGGCGTGGTCGGCCTCCTGCTCACCAGCCAGGGCGCTCTCACCCCTGCCGCCGTGGAGGCCGCCTTGCAAACATCTGCCTCTCCGTTGGGATGGGTCGAGACGGGCCGAGTCGACCCGACAGCGGCCCTTGCCAACGGGTCCGCCAACCCGACCGAAGGCCGCTTCGAACTCGCCTGGGACGCCACGGCTGCCACCGCCGGCGTCTACACCGTGCAGGTGCAAGCCCACAGCAGTGAGGGCACCACGGCGCGCAGCCCGGCCGCAACGCTCGAGCTGATCGAAGGCACCGGCTTCAGCGACACGGTTGCCGATGCGTTCTACGAAGCGGGTGTCACCTGGATGGTGGATCAGGGAATCACCACCGGCACGACACCCACCACCCCCGACAGTGCCGTCACCCGAGGCCAGCTGGCCGCCTTCCTGTGGCGCTTCGCCGGCGAGCCCGTGGGCTGACCTGACCTGACCTGACCTGACCTGACCTGACCAACCGGCCAGCCAGAGCCTCAGGCCGCGGCCAGCTCCCCGGAATCGTCGACCGCCAGCCACAAGGCGGCGCGGGCCCGATCGGCCTTGGCTCCGCTGAGTCCATTGGCAACCACCACCCCCTCGATCATGTCGGATACAACCGCCGACCAGGGTCGACCCTTGAGCCTCACCGCCACCGTCGGCACGCCCGCCCGCCGCCGAATCGTGCGGTGAACCTCGGTAATACCCGGCGGCGACCTGAACCCGGGCACGGTCAAAGACCGCAGCCTCGCCGCTTGCCCGAGAGAACGGGCCGCGGCAGCAAATCGAAGAGTCGTCGCTTCCACCGACCACCATGATGAGAAGAGGGTGTGACAGTCTCAGGAGGTGGACAGCCCCCCCGAGTTCAACCCCGCCCAACAGGAAGTGCTGGCCCAACTCGGCGCCAGCCGCGAGAAGCGCCCCCAGTTCGACGCCGTCATCCGTCACGAACTGAGGCGGACTTTGGAGGAGGGGCTGGAGCCCCTCGTGGAAGAGCTCGCGGGCGACACCATGTTCGTCTCGAAACACCTACTTGGCCGGGTGATGGGATGCGAACGACGTTTCCTCGCCGAGGACGACGAGGAGTTCGCCTGGTCGGTTCCCCTGGCTCGCGGCACCATCGCCCACAAGGCCATCGAGCTCTCGATCCACTGGCGCCGCGAACCCGAACCCCTCGTTCTGGTCGACGAATCGATCTCACGCCTCTCAGAAGGGGTCGACGGACTCGCCGACTGGCTGCAGACCTGCAGCGAGGTGGAACGGGCCGAACTCAGAGCCGAAGCCAACGACCGGGTAGTCAAGTTCCTCGAATGCTGGCCACCACTCAAGGCCCAGTGGCGCCCCGTCACCGAAAGTCGGCTCCGGCTCGAGATCCACGACACCTTCGTGCTCAGCGGCAAGGTCGACCTCGCTCTCGGCCAGGCCGAGGGCGACCGGGCCGGAAAGGTGCTCATCGACCTCAAGACCGGCGGCTTCGCTCCCCAACACCTCGACGATCTTCGCTTCTACGCCCTAGTGGAAACGATCCGGCTCGGCACACCACCGCGCCGCCTCGCCACCTACTACCTCGATCAGGGGCGCTTCCTGCCCGAAGATGTAACCGAGGCGCTGCTATTTTCCACCGCAGCACGAACTGTCGACGGCATCACCAAGATCCTCGACGTGCGACGCCGCGATCGCGAGCCGAACACTGCGCCCGGCCCGGCGTGTCGCTGGTGTGTGGCCCGGCCCGGCTGCGACGTGGGCGAGCGCTACCTGTCCGAAGGCGATGAAGCCACCGGGGGCGCCGACTGGTAGCCCTTCGGTGGTGCTGGAGTGGACGGATGGGCCTCCGCCGCCGCCGCCGGTTCGTAGGCGCCGGTCTCTTCGTCGAGCCCATTCAGGTGGCCTCGAAAACGCAGCCAGCCCGCCACCAGGAAGAGCGCCCCACCGGCGCCCGCAATCGTCTCGCGCGGGCCGATCTGCTCAACTAGCTGGGCCAGGATCAACTGTCCCATCGGGTTGGCGGTCATCAACACCATGAGGTACACCGACAACACCTTGGCCCGCACCTCCTCATCCACCTGCATCTGGATGGCGGTGTTGAGAGTGGAGGCGGAGGTGATGTGGGCGGCACCCATCAAGAACAGTCCGACCAGCGCCAACTCGTAGGCCGGGGCCACTGCCAACACCACGATCCCCGCGCCGTACAACAGTAGGGCCCATTCCTGGATCTGGGAGCGACGGAACCTCGCACCGACGATGGCCACGATCGGCGACGACACGACCGCACCACTACCGAGGGCCGACAGCATCAGTCCGTAGCCGCGATCACCCCGTTCGAAGACTTCCTTCGCCATGACCACCGCGAGAACCTGCATGGAGAGTCCGAAGAACCCGATCAGCGAGGCTGTGGCGATAGCTGTGCGTATTCCCGCCCGCTCCCGCGCGTATCGAACCGCGGCCGCGAACTCCCGTAGAGGCCGCATCCGCTCGGAAGGCGGCTTGTGGATCTTCGGCACCCGGATCATGGCCAGGGAAATGAGTACCGCGCTGAAGCTCGCCGCGTTGATCACGAACGCCCACCCCGGACCCCAGGTGGCTATGACAACCCCGGCGAGAGCGGGTCCGATCAGACGAGAGGAGTTGAACTGGGCCGAGTTCATCGTGATGGCACTCAGGAGCAGGTCACGCGGCACGAGTTCACTCACGAAGGCCTGCCATGCGGGCAGATTGATTCCTGCCGCGAGTCCCGAGACGAACGACATGACCACATACGCGCCGGCGTCGCGGACTCCCGAGAACCACATGACGATGAACCCCGCTGCACCGAGAGCACGGAGGATCTGGGCGAGGAACAGGATGCTGCGCCGGGGATAACGGTCGGCGACCGCCCCACCGATCGGAGCCATGAGCGCCAGGGGGAAGATCTGAGCGAACCCGGCGAGTCCCACCCAGCCAGCGCTGCCGGTGAGGTCGTAGACGACGATGGGGATGGCCACCGCCTGGAACCATCGGCCCGTGTTGGAGACGAGTCCCCCGATCCAGAAAAGTCGATAGTTGCGAACCCGGAAGGCGTCGGTCGCCTGCCTTAGTCCGCTCATGGCGGAGAACCGACCACGTCGGGGAACCAGTCGGATCTCAGGAGGTCGCCCGCCACCATGCCGTGGCCGGGGAAGGGTGGTGAGGTCGGGCCGGGCCGCTCCCCATAGCGGGCATCGTCGCCCACGAACCGCACCGAGAAGGCCCGGCGACGCTGTGAAGAATGGTTTCCCCGGGCGCCATGCACGGTTCTGAAGTTGAAAGCGACTGCATCGCCCGGCTCGAGCGGCCATTCGGCGACGTCGTAACGCTCGGGGTGGGCATCGGGGTCGGGGACGGGCAGATAGTCGGCGGCGTCACCGTAGAAGTCGGCGCCGCTCAGCCAGCGGACGGGAAGCACATCCTTCGACCAGAGGTGCGAGCCTCGAATCAAGCGCAACGATGACTCCTCGACCGGATCGAGGGGGATCCAGAAGCTGACGGTCTGGGCACCATCGACGAAGTAGTAGGGGCCATCTGAATGCCAGGGCGTGGCCACCGGCGTGTTGGCATTCTTGACCAGGACGTGTTCGTGGAAGAGTTGAACACGGCCCGACTGCATCAACTCACCCGCGATCGCAGCGGCGGTGGATCCGAACACGAACTGCTCGAACTCGGTAATCCGCGACCAGTTGCAATAGTCGTCCCAGAAGCGCCCCGGCTCGCCCGATGGCACGTTCTCGGCGAACGACGGGCCCGGTTGAGACTCGTTGCGGGCCACCCCCGACGCCAATGTGTCGATCCAGTCGGTGAAAACGCCGCGCAGGACCACGGCACCATCATCGGCGAATGCCCGGATGACGGAGTCGTCGACGAGTGCAGGCATCGGACCACCGTATCCACCGGGATCGTTGGCCGAGGCATCTACATGGGAGACTGCCCGCCATGAGTCTCATCCGTACCGAAGTTCGCGGCCGCGTCGCTGTCCTCACCTTCGACGACACCGAAAAGCGAAATGCCATCAGCCTCGCCATGAACGACGAGATCGGCGCCGCACTCGACGAGTGGGAGGCCGACCCCGACATCGGTGCTCTGGTGATCACCGGCGCTCCGCCCGCTTTCTGTGCCGGAGCCGATCTCGATGATCTGCTGGCCGAGCAGGACGCCGAGGGGATGAAGAAGATCTACGACGGTTTCATGCGCATCGCCCACACCTCGCTGCCCACTGTGGCCGCGGTCAACGGTGCTGCCGTAGGAGCCGGCTTCAACATGGTTCTGGCGTGCGACGTGGTGCTTGCGGCAAGGGAGAAGGCTCGCTTCGACTCGCGTTTCCTCCAGATCGGCCTCCACCCCGGCGGAGGCCACACTTGGCGGCTGCGCTCCATCGTGGGTCGCCAGACCACCATGGCCATGGTGTTGTTCGGCCAGGTGATCCGTGCCGAACAGGCCCACGAGTTGGGTCTCGTGTGGAGTGTGGTCGACGACGCCGATCTGATCGACGAAGCCGTAGCGCTGGCTGCAATAGCAGCCGGCCAGGAGAAGGAACTGGTGGCCCGCACCAAGGCCTCGATCCTCACCCTCGACACCGTTACCGAGTCGAACCAGGCCGTCGACCACGAACTCCATCCCCAGCTCTGGTCGATGGGCACACCCACCTTCCGGGCCCTGGTGGAGAGTCTCCAGAAGAACATTTCCTCAGCCGACTGAGCCGCCGGCCGCCGGGTTCACCAGGTGTAGAAGCCCTCGCCGGTCTTCTTGCCGAGCTTGCCGTCGGCCACCATCGAGCGCAACAACTCGGGGGGATCGAAACGGGGACCCAACTCCACCGCGAGATGCTCGGCGATGGCGAGCCTGATGTCGAGGCCCACGAGGTCGGTGAGCTTAAGGGGCCCCATCGGATGGTGATAGCCAAGCTGCATGGCCGAATCGATGTCGGCCGCTGATGCCACGCCCGACTCGAACATGCGAATCGCCTCCAGGCCGAGGGCTATCCCGAGACGGCTCGACGCGAATCCCGGCGAGTCCTTCACCACGATCGGGGTCTTGTCGAGGCGCTCCACCCAAGCCCGAGTGCTCGCCACGGTGGCGTCGGTGGTGGACTCCCCGATCACCAACTCCACGAGACTCGATACCGGGACCGGGTTGAAGAAGTGCATGCCGATGAAACGTCGGGGGTCGGCAAGCACACTCGCCATCGCGGTGATGGAGAGGGAACTGGTGTTGGAAGCGAAGATCGTGCTGCGCGGATAGATCACCTCGAGGGACGTGAACATCGCCTGCTTCAGGGCGAGGTCCTCGGGGACTGCTTCGATCAACAACTCGGCATCCACCGAACCATGATCGGTGCGCGCATCGAGTCGGCCGAGCGCTTCGACGGGGTCGAGATCATCGCGCTTTCGGGCCAGGCGTTGGAGCGAATCGGTGACGCGACCACGCGCACCCTCGACGAACTCGACACTCGTCTCGACAATCGTGACCTCCTCTCCGATGAGGAGGAAACTGGTTGCGATTCCGGCACCCATGGTGCCACCACCAACTACGACGATCACAACTGCGACCCTAGCGTGAGGGCCACCCAGCGTGTATCACTTCGACATGAGCGACGCCCCCTTTCTGTCGGTGAACCAGATCGACGAGTACATCGTCACGATCGGCTTCGACAATGCCGATCGCCGCAACGCCATCGATGAGGCGACGATCGCCGAGCTCGGCGGAGTTCTGACCCGGTTCCAGTCGACGCCCACGATCCTGGTCTTCCACTCCACGACACCCGGAATGTTCGTGTCCGGCGCCGACATCCGCGAGCTCCGCGACCGAGATTCCGACGACGCATTCCGCTCCATCAACGCGGGGCTCTTTGAACGCATCGAGTCGCACCGGTGGCCCACGATCGCGGCAATCGACGGCTATGCACTCGGCGGCGGCTGCGAGCTCGCCATGGCCTGCGACCTACGGCTCGCCACCCCAGGATCATCCCTCGGCCAGCCCGAGCTCGGCCTCGGCATCCTCGCCGGGGCGGGGGCCAACTGGCGTCTGCGTCAGCTGGTGGGACTCGGCCTGGCCCGCCAGATGCTCTACACCGGCCGCCGCATAGACGGCACCGAGGCGCTCACCACAGGCCTCGTCGACCAGCTCAGCGAACCCGAATCGTTGCTCGATGATGCCGTCGCCATGGCTCGTCGCATCTCCCTCAACTCCTGGAGAGCACTGGAACTCACCAAGCTCTCACTGCGCCAGCATCGGCCAGCCACCACGGGGTTCGACATTGCCGCTCAGGCGCTGCTGTTCGACTCCGACGACAAGCGCCGCCGCATGGACGCCTTCCTCGACAAGAGCGACTGACCTCCTCGTCGGCTAGAAGCCCACCCACTTCTCGGTCAAGGCGGCGCCGCGTTCAGTCCAGTCCTCGCTGGTGATGGCGAAACGGATGTGGTCCTCCCACACCGCGTTGATCTCCAAATACTTCTTGGCCGTTCCCTCGTCGCGAAGCCCGAGCTTTTCGACCACACGCCTGCTCGACGTGTTGCGGGGCACGATGGCGGCCTGCACGCGGTGGAGATGGAGTTCCTCGAAGGCGAACCTCACACAGACGATGAAGGCCTCGGGAGTGAAGCCCTTGCCGGCCTGTCGCTCATCGATCCAGTAGCCGATGTAGGCGTTCTGGAAGGGACCTCGCTGCAGTGAGTTGAGATTGATCTCACCGGCGAAGACACCATCGACGAATATGCCGAAGCCGTAGCCGGTGCCCAACTGGCGTTCGCGTTGACGGGCCGAGCACCGCACGCCGAACGCGTGTGAGTCCTCGACCACGTCGGGTTGGCCGGAAAGTCGCTGTGGTTCCCAGCGGGTGAGCCAGTCCGAGTTGTGACGCCGAACTTCCTGCCATTTCGCGAAATCACCCGACTCGAGCGGGCGAAGCAGTATACGGCGTCCGAACAGGGTGGTCACGGCGTGCGATGGTAGAGCATCGCGACCCCGACTCGCGAATGGAGCTCAGTATTCAAGCTGACCCTGAAGCGACTCCACCGACTCGATGAACTCCTCCACCATGTCGAAGACCACCTGGGTGGCGTTCTTACGCTGGTTCATATTGCCCACGATCTGGCCCACGAAGTAGTTGGCAAGCTTCTCGGCCCCCGAGCCGGAGTTGTGAGCAGCGCGCGCTATTCGAGTCTGAGCCGCCGCGGTGAGCACCGGCTGGAGCGGCATTCCGAGAGGGGCAGGGGTGTCGTCGCGGTCCCACTCTTCGGTCCATGCCGACTTCAGCATCCGGGCGTGCTTGCCTGTGATGCTTCGCGAACGGATCGTGTCGGCCGATGACGCGGCGAGAAACTTCTCCTTCACCACGGGATGGGTCTCTGCCTCATCGGTGGTGAGCCAGACCGAACCGCACCACACGCCTTGAGCTCCGAGCGCCATGGCGGCAGCCATCTGGCGACCGCGGCCGATACCCCCGGCACCGAGTACGGGGATGTCGACGGAATCGACGATCTCCGGGATCAGCACCATCGAGCCGATTTCGCCAGTGTGGCCACCTGCTTCAGAGCCCTGAGCGACGATGATGTCGACACCCGCGTTCTGATGACGTTCGGCATGTGACGGACGCCCGGCCAGAGCTCCCACCAGGCGGCCCTCCTCCTTCACCCGTTCGATCAGGAACTGGGGTGGCGGACCGAGGGCATTGGCGACGAAAGCCGTCTTGTAGGCCAGAGCGATATCGAGCAGTGGTCCCGCGGCCTTGGCGGAAAAGGGAGCGTCGTTGCCACCCGCGTGGGCCACCGAGCGGCCTTCGCTTTCGTCCCCAGCAGGAAGCTCCGGCACCTCGTAGCGAGCCAGGATGTCGTCGATGAACTCCTGATGCTCGCCGGGGATGAGCTGGCGGAGGTCGTCCATGGTGTAGCCGCCCCCCTCGTCGCCGGCATATTTGGCGGGCACGATGAGGTCGACGCCGTACTGCTTGTCGCCTATCTCCTCCTCGATCCACTGGAGATCGATCTCAAGCTGCTCGGGGGTGTGGCCAACCGCGCCCAACACGCCGAACCCGCCGGCCTTTGAGACGGCGGCAACCACATCGCGGCAATGGCTGAAGGCAAGGATCGGGAACTCGATTCCCAATAGGTCGGTGACCTCGGTTTTCATGGTGTCCTCCTCTGGGTCTCGGCCCAGCTCATTCCCATTTCGATGTTTGGTTCGCGGGGCAGCCCGAGCACCTGCTCGGCGACGATATTGCGCTGCACTGCCCACGTGCCGCCGCCCAGGGTGAGCGCCGGCGAGAACAAGAAGCCGTAGTGCCAGACCGGGTCGACCTCCGGAAACTGGCTCTCCTCGCCTCGCGGGAAGTTGATCTCGGTGGCTCCGCCGCGCATTCCCTGCGCCAGCGGCCCGGGCGGGCCAGATCCGTCGAGCAGTCCCGATGTTCCCTGCAGTTCTTTGGCCAACTCCATCACCTCCTGGCCGTGTTCATCGGCCATCAGCTTCTGGATCGATGCCTCGGTTCCAGGGGTGCGTCCTTTCAGTTTCGCACTGAGGGTGCGCAGACGACTGAGCCTCAGCACCTCCGCATTGCAGTGCATGCGGGCCACCTTGTCGCGAAGGACGGGGTCAGATACCCCGCCGGATGCTCGCACCAGCTCGAGCAGCTTCTCGGCCGAGGGGCCCTCTCCCCAAAGCGAACCCGCCGACGACAACGAGACCCGTTCGTTGGCGAGAGTGACCTTGGCGAGCCGCCAACCGTCGCCCTCATCACCGATGCGCATCGACTCGTGGAGTCGCATGTCGTCGAAGAACACCTGGTTGAAGGAATGGGCGGTCGTCATGTCGACGATTGGCGACATGGTGATGCCCGGCGTGTTCATGGGGCACACGAAGTAGGAGATGCCTCGGTGTTTCGGTGCCTCCGGATCGGTGCGGGCGATGAGGATCCCCATGTCGGAACCGTGGGCGCCACTCGACCAGATCTTCGACCCGTTGACGACGTATTCGTCTCCGTCGCGGACGGCCCGCGTGGAGAGGTTGGCCAGGTCGGACCCGGCGTCGGGCTCAGAGAAGAGCTGACACCAGATCTCCTCGTGATTGAAGATCTTCGGCAGGTAGCGCTGCTGCTGTTCCTCGGTGCCCCCGAGGAGGATCGTGGGTGCGGCCCAGCCGATCCCGATCGCGTTGCTCCCGACGGTTCCCTCGGAGTCTGGCCTGCGCCTGACGTTCAGCCCCCTCAACTCCTGGCTGATGATGATCTGGTAAATCGGATCGGCGTCGAGGCCCCACGGCTTGGGCCAGTGAGGCACCACGTAGCAGGCATCGGCGAGATCCTGCTGGGTGGGCTCGGGGTGCTCAGCGAGCCATTCGCGAACGGCGAGGCGGCGGGGATCGTTGTCGGCGGGGAGGTCGAAGTCCATCAGATTTCTTTCGCGGGGCCAGTAGGGACCCAGTCGGCGGGGCGTTTCTCGAGGAAGGCAGCCATTCCTTCGCTGGCGTCCTCACTGTTGAAAAGAGATGCCGAGAGTTCGGCGGTCCATGCGAATGCATCGGTGGTGGACATCTCCGGGACTCGCCGGAGCAGTTCCTTGGCCGCAGCGATGCCGGCCGGACTCCCCGCGAGCAGATCCTGCACGACCGCGTCGACCTCAGCATCGAGCTGGTCAGCCGGCACCGCGGCATTGATCAGGCCGATCCGTACCGCCTCGGGGGCCAGCATGCGATTGCCCCGCAGGAACGCCGCTCGAGCATCAGCCGCCGTCATTTTGGGCAGGCATAGCACCGAGATTATTGCGGGAGCGACACCGATCCGCACCTCGGTGAAGCCCATCTTGGCCGTGTCGATGGCGATCGAGATGTCCATGGCGGCCGCAATGCCCATACCGCCGGCGACACAGTGTCCGGCGATTCGTCCCACATAGGGCTTGGGCGATTGCTGGAAGCGGGTGAACATCTCCGCCGGGTCGACCCGGCGGGCCGGGGCAGCCGCCTCCGTTCGCCCGGAACGCTCCGAGAGGTCGGCCCCCGCACAGAAAACCCGCCCGGAGTTGGTCAATACGATCACCCTGACCGAGTCGTCGGACTCTGCCGCGTCGAGCTCGTCCATGAGCTCGGCCAGCAAGCCCGCACTGAGCGAATTCCTGTTTGCCTCGTCGGCGAGGGTGACAGTGCAGACACCCCCACTCGTCTTGCTGTGCACCAAACTCATGATCTCCTCCGGAGTCCGTCGAGCACCACATCGACCATCGCATCTGCCGCCGCCTTCGGTGAGCTGGCGAGCTGGCCCATCACCTCGGGACGGGCGAAATCTCGACCGAGGCCGGCCATCATTCGTGCCACCGCGGCGGTGTCGACCTCCGCGATCTCACCCTGAGCTACCGCAAGGTCGAGCAGGCTGCGGGTGACGTCGACCAGATAATTTGAGTGGTCCTCGTTGAGTTCGAGACCATCGGCGATGGTGGCCATATCTCTGGCGAACTCCTCGGTAACGCTGCTGACCGCCACGGTGGCGGCACTGAGATAGGCCCTCACTGCCTCGAGGGCCGACATTTCCGCAGAGATCGCTTCGTGCGCGGCCCGGCCGATCTTGCGAAGGTTGCGATCGACCACCATCAACACGAGCTCGTTTCGCCCCTCGGCCAAGCCGTAGAGAGTGCGCAGCGAGCAGTTGAGCCGGCTGGCCAACTCAGCCATCGTGACATCCACGAAGCCCTTGTCGAAGATCCGCCCCAGCTCGTCGAGGATCTCACGCTGGCGGACCGTGAGCTGTTCCTCTCGTTCTCGCGACAGCACCGGCGCCGGGGCCGGTACCGATCGGAGACGGTCGGCCATCTTGGTCACGAGCCACCTTCAGGCAGGAGAGCGACCGGAATTTCGACGTGACGGGCGCGGACCCACTCCCCCAGGCTCTTGGCCTGACCATCCTGGCGCGTCGACGCGGCCACACCTTCCTGGAGGATCCCATGGATGAGGAAATTGATCGACCAGATGTTGGGCAATGGATGGCGTTCGATCTGCAGGCCAGCGGCCTCCGGAAGCAACTCCCGAAGCCTCTCGGTGGACAACTCACGATCGAGCCACGCAAAGGCCTCCGCCGAACGGGCGAAGAGGCCGAGATTGGCGTTGCCGCCCTTGTCGCCGGATCGCGAACCCACCACAAGTCCGAGAGGCACCAGACGGGTGTCACCTTCGGGGGGGTTCGGGAGCGGGGGCACCAATGCGTCGACGACGAAGCCTGACTCGTGCACGGGTGCAATGGATTCCACGACAGTGCGATTGCCGCCGAGGATCACGACATTCTGGGGAACAAGGTCGGCCGACACGAGGCCGGAAGTGTGGACCCCGAACGGCTTCGCGAGCCCCCCGCCGGCAAGGCCGTAGAAGCCGGGAATCGTGGCCAGGGCCATGTCGTTCACCGCCACTCCGATTGCCTTGCATTTGTGCTCGTCGGGGTCCTTCACCGTGAGCCCCCACGATGCTGTGGCCTCCTCGTTGGTGGCAGGGTCCTCGCAATCGGTGCGAACCACGGTGGTGGTGACGCTCTGAAAATCATCAGGGCCAAAGGGGCTGGCCTTCCAGAACGCAGCTTCGATCAGGTCGGCCTTGGCTTCGATTTCCAGCCCAGTGAGGGCGATCTTGAGATCGCTGCGGAATCCTCCCCAGCTGTTCATCGAAACCTTCAGCGTGGGTGGAGGCGCCTCCCCCTTGGTGTGCGAGATTCGCACCCGGTCCGGGCCGAGTTGGGCGAGCTGGATCGTGTCGAACCGAGATATGACGTCGGGGCCGAGATAGCCCGGTGCCCCGATCTCGTAGAGCAACTGAGAAGTCACGGTGCCAACCGTTACCGCACCACCGGTGCCGTCGTGCTTGGTGATCACCGCGGACCCGTCGGCCTCGACCTCGGCAATGGGAAATCCGGTGCGGTCGAGCCCAGGAATCTCTGTGAAGAACGAATAGTTGCCGCCGGTGGCCTGGGTGCCACACTCGATCACGTGGCCGGCCACGACGGCGCCGGCGAGCTGGTCCCAGTCATCGCGTCGCCAGCGGTGATGCCACGCCGCAGGCCCACACACGATCGCCGCGTCGGTGGTGCGGCCGGTGATCACGATGTCGGCCCCCTGGTCGAGCGCCTCCACGATTCCCCAACAGCCCAGATAGGCGTTCGCTGAGATGTAGTCGATATCGGCTACTGGTTGACCGGTTTCGAAGTTGATGAGCTCGATCCCAGCGGTGCGCAGCTCGTCGAGGCGAGGGAGAAGATTGTCGCCATCGACGAACGCGACCTTCGGTGAAAGCCCCAGACTCCCACCGACCTCGGCGACCGCCTCAGCACAGTGAAGTGGGTCGAGGCCCCCGGCGTTGGACACCACCTTGATGCCTCGATCGAGACACGATCCCATCACCTGTTCCATCTGCTTGACGAAGGTGCGGGCGTAGCCACCTCCCGGATGCTTGGCCCTGGTGCGGGCGAGGATGAGCATTGTGAGCTCGGCGAGCCAGTCGCCGGTCAGGGCATCGATTGGGCCGTCGTCCACCATCTCCGCAGCCGCGCTCAGGCGGTCGCCGTAGAAGCCGGAGCAGTTCGCGATTCGGATCGGGTCAGCCATCGCTGTTCCCGCCCTCCTCATCGATGGTGAGCAACAGGGCACCGTTTTCGAGCTGCTGGCCGACGTGGATGGGGATGTCGCTGACCACTCCGGCGAAGGGAGCGGCTATGTGATGTTCCATCTTCATCGCCTCGAGCACCATAAGCACCTGGCCTGCCTCGACCCGGGCGCCCAACTCGACGCGCAGGTCGATCACCAGTCCCGGCATCGGCGCCACCAGCCCGCCCAGCGGAAGGTCGGTGCCGGGAATCGTGAAGCGAGGCGCAACCTCGAGCGACACCGTGGTGCTCGGAAGCTGCACATGGATGGTGTCGTGGGGCTCCGCAGCTCTCGCCACCGCGGCGCTGAGCCTTCGTCCGTCGACCTCCAGCGTGAGGGCATCGGCACTGAAGTCGTGAACGACTACCCGCTCGCCGGTGTCGAGCACGAATGAGCCGTCCCGGCGCGGTCGGTAGCCCACGGCGAGACGCTCGCCGGGATCGACTTCGGCGGGTACGACGAACTCCACCCTCTGGGAGGGCAGGCCTGCGTTTCGCCAGTTGGACGGCGCGAACCCCCAGATCTGGTCAGCGGCGCGATTGGCGCCCTGGATCCACATCGTGGCGGCGATGGCCGCAAGCTTCACATCGGCGACGGAGACCGCCGCGACGGGCTGGACCCGTTCGATGAAGTCGGTTGTGGTCTCGCCGGCGAGAAACTCAGGGGACCGCAGCGTGGCGGCGAGGAAGTCGCGGTTGGTGGTTACCCCGCCCACATGAAGCTTCTCGAGGGCGAGGGCGAGGCGGCCCGCGGCCTCAGACCGGGTGGGCGCGTGGGCGATGACCTTGGCCAACATCGGGTCGAAGTCGACCCCTACAACCGAGCCCTCCTCCACACCGGAGTCCCACCGCACTTCAGGGTCGGCAGCCGGGGAGAAGGCGGCGAGAGTGCCGGTGGCGGGCAGGAAACCACTGGCGGGATCTTCGGCGTAGAGACGTGCTTCAATGGCGTGACCAGTGAACGACACCTCCTCTTGGCCGTATCCGAGCGGCTCACCGCTGGCGATCCTCAGCTGCTCTCGAACCAGATCGAGACCGGTGACCTCCTCGGTGACCGGATGTTCGACCTGAAGCCTGGTGTTGACCTCGAGAAAGAAGAACTCGCGCGTGTCGTCGTCTACCAGGAACTCGACGGTGCCTGCCGACGCATAGCTGAGATTGCGGGCCAGGGCGAGGGCGGACTCACCCATCGCGGCGCGCATCTCAGCGTCGATCACCGGCGATGGCGACTCCTCGATGATCTTTTGGTGACGACGCTGAATCGAGCATTCACGTTCGCCAAGGTGGACGAGGTTGCCATGGATGTCGCCCAGAATCTGGATCTCGACATGACGTGAGCGAGCAACGAAGCGTTCGAGAAACACCCGATCGTCGCCGAACCCTCCGAGTGCCTCACGGCGCGCGGCAGCCACCGACTCGGCGAGCTGGTCCGCCGACTCCACTACACGCATGCCTTTGCCGCCGCCTCCAGCGGAGGCCTTGACCAGGAGCGGATATCCAATCTCGTCGCCGCCTGTGATGTCCTCAGACGAGACGAGGGTGGGAACGCCCGCCTCGACTGCGATTCGCTTGGCAATGATCTTGTCGCCCATCGACTCGATCGCCTCAGGTGACGGCCCCACCCAGATCAGGCCCGCCTCGACGACGGCCCGCGCGAATCCTGCATTCTCAGCGAGGAATCCGTAGCCGGGATGGACAGCCTGAACACCGCTGGCTTTCGCGGCAGCGATCACCGCGTCGCCATCGAGATACGAACCGGCCAGGCGGATGGCCTCATCGGCCTCCATCACGAACGGGGCATCTGCGTCGGCGTCGACGAACACGGCCACACACCGCATCCCCATGGATCTCGCGGTGCGGAAAACCCTCCGCGCGATCTCGCCTCGGTTGGCAACGAGAAGTGAGGAGATCACAGTCGAAACACCCCGTAACCCTCGGCCCCCTCAATCGGCCGGTTACGAACGACACTCAGACACATCCCCAGCACCGTGCGGGTGTCACGCGGATCGATGATCCCGTCGTCGCTTATGGCTCCGGTCGCTTTGAGCGCCAGCGATCCTCTTTCGTGACTGGCCTCAACCGCCGCCACCATCTCTGCGTCGGCCTCTTCATCGAATTCGATCCCTTTGCGAGCCGCCTGGCCCCTACGGACCTCCGACATCACCCCCGCAATCTGTTTGGGACCCATCACCCCGATCTTGGCGGTAGGCCATAGGAAAGTGAACCGGTTGCCGAACGCACGTCCCGACATGCCATAGGTGCCTGCTCCGTACGACGCCCCGATGATGACGGTGAGATGGGGCACCGTGGAATTGGTGACCGCATTGATCATCTGAGACCCCTTCTTGATGATCCCGTCGGCCTCAAAATCCTTACCCACCATGAAGCCGGTGATGTTTTGCAGGAACACGAGCGGCACATCGATCTGGTTGCACAGCTGGATGAAGTGGGCGCCCTTTTGAGCGGTGTCGGGATAGATCACCCCGTTGTTGCCCAGCAACCCCACCGGGTAACCATGAATCGATGCCCAGCCACACACCATCGTGCTTCCGAACCGCGGCTTGAACTCTTCGAAGCGCGAACCATCGGAGATCCGCGCAATCACATCGCGAACGTCGACCGGCGTACGCAAATCGCGACTCATCAGGCCGAGCAATTCTTCAGGGTCTTGAGCCGGCTCATCGGCCTTCAGCGTCGGGGCGTGATGGGGCTTTCGCCAGTTGAGGTGGGAGACCACTTCTCGGCAAAGTCTCAGTGCATCCATCTCGTCGTCGGCCAGATACTCGGCTTGCCCCGACACCTCGGCGTGCTTCACCGCGCCACCGATGGTGTCGGCATCGGCGATCTCACCGGTGGCCATCTTCACCAGTGGAGGGCCGGCGAGGAAGGCGAAGGACTGGTCCTTGATGAAGATGTTGTAGTCCGACATTCCCGGCTGGTAAGCACCGCCGGCAGTGGACGACCCGAACACCACACACACGGTGGGGATACGCATCTTCGACAACTCGATCATCTCGTAGAAGAAGCGACCGGTCTCCGCGAAGTGTTCGGGCACCACCGAGCCGCCCACGGCGCCTTGGAATCTCTCGCTGTCCTTATCGCTGCCCCCGCTCTTGGCCTTACCGCCCACCCTGAGGTCGCCACCGGCCGATTCCACGAAGCTCACATAAGGCATTCGATTGTCGCGGGCAATCTCAAGGGCACGCATCCACTTCTTCACGGAGTAAGGCGTGAGCGCTCCGGCCATCACGGTGGGATCGTTCCCCATGATCACGCACTCGGTGCCGGCAATGATTCCGATACCGGCCACCATCCCTCCGCCCAGCGCATACTGAGACCCGTATCCGCCGAGGGGAGTGATCTCTAAAAATGGCGTATCGGGATCGATCACATTGGCGATTCGCTCGCGGATGGGGAGCTTCCCGCGGGACCGGTGGCGCGCCATCGCCTCAGGCCCCCCGCCGCCGTCGGCAAGCTCAAGCAGCTCGTCGTGGGTGTCGAGAAGTTCGAGCATGTCTGTCCGGTTCTTCGCGAATTGTTCAGACGACGAGTCGAGGCTGGAGCCGAGGGCGGAAGCCAGGAGGGAACGGTTCATTTACCGGACCGTACGGCGGTAAGCGAATGGCGTCAAGATTATCCTCTCGAACTCCGAGTGAACTAGGGTCGCGGGCATGACCGCGAACATGAAGCTTGGCCTCAATACCGGCTACTGGTCAGCGGGGCCTCCCGAGGGGGTTCAGGAACAGGTGACGGAGGCCGATCGACTCGGCTTCGACTCCGTGTGGACCGCCGAGGCCTACGGCTCGGACTGCTTCACCCCTCTGGCGTGGTGGGGTGCCTCGACCGAAACAGTGAAGCTCGGCACTGCCATCACCCAGATGGCCGCGCGCACGCCGGCCACCACCGCAATGACGGCGATCACGATGGATCATCTCTCCGGCGGACGGTTCATTCTCGGCCTCGGCGCTTCCGGACCCCAGGTGGTGGAGGGGTGGTACGGCGAGCCCTACCCAAAGCCCTTGGCCCGAACCCGCGAATACGTCGAGATCGTGCGCCAGGTCGTCGCCCGCGACAAGCCGGTGGAGTTCCACGGCGAATTCTTCGATATGCCGTATCCGGATGGCACCGGCCTCGGCAAGCCGCTGAAGAGCACCGTGCACCCCCTGCGTTCCGACATCCCGATCTATCTCGGCGCCGAGGGCCCGAAGAACGTCGCCCTCGCCGCGGAGATCTGCGACGGCTGGCTCCCGTGGCTCTTCTCACCCAAGCACGACTCCATGTACAGGGGCTTCCTACAGGAAGGGTTCGACCGCCCGACTGCCCGCCACAACTGGGACAGCTTCGCGGTCGCCTGCACCGCCCTCCTCGTGCCCGGCGACGACATCGAGGCTTGCGCCGACTTCATCCGCCCGGTCATCTCGCTCTATGTGGGCGGGATGGGGGCCAAGGGTGCCAACTTCCACCGTGCCGTGTTCGACCGCATGGGATACGAGGAGGAGTGCGACACGATCCAAGACCTTTTCCTCGCCGGCAACCGGGCCGACGCCACCGCCGCGGTCACCACCGAGATGTGCGAGGAAATCAGCCTCATAGGTCCTTGGGACAAGATCGCCTCCGACCTCGACCCTTGGCGCCAATCGTGCGTCACCACTCTCAACGTGATGGGCGACCTTGCCACCCTCCGCAAGATGGCCGAGGTCGTGGGTTGATGAGCGCCCCAGTCACCGCCGCATCCATCACCGCCGACCTGATCGCCGAGCAGGATGCCCTCGATCTGGTCGTCGCCCCGCTCTCGGAGGCCCAGTGGCAGATGGCCACACCCAGTCCCCGGTGGCGGGTGATCGAACAGATCGGGCACCTGTCGTTTTTCGATCACTCGGCGGCCATGGCAATCACAGACCCTCAGAGGTTCACGGCCCACCGAGAACGCTTCGTAGCCCAAGCGTTCACCGACGCCGACGCCGCGGATCGGATCACCCTCACCGAGGCACAGGCGATGTCTCCACCAGAGCTGTTGACCCACTGGCGAGCTTGCCGCGAAGAGTTGGCTGCCGCCGCCGGCACCCTCGCCGACGATGCTCGCGTCGAGTGGTACGGGCCCTCGATGGGGTCCAAGTCGTTTCTCACCGCCCGCCTGATGGAAGCGTGGGCCCATGGCCAGGACATCGTCGACACAGTCGGCGGAGAGATCACCGCGACCGACCGGCTCCGCCACATCACCCAGCTCGGCTTCATCACCCGAGGCTGGACCTACATTAATCGCAAGCTTCCGATCCCCGACGGTGACGTGAGGGTGGCAGCGATGTCTCCATCGGGCGAGACCTGGGTATGGGGCCCCGAGGATGCCGTGGCCACCGTCACCGGCACCGCCCTCGATTTCTGTCTCGTCACCAGCCAGCGCCGCAATCTCGCCGATACGGGCCTGGAGGTAGCTGGCGCAATCGCCCTCGAATGGCTAGAAATGGCTCAACTTTTCGCGGGACCGCCAACCAAGCCGCCTCGCCCATCAAGCTGACCAGCCGGAGCACGCCCAATGATCAATGTCGAGGACATCAACAGGCTCAGGCGCACCGATGGCGCCATCATCTTGATGACCTACCGCGGAGATTGGTGACCATTCTGTTGCGGCCAGCTCGTGCGGCTGGCAACGATGTACGACCGCATCCACGCTGCGGGCGCCGAGGTCATAGCGGTGAGCGTCAACGACGATGCCCGACAAGCCGGCATGTCCGAGCGTTGGGGGTTGAGCCACACGCGATTCGTGAGTGACCCCGGCGGCGAGACCTACCTGGCGCCGCTCAGCCTGTTCGACCCCGAAGACCGCGGTGGTATCGCGCTTCCGGGGATGTTGATCTTCTCTCCCGCCGGTGAGGAGGTCTACCGCTACGAGAGTCGCGACTTCGCTGACCGCACCAAGGACGACGAACTCATGGAGGCGCTCACCGCACTCGGGCTCGACCCCGTCGATCCCGAACCCTGGTTGGGCGAGGCCGATGTTCTCGACGACCTCGGCGGGTATTTCCGTCCCCAAGACCTGGTCCCCTACTTCAAGGGCAACTTCTTCGCATCGGTGGCGATCGGGCGCCGAATCGACGACGAGGAGGCCCGCGCTGTGGCCAAGGAACACCGCATCATGTCTCAGGCCAATATCGACGCATGGGCCCAGTGGCGTAAACGCTGACGCCAGATCGGCTCCGATCTGTTCACTCCTCGAGCAGATCGAGAGCGAGGCCGTCGAGGATGTCGGACTCGCTCACTAGACACTCTTTGAATCCGAAGAAGCGCATGATGCGAACGAGAATGCACATGCCCGCGACAATCACGTCGGCGCGGCCCTCCTCCAAGCCCGGATTGTGAATCCGGTCGGCACGCGACTCGGTGACCAGGGTGCGGTAGACGTCTTCCACCGCCTCCTTGGACAAGCGATAGTGGTGGATCTGGTCTCGGTCGTACTCGGCCAGCCCGATCTCCACCGCCGCGGCCGCTGACACCGTGCCGGCAAGGCCGACAAATGTCTTCGCCTGGAAGGCCTGAGGAATCTCGCGCACGACATCATCGAGATGGGCCTCGGTGATCGACAGGCAGGCCAACAACTCTTCGGGCTGCGGGGGATCATGCTCGATGTATTTCTCGGTGAGGCGAACGCACCCGATGTCGAGCGATACCGCGGCTTCGGCTTCGGCAAGTCCGTAGGCGAACTCCGTGGACCCACCACCGATATCGGCAATCAGGAAAGGGCCGTCGCCAGGATCGAGATCGGCGGTGGCTCCCCGAAAGGACAAATCGCCCTCTTCGAGGCCCGTCAACAGTTGGGGCTTCACTCCGATCACCGCCTCCACCGCGGCGAAGAACACAGCACGGTTGGACGCGTCGCGACAAGCAGACGTTGCTGCTGCTCTCACCTTGACGACGCCGTGGAGTTCCATGACCTCCCGAAACTCCCGAAGGCAGGCGACGACGCGGTCGATGGCCTCATCGGCCAGCCGTCCGGTGGAATCGACATCTTGGCCCAGCCTCGTGATGGTCATCAGGCGCACGACCGCCCGATCGCCGTCGTGGACGAGGAGCCTGGTGGAGTTGGTACCGAGGTCGATGGCAGCGACCGCACTCATGACGGGTCGGCCTCCTCGGCTTCGACCTCAGCAAGCCGCTCGGCCACCCAGCGCCCCACCGGATCGTCGCCACCCGCAAGGAACCAGGCGTAGTGCGCATGCAGACACTTCACCCCACGGCGGGTGCCTCCGACACCGGCCGACGGCCGCGGACCCTCGTGGTCGGCGGGGATCGCGGCTTCCCGCTCCTCGCCATAACGCCGGTGAGCTTCGGCCAACACCGCGGGGTCGACCGCGGCCTCGGCCGCTCGCACTCCCCTTTCCGATTCAAGGCGCCCAACAGCACGCCGCGCCTTTTGCCCCACCAGCCAGAAGAGGGTCGGCATGGGTCGCCCGTTGTCGAGGATCGGCGCGTTACGGAGAACAACCGGGTCGCCGGTGTCGTCTCTCACAACCACCTCGAATGCCCCGCCTGGGGGTCGGCCGAGCAGCTGCTCGACTCGCTCGCGATCAGCCCCAGATACCGGCTTCACCGCTTGCGCAACAGGCGCCTGACCACCAGCACCGCAACGATCAGCGCCACCATGGGCACAAGTCGCTTCAGGATGGGTGTACCTGCGGCGTCGAGCAGGTCGACGGCTTCGGGCTCGGGCATATCTACCTTGCGCGGACCCGACGCGTCGGCGAAGGGCTCAGGGTCGGGAGCCTCATCCACCAGCTCGGCGGTGTCGGCGGGGGTGGGCTCAGACTCGGACTCGGCGCCCAAATCTGACTCGAGCAGCTCGGCGAGGTTTTCGGCGAACTGACCCATCAGCTTGGAACTCACCTCGGGGATGATGCCCCGGCCCATCTGCGCGACCTTGCCGGTGATCTTGAGATCGGTATCGACATTCACCTGGGTGGTTGAGTCCGACAAGGCCTCCATGCTGGCTGTGATCAGGGCCTCTGCATTGCCCTGGGTGCCACGACCCTTGCCCCGCAGCACGAACCGCCGGCGTTCGTCGTCTTGTTCCTCGAACACGGCTGCGCCCTTGAACTGGGCAGTGATCGCCCCGAGCTTCACCTTCACCACGCCCCGGTACTCGTCGCCCTCGATCTCCTGGAGCTGGGCACCGGGGAGACAGGGCGCGATGCGCTCGACGTCCTTCAGAACCTCCCATGCCTCATCGATTGGACGGGCCACCTCGAACGAGTCGGTCATCTCCATCGGCGAAGATCCTCCTGGGTGTCGATGTCGGCCGGATCGCCATCGCAGGGCACCGACCGTACCAAGTCGGATCGAGAATTGAGCAGGGATCGTGCCCCCTCATCGCCGCTGATCGGAAGACTCGCCCACATCGAATCGGCGATCTTCACCGGCGGCCGACGCTTGCCCTTGAACTCGGCCGAGGCCAGATCAGCCTCAGCATCGGCCACAGCCTGCCATGCCGCCGAGTCGACCCCGGGTGAGTCGCCGAGCCCCACCACGATGGCCACGTGCTCGCGCATGTCGGCGTAGGCAACCGCGGCTCGAAGCGACGTGGACTGGCCGTCATCCCACCTCTCGTTGTGGATCAAGGTGACGTCGTCGGGCACCACATCACTGAGATCCACCGCTCCCGACACCACGATCACCTCGTCGAACTCTGCGCCGCGAGCCGCGTCGATCACGTGGCGAACGACCGATTTACCCCTCACCTTGGTGAGGAGTTTGTGATCGTCGCCGCCGAAACGCGAGCCTGCGCCGGCGGCCAGTACGACGGCGGCGATGGTTGAACGACGCTGGTGTTCGGTGGGTTGCATCGGCCCAGTCTGGCCCGCCGAATCACAGGTGCGACGCCTAGGGTGCAAGCTATGGAATCGATGGGCTCCACGCCAACCGCAGCAGCCAACCTCAGGGTCACGATGCTGCTGGCCGACTCCGCCCAGGTCGCCGACCGCAAGCTCTACATATTGGGCGGCGGCCTCACCATGATCGGACCCCGTCCCCAGCCGCTGGGCGTGGCCATCAGGATCGAGGTCCCCTGGGATCGCGCCAATGTGGCTCACCACTGGCGCCTCGATCTACTCGACGAAGACGGCCATCCGGTGATGCTCCGGGATCAAGCCGTCATGGTCCACGGGCGTTTCGAGGCGGGCCGACCCGCCGGTCTCAAACCCGGCACTCCCCTCTCGGTCCCGTTGGCGATCACTTTTCCCACCCTGCCGGTACAGCCCGGCCAGAGCTACACCTGGCAGCTGTCGATCGACGAAACAGCCGAAGCCGACTGGCGACAGAGCTTCCACGTCCGACCCGCACAACCCGCGGCGCCCCCCGAACCACCCGCACCTCCCGGCTCCCGGCCCCCATCAGGTCTGGAGTGAGGTAGTCGTCTCCCATGCAACCTGAACTCAGGTATGGATGGGACCCTCGGTGAGCGAGAGGGCGATGGCTTCGCGGCCCGTACTGTGACCGATGATCTCGGCCATGATCGAGATGGCGGTCTCCTCGGGCGTGCGGGCACCGATATCGAGCCCGATCGGTGAACGCAGTCGGGCCAGGTCGTCGCTGGTCAGGCCGGCATCGGCGAGCCTGGCAGTACGGTCGTCGTGGGTGCGGCGGCTTCCCATGACTCCGATATACCCCACGTCGGTTTCAAGCGCCGACACCACCGCAGGCACATCGAACTTGGCGTCGTGGGTGAGGACACAGATGGCATCGCGCGGGCCGAGTCCGGCACCCACTTCGGCCAACAGACGATCGGGCCAATCGATCACGACATCATCGGCCATCGGGAAACGCTGGCGGGTGGCGAACACCTCACGGGCGTCGCAAACCGTGACTCGATAACCCAGCACCTTGGCCACCCGGGCAAGCGCAGCGGTGAAGTCGACCGCCCCGAAGATCACCATCCGTGGCGGCGGGGCAAAGCTCTCGATGAAAACCGACACGACTCCCTCGCGAGCCTCACCGTGTTCGCCATAGTGGCGGATTCCGGATCGGCCGGCCGCGAGCTCACCACGAGCGTCGCGCTCAATCACCCGGTCGAGGTCGGCGTCGCCCACTGAGCCCAGAACCGACGGCCCCGCGGCCTCGTCGCGAACGAGCAGCTTCGACCCGACCCCGGGACCTTCGATCACCGTGGCCAATGCCACCGGAGTCTCCGCCGCGAGATCGGCCCCCAGTTGATGAAACCAGCCGGCCGGCTCGGGATCGAACGTCTCGAGAAACAGGTGGATCGTGCCGCCGCAGGTGAGCCCAACCGCAAATGCTTCATCGTCGGAGTAGCCGAAGGTGACCATCCGATGCTGATCGGATTCGAGGACGTCGAGCGCCTCGATAACCACTGCTCCCTCCACACAACCACCGGAAACGGACCCGCGGACGTCACTGTCGATGGTGACAACCATCGCGGCGCCGGGAAGGCGGGGCCCCGATCCCTCGAGATCGACCACCCTGGCAATCGCCACGGGAATGCCGGCCACCGCCCAACGGTGGAGATCGTCGAGAAGCTCTCTCATGTGGGGCCTCCGGCATCGACGGACGACGCTTCTCTCCTCAGCATGCCCGAGTCGTCGAGCAATAGTGCCGCCAACTCCTCGAGCGAGTCGAGCGAGTGGCCCTCGACGAATGCGTCGACATGGGGAAGAGCCGCCGCCATCCCGCGGGCAAGAGGTTCGTAGCCGGGCGACGCTTTGAGCGGGTTCACCCACACCACCCGATGAGCAACGCGATGAAGCCGTTGCATCTGCTCGGCGAGCTCGTCAGGCTCACCGCGATCCCAACCATCGGAGAGCACCACCACCACCGCCCCTCGGGCCATGCCCCGACATCCCCACTCATCGTTGAAGGCCCGGATACCGGCGCCGAGGCGGGTACCCCCCGACCAGTCGGTGACGGCCAATCCGGCAGCATCGAGAGCACGATCGGGATCGCGAGACGAAAGCTCGCGCGTTACCCGCGTGAGATGGGTGCCGAGAGCGAACGCCTCCACCCGTGCCCTCCCGATCACCGCCGCATGGGCGAACCGGATCAGGGCTCTGGCATAGGGCTCCATCGAGCCCGACACATCCAGCAGGAGCACGAGTCGTCGAGGCCTCTCACGGGGACGGGTGGTCACTGGCACCACGGGCTCACCCCCGGTGCGCAGCGCCGCCCTCACGGTTCGACGCACGTCGATGGGGCCGCGGGCACCACTACGACGATGGGGACGGGGCTTTCGCCGACGACTCCGTCGGGTGGGGCCCGAGAGGCGGATCTGTTCCATGAGCCGGTGCGACTCGGCAAGCTCGTCGGCGTTGTAGGCCGCGAAGTCCTTACTCCCCAGCACCTCAACCGACGAGTAGCGAAGCGAGATCAGGTCGTCGCCGGGATCCGGATCGGCTCCGTCGTCGCCCCCGTCACTGTCGGGATCGTCGATCGCCAGTGAGAGCGATTCAGTTTCGGCCTCCGCCGCGGCCATGGCGCCAACCGCGGCGGAGCCCCAGTAGGCGAGATAGACAGTGTTGAACAGGTCGAGATCTTCCGGCCTCTGGATGAGTGTGGATCTCCCCGCCCAGTAGGCCTGGTCGGGGTTGACCACATCAACTACCGCCATCGCCTCTGCATAGAACCGCGACGACACCAGCGATACCGAGAGTCCGGCGCGGCGGAGCGCGTCGACGAAACCAACGATGGCCCGCTCGCCCACGGCTCAGCCGCCTGCGAGGCCGCGGACCATCGAGGAGAGATCGTGTTCGATCACACGCTCGATGTCTTCGCGGTATTTCAGAAGGGTGCCGAGGGTGGCCTCCACCTGGGCCGGCACCAGATCATCGTCGCCCATCAGGGTGAGAGCACGCGCCCAGTCGATCGTCTCGGCCACACCGGGTGGCTTGTAGAGACCGAGCGACCGCATCGAAACTGCAGCACCGGCGACCTGGCGAGCCAGTCGCTCGCTCACCTCAGGCGCTCGTAGACGGATTATCTCAACCTCACGATCGACATCGGGATGCTCCACCCAGTGATACAGACAGCGCCGCTTCAGAGCATCGTGAACATCGCGCGTGCGGTTGGACGTGACCACCACAACCGGCGCCTGGGCCGCACGAAAGGTGCCGATCTCGGGGACCGTGACCGAGTAGTCGGAGAGTATTTCGAGCAGGAAGGCCTCGAACTCGTCGTCGGCGCGGTCGACCTCGTCGATCAACAGTACCGGGGGCGGGCCCTCGTCATGGGCGATGGCCTGGAGTAGGGGTCGGCGAACGAGGAAACGTTCGTCGTAGAGCTCGTCTTCGAGAACACGATCGCCGTCGGTGCCGGCCCGACCGGTGGCCTCCGCGGTGCGGAGGTGGAGAAGCTGGCGGGCATAGTCCCACTCGTACACAGCCTGACCCACGTCGATGCCCTCATAACACTGGAGGCGAAGAAGGGGTCCGCCGATCCATTCGGCGAGCACGTTGGCAACCTCGGTCTTGCCGACGCCCGGCTCACCCTCGAGCAAGAGGGGTCGCTTGAGCCGGAGGGCGAGAAAGACCGCCGTAGCCAGACCGTTGTCGGGGAGATAGTGATGAGCGCGCAAGGCATCGGCTACCTCGTCGGGACCACTCACCTCATCGTAGAACACCGGATCAGGCTAGGGCGCAGTGCCGGGCTCGCCACGTCAAGGAGCGCGCCGGTCGAGCTCGTAGCGGGCCCAGCCGGTGAACAAGGCCATGCCTATGGCGATCACCAGCAGCCCCGGCCAGGTCTCAGCCCAGGTCACCTCGCCAATGAACCCCTGTCGCGTCATGCGGATCAGGTTGGTGGCGGGATTGACCCTGGCCACCGTGTGCAACCAGCCCGACATGAGCGGCAGAGGGACCTGGCCGATCGACGGGAAGAGGAAGGCGAAGGCAACGATCTGCACCATCGCCATCGCCCGAATATGACCGATTCGCAGCACGACTGCCAGCCCCATCGAACCCAGCATCAGGGCTCCGCCCATGCCCCCCACCAGCGCCATGAGGAGGCCGAGCACGCCCCCGGGCAGCGATGCCCCCTGCGGGATCGAGAGAAGGAGCACCAAAGAGATCGGGATCAGCGACCTCATCGCGGTGTATGCAAGGGGCCCGATGATGATGGTGCTGCGACGGATGGGACTCACCAGGAGTCGATCGATAAATCCGTTTTCGAGATCAGTAGCCATCGTGCCCGCAGCGCCTACACCCGCGAAAGCAGCGGTTTGCACGAGCGCGAACGGACCGACCCAGTTGATGAAGTTGTCGGTGGGGAATCCCTCCACCCGTGTAACACCCTCGAAGCTGCCGGTGAATGCGATGACGAAGAACACGGGCATGACAATCGTCGGAACGAGGATCGATGGCATCCGAACAATACGGATGAGCGATCGGCGTCCGATCTCCAAGACGGCTGGTCCGAAGGGGGAAACGGAGTCGACCCGTAGTGTCGGACCCCTCACGATCGCCTCAGTCGGCCGAGATACATACGGTATGCGAACGACAGCGTCGCGACGCCCACAGTGCCGGTCCAGAAGAGGGCACGCCCGAAGTCGGCGAAAGAGAACCCGTCGATAGCTAGGCGGCGGGTCGGATCGACAATCAGGGTGAACGGGTTGACCTCGGCCACCGACTGATACCAGCCCGACATCAGCTCGGTGGGGAAGAAGGCAGACGACACGAAGATCATCATGAAAGTGAGCGGAAACAGGGTTTGAGTGGCTTCCGCAGAACCGGTGCGCAGAGCCACCGCGATGCCGAGCCCACCGATCGCGAGCGACAACCAGGCCGCAATGATGACGATCGCCACCGCGGAGAGGATCCCACCTTCGATCGGGGCGCCGAACAGGGCGAACACCACCATCAAGGTTGCGGCCAACCCACCGCTGACCACAGCACCGCCCCCCATTCGCCCGACGAGAATCGACTGGCGAGCAACCGGCGACGCGATCAGGCGATCGAAGAACCCCGATTCGATATCGAGGGCGAGTGCTGTACCTGCCTCACCGGCGTTGAACGAGATGCCCTGAAGGATCGACGCGGGGAGGATGAACTGCAGGAACGAATCGACCTCGGGAAATCCGGGCAGGTCCGTGGCCCGGGCGAACTGGGCAGAGTAGACCCCGGCCATCATCAACGGGAACACGATGCTCGGCACCCACGACCCCGGCTGACGCCATGTGTTCACAACCGAGCGAACGATGAGTGCGCCGCTCTGCTCTACGCCCACCCGCCAGCGGCCGCGGCCTATCACCGCCGTCATTCGGTCTGCACCGAATTGGCACCCTCGAGTCGACGGCCTGTGGCATCGGCGAACACATCGTCGAGGCTGGGAGAATCGAGCTCGACGTGGGCGACGGGCACCCCCTGATCGTCCAGAGCGCGAACGACATTGGCCAGACGCGCCGCCCCTCCCTCGAGGCCTATGGCAAGACGACCGGTCCGAGCGGGACGCTCCTCGCCGAACGTCGCGAGCACCGCCCTGGCTGTGTCGGTCATGGCCGGGTCGGCCACCTCGACGCGCAAGGTGGGGTTCCCCACCGCCTCCTTCAACGATCGAGGGTCGCCCTCGCGCACGATTCGCCCGTCGTCGATGATCGCGATACGGCCGGCCAGCTGGTCAGCCTCCTCCAGATACTGGGTGGTGAGGAATACCGTGGTGCCCTCAGCATTGAGGACGCGCACTTCCTCCCAGACAGCCAACCGGCTGGTGGGGTCGAGACCGGTGGTGGGCTCATCGAGAAACAGCACGGAGGGGCGATGAACGAGAGCGAGTGCCAGGTCGAGCCGGCGGCGCATCCCTCCGGAATACTGGCCGACGCGACGATCAGCGGCTGCAGTGAGCCCGACGCGTTCGAGCAGATCGGATGTGCGGACCGCAGACTCCTTACGGCCAAGGCCGTGCAGAACAGCCTGGAGCCTGAGCAGCTCGTTGCCGGTCATGAGGGGATCGATCGCGGCATCCTGCAGCGCCACACCGATCGCACGCCTCACCGCGTTGGGACTCTTGACGATGTCATGACCGGCCACGCGAGCTGATCCTTCGGATGGCCGCAGGAGGGTGACGAGCATCCGCACGGTTGTGGACTTGCCCGCGCCGTTGGGGCCGAGGAAGCCAAAGATCTCTCCTTCTTCGACAGCGAGATCGATTCCTGCGACGGCGGTGAGATCGCCGAAACGGCGAACGAGACCGGTGGCCTCGACAGGATAGATGGTCATGGTTGCCCGAGGCAGCCTCTCATTCCGGGAATCGAATAGGTCTCCGCGCCGGGGGCCACATATGGGCCGTAGCAGAGGCTCCGCTCCTCGATGCCCGACTCTCCGGTGATCGAGTCGATTTCCCGTTGGATCCCATCGATCTCGGCCTGGAGTTCGACTCGCTGCTCGCGAGCCTCGTCGAGCTCTGTCTGCTGCTCGAACCAGTCGCCGACGGGGATCGCCGCCAGTCCGGCGCCGGCGGCAATCGTGGCCGCGATCAGTCCGGTCCGCACGATGCGTCCCGACCGGAAACGCCGCGGTGGGTCCGACGCGCGGCCCCTTGCACCCTGGCCGGCCTTCTTGGCCCTCCCTTTAGGAGAGGCACGCCTGGCCGCAGAACGAGGAGGAGCCTTCGACATGGTCAGGCGCCGGCGAGGGCATCTCTCCCGCGATAAACAGCCGATTCACCGAGCTGTTCCTCGATACGCAGCAACTGGTTGTACTTGGCCACCCGATCAGAGCGAGCAGGCGCGCCGGTCTTGATCTGGCCGCAGTTGGTGGCCACGGCCAGATCGGCGATCGTGGTGTCTTCTGTCTCACCCGACCGGTGCGACATCACCGACGTGTACCCGGCTCGGGTGGCGAGATCAACGGCTTCCAGCGTCTCGGTGAGAGAGCCGATCTGGTTGACCTTCACCAGGATCGAGTTGGCGGTGCCAGCCGCGATGCCCCGGCCGAGTCGTTCAGAGTTGGTCACGAACAAGTCATCGCCCACGAGTTGGACGCTGCTGCCGATCGCTTCGGTGAGGGCGGCCCAACCGTCCCAGTCGTCTTCGGCCATCCCATCCTCTACCGACACGATGGGATACTTCTCACACAGGCTGACGTACTCGGCGACCATCTCCGACGGGCTGAGCTTGCGACCCTCGGAGGCAAGGTCGTAGATGCCGTCGCGGAAGAATTCGGTGGACGCCACGTCCATGGCAATCGCTATGTCGTCGCCGGGGGTGCGGCCCGAACGCTCGATCGCGTCGATGAGGAGCTGGATCGCGGCCTCGTTGGACTCCAGATCGGGGGCGAAGCCGCCCTCGTCGCCGATACCGGTGGACAGGCCCTTGTCGGACAGCACCTTCTTGAGCGTGTGGTAGGCCTCCACGCCCCAATGCATTGCCTCGGTGAAGGAGGCGGCACCCACGGGCATGAACATGAATTCCTGATAGTCGACGCTGTTGTCGGCGTGCTCGCCGCCATTGATCACGTTCATCATCGGCACGGGGAGCACGTGGGCGTTGGCTCCGCCGATGTGACGCCACAAGGGGATCTCGAGTTCGGCAGCCCCCGCTCGGGCGGCGGCGAGGGAAATACCGAGAATCGCGTTGGCGCCCACCCGCCCCTTGTTGTCGGTGCCGTCGGTGGAGATCAGCTCGGCGTCGACGCTTCGTTGATCGAGGGCATCGAGCCCGATCACGGCGTCGGCAAGTTCGCCGTTGACGAACCCGACGGCGGTGAGTACGCCCTTGCCGAGCAGGCGCGAGCCGCCGTCGCGCAACTCGACCGCTTCGAATGCTCCCGTGGAGGCGCCGCTCGGGACGATGGCTCGCCCGAGGGCACCACTGTCGAGCTCGACGTCCACCTCGACGGTGGGATTGCCGCGGGAGTCGAAGACTTCCCGGCCGTGCACGCTCTCGATGATGCTCACTGCTGCTCCTCGGGTGGGAAGGTTTCAGTCTGGGCAGTCCCGCCACGATCACAAACGTGACTGTTGGCATGGCTTCGCCGCGATGTTAACGCTCCTCGCGCGAAGAGTGATGGAACTCGCGCGATCCGCGCGCACCCTTCCCGAAATTTGGGTAGGCAGGGGACAATTCCTGTCCCCCCTTGTGCCCAAATTTCGATCAGTGGGGGTGAGACTTGGCGGCCTGCCAGAGCGAGGTGAGTTCGGCCTCGTCGAGGACGGTGAGGTCGGCGCCGGCATCAGCAGCGAGCTGTTCGACAGCGCGGAACCGGCGAGCGAAGCGTTGAGAAGCGGCCCTCAGCGCAGCCTCTGGATCATGATCCAGCCGGCGGGCCACCTGCACCGCAGCGAACAACAAGTCGCCCACCTCGTGCTCTGAGGGATCGGCGCGAACCTCGGCCAACTCCTCTTCCACATCCCGATACGCCGCCTCCGCGCCGCCATCCCAGTCGAAGCCGGCCGATGCCGCTCTCATTTGAACCTTCAGCGCCAGCATCAGGCCGGGGAGTGCCGGCGGGATACCGTCCATGGCCGAGTCGCGGCCCTTCTCTTCGGCCTTGATCTGCTCCCAGTTGCGCAGCACAGTAGAGCTGTCTTGGGCATCGACGTCGCCGAACACGTGGGGATGACGCAGCACAAGCTTGTCGTGGATTCCCCTGACCACGTCGGCCACCGTGAACGCGCCCCGCTCAGCGCCGACCCGGGCATGAAAGAAGATCTGGTAGAGCAGATCGCCCAACTCCTCGGCGAGATGATCGTCGAGGGCATCGTGGAGCTCAGAATCATCGATGCCCGCTCGCGCATCGAGCGCCTCGAGGGTCTCATAGGTCTCTTCGAGCAGGTGGCGCCTCAGCGAGGCATGGGTCTGCTCGCGGTCCCAAGGACACTGTTCTCGAAGCACCCTCACCAACTCGTCGAATCGCGCGAACTCGACCGCCACAGGCTCGGCCATCTCGGGGATGTAGATCGATGTGAGGTGATCGGCATCGACTTCGCGATCGAGCTCGGCCCATTCCACCTCGAACACGGCCTCGTCGGCCAACCCCAAACGCTGCAGAACCAGCACCGTTCGGGGCGGCTCGTCGACCGCCAGCTTGATGTCGCTGAGTACGTGGGACGCGTGGCAGTGGGCAACCAGGAGAGGCCCGGTCTGGCCGGCAGCCGCAGTGGCGAATGCATGGCCATCGACAAGCCGGACGCCGGCCTCCACCGGATCCACGTCGAGCCTCGACCAGGCCACATCGAGAAACGACATCGCTGGCAGGAGCTCGATCTCCACTCGACGCGAAGCCGCGGCCTGACGCAACAACTCCACGGTGCGCTCGAGCACCAGGGGCGATCCGGGCACGGCGTAGAGCAGGTCTTCGGTGGCCGCTTCACCGATCAATGTCTCGGCGATCTCCAGATAGACATCGGCGAAACTATCGGCCCGGTCGTAGACAGAATCGAAGGTGACGCTGTCGGGCACAACCTCGGAGGCGGGATGACGACTGGTCCGCAGGAAGCGGCGAGTCGACTGCCGTATGGCGTCGAGGGTCTGCGGGGTGACGAGTTCGGGTCCCGCCGGACCCAGTCCGACGACTGTGATTCGACCGGCCATCGAGCCGATCAGCCGGTGACGCCGTCGGGGGGAACGATCCCGGCGGTGGGGTCCCAGGCTCCGTAGCGCGGATCGAGGAAGCCGTCGACGGCGATTCGAACCTGAGCGTCGACGACGACCTGGTTGAACATCTCGCTCACTACGGCGGTGCGGGCATCGAGCTCAGCACCTTCAATCGTCGTGGCGATGACAGCCTCCGATATCTCTGGATGGGTCTCGGTGTTCAGGGGGCCGATCGAGCGCACATCGATTATGTGGAAGCCGAAGTCGGTACGGACCGGACCGACCAGACCCGCGCCATCCGCGGAGCGAGCGCCTTCGGTGAATTCGGGCACAAAGAGCTCGCTGGGATTGCACCCGAGGTCGCCGCCGTTGCCCGCGGCGGACGGGTCGGTGGACAGTTCGATCGCCAGCGCACCGAACTCCTCACCCGCCTCTGCACGCGCCATAGCAGCAAAAGCCTCCTCCTCGGTCTCGACGAGAAGATGGCTTGCACACAGAAACTCCGGCGCCGCGACCTCGACGGTGGCATTGGCTTCGGCATAGACACGAAGGCTTCTGACCACCGAATCGGAGCGAAGAGTGAACGCCCCCGGGGCGGCGGTGACATCCACACCGCGATCGAGCAAGGCGGCCTCTGCCTCCGCGACGGCGTCGTCGCTCACCGAGGCGCCGAGCCCTTCCAGCTCTTGAACAACCGCCTCCACGATCATCCAGTTGGACAGGACTTCGCTGGCGGCGCTGACATCGAATCTTTCATTGTCGACCAATGGATCGTTGGACCCGACAATGGCGAAGAGCTGATCTTCGGTGAGTTCCTCGCTGCCGACGCGTGCGATCACCGCGTCGCCCCCCTGTTCTCGGACCACGACATACACCCCACCAGCCACAACGGCGAACAACGCCAGGAGGCCGACAAGGTGCCGCCAGTTGAAGGATCGGCCGGGGGAGGAGGAAACGTCGCTCACGAGTCGGTCAGGTTATCGGCCTGATCGCCGATGGCGGAACCGGGCGCCACCTCAGCTGGAATCTGAAGGTCAGGGATCAGGTCGGCCATGATCGCAGCAAGTTGGTCGACCACCGGCCCATCTTTCTTCCGAAGGGGCAGATGCAGCTCGCTGACCATCTCCTTGTAAATCGCGGCATTGCCCGCACCCCTACTCGAATACAGGCGATCGAGGCGTACCTGCCGGCTGTCGGGGAGGGTGACCGGGCTTAGCTTCGCCAGATGATCAGGCCCGCCGAACCCTGAGCCCTTGGTGACTGTGATCTCTCTCACCCCGGTTCGTACGCACTCGACGCGGAGCCGTCCTACATGGAGAAGGGCTTCGGCGGCGGGCGGGATGGGACCGAACCGGTCGACCCACTCGGCCCTGACATCATCGAGGGCCTCGAGTGATTCGATCGATGCCAAGCGCCGGTAGGCCTCCAGCCGGTTGGTCTCCTTGAGCACATAGTCGTCGGGCAGGTGGGCGTCGCCCGGAACCTCGATCGCGATCTCCACCGGATCAGCGGCCGTCTCGCCTTTAAGTTCGGCCACCGCTTCGGTGACCATCTGGCAGTAGAGGTCGTAGCCGACAGCCGCGATGTGGCCCGATTGCCCGGTACCCAGAAGGTTGCCTGCCCCTCGAATCTCGAGGTCGCGCATCGCGATCCGAAAACCGGATCCGAGCTCGGTGGCCTCACCGATCGTCTTGAGTCGTTCGTAGGCCTCTTCGCTGAGCACACGATCGGTCGGGTGGAAGAGGTAGGCGTAGGCCCTTTGTCCGGCGCGCCCCACTCGTCCCCGCAACTGATGAAGCTGGCCCAAGCCGAGCAACTCCGCCCGATCGACAACGAGGGTGTTGACGGTGGGCATGTCGATGCCCGACTCGATGATGGTGGTACAGACCAGCACGTCGTACCCGCCCTCCCAGAAATCGACCACCACCCTCTCCAGAGTGCCTTCATCCATCTGGCCGTGAGCCACCGCGATCCTCGCCTCAGGAACGAGTTCACTGAGATGGGCGGCCACATGCTCGATGTCCATGACCCTGTTGTGAACGAAGAAGACCTGGCCCTCGCGCAGAAGTTCACGCCGGATTGCCTCCGACACGGCACGGTCCTCATATTCGCCCACATAGGTGAGGATCGGCTGACGATCCGCCGGCGGCGTGTTGATCAGTGACATGTCGCGAATACCGGTGAGGCTCATTTCCATGGTGCGGGGAATGGGCGTCGCGGTGAGGGTGAGAACATCGACGTCGGTGCGGAGCTCCTTGATCTTCTCCTTGTGCGACACACCGAAACGCTGCTCCTCATCGACCACCAGCAGGCCCAGGTCCTTGAACTCGATGTCGGACGAAAGCAGCCGGTGGGTGCCGATGACGAGATCGACCTCTCCGCTCTTCACTCCCTCCACCACCTTGCGAGCCTGGGCGTTGGTGAGAAAGCGACTGAGCACCTCAACCCTCACGGGGTAGGGCGCCATCCGCTCGCCGAATGTGGTGTGGTGCTGTTGGGCCAGCAAGGTGGTGGGCACCAAGACGGCCACCTGTTTGCCGCCCTGGATCGCCTTGAACGCCGCCCTCAGTGCCACCTCGGTCTTACCGAAGCCGACATCACCGACAACCAGGCGGTCCATCGGAGCGGCGAGTTCCATGTCGGCCTTCACATCGATCACCGCGTGGAGCTGATCGGGGGTCTCTTGGAACGGGAAGCTCGTTTCGAACTCGCGCTGCCACGGTGTGTCCTCGCCGAACGCGTGGCCCGCGGCAGTGACGCGCTTCTGGTAGAGCACCACGAGTTCCTGGGCGATTTCTTGAACGGCGGACCGAACGCGGGCCTTGGCGGTCTGCCAGTCTGATCCGCCCATCTTCGACAGGTTGGGGGTGTCGCCCCCGGTGTAGTGCCGTATCGACTCGATCTGATCAGATGGCACGTAGAGCTTGTCGCCACCGCGGTACTCGAGCAGTAGGTAATCGCGCTCGTTGCCACCGATTGAGCGGGTGACCATGCCGCCGAACCGGGCCACCCCGTGCTGGTGGTGCACCACGAACGACCCTTCGCTCAGATCCTCGAAGAAGCGCTGGGCATCACGGCGTCGGGTACGGGCTCGGCGGTGGGTGCGGCGCCGACCGGTGAGATCGGACTCAGCCAGAACCGCGAGTTTCAGGGCGGGGAGAATTGCCCCTCTCTCCATCGGCGCGGTCACCACGACGCCGCCCGAGCCGGAAGCATCAAGCCCGTCGACCAACTCCAGGGACACGCCGTGTTCGGAGAGCATGGCAGCCAAGCGTCGACCGCTGGCCTCACCATCGGCGGTGACCACGACGCGATACCCCTCGCCGAGCATCGACCGAATCTGGTTGACGGTGGGTGCGATGTCGCCCACCACCGGCTCCCACCCCGATGCCGCTACGGCCGGCGTATCGGGCCCGTCGGGCGTGGCGAGCATCGACCACGAGGGGGCATCGGTCTTGGCCAGCAGACGATCGAATGCGAGATGAAGGCGGTGGACGTCGTCGGAATCAACATCCCACGTGAGCGACAGCGAGCTGGCCAGGTCGGCCTCCTCGGCGAGAATCTCAGCCGCCCGATCGCGGATGCGTCGGGGCTCCACCAGCACGATGAGCCCATCGGCCGCGATGAGATCGGTGATCATCACCTCTTCGGTCACCAGCCACGGCAACCAGGACTCCATGCCGTCGAACAGGAGACCATCGGCAATGCGATCCCATTGCTCTCGGCCCCACGGCTCCTCGACCAGCAACTCCTCGGCCCTGGCACGGCTGTGGTCGGTGGGTCTCAGCTCGCGACAGGGAAATATCTCGGTCTCGGTGATCGAGATCGTCGATCTCTGGTCGGCCACGGAGAACTCGGTGAGACGATCGATCTCATCGCCCCACAGATCGATGCGAATCGGCGCGTCGGCGGTGCTGGGGAATACGTCGACGATCGATCCCCTCACCGCTATCTCGCCTCGATGCTCGACCTGGGCCTCACGGCGATAGCCCATAAGCACCAACTCCTCGACCAGTTCGACAGGGTCGAGCACGTCGCCCTGCCCGACGATCACCGGATCGATCACCGCATCGGGATCGAGACGCTGGATGAGAGCCCGGGCCGGCACGATGAGCAAGGCTGGGGCGGTCTCAGGAGAGCGGAGTCGGTGCAACGCCCGAAGCCGGCTACCCATCGTCTCCACCCCTGGGCTGACCCGTTCGAACGGCAGGGTCTCCCAGGCCGGGAAGAGCAGGACCTCATCGGTGCCGAGGAGGGCGGCGGCATCTGAAGCAAGCCGATCTGCCTCCTGCTGGGTGGCGGTAGCCACGAGGACAGGCCGGCGCTGGGCGCCGTGGGCCACCCCCGCGAGCACCAGTGCTCGCGCCGCGTCGGGCACGGCCACTACCGCGTCGCGGCGCCCGAGCGCAGCCATGACAGCTGGCTCCTCGGCGAGCAGCGGCAGGATCGCGCTGAGGGGCGCCTCAGCCACTGTTGAACCGGTTCATGGCGCCTTCGATGTCGCCTTCGAGCAGGTACTCGATCGCATCGGCTGCTTCAGCAACCACCGTGTCGAGCTCCGGCCGCTCGGCTCGGACGGGACGACGCAGCACATAGTCGCTCCCCTTCATTGTGCCGGGCTCGGGCTTGCCCACGCCGATCCGGATACGAGCGAACTCGTCGGTACGGAGATGTGAGCGGATCGACTTGAGGCCGTTGTTGCCGGCCATCCCTCCGCCGAGCTTCACCTTGAGTCGCCCCACGGGTAGATCGAGTTCGTCGTGGACCACAACCAGTCGGCTCAGGTCGTCGATGCCATAGCGGCGAACGAGGGGGACGACGGCTCGACCCGACTCGTTCATGTAGGTGGTGGGCACAGCCACCGCCAGGCGGTGGGGCCCGACTCTCAGCTCATCGCTGACCGCATGGTCGCGCCGGCCGCTACGTAGCCGGCCGCCATGACGGCGAACCAGCTCGTCGATGACCCAGACCCCGGCGTTGTGGCGGGTCTGGGCATATTGCTCACCGGGGTTGCCCAACCCGACCGCGAGGAGGCTCGCAGGGGTGCCCGTTCGCTCGTTACGTGATCGCCGAACCATCGCCAGGCCGGCCCGATCGATCAGTCGTCGCTGTCGCCGTCGTCGCCATCGGCGTCGGCGTCGGCGTCGGCCTCGCCGTCGATCTCTTCACCTTCAACTGCCTCTGAAGCCTCAGCCGCGGCAATCGCTTCGAGAGTGGAGCGAGTGATGAGAGCAGTTGCCACAGCCTCGTCGGGATCGAGCGGCGTTGTGACTCCCGCGGGCAGGGCAAGGTCGGACACCTTGATGGAGCCGCCCAGCTCGAGGCCGGAGATGTCGACCTCGATGCCATCGGGAACATCGGTGGGCTTCACCAAGATGGTGAGGTTGTAGATGGTCTGGTCGACCATGCCATCGGCGCGGGTGACCTCAAGCGCTTCGCCCACGAGGGTGATGGGCACCTCTACTTCGATCTCCTGATCGGCGCGCACCCTGAGGAAGTCGATGTGAATCACATCGCGCCGCACGGGGTGGCGCTGGAGGTCCTTGATGACCGAGAGGTGCTCTTCACCGTTGATGTTGAGGGTGATGAGGGCGTTGAGGCCAGCGTCGGTGGTGAGAGCCTGGCGTAGCTCCATCCACTCGACCGACACCGCTACAGGATCGGACTCGAGGCCGTAGACCACGGCTGGGACCTTACCCTCGCGACGGAGGCGGCGAGAGGGGCGGGTGCCTTCTTTGCGGCCGGTTTCGGCGCTCAGTAGCAGTTCTGACATGGGATTTCGGCTCCTGAAACGGGCACGACAAGGACGATGGCTCGGGAGTGAGCCGACGAATCAGGTTAGCGCCGAGAGGGTGGTTCCCCACTCGACCAGCGCCCATGGATCGGGTGATCAGGCCAGGTGGTTTCCGTGGAAAATTTCGCTGACCGACGTGTCTTCGAACACTGCAGATATGGCGCGAGCGATGATTGGTGCCACGGAAAGCACGGTGATCTTGTCGGCCTGTTTCTCGCTCGGCTGGGGAAGCGTGTCGGTGATGAGGATGGTCTCGACCGGGGCGTTCTTCAGGCGGTCGATGGCGGGGCCCGAGAACACGCCATGGGTGGTGGCGATGATGATCCGCGCCGCCTTGCGGGCGTGCAACAGTTCCGCAGCCGCCACGATCGTGCCACCGGTATCGATCATGTCGTCGATCAGTACGCAGGTGCGACCCTCGACGTGACCGATGATCTCCTTGGCTTCCACCACATTCTTCTCGGTGGTTGAACGCCGCTTGTGCACGTAGGCGAGGTCGGCGCCGAGCAGGTTGGTGTAGCGCTCCGCCACCTTCATCCGGCCCGCGTCGGGCGACACGATCACGAGGTCGTCGTGGAGGTCCGAGAGCCAGTCGATGAGCACCGGCATGGCCGTTAGGTGATCCACTGGGCCATCGAAGAAGCCCTGGATCTGGCCGGAGTGGAGATCGACCGATACCAGGCGGTCGGCACCCGCGCTCAAGAAGAGATCGGCGATGAGTCGAGCCGTGATCGGCTCGCGGCCCGAGGCCTTGCGATCCTGGCGGCTGTATCCGTAGAAGGGGGCGACAACGCTGATGCGCTTCGCCGAGGCCCGCTTGGCTGCATCGACCATGATCAGATGCTCCATGATCGCGTCGTTGATCGACCGACCCTCCCAAGCCGCGTGGGTCTGCACGATGAAAACATCGGCACCGCGAATCGACTCGCCGTACTTCACATGGACCTCGCCATTGGCGAACTCCGTGATGTTTGGTGATCCCAGGGGAACGCTCAACTCGTGACATATGTCGCGGGCGAGTTGCTGGGTGGCCCTCCCCGCCACGATGTGGAGCTTCTTCTGATTGAGCAGTTGCATGGGTTTCCCGGTGAGCGTCAAGGGCTGTCCGGTGCCGAAGCATAGAACGGACCGGTGATGGTTGCCGCAGCCAGCTCTGTGCCCGAGGTGAGCACGGCAAACGGGCCGACGTGGCTGTCGGGGCCGATGGTGGCACCCTCCGCCATGGTCTTCTCGATCCGACTGCCGGGGCCGACCCGACAATCGATGATCCGTGAGTCGGGGCCGATCTCGCAGCCCTCCCCGATCACCGTGTCGCCCTGCAAGATCGTGCCGGGAAAGACGGTTACGTCGGGGGCGAGTTCGACTGTGGAATCGATGTAGGTGCGATCGGGATCGAGCATGGTGACACCGCGCGCCAGCCAGGCCAGATTGATGCGACGCCGGAGCTCCGCCTCGGCCTCGGCCAACTCGATTCGGTCGTTGATACCGGCCACCTCGCCGGCCTCGACCGCGGGCCAGACCTCGACGCGATGTCCGGCACCGGTGAGGACCTCAATGATCCCGGCGAGGTGCACCTCGCCGTCGGCGTGGCCGGGCCGGACCCGGCGCAGGGCGGGAGCGAGGAGGGAGCGACGAACAGCCCAGATGTTGCTGGCGAGTTCGGTGACATCGTGTTCGTTGCCCACGAGATCGATCGACTCGACGACTCCAGTGACCGCATCGTCGCGTCCACCGCGGACGACGCGCATCCTCTGGCCCGCCTGATCGGGGTGCTCGACGTTGGTGGTGAGGACCGTGGCGGCGGCACCCGAGGACCGGTGGGCCGAGATCAGGTCGTGAAGGGTTTCGGGGCGAAGGAGGGGGACGTCTGCGGGAACGATGATGACATCGTCGTCGGCATCGGTGTGGAGGTCGTCGTCGAGCACGGTGAGACCAGCGAGGACGGCGTCGCCGGTACCGCGCCGGACCGCCTGCTCGACCACATCGGTAACCAGCTTGGAGTCGGCCAGCTCGCGGGTCATGCGCTTGGCCGCCCTACCGACCACCGCAACCACCCGCCGTGCGCTCACCGATTCGGCCGACTCGAGCACATAGCTGATCATGGGCCGACCGCACAGTCGATGAAGAGGCTTGGGGCGACTCGACTGCATCCTGGCTCCGTCACCGGCGGCGAGAACGATCACGGTGAGGCTCGGCGTCTCCATCAGCTCCGTTCTAGCGCCCGCGACGACCGGGCGCTCACCACCCGCGAGGAACTTCGCAATGGCTGGCCCGGCAGGACTCGAACCTGCAACATCCGGAGTCAAAGTCCGACGTTCTAACCACTTGAACTACGGGCCACTGGGTCTGGCCACGGTAGCGCCTGCTGAGCCGACCTGTGGGAGAAACGACGCGGGCCCGAGCGCCGGGGTGCCTCTATCGGCCAACTATCTGGGCGGGACTCGATGCCACAATTCCGCGGGCACCATCGAGTACGAGCACCCGATATCTCACCGGCCCGTCTCCAAGCACCACACGGTCGGCGAGCTCACCGGCCCCTGCACCAGACCTCTCGTCGATGAGCACCACCCCGGGCTCGGCGAGGAGGGCGTCGATCCCGGCCCCTAGTCCGGAGGCGGGCGCCGGGTCGCCGGTCCGGCGGATCACCATGATGGTCCAGCCATCCTGGGCCCCGGCGACGTTCCACGCCACCCTCACGCCACCATCGCCGACCCGCACCCGAAGACCGATCTCGAGCGCCACGCGATGGTCGCCCTGATCGTCGGTCGGTACTTGATCTCGCGTGTCGTCGGGTGTTCGACCGTCTGCCGGCCGGGTGGCGGGCGGCACGGTCGTGGGCGAATCGGCCTGGCGCGAAGACGTGGGTACCGCAGTGGTGCTGGTTCGATCGCCGTCGGCGACCGAGGCGGGGGTGCGGTCTGTGACCGGGGCCGAAGTAGTGGTGCCGGGAGGCTGATCGGTGGTGGTGGTGCCTGCGACGTCGCTCACCAGTGCTCCGTCGCGGACGGTGAGCACCCCGGCTGTTTCCACCGTGATCTCGTCGATCGTCGCACTGCCTCCGTCGCGGATCTCGATCACGGCGCCGTCGACGAGCAGGAACCCGTCGACCGGGTCGGTGAGGGACGAGCCATCCGGTAGGTGGATGGTGACATTGTTGGCGTCGGTGAGCACCAGGGCGGCCGAAGGCGACTCATCTCGGGCCAGCACCACGACCGTTGCCACTGCCAACAGCAGTACCAACGTGGGAGCGACAACAGCAACTCGACGCCAGATCGGTGGGGGTGAAAGCCGCTGATCGGCGTGAGCTACTCGAAGCGAAGCCTCCAGTCGATCCGCGAACTGTGGGTCGGCTCGCAGAGATCGATCATCGCCCATCTCCAGTGGCTCCAGTGGATTGCGCTCGTCAGTCACGGTGCACCTCCTTCGCGGTCGAGTGCGGCCCTGCGCAGGGCCGCAGTTGCGCGGTGTAGGAGCACCGCGAAGACGGGCTTGGCCAACCCCATCGCCCTCGCCGCAACCTCGTGGTCGAGATCGGAAAGGTAGCGAAGCGTGAGAGCCCGTTGGTAACGAGGATTGAGGTCGTCGAGTGCGGCCCGCAGGCCGGAAGCATCGGCTTCGCTCTCGATGGTTCCGAGATCGTCGACCACCGTGCGGTCGTGGATGCGATCGACGGCCCTAGCGGCCCGGTCGCCACTCCGACGATCTTCTCGCCGGTAGTGATCGGCCAACTCATTAGCCGCGATCCGAAACAACCAGGGGGCGATACCGCCGCTCCTCCACCGGAAGCGATGGAGACCACCGAGAGCCTTCTCGAAGGTGATGGCGGTGATGTCCTCTGCGAGATCCCTCGACCCGGTGCGGCGCATCGCATATACGTGGATCCGGTCGACGTATCGCCGGTAGAACTCGGCGAAGGCATCCGGGTCGGTGCGCGCCCGCTCGATGAGATCTTGCTCATCGGAGGCAACAGAATCGGCAGGCGGAGCGGACACCACCCACGATGCTGGCGCATTCGACGCCGTGCATGGTGGCAGGGGCGCACCGGCCGCCGCCGAGGGGGTCAGTGGTCAGCGACGCGATCGCGGTGGGCATGGTCACCATCGACATCTGAGATCCGGTCCTGGATCTGGTCACCCAGACGTTCGGGCGGCCTTTCGACCGCGGCGGGCTCGAGATCGACGACTCTCTCGGTCTCTTGCACCCGATCGCGTTCGACCTCACGGGTGTGCTCGCGTTCGGTGTCGCTCACCCGGTCCTCCGCGGAGTCGTGGGGCCTGAGCGCAACCGTGGCAGACCGACTGCGGCCGACGATGTGGCCGTCTGTGTCCACTGCGAGCACGACATAGCGATACCGGTGCCCGATCGACACCTCGTTGTCACGGACCGACGTCTGGTCGAGTCCGGTGCGAGCGATCACGTGGCGCTCACCACCATCGACGCTGCGCCAGAGTTCATAACCCACCGCCTGATCTGATCGTGTGGCCGACCACTGACACCCGATCGAGAAGGCCGGGTCGACTTCCACCGCCGGGGCGAGTTCCACCGCCGCGTCGGCGGCGTCGTCGAGCTCGGCGCGGTGGGCGGCGCAGTCGAGCCTCAAGATGTCGAGCTTCCGGTCGCGCTCCTGGAGCACGGCGCTGCTCAGTCGACTGCGGGCAACGATCTCACCATCGGCATCGAGGCCGATCACCGCGTACACATAGGCGGCCGGCACCGCCACCTCGGGGTCGCGGTAGGAGCGAACGTCAGCTCCGAGTTCTGCCACCAGGTTGCGGCTCCCGCGCTCCGGACGAGTCTGGAGATTCCACAGTTGCCATGACGCCACGGTGCGATCGCTGTCGACTCGCCAGGCGCACCCGACGACTCCGGTCCCCTGCTCGACATGGCCGTGACAGTTCAGCTTCGCCGTCGCGAGCGCGTCGACAACACCGTCGACCACCTCGGACATCTCGGCAACCGTCTTGTCGACCACTCGATCTCCATCGACTGGGGAACCGCCGCCCTGGGCCGCGACCGCCGTCGGCACGAGCACGGCGACCCCGACAAGGGCCGCGAGCAAGCTCCGGATTCGAGTTGCTCGGTGCTTTCTCGGGGGGTGGGGGTGTTGGGTCACGGTGTCATTCCTTCGGGTTCGTCGCCTCACAGCAGTTACAACGACGACCCGGTCCTCGGATTTCACCAAGAATCAGAACGCGATCTGGGGTGGCGCCCGCCTCCAATCCCGGTAGCGTCGCCCCCCGTGGGAAACCTGAAAAAGAAGCGCCGCAAGCGCATGCGAAAAAAGAAGCACAAGAAGATGCTGCGAAGGACGCGCCACCAGCGTAAGTAGTCTGCGCGCCTGTCGACGTGGGGGTTTTCTAGCCGTCAGGCGCTCAGTGTCCCGCCACCGTCGAGGCTACGACTCGACCTCGGCCGGGGAAGGTTCCTTCCACGAACCAGGTGCTACCGCTTCCCGCGAGCCGGGGCCGCTGTCCGGCCGCGTCTCCCAGCTCGTCGCGCCACTTCGCCAGATCGGGGGCGACCCGGAGAGCTGCGGGCTCCAGGTCGTTGCCGTAATCTCCGCGGGGACCTCCCATCTCGTCCCAAGCCGCGTACACCGCCGGTGTCGAGCATCCGAACGAGGGTGTCAGCAGGGTGTAGGTGCGGGCCTCGAAGGGTAGTGGCTCGACGATTTCGCCGATCCCGCTCACCCGGGCCCGGCCTCCGGCCAGGCAGAACGCCACGTCGGCGCCTATTCCCGCCGCCCCGAACGGGTCGTCGAATCCGGCCCACCGGAGCACCGCGGCAGCATCGGATGATCCACCGCCGAGCCCTGCGCCAGCTGGGATTCGCTTGTGAAGCCGCACCTGTGCGGTGCGCCCCGCCAGCTCGAGTGCCTTCATAACGAGGTTGTCCGCGCCTTGGGCTACATGATCGGCTTCGGCGGAACCCACCACGGTGAGTCCTGACCCTTCACCGATCTCCACCGTGTCGCACAAATCGAGGCTCACCATTTCTGCATCGATCAGATGAAATCCGTCAGGGCGCACGCCAGTGATGCGTAATGAGACGGTGAGCTTGGCCGGTGCGCTGAACGACTCCACGCGGGCAGGCTACGGTGCGCGCACCGCCAGCTCCTCGATTCGGAGAGTGCATGACACTCGGCACGCGCCCCTACCAGCACGGCCTCATCGACCTCGGCGACAGCAACTACGCGTGGCTCCAACCCGATGGAGGTTGGGGTTGGTCCAATGCCGGGCTCATCATCGACGGCACCGAAGCCCTTCTCGTCGACACCCTCTTCGATCTCGCCCTCACCCGACGGATGCTCGACGGCTTCGAGGCTGCACTGCCGGGCGTCGCCATTTCGACCCTGGTGAACACCCATGCCAACGGCGACCACTGCAACGGCAACGAGCTCGTGACCAACGCCGAAATCGTGTGCTCGGTCACTGCCGCGGAGGAGATGGCGGCCGAGTCTCCCGAGATGATGAAGGGACTGCTCGCCGTGGCGCCCACCCTCGGGGTGATGGGTGAGTTCTTTCTCGAGTGCTTCGACGGGTTCGAGTTCGACGGGATCGAGCGTCCGTCCCCCACGACCACCTTCACCGGCACAACCACCCGCACCATCGGCGACAGCCTCGTCGAGCTCGTGGAGGTCGGGCCTGCTCACACTGGCGGCGATGTGCTCGTGCACATTCCCGGCCGAAGCACGGTCTACACCGGCGACATCCTCTTCATCGAGGGTCACCCGATCCTCTGGGCGGGTACGGTCCCCGACCTGCTGTCTGCCCTCGACCGAATCGAGGAGTGGCAGCCCGAAACGATCGTTCCCGGTCACGGCCCGGTCACTGATCTGGCTGGCCTACACGAGGTCCGCGAGTATCTCGAGTACTGCCGGTCCGAGGCCCGTACGCGATTCGATGCCGGCATGGATGTAGCCACCGCGGCCGGCGATGTGGCCCTCGACCGCTGGGCCGACTGGGGCGACCCCGAGCGAATCGTCACCACCATCGACGCGTGCTATCGAGAGTTCCGCGGCGATGACGATCCGACCCCTGTCACCGACCTGTTCGCCACGATGGCCGCTCGCTGGGACGCGACCCGCTCAGCCTGATCGCAGCACCGAAGCGAGGCGGTCCCAGGCGGCGAGATCGAGGGTCTCGGGTCGGGCCTGGGGGTCGACGTCGGCTGCCGCGAACTGTTCGGTGCTCACAAGGCCGGCCAGTGAGCGTCGCAACATTTTGCGACGCTGCCCGTATCCCGCCCGCACGAGCGTTTCGATGGCCGCCAGCGGCTGGCTGACGGGTGGCTCCTCGTGGCGGTCGATGCGCACCAGGACCGACTCAACCCGGGGCTTGGGATGAAAGACAGTGGGCGGCACCCGCCCCACCACCGAGGCGCGCCCGTGGTAGGCGACCATCATCGACGGGATACCGACCGCCGAGTCGCCCGCCGAGGCAGCCAGCCGCTCCCCCACCTCACGCTGCACCATCACGAGCATCGTGGTGAGTGCGGGCACGTCGCGCAGCAGATCGATGATCATGGGGGTTGCGATGTTGTACGGCAGGTTGGCCACCAGGTGCCACTCGGCATGGTCGGCCAGGAGCCGGTTCCAATCGACCTGCCTGGCATCGCCCTCGATCACTCGGACTCCCAATGGCTCCACGATGGTGCGCAACACCGTCACAAGGCCGGAATCCATCTCCACCGCGGTGACTTCCGCCCCGAGCTCCAACAGAGCCAGAGTGAGCGAGCCCAGCCCGGGACCTATCTCCACCGTCGGGGTGCCCTCCCTCACGCCACTGAGCCGGGCGACGCGGCGCACGGTGTTGGGATCGATCACAAAGTTCTGACCCAGGGAACGACGAGCCTCGAGGCCATGGCGTTCGAGGAGTGCACGCACTTCTGCAGGACTGTGGGTCACCCTGGTGACGGTAGGGCCTGTACTCACCGGACCGGCGCCAAGCGAGCAGTATCGAGCGGCCGGGATCAGTTGAGGTGCGCGCCGCAGGTGGGCCAAGGGCCCGCTCCCCGCAGGGTCCAGAGGGCCAACGCCTGTGCGTCCTGATCGGCGGGACCTGCGGCTGCAGGGTCGACTCCGATGAGGGCGGAGTTGCTACTACCGGCAACCCAGTCCCAGGTGGCCTGAGAGAACTGGTATGCACCGCGGTAGCGGCCGTTGGGACTCACGGCGTCGTAGCGTCCGCCCGATTCGCATTGGCGAAGCGCTTCCCACTGGGTCGCGGAGGGCGAGCCCGAACCATCGGCAGCCGCCGTGGTGGTGGGGGTCACGATGGTGCTCGGCGCCACAGTGCTGGTGGGGTTCTCGGTGGTCGTGGGTGGAGCAGTGGTGGGTGGCGCGGTGGTGGCCAGTGCGGCCTCCGCCTGGCGTCGGGCTTCGGCTTCGGCCGCCCGAAGTTCTTCTTGCAGGCGAGCCGCTTCTTCAGCCTCGGCTACCTCCTCGGCCTCCTTGGCATCGGCGCCGAGTTGGCTGGCCCGGGTGAGTGCGCCGGCTCGACGCACGACACTCGCGCGGGTCCATTCCGCGGCACGATTCGAGAAGACCGCGACATCCACCTTCTCAGCGAGCGCGCCGACCGAGGCCGCGCCGGACTGTGCCGGGGTCATCACCAGAGTCGAAACCACGGCAACCGCTGAGGCCAACCACAGTCGCCTCCGCCCTGAACGGTAAGTGGCCATGAGATGACAACGGTACGACGGCTGTAACACGAACGCAACTTAGACGGTTGGTGTTGCACCAGGAGAGGCGGTGATCTCAGTCGAGTTCGTCGAGCCCGTAGAACAACGCCGCAGTGGCCCAGGTGGCTTGCTCGACCTCGCCCACCGTTGTCCCCTTGGCCTCCGCCACAGCGGCGCCGACAAGGGGCACGAAGGCGGGCTGATTCTGCTTGCCGCGGTGGGGCACCGGAGCGAGATAGGGAGAGTCGGTTTCCACTAGAAGTTGATCGATGGGGCAGTCAACCGCGGCTGCCCTCAGATCACCACCACTCGGGAATGTGATGATCCCCGAAAATGACAGGACCCCACCCCTCTGGCGACATTCGGCCCCCTCCCCGGGGCCACCGGTGAAACAATGGAAGACGGTTCGCGGGGGCATTCCTTCTCGATCGAGGATCTCGAAGGTCTCCTCCCACGCCTCACGGGTATGGATCACCAGCGCCATGCCGAGGCGGTTGGCCATCTCGATCTGGGCCGCAAACACATCGGCCTGCACATCACGGGGCGAGTGGTCGTAATGGAAATCGAGTCCGGCCTCCCCGACCGCCACAATTTCGGGCTCCGCCAACAACTCCTCGATCCCGTCGAGACCTTGCTTGGCATCGTGGGGGTGAACCCCGGCCGTGGCCCAGACACCATCGTGCTCGCGGGCAACCGCGATCATCTGCTTCGACTGCTCGAGATGACAACCGACGGTGACCATCCGGCTCACCCCGGCGGCCCGGGCCGCGGTCACCTGCTCGTGCCCCGCCTTGCCGGGGGGAAGATGACAATGCTGATCAATCCAGGCCATGGCCCACCGGACTCAGTCTGACTCGTCGCCGAGCAGGGCCTCGACGTCGACCTTTGAGAACATCGGCGTGGGCTTGTCGATGACGGTGCCGGCCGCGACTTCTCGTCGCTCCCATTCCTCGACCGGGCCGAGGAGCCCGTCGAGCACGGCTGAGCTGAACGGTAGGAAAGGCGTAAACGCCACTCTCACACCATTGATCGCGTCGAGGGCAGTGGCGAGCACCGTGGCCGAGCGGGCAGGGTCGGTCTTGGCCGACTTCCATGGCTCGGTGGCGTTGAGGTAAGCGTTGACGCCCTGGGCTGCATCCATGGCGGTGCGCAGAGCGGCGCGTAGCTCGACCCTGTCGAGTTGGCCATCCGCCTCCACCAGCGCGGCGTCGATTCCCGTGAGCAGGGCTTCGTCGTCGGCAGTGCGAGCATCGGCCACGGGCTGGGCGCCGTGGTTCTTCGCTATCATCGACAGCACCCGGTTGACGAGGTTGCCCCAGGTGGCGACCAGCTCCTCGTTGATGCGGCGCGCGATTTCCTCCACCGAGATGTCGGTGTCGGCCTGCTCGGGGAAGTTCGCGGCGAGGGCGTAGCGCAGACCATCGGGCTGGAACATGTCGAGCCCATCGGCGATGGTGAGGCCCACTCCGCGGCTGGCCGAAGCCTTGCCGCCCTTGAAGGTGATGTATTGGTTCGCGGGCACATCATCGGGCAGGTGGAGCCCGCCATAGCCCATGAGTTGGGATGGCCAGAACAGGCAGTGGAACGGGATGTTGTCCTTGCCCACGAAGTAGACATGGCGGCTTTCATCGTTGTGCCACCAGTGCTGCCAGCGGTCGGGGTCGCCGGAGCGTTGGGCCCACTCCTTCGACGCCGACAGATAGCCGATCACCGCGTCGTACCAGACATAGATTCGTTTACCCGGCCCGAGGTCGTCGACGGGGACCTCCACCCCCCAGTCGAGGTCGCGGGTGATGGCTCGATCAAGGAGCCCCTCCTCGATCCACCCCAGCGCGAAGTTGAGCACATGGGGGCGCCAACCCTTCTTGGCTCGGAGATACTCGCCGATCCGGTCGGTGAAGTCGGAGTAGCGGAAATAGAAGTGCTCGGTGGATCGGAGTTCCGGCGTGGCACCCGAGATCTTGGATCGAGGATCGCCCAGATCGGTGGCGTCGAGGGTGCGGCCGCAGTTGTCGCACTGGTCGCCACGGGCTTCGCCGTAGTCGCAGTGTGGACAGGTGCCCTCGATGTAGCGGTCGGGGAGGAAGCGATCGGCTTCAGGGTCGTAGAACTGATCCGATGTGCGCTTGTCTATGTGACCGTTCTCGAGCTGGCGCAAGAACATGTCCTGGGTGACTTCGGCGTGATTGTCGGTGCCGGTGGTGGTGTAGAGATCCCATGAGATCCCGATCGCCTCCCACTGCTGCACGAACTCACCGTGGTAACGATCGACGATGTCGGCGGGTGTGACTCCTTCGGCGTCGGCGCGCACCGTTATGGGGGTGCCGTGCACGTCGGACCCGCTCACCATGAGCACCTCGTTGCCCTTCAGCCGCTGGTGGCGGGCGAAAACATCGGCAGGGAGGTAGGCACCGGCAAGATGGCCCAGATGACGGGAGCCAGAGGCGTAGGGCCAGGCGACAGCGACAAGTACAGGAGTGGTCATTGGAGCCGAGGATAACCGGTGGACCTCCACCCCAAGGCCCGATATCGGAAGGCTCAGCCGGCCGCGCTCGTGTCGGTGACGTCGCGAAGCACGGGTGCCGACAGCTGACCCATGACCGGGCCGTCGTCGGCGTCGCCGGTGCGGGAGCGAACGTCTTCGATGCGGTCGAGTTGGCGTTCGAGCTGGCGGCGCCGCGCCCCGGCCAGCTCACCGAAGCTGTTGGTGAGTGTGGAGATATGGCGTTCGACCTTGTCGATCTGGCCCGAGAACTTCTGCCACTGCTCCCCGAAACCGGAGAGACAATCGAGGATCTCCTCGGTGGCCCGCTCGACCATGAAGGTATCCATGGCCTGACGGATGACCCCCAGCACCGCGAAAAGGGTGGTGGGTGAACAAAGCACCACATTCTGACCGAGGGCATCGTCGAGCAGGCTCGCATCGTTTTCGTGGATGAAGCCGTAGACGCTCTCGTTGGGGATGAACAAGAGCAGATACCCGACCGTGGAGTCGGCGGCCGAGTAACCCCTGCCATCGAGCTCCTTGACCCTCTCGCGCACATCCTTCAGGAACCGATCGCGCAGGGCGGTGGCCTCGATATCGGACGGAGCCTCCAGATAGCGCAGGTAGTTGGTGATGGGGAACTTGACATCCATGTGAAGGAAACGGTCGTCGGGCAACAAGAAGGTGAAATCGGGCTTGGTGCCACCCTCGATCGACTTCTGCTTGCGGTAGTTGATCCCTTCACGCATGCCGGCGGAGCGCAGAACATCCTCGGCCATGCGTTCGCCCCACTGGCCGCGAGCTTGGGGACTGGCGAGAGCTTCACGCAACGACTGGGTGGTCTCCGCCAGCAGTTGCTGCTGGCGGGTCGCCGCCTCCAGGCTCTCGACGAACTGGCCGTGCTGCTGGGCCCTCTCCTTTTGGAGCTGCGCCACCAGGGTGCGGAGCTGGCCGAGCTCGGCGTTCATGGTGGTGACCTGCTGGCCCAAGTTTTTCGACATCCCTCCGACCCGCTCGCCGACCGACTCCGAAAGCCCGCCCACCCGTTCGGCCACGATCTTGTCGACGGTGTCGACCTTCGCCGCCAGGGAGACGACGATGGCGCCCAGCTGTTCGTCGATGCGCTTCTGGGCGCCGTCGAGATGGAGATCGATGGCCTGGCGCCGATGCTCGAGCTCGGCGGTGCCGGTCTGGAGCCGACTGTCGAAACTCTCGCCCGCGACCGCGACGACCCGCTCCACCACACCCTCTACCTGAGCATCCTGATGAGCGGCCAACTCCTTGGCGAGACGAGCGACGGTGGCGTGCTCACCGGCGCGACGGGAGCGGGCCATGAGCAGGCCGAGGCCGAGGCCGAGGCCGAGGGCGACGGCGAGGGCCAGGGCGACCAGAGCGGTGATCACGACGATGGGTTCCATACTTCGAAGATTACGAAGGGGGTGTGACACTCCCGGGGATGCCGAGCGCCAGGTCGTAGACACGGCCACGCCGCACCCCGAGCCGAGCGGTGATCGTCAGCACTGCATCGCGGGTGGACGAGCCTGCTTCGAGTTCGCCACGAAGGCCCTGCACGATTTCGTCGTCTGACGCCTCTTCGGAGATCCTCGCCCCCTCGACAACGATGACGATCTCACCCCTGATCCCCTGGTCCGCCCAGTCGGCCAGCTCATCCAGCGTTCCCCGCACGAACTCCTCATGGAGCTTGGTGAGCTCGCGGCCCACCGCCGCTCTGCGCTCGCCGCCACACACCTCACCGAGTGCGCGCAAGGTGACTTCGGTGCGTTTCGGCGACTCGTAGAGCACCACCGTGCGGTGCTCCCCCGCTATCTGGGCCAGCTGCTCGCCACGCTCCCGACCCTTGCGAGCCAGGAAGCCCTCGAAAACGAACCGCCGGGTGGGTAGCCCGCTGCCGACGAGAGCCGCGATCACCGCACTCGGGCCCGGCACCACCACGACCTCATGACCCTCCGCCACCGCCCCGGCCACCAGGTCCCCTCCGGGGTCGGACACACCGGGCGTGCCGGCATCGGTCACCACAGCAACCCGTGCTCCCGTCGCCAGCAACTCCAGCACCTCTCGGCGAGCCGATCGCTCGGTGTGCTCGTCGACCCGCTTGAGGCGAGCTCCGTCGATTCCCGCGTGCTTGAGGAGCAGACCCGTGCGGCGGGTGTCTTCACAACAGATCAGATCTGCGCCGGCCAGCTCCTCCACCGCGCGGGGCGAGAGATCGCCGAGATTTCCGATCGGCGTGGCTATCAGAACGAGGGCGCCGGTCATGAGCGAATCTCGAGTTGGGTCCCGCGACCGATGTCCCAGGTCCGGACACACCCGGCCTCGGCCTCGACGACGCAATGGGCGTGCCTGCACCAGCGGCCGATCCGTCCCGGTTTCATGGTTACCACCGACAGCACGACGAGGTCCCGATCGAGGTGCACGACATCGATCGGGAACCGCATACCGATCGTGTGCACCGACCGGGCCGGTCTCAACAGCAACGCGCCGTCGATCCCCTCGCGACCGAGTAGACCCACGCGTCGGTCACGGCGGGTCTCGGCGATCTCGAGGGAGGCAACGACTCGACCGTCGTTCACGAGCCACGGCATTGTCCAAAACTAGACCGTCAGACGGCTCCACGCGCGAGCGGCTTCTCCAAGATCTCGGTGTCCCACAGGGAACCGAGCTTGGTGCCCACTTCAGTGAGGACACCCACGCTCCGGTATCCGAGCTTGTGGTGGAGTGCTATCGATCCCTCGTTGGGCAGGGCAATGATTGCGATCGCCCGGTGAAAGCCCGTCTCGCTCAGGCGATCACAGAGGGCGGACAGGAGCACAGTGCCGACACCGCGCCCCCATGCCGACTCGGCGAGAACGATGGTGGTCTCCGCCGACGAGCGGTAGGCGGGTTTGGGTCGATACCAGCCGGCGTAGCTGACTCCCACGACCCGTCCAGCCTCCTCTGCCACGAGGCAGGGGAGCTCCGGCTCACGAGATTCCCACCAGAGTTGGCGTTGGGGCCCATCGAAGGCTGTGGTGTCGAACGACACGTGATTGTCGACGATGGTCCAGTTGTAGATGTCGTTGATGGCGTCGAGATCGCCCCCAGTGGCGTCTCGGATCATCGCCGGCCTCAGGCGTTGACGGACTCGCGGTCGGCGAGCGCGTCGATCCGCTCGGCCCGCCGCGACGCGAAACGACGACCGACCTTGCCGATCCGTGCGATCTGCTTCACCAGACGGGTGCGGGCTTGCTCGGCCTCGGCGTTGAGTCCCTCGACCGATTCGATCGCCCAATCGCGCAGGATCACCGGCTGGAGGATCTTGTCGTGGTGGATCTGGAAGTCGTAGATACCGGCATCGGCGATCGCCTTGGCGTGATCGGCGAACCCCGGGATGCCGAGTCCGGGCATGGAGAACTCGCTCACCTGCTTCTCGATCGCGATGACAGCGGCGGACGGGTCGGCCTCGATCACCGCGGTCATGGCATCGCGGTAGAAGAGATAGTGCAGGTTTTCGTCGGCCGCGATGCGCCGCATCATCGTTCGCCCGACGGGGTCGGTGAGCTGGTTGCCGGTGTTGAAATGAGAGATGCGAGTGGCGAGTTCCTGCAGCGATACGTAGGCGAGCCCCTCGGCGACGGTGGGGGGCTCAGGAACCTGGCCGCCCTGCACCTGAGCCATGCGGCCTCGTTCGAGTTCGACGGGATCGATCGAGCGGGTGGCGAGGAGATAAGAGTTGAGGACGAGGCCATGACGGCCTTCTTCCGCCGTCCAACGGCGGACCCATTCACCCCACACTCCATCGCGGCCGAACATGCGCTCGATGTCGCGGAAGTAGTAGGGCAGGTTGTCCTCGGTGAGGGTGTTGACGAAGAGGGCGCTGCGCACGGCCGCGGGGACCTTGGCTTCTTCCGGCGACCATTCGTAGTCGTCCTCGAAATCGTGGGCCGCTCCCCACGGGACAAAGCTGTGGGGGAACCACTCCACGGCGGTGGCGAGATGACGCTCGAGCAGCTTCTCGGCTGTGGATTCGAGGGCTTCGAGCAGGGCTGTGTCGGCCGGATTCACCATGATCTCAGCAGCCTACCTGCCGGTAGGCAGGGAGCGGGGTACACGGCCTCTCGGCGGGAACAAAATCTGTCACACCACTTCAGACCAGCAAGCGGGACCAGAGTTACATCAGCGCCGGTCGACGCTCCCCCAGAGATGCTCCAAACCGGTCTCGGGGCACCCCTGCTACGTCACCACTCTCCCCAGCGGGGCTTAGACGTTGAAGCGGAACTCCATCACATCGCCATCCTCAGCGATGTAGTCCTTGCCCTCGGAGCGGACCTTACCGATGTCTCGCGCCGCAGCCCACGATCCCGCTTCGAGAAGCTCATCCCACTGGATTGTCTCGGCGCGGATGAACCCACGCTGGAAATCGGTGTGGATCACACCTGCACACTCGGGGGCGGAGAACCCCGCCCTGAATGTCCACGCCCGACTCTCCTTCTCGCCGGTGGTGAGGAAGGTGCGCAGACCCAGCATGTGGTAGGCGCTCTTCAAGAAGCGGGGCACGGCACCGTCGCCGAGCCCGAGCGCTTCGAGCATCTCGCTGCGTTCATCGGCATCGAGCAGGGCGGCCTCCGCCTCCAGCTGCACCGAGAGCGGAACCACCTCGGCGCCTTCGAGTTCGGCACGGACAGGAGCTGCGATCTCGTCTTCGTGCCCGATCTGGTCCTCGCCGATGTTGAGCACCGCCATCACGGGCTTGTTGGTGAGCAGGAAGAACTCCCTGAGCTCGGCCCTTTCGGCGGGCTTCAGGCCGGCACGGTAAAGGGGTACCCCGTCGGACAGTTGACCCACCACCTCCTCGAGAAGCGCGACGGTGGGCTTGAGAGAGCTGTCGCCCTTGAGCATCCGGCTCGTCTTGTCGAGCGCCTTTTCGCCGGTGGCAAGATCGGCCAACGCCAACTCGATCTCCACCACCCGGAGGTGTTCGAGAGGATCGGAAGGACCGGGGACGTCGTCGTCGGGGAATGCCCTGAGCACGAACACGATCGCGTCGACTTCGCGGATGTGGGCGAGAAAAGCATTGCCCAACCCTTCACCATGGCTTGCGCCCTCAACGAGCCCACCGATGTCGGTGAACTGCACCGCGGCGTGAACCACCTTCTTGCTCTGGCTCATCTCGGCGAGCTCATCCAGGCGATGGTCGGGCACCTTGGCGACTCCGATATTCGGGTCGGTGGTGGCGAACGCGTAGGGCGCGGCGTGGGCACCTCCACCGGCCAAAGCGTTGTAGAGAGAACTCTTGCCGGCGTTGGGGAGCCCGACGAAACCGAATCGTTCCATGGCGGCGCAGGCTACCTAGAGGTGTGACGATACGGTTGAGCCTCGTGACCGACCTCACCGCCCCCTCCGGTACCGCCGCTCCAGGCTCTGCTGCCACGGATGAGACCGTCGCCGCCGAACGGGCCTTCTCGAAGTCGATCTTCGTATCCGCAGTGCGCTGCACCCTCACCTACGTGCTGATCCCTTTCGTGTTCCCGATCATCGGCTTCGGCACCGGAGTGGGCCCGTGGATCGGCCTACCGATCGGTCTGGCCGCAATCGTCGCCAACCTGGTTTCGATCCGGCGCTTCCACCGCGCCGACCACAAGTGGAAGTGGCCCATGACCGCGGTCAACGCCGGCATCATTGTGTTGCTGGTGATCCTCGTCATCATCGATGGCGCCGACCTGTTCAGCTGAGCACACAACCCGGGCCGGGTGAAGCAGAGGGGTAGTACCGTTGCCCGATGCAACCGGTGCCAGCTCTCCGACGAGCGATCCACTACCTCGACCGTGAGCTCGCGCCCACCCAGAAGCTCAGGGCATTCCAACGGGCTATCGACGTGGCCACCGAGGTCGGAGCCGACGAGATCGCAGCCCGGGTCTCTGCCGGCACCCTCACCCAGCTCGACGGGATCGGCAAGTCCACTGCCGAGGTGATCAGCGATGCGGTCGAGGGCAAGGCCGATGGCTACCTCGCCCGACTCGACCAGCGCAGCACGGTCGCCATCGGCGAGGGTGAAGAGGTGCTGGCCGTGCTGAAAGGCGATTGCCACGTGCACACCACGTGGTCCGATGGGGGTGCCCCGCTACGCGACATGGCTCGCACCGCAATCGACCTCGGCCACCACTGGATGGTGTGCACCGATCATTCCGCCCGCCTCACTATCGCCCACGGCCTCGACGCCCAACGCCTCCTCGATCAGCTCGACGAGATAGAGCAGCTCAACGAGGAGTTCGCCCCGTTCCGCCTCCTCACGGGGATGGAGGTCGACATCTTCGAGGACGGCACGCTCGACCTGGCCGACGAGATGCTCGCCCGCCTCGATGTGGTCGTCGCTAGCGCCCATTCGAAGCTGAGCCTGCCGCGTGACCAGATGACCCGCCGCCTGGTCATGGCCGTGGCCAGCCCTCATACCGACATCCTCGGCCATTGCACCAATCGCAAGCTCTCGGGCAGGGGTCGCTCTCCGAGCGATTTCGACGCCGAGATCGTTTTCGCGGCGTGTGCCCAGTTCGACACCGCCGTGGAGATCAACTGCCGGCCCGAGCGCCAAGACCCGCCCGAGGAGCTGCTCCAACTCGCCCTCGAGTGGGAGTGCAAGGTGGCGATCAACACCGATGCCCACGCAACCGGGCAGATGGAGTGGCAGCCCTACGGTGCCGACAAGGCGGTTCGCTGCGGTGTACCGATCGAAGACATCGTGAACACCTGGTCGGCCGACGACCTGCTGGCCTGGACCGCCCGAGAGAGCACCCTCATCTGAACCATCGCTCGATCAGGCGAGGGTGGGGGCGACCCCGGGAACCCGCGACGGCCGACCGAACACCTCGTCCACCAGGGGACGGAATTCTTCGAGGGGGAGGGCGTCGTGGAGGAGAGCACCGACAACCATGTCGATCGATTCTCCGTTGCGTAGCGCCCCCGTGCCCGACTGCAGGGAGTGGGAGTAGCGCTCGCACTGGTAGCCGAGCGTCGGTCCCCGGAGAAGGCCGAGCAAGTTGCACAGCTTGTGCGCATGACGCGAATCCCAGGTCAGCCGGTAACCTTGGTAACCATGTCGAAGCGCACCCAGAAGCAGAGGGCGAAAGCTCGCCGCAGCAAGGCCAACCACGGCCGCAAGCCCAACCTGGGCCGCAACAGCTGAACCAGCTCTGCGACAATCGAATCCCGCACCGTCGGCTCCCGCCGGCGGTGTTTCGCGTCCCGGGGCGAACAGGGCGACGCCCGCAGCACCGAAGGCGGCACACTGGACCCATGCTCCTCGTTTTCGACGGCGACTGCGGCTTCTGCACCGCTTCGGCTCACTGGATCCAACGTCGTCTCCCCGACAACGTCGAGGTCGAGCCGTGGCAGTCTCTCGACCTTGATCAACTCGGACTCACCGAGCACGACGTCACCACTGCGGCGTGGTGGATCGACGACCAGGACGCCAAGCATCGCGGCCATGTGGCCATCGGCCGTGCCCTCATTGCTTCGGGGGGAGTCTGGGGGGCCATGGGACGCCTCGTGACAACACCCCCGCTCAGCTGGCTTGCCCGTCCGGGGTATTGGCTGATCGCCCGCAATCGTCACCGACTTCCAGGCGCAACCGACTCCTGTCGACTCTGACGCCCGGCCCTCGGGGTGGTAGACCCGCGGCTGTGAGCATCACCCTTTCCGAAGCCGAATCCCGACGGATCATGTCGAGCCACGGGGTACCGGTCTCACCGTTCGTCACCGGTGGGTCGATCGATGAGGTGATCGCCGCGATCTCAGAAGAACCCGAGCTGGTCTACCCGGTGGTGGCCAAGCTGTGCGGGCGAGCGATCGCCCACAAGACCGAGCGAGGCCTCGTGCGCCTTCGAGTCGGCGACGAAGCCGCATTGCGGGTCGCCACCGAAGAACTGTTGGCTGCAGCTCGGCCCGAGGACGGCGAGGTAGGGGTGCTCGTGTCCACCATGGTGGCCGGGAATCGGGAACTCATAGCCGGGCTCAATGACGACCCCCAGTTCGGTATGACCATCATGGTCGGAGTGGGGGGGATCCTCGCAGAAGCGATCCGCGACGTTTCCTTCCGACTCGTGCCCATCAGCGAGGCCGACGCGGTGGAGATGGTCGACGATCTCACCACCCAGGGCCTGCTCGAGGAGTTCCGCGGTGAGCCGGCGGTGGACCGTGGAGCGCTCACCGACACACTCCTCGCTCTCTCCAGGGTCGCCACCGAAGTGCCCGGAGTCTGCTCCGCTGACCTCAACCCCCTGATCCTCGTCGACGGACGGCCCGTAGCCGTCGACGCCCTGCTCGAAGTCGACGAGGAGGAGGCGTCGCCATGACCCCCGACCTCTCGAAGCTCTTCGACCCGAAGGGCATCATCATCACCGGCGTTTCGAACCACCCCGGCAAGTTCGGCTTCGTGACTCTCCACAATCTCATCGTCGCCGGCTACCAGGGAGCGCTCTTCGCGGTGGGCCGCGAGCCGGGCGAGGTGCTCGGCCGAGCCGTGCTGGGATCGATCGACGATGTCCCCGAGGGCGCCGCCGACATGGTCTTCATCTGCACCCCTCAGGCGGTCAATGAGGATCTCCTTCGCTCGGCAGCCGCCAAGGGCGTCACCGCGGCGTTCTTCGCCGCGGCGGGATATCGGGAGGCCGGGCCCGAAGGTGTCGAGGCAGAGCGCCGCCTGGTGGCACTGGCCGACGAACTCGGCATCGCTCTCGCCGGCCCCAACGGGCAAGGTGTCGTGTCCACTCCTTCGAGGATGTGCGCCCAGATCGTGGCCCCCTACGCACCAGCGGGCAACATCGCGGTAGCCAGCCAGTCGGGCAACTTCGTATCGGCGTTTCTCAACCTCGCCCACCACACCGGCGTCGGTATTTCTCGTGCCGTCGCGGCCGGCAACGCGGCAGTGCTCGGGATCGCCGACTATCTCGAGTGGTTCACCGACGACCCTGAGACCGCGGTGAGCCTCGTCTACATCGAGTCGGTCGACGACGGGCGCGCCATGTTCGAACGCCTGCGGCCGCTCGCCAAACGCAAGCCCATCGTGGTGGTGAAGGGTGGCGCCTCCGCGGCAGGGGCCCGAGCGGCCGCCAGCCACACCGGCGCGCTCGCCAGCGACGACTCGGTATTCGACGGGATGTGTCGCCAAGCCGGGCTCATCAGGGCCCGTGATGTGGAAGAGGCCTTCGAGGCCGCGGCCACCCTGGCCACCCAGCCCCTGCCCAACGGCAACCGGGTCGTGGTGGTGACCACAGCAGGTGGCTGGGGCGTCGCCGCGGTCGATGCCATGGCCGGCACCACTCTTCGCGCCGTGCCGCTTCCCGAGGATCTCGAGGCGGCGGTCGACGAACTCCTCCCCCCTCGATGGAGCAAGAACAATCCGATCGACATGGCCGGTGGCGAAACACGAGACACAGTTCCGGCGATCCTCGAGCTGGCCGCAACCCATCCCGCGGTCGATGCCGTTGTATTTCTCGGCCTCGGCATCCAGTCGGGCACCGCGGCGATGATGCGGGCCGGAGAGTTCTACCCCGAGCACGGCCTCGAACGTATTGTCGCCTTCCACGAACGCCAGGACTCCCGCTACGCCGAGGCCGCCGGTGAGATATCCGGCCGAACCGGCACTCCGATAGTGGTGGCCACCGAGCTCGCCACCGCCCACCCCGACAATCCGGGACCGGCCACGATGCGCGCCAACGGTCGCGTCTGCCACTCCTCGGCCGGCCGAGCGGTCCGCTCGCTCGACCTACTCGCCCGTCATGCCGCCTGGCGGAGAGCGAGAAACCTGTGATCGCCATTGCAGCCACGCCCGATCCCCCCTACGTGGCGGTGATCTTCACCAGCCTGAGAACCGCCCACGACGATGCCGGGTATGCCGCCACGGCAACGCGGATGGAGGACTTGGCGGCCGAGATGCCGGGATTCCTCGGAGTCGACAGTGCACGCTCACCCGACGGCGCTGGCATCACCGTGTCGTACTGGCTCGACGACGATGCAGTGGCGGCCTGGCGCAGCCACCCCGAACATCTGGAGACCCAGGCACGGGGTCGCCAAGAGTGGTACGACAGATTTGAGCTGAGGGTCGCTCGCGTGGAGCGGGCCCGGTCCTACCGTTCAGGCTCATGACCGACGCTGCAAACGGCGACATCTTCGACAGGATTCGGTCGTCGTGCGCGGCCGTCGCAGCTCAGAGCACTCACGTGACCATCGATCAGTCACAAATCGAACCCTTCGCTGCCGCGCTCGATCTCGATCGGGGTCCCAACGATCCCGGCCAGAAACGCCTCGGCAACGAGGAGTCGTCCGCCGCCTTCGTGATGACCCTCGATGCCATCAACTTCGGTAGCGGCTACTTCCCCTACCTGCAGAAGCGGCCCGGCATGTCCGGCTACCACACCGTGGCCGCGAGCCTGCGCGATCTGGTGGCCGACACCGGGGCCATCACCGCGGCGCGCCTCGGCGAACTCACCATCGACGACTGCGCGGCCACCTTCGACCAGTTGCTCGATGGCGGGCCCGCCCACCAACTGATGGAACTCTTCACCACGGCGCTCCACGACCTGTCGGCATTTGTCGCTCGCGAGGGCGACGGCAAGTTCCTCTCGGTGATCGAAGCGGCCGATGGGTCCGCTGCAACCCTGGTCGAACTCCTCGACGAGATGCCCTTCTACCACGACGTTCACCAGCATCCGGCCGGCGAGGTCCTGCTCTACAAGCGCGCTCAGATCACGGTCCAGGACCTTGCGGTGGCGTTCGATCATCGCGGGCCCGGCCGGTTCGATGATCTCCGCCGGCTCACGATGTTTGCCGACAACCTCGTGCCCCACGTGTTGAGGCTGAATGGGATCCTGCAGTTTTCCGACGAACTCCTGGCCCGCATCGAGAGGGTCGACGACATCGAGATCGGCAGCGAGCCGGAGGTGGAGATCCGGGCCTGTGGGGTGCACGCGGTGGAGCTGCTCACTACCGCTGTACGTGCTCAGGGGCACCGTATCAACCCCGCCGCCCTCGACAACATCTTGTGGAATACCGGCGCACAAGCGCTCTACAAATCGGCCCCCCGACACCGAAGTCGCTGCGTCTTCTACTGACAGCGGCCCCTTGCGTCGAAACGACGCGTGACCGATGCCACACGCTCATATCGGTCCCCATACGCATCCGGTCTCCGCGCGGGCTACGGTTTCATCACCGTTCCGAGGTCGGCTGTCGACCTGGACGACGACTCCACCCCAACGTGGGTGGTATTGGAGGGTTCATGCGTAAGCGACTTCTGTTCCTGTTCGCAATCTTGCTGTCATTTTCACTCGTTGCCGCGGCATGCGGCGACGATGACGACAGTGATGCAAGCTCGGGCGACGATGCCGGAGACGGCGACGACGCCGGAGACGGCGACGACGCGCTTGCCGGCGGCGACTTCAACATCGGCCTCACATTCGACATCGCCGGCCGTGGCGATCAGTCGTTCAACGACTCGGCGGCAGCCGGCGTCGACAAGGCCGTCGATGACTTCAATGTGAGCTTCACCGAGGTGGTGCCCAACCAGGATGGATCCGATCGAGCCGAGCTCCTGCAGCTTCAGGCCGAGCAGAGCGACATCGTTGTCGCCGTCGGGTTCCTATTCGCCGATGATGTGGGCGCCGTTGCGGCCGACAACCCCGACGTGCTGTTCGCGGTGGTCGACGATGGGATGCTCAACTTCGACACTGATCCCCCATCTCCCCGCGGTGAGAACATCGCAGGTCTGATATTCGCCGAAGAGCAGGGTTCGTTCCTGGTCGGCGTAGCCGCCGCACTCACCACCTCGACCGGCAATGTCGGCTTCATCGGTGGCGTCTCCGGCTTCGGTCTGATCGAGAAGTTCCAAGCAGGCTTCGAGGCCGGCGTTGCTGCGGTTGATCCCACCATCGTGGTTCAGCAGCAGTACATCACCGAGTTCCCCGACTTCGACGGGTTCTTCGCCCCCGACCGCGGCAAGGAGATCGCCGCGGCGATGTTCGAGGGCGGCGCCGACGTGGTCTACCATGCTGCCGGTTCATCCGGTGGTGGCCTCTTCCAGGCCGCCAAGGAAGTCCGCGACGCCACCGGCGACACGGTTTGGGCGATCGGTGTCGACTCCGATCAGTTCTTGACCGCCGATCCCGAGGTCCAGGACGTGATCCTCACGTCGATGCTCAAGCGTGTCGACGTTGCCGTCTACCAGGCCACCCAGGCCGCGATCGACGGCACCTTCACGGCCGGTGCCACCACCTACGACCTCGCGGTCGACGGAGTGGGCTACGCCACATCGGGTGACTTCATGAGCGCCGAAACGATCGCAGCCATCGAGGACTTCAAGGCTCAGATCCTGGACGGCACCATCGATGTCCCCACGGTTCCAGCCTGATCATCTGACCAGCAAGCAGTTCACGATCAGCTCTTCAAACTATTTTGTTGAGTCAGGATCATGACGACGACACGGAGTCGGGCTAACGTCCGGCTCCGTTGTCGTTTTCATGGAGCAGCGCCGTATGGCAAACGCGATTGAGCTAGTCGGAATCACCAAACGTTTCCCCGGTGTGATCGCCAACGACGATGTCAACTTGGCGGTCGAAAAAGGCGAGATCCACGCCGTCTGCGGCGAAAACGGTGCCGGCAAGTCGACGCTCATGAAAATCCTCTACGGGATGCAGCACCCCGACGAAGGCCGAATCATGGTCGACGACATCGAGGTCAAGCTCAGCTCGCCCGCCGATGCAATCGAACTCGGAATCGGCATGGTTCACCAGCACTTCATGCTCGCCGACAATCTCACCGTGCTGGAAAATGTGATACTCGGGTCCGAGCCGATGAAGCGCGGAATCATCGATTTCGACGCTGCCCGAACTCACCTCACCGAAGTGTCGGAGTCTTTCGGGCTCAGCGTGCATCCCGACGACCTGGTCGAGACACTCGGCGTGGGCGAACGTCAGCGGGTCGAGATAATCAAGGTCCTCTACCGTGGCGCGGAGGTGTTGATCCTCGATGAGCCCACCGCTGTTCTCGTCCCCCAGGAAGTCGAGGCACTGTTCGACAACATGCGCGAGTTGAAGGCAGCGGGAGCTTCCATCATCTTCATAGATCACAAGCTCGACGAGGTTCTCGCGATAGCCGACACGATCACGGTCATCCGCCAGGGCCACACCGTCGCCACCGTCAAGCCCGGCGATGTCACCGCGCACGAATTGGCTGAACTCATGGTCGGTTCCGAACTTCCGACCCCCCAGACCACTGATTCCACCGTGACCGACGAAGTCGCTCTGGTCGTCGAGGGAATCACGGTTTTCGACCTCGACGACCGCGCCGTAGTCGAGGATGTGTCGCTCCGGGTTCGACGGGGTGAAATCGTCGGACTCGCTGGCGTCGAAGGCAATGGCCAGACTGAACTGATCAACGCAATCATCGGCACCGAGTCGCCCGCCTCGGGCGCACTCTCGCTGTTCGGCAACGACATCACCCAAGCCAGTGTCGGTCAGCGACGCGACGACGGGCTGGCCTACGTGCCACAAGACCGACACCAGGAGGGATTGCTCCTCGACGCTCCTCTCTGGGAGAACACCGCACTCGGCCACCACAAGCGACCCCCATTCGCCAAGAACATCTGGTTCGACCGCGTTGGAGCCCGGGAACGAACCGAACAGGTCCGTGCCGACTTCGATGTCCGAACGCCCAACATCGAGGTGTCGGCACACGCCTTGTCGGGCGGTAATCAACAAAAGCTGATCATCGGCAAAGAGATGGACAGCGACCCCAAACTTCTCATCGCCGCCCACCCGACCCGCGGAATCGACGTGGGTGCCCAGGCGGCCGTCTGGCAGAACATCCGCGATGCCCGCGCCGCCGGTCTGGCCACATTGCTCATCTCCGCCGACCTCGACGAACTGATCGGGCTCTCAGACACCGTCCTGGTCATGCTGAGAGGACGGATCGTCGCCACTCTCGATCCCGCCGAAATCACACCGCGTGATCTCGGTGCCTACATGACCGGAGTCGCCGTGCAGGAAGAGGCGTCATGAACGCAGCGTCCTTGAGGAAGGCGGGGCTGGCGGTGGCCGCGCCGGCACTGGCCGCCGCGGTTGCTCTGACCATCTCGTCGATCGTGCTGATCATCTCGGGCAGCAATCCGATCGATGCCTATTCAGACATGTTCGACAACGCCAAGAAACTCGAAACGTCGATCGACATCCTCAACCGGGCCACTCCGCTCTACATATCGGGGGTCGCAGCGGCCATCGGTTTCAGGATGAACCTGTTCAACATAGGTGTCGAAGGCCAGTACCTTCTCGCCGCTTTCTTCGCCGCGGTGGCGGGCGGAGCCGTCGACCTCCCGCCGGTGATCCATGTTGCCTTCGTCCTCGTCGTCGCCATGTCGGTCGGAGCCGCCTGGGGCGGGTTGGCTGGGGTGCTGAAGGTCACCCGCCGCGTCAACGAGGTGATCTCGACGATCATGCTCAACTTCATCGCCGTGGGCGGAATCATCGCCTGGCTGATCGTTGTCTGGCAGGACGACACCGGGCAGGTCAACTCCGGAACCACTCCGATACCCGAGTCAGGCCGCATGCCCAACCTCAACTCATGGCTCGAAATATTCACCCGAGACATCGGCAAGGGCCGCCATCTCACAGGCGTGCTCCTGATCGCCATTGTGGTCGGAGTGCTCTACCACCTGTTCATCAACCGCACGACGGTCGGTTTCGAATTCCGGGCCAGTGGCTACAACCCGTTCGCAGCCCGTGCGGCCGGCATCGCACCCAAGAAGATGGTCCTCACGGCAATGGTGTTGTCGGGAGGCATCGCCGGCCTGGTCGGGATGTCCGAGGTTCTCAGCGACAGCTACCGGTTCGACCAATCGTTCATAAAGGGCCTCGGCTTCCAGGGCATAGCGGTCGCCCTGCTCGGACGAAATAAGCCGGTCGGAATAGCCCTCGCCGCCATCTTGTTCGGCTTCCTCAACGCCTCAGCTGGTGCACTGCAGGTCGGCGGCACGGCGTCGAGAGAGATCGTCGTAATCATGCAGGCAACCATCCTGTTGGCCGCAGTGGTTGCCTACGAGGTGGTCAACCGACTCAGACAGAAGGACGAAGCACGAACAGCCGCCGCCCTGCTTGCGGAGAGTGCATCATGACCGCAACCAAGACCATGCCGGCGACAGGCGCCAGCACCTACTCCCGCCTGCAGAACCTTTCGACACCCATACGTTGGATGCTCTTCGCGGCAGGAGGAATGTTCGCCCTCACTACTGTCTCCCATTTCGGAAAGGGCGACCCGAGCCTGCTCACCAGTTCGAGCGCATCGGGGGCGATGATCCGGTGGGCAGCGCCCATCCTGCTGGCCGGCCTCGGAGGTCTGTTCGCCGAACGCGCCGGCGTTGTCAACATCGGCCTCGAGGGAATGATGGTGCTCGGCACGTGGGGATCGGCTTGGGGCGCCATCAATTACGGGCCCTGGTGGGGTCTGGCCTTCGGGGCCGGCTTCGGGGCGCTCGGGGGCCTGCTCCATGCGATCGCCACGGTGAGCTTCGGCGTTGATCACATCATCTCCGGAGTGGCGATCAACATTTTGGCACCAGGCGCGACCAGATATCTGTCGGACCAGATCTTCGACGACTATGACGGAGGCTCGGTCTCCCAATCACCCGGTGCTGGAGCCTTCGAGAAGTTCAACGTGCCGTTCATCTCCGGGGGCGACTCGTTCTTCGGGTGGAACTCGCCCGATACCTTGGGCTGGTTCGACGACAAGGACTGGTTCTTCATCTCCGACGTTTCCTCCCTCGTCCGGGGGATGTTCGTACAGATCACCGTGTTCACCGTGATCGTCTACCTGCTCGTGCCCATCTCCGGCTTCATCTTGTGGCGTACCCGGTTTGGCCTACGGGTCAGGATCTGTGGTGAACGGCCGTCGGCCGGAGAGTCACTCGGGGTCAACATCTACCTCCACAAGTACCTTGCGGTCGTGATCAGTGGCGCGTTCGCCGGGTTGGCCGGCGCCTTCATCGTTCTCGAGCTCACCGGTTTCTACCGAGAAGGCCAGACCACCAGCCGAGGGTTCATCGGTCTTGCTGCCCTCATCTTCGGCAACTGGAGACCCGGTGGGGTCCTCATCGGTTCGCTTGTATTCGGCTACCCGTTCGGCCTTGCGCTGCGCGATCTCGACGGCGATGCCACCCACAATTTGCTGCTGGTGATCGCGATCGCTCTCGGCGTCATCATCATCTGGGCCGTACGGCGGGGAAACCGTACCGATGCTCTGCTCGCCGGTGGACTCGGAGGTGCCACGCTCATCTGGTACATAGTGAGTAGCACCGCGCCCAAATGGCTGCCCAATACCATGCCCTACGCGATGGTGCTGATCACCTTGGTTTTCCTGAGTCAACACCTGCGAATGCCCGCAGCCGATGGACAGATCTACCGGAAGGGCGAAACCTAACGGTGTCACTGCTGACAGAATCACATCTGTCGGACTGGCATCGCGACGGCTTCTTGGTGCTGCCCGAATTCGTGCCGGCCGAGCAATGCGACAAGCTCAAGGCCCACGTCCACGAACTACTCACGACAGTCGACCCCCACGCCGACGGCTCGGCCACGGTGTTTTCCACCACCGACCAGGCCCACGCTCAAGACGACTGGTTTCTCGCTTCGGGCGACACCATCCGCTGGTTCTTCGAGGACGGCGCCTTCTCAGATGGCGAACTGACCCGGCCCCTTCCCCTCGCGGTCAACAAGCTCGGCCATGCCATGCACGATCTCGATCCCGTGTTCGACTCGTTCTCCCGCACAAGCAAATTGGCCGAGGTGGCAGCCGATGTCGGCTTCATCGACCCCAAGTTGCTCCAGTCGATGTACATCTTCAAACAACCGGGCATCGGCGGCGAGGTGATCTGCCACTGCGACCACACCTTCTTGTGGACCGAGCCCCAGTCGGTGGTGGGATTCTGGGTGGCCATCGAAGATGCCACGGTCGACAACGGCTGTCTGTGGGCGATACCCGGCGGGCATCGCATCGCGGCCAAGTCGCGGTTCAGGCTCGAGCCCGACAGCACCGGCACCACCAACGACATCTTCGACGACACCCCGTATCCGGTCGATGATCTTGTTCCCCTCGAAGCCGAAGCGGGCACCCTGGTGTTGCTCCACGGCACGCTCCCCCACTGGAGCGGCCCCAACACGAGCGAGATGAGTCGCCACGCCTACACCCTGCACGTGATCGAGGGCGAGGCCGAGTATCTCCCCGACAACTGGCTCCAGCGCGGAGACGATCAGCCGCTACGCGGTTTCGCTCGCTAGCGCCTTTTCGTAACGGCAATAGCTACGACGCGGCCACCGGATCAGCCATCGATGGCCGAAAGATCGCCGCGGAGGCCGAAAGAGCGAGTACTCCGGCGCCGATCCACACCGGACCCCAGGTGTCGAAGGTGTCGACGATCCAGCCCGTGGTAGGGCTTGAGACGGTGAGTCCGGTGAGGAACCCCGCCATGATGATCCCCGACCCCCTCCCCGCCTGAGACAGTGGCACCTTCATGATCACGGCCAGGTTGATCACCGCGTTCCATGCGGTGTGACCGATCGCATAGAGCACGGCGATGGGCCAGATCAGCCAGGGCCCGACCGTGGTGGCCGAAGCGAGCAGAGCACACGTGACCGCACCGAGCATCGAGAGCCGAAGGAGGAGCCGTTCGGGAGTGGTCCATCGCTCCGCAGCACGGGCCGCGACGATTCGGGCAACCATGCCGACGGCACCGGAGAGGGCCACCACCGCCCCCGCCTCCCCCAGGCTGAGTCCGAGTGCTTCCTCGGAGAAAAGGGCGAGAAAACGACCGATCGCACCACCTGACGTGCCCATCAGCAGGGCGAAGAAGCCGAGACGCCAGATGATCGGCGGCAAGCCGTCCGACACTTCGACATCCACCACCGCTGTCGCGGGCTGGGAGCTGTGTCCACGAAGCAGGACGGCGCTGAGCGCCATCAACGAGAAGAACAAGATCGCGAAGAAGAGGACCGACCCCTGCCATTCGTAGGCACTCTCCAACCATGGCAGACCTGCTCCGGCGAGGACTATCGCAAGCGTGACTCCACTCTGCTTGATGCCCGTGATCGTGCCTCGCTGCCCGGGCGCCATGGTGTCGGCGATGAGGGCGTTGGTGGCGGGGTTGCCCCACCCCTGCGGGACACCGGAGATCACCGCAGAAACCACCAGCATCCACACACTGTTGGACGCGGCCATCACAAGCATGCCCACCGAACCGAAGGCCATCACGCTGAGGACGGCCCTGCGGGGCCCGATCCGATCGGTCAACCGGCCCGAAAAGGGGGCGGTGATCGCGCCGACTCCTGTATTGACCGCACCGATGATGCCCACCGACGTACGGCTGATGCCCAGGTCGTCGATGATCGAAGAAGCCAGAACCCCGAGAGCGAAGATCTGGAATGTAGAGGCCACCATGACGGCAATCAGGACCGCCGAGAGCGAAACCTGACGCACGCGCATCTCCGGACGCTACCGGTTGGGTCGGACCCTCGCGATACCCTGCCTTATGGAAACCCACATCACCGGTCCCGACGCCGGGCCCCCAACGTTCGAGCGCATCCGCCGAGCGCCGAAAGTGGTGCTCCACGACCATCTCGACGGTGGTCTTCGCCCCTCCACAATCATCGAACTGGCCGATGAGATCGGCTATTCAGGTCTCCCCACCACCGATGCCGAGGAGCTGTCGAGATGGATGCTCAGAGGGGCCGATCGCAAGGATCTCACCCTCTACCTCGAAACGTTCGCTCACACCGTCGGAGTAATGCAGACCCGTGAGTCGATCCATCGCGTCTCGCGAGAATGTGCCGAAGATCTTGCCGCTGACGGTGTGGTCTACGCCGAAATCCGGTTCGCCCCCGAGCTCCACACTGAGCGAGACCTTTCGCTCGACGACGTCATCGAGGCAGTGGTAGCCGGGCTCGACGACGGCGCTCGGGGAACGGATCTCACCGTCCGGGTGATCTGTTCGGCCATGCGCCACCTCGATCGTGGGCTGGAGATCGCCCAGGCGGCGGTGCACTGGCGCGACCGGGGTGTGGTGGGGTTCGACATCGCTGGCCCCGAGGATGGTTTCCCTCCCGACGACCACCTCTTGGCCTTCCAGTTCTGCCAACGACACAACTTCCACATCACCATCCATGCCGGCGAGGCCTACGGGCCCCGTTCGATCTGGAAGGCGGTCCAGTTCTGTGGTGCCGAACGTCTCGGTCACGGCATCCGCATCATCGAAGACATCGAGACCGGGCCCAACGGCGAGCGCACCCTCGGCCGCTTGGCCCAGTACCTGCGCGATACCCGTACTCCACTCGAGGTCTGCCCTACGAGCAACGTCAACACCGGCGTGGTCGATCGCATCGAGGACCACCCGATCGATGAACTCGTCCAACTCCGTTTCCGGGTCACCATCAACACCGACAATCGGCTCATGTCGGGCGTCTCGATGAGCTCGGAGATGATGGCCCTCGTCGATGCATTCGGCTACGGCTGGGACCGTCTGCGCTGGCTAACCGTCAACGCGATGAAGTCGAGCTTCCTTCCGTTTCGTGAGCGACTCCAGATCATCGAACAGGTGATCAAGCCACGCTACGCACCCCTCGAGGCCTGGAGCGACGAGCCCCCGGTCTGATCGTAGGCCCGCCACCCTCATCCCCACTGTGGGTAGCTAGGGTCGCGTGCATGAAAATGCGGCGGTGGATGGCCCTCGCGCTCGCCTTCGCCATGGCGACGGCTGCGTGTTCTCAGAGAACTCCGCAGGAACTGGCCGACCACTACCCCACCGACCTCGCCAACATCGTAGGCGACGGCGACTCTGGCGGCTCCGGGGGCGAGCCCGATGGCGATACGGGCGGCAGCGTCGACACCGGCCCTCGAGCCCCGGTAGCTCCTGATCCCGACCCCACACCTCTCGGGCTCGACACCGACCTGAGGCTGGGCACCCTCGACAACGGACTCACGTACTACCTACGCGACAACGATGCTCCCGGAGGCGCTCTCGATCTCCGATTGGTCGTCAACGCCGGGTCGGCACAGCAGCTCGTACCCGACAGCGGCGGTGCCCACTTCCTCGAGCACATGATGTTCAACGGCACTACATCGTTCCCCGGCAACGAGCTCGATCGGGCTCTCCAACGGCTGGGGATCCGATTTGGCCCCGATCTCAACGCCTTCACCAGCTACGACGAAACCGTCTACATCCTGAGCGCCACAACCGGGGATCGTGATGCGGTCACCACCGCTTTCGATGTGATCGCGGAGTGGGCTTCTTCAGCGACCATCGACCCGGCCGAGGTCGTGGCCGAACGCGGCGTCGTGCGCGATGAGCTGCGCCAGCGGCGTGAATCCGTCGAAGGGATCATCTTCGACGAGTTCGAGAGCATCTACACCCAGGGAACTCCGTACGCCGGCTACGAGGTGGTTGGCGATGCCGGTAAGGTCGAGAGCACCGAAGCGGCGGCTCTCCGAGACTTCTACGAGCGTTGGTATCGACCCTCCAACATGGCAGTGGTGGTGGTGGGCGACATGTCCGTCGGAGACATGGAGGGTCTCCTCATCGACCGTTTCGCGGCCTTCGCTCCCCGCGGTGGTGAACACCCGGAACGCTCCGACATCGAGATCACACCGAGTTCGGAGCCGTTTGCCTCGGTCGTCACCCACCCCGACAATGTGGTCGACAACCTGTCGATCGACATCCCCGCCACCGTCTGGGACACGGGCACCGTGGGCGGCGCCCAACTCGTCGTGTGGGAGACGCTCATCGCCGAGATGATCACCAACCGCCTCACCGATGCCTGGTTCGCGGGCGAACTCGAAGTAGACCAGGAGCCATCACTCGGCGAGTTCGCCATCAATCGAGGCCTGCGCTACTTCGGTAGCAACCTGCAGGGCCCCGACCTGGGCACTTCCCTCGAGCAGTACCTCGGCCTGCTGCGCGGCGCCACCGACGGCTTCACCGGAGCTGAGCTGGCTGCGGCTCTCGCTTCTTACCGTGCCGGACTCGACGCCAGAGAGGACTCTCTCGGCTCGATCCAGGACTGGGAGTACGCAACCATCTACACCAACCACTTCCTTGCCGGTACGAGCGCGGAGGCACCAGCCGATGCCATCGATCGAGAACGGAGAATTCTCGACGCGGTCGAGGCCGGGCGACTCGCCGACCATTGGGCCTGGATGCTCGAGACGGGCGGCCCCATCGTCGTCGCCATCGGTGCCGATGAGGCCACCCTCCCCACCGCCGATGCGATGCTGGAGATCGCCGCATCCACCGTCGGCACAGAGCGGGCCGACGCCGGCCAATCGATCGACCGGTTGATGGACCGGCCCGACACCGTCGATCCAGTTCGCACCGATTCACGTTCCAACTCCGAAGCCACCGTGACCACATGGGAGTTCGCCAACGGAGCAACGGTGGTGTTCCTGCCCACCCGGATCAGCGAGGGCTCGGTCACGATGCTGGCCGAGGGTCTCGGCGGCTACTCCGGGCTCGACGACGGCTCAGCCGCCCTCGTCGGCCTGGCCACCGATGCCGTTTCGCAGTCGGGCGTCGCCGAGATCACCCCGAGCCAACTCGACCGCTTCCTCGCCGACAAGTCGATCTCCCTCAGCCCCTTCATCGCCTCAGAAACCGAGGGATTCTCCGGTTCCTCCACTGGGGCCGACATTGAGATCCTTTTCCAACTCCTCCACCTGCTTACCACCGCCCCCCGCATCGACGACACGGGCTTCGCCAGCGCCCTCGCCGACGGCGAGATCCTCCAGCAGAGCGTCGACAGCGATCCGGCCACCGCGGCCTCACTCGCCCTCAACGCGCTGATCTATCAGGGCGACTTCCACTCGTGGATTCCCTCCGACGCCCAGCTGGAGTCGGCCACTCCCGCCAGCCTCCTCGATGTCTACAACAGCCGACTGGCGACGGTCGACGACCTCATCGTCTCGATCGTCGGCGATATCGACCCTGGTGTCGTCGAGGATGTCGCCCGCCGCTACATCGGCACCCTCCCCGGAGGCGCCGACGATACCTATGTCGATACCCGACCCTCGCTCGACGACCGCATCGAGGCCCGCGACATCACCCTCCCCGAGGGGACCGCCAACGGTGGGATCGAGCTGCTGTGGTCGTCCGAACAGCAATGGACCGACGCCACCGCCGCTACGGCCGTCGTACTCGAGACGATCATCAATACCCGAATCATCGAGACGGTAAGAGAGGAGCTCGGGGCCTCCTACGGCGGCTTCGCGAGCATCAGCCTCACCACCGTGCCCGACTCCCGGATCGATGGGTACATCGCCATCGATGGCGACCCCAGTCGGCTCAACGAAATCCGATCCACCATCCTCCGAGAGCTGGCCGATCTCGCCGGCGAGGGACCCACCAACGACGAGTTCGACCGTGCCGTGTCGGTGATCGCCAGCGATTACGACTTCGTCGACAACGGGCTCTTCATCACCGAAAACCTCGAGCTCGAACGTAATCCCGGCACCGACATCATCACCACCGCAGGACGGTCACGACTCCTCAGCGAGGTGACCTCCAGCGATGTGGAGGCTCTCGCCACCGTGGTATTCAACCCCGACAGTTATCTCGAGGTCACGCGCACCGGCGGGTGAAGCCCAACTCCCGTTGGCGTGGCATGCTCCGGTAGTGCACGTTCATGTCATCGACCATCCCCTCGTCGCCGATCGTCTCACCCGAATGCGGGCCCGAGAGTCCGAGCGCCCCATCTTTCGACAGGCCCTGAGCGAGCTGAGCCGGTTCCTCGTCTACGAGGCCACCCGCGACCAGCCGATTCAGGCAATTGAGATCGACACGCCCATGGGACCCACTCTCGGTGCCCGGGCCAGCGATGTGCCGATCCTCGTGCCCGTCATGCGGGCCGGGCTCGGCATGCTTGATGCAGCCCTCGATCTCCTCCCCGACGCCCGCACCGGATTCGTCGGCATGAAACGCGATGAGGAGACCCTGATCCCCCACGCCTACGTCAACACCGTCCCCGATGCCCTGGGCGGCCGCGACATCATGGTTCTAGATCCGATGCTCGCCACCGGCGGCTCGGCCATCCGCACGTGTGAACTGCTCCGTAGTTCCGGAGCCGGCAAGATCACCCTTGTATGTGCGCTCGCGTCTCCCGAGGGAATCGAGGCGCTGCGGGTGTCCGACACCGTCGACCACCTGTTCACGGCCTCGATCGATGAGAAGCTCAATGAGGTGGGATTCATCGTGCCGGGCCTCGGCGATGCCGGCGATCGCCAGTTCGGCCTGAATTGAGCGGGCCCGACCGCACCTTGATTGCGGTCGCTCCCGACACCCTCCCCGAGATGCACACCGCGCTCGTGCAGGCCGTGGAGGAGGCCGGAGCCACGGTGGCACCCATAGAGGAGGCGAGTGCCCTCGTATTCGCCGACCCCATGGCCGCCGCAGCCTTTCCCGAGCTGATCGAGCGGGGTGCCCACGTCGAGTGGGTCCAGCTCCCCTACGCAGGGGTCGAGGCCTTCGCTCACCACCTCGACCGTCAACACGTGTGGACGTGCGGGAAGGGCACCTACGCACCCCCAGTCGCGGAGTGGATCATCACCGCCCTACTCACCGGATTTCGAGAGATCCCCCGCTACGTGAGGGCATCGTCGTGGTCCACTAGAGAAGGGCGAAACCTCCTCGGCGCCCGCCTTTTGATCATCGGCGGTGGCGGCGTCACCGAGGCCCTGCTCGAACTCCTGCAACCCTGGGGTTGCCACACCACCGTCGTGCGCCGCAGCGATCGGCCCGTCGCCGGCGCCAACCGCACCATCTCGACGAAAGATCTCGCTGATGCCGTCGGTGAGGTCGATGCGGTGATCGTGGCGGTGGCCCTCACCGAAGAGACGACGGGGATCGTGGACTCCTCACTCCTCGCCCGGATGCGCTCCGATGCGTGGCTCATCAATGTCGGACGCGGCAAACACGTGGTCACCGACGACCTCGTCGCCGCGCTCGCAGAGTCGACGATCGCGGGAGCGGTGCTCGATGTCACCGACCCGGAGCCGCTCCCCGACGGCCATCCCCTATGGGCCCTCGACAACTGTGTGATCACCCCTCACGTCGGCAACACCCCCGAGATGGGCCGTCCCCTGATTGCCGATCGGGTGCGCACCAATGTCGGATACTGGATAGCGGGTGAGCCTCTCGTCGGGCTCGTCGACGTCGACCTCGGCTACTGACAGCCAGGCGAACCGGTAGCCTCACCCCACCATGCTCGACCATGTGTTCACCGACGCCATCGGCGCCCTCCGCGATGCCTTCGAAACCGCCCGACTCGAGCGTCAGGCCTTCGAGGAGCGATTCCAGAGCGACGTTCTCCTCGGAGACCTCATGTGGCAGACCTCCTACGGGCTCCCCGGCGAAGGTCTCCCGCCGCGCGTGCAGGCCGACATCACGTGCAGTTGGCCCACCTGGTCGCAGACCGCCTACCGCAGCTGGTACGTGGAGGAGGAATTCACCGAGCCACCCCGCATAGAGATCGAAATCGTTTTTCGCCGCCAGCAACTCACGACGCTCCCCGACCCCGCGGTGGTGATCGGGGCCCTCCCCATCGACTCACCCCGTATCGGCCGAGAAGCCCTGACTCGCAGCGGACCCACCGTCGAATCAATTTACGGCAGCGACCTCGACAAGCCCGAGTACGCGATCGAGGTGAGCTATGAAGGCGCCTACGAGCTCGACGAGACCGGTCTGGCCGACGGCTCGACCCTCGACCAGCATTTCGGCGCGCTGGGCGGGTGGATCGCCGCCACCCTCGTGACGGTCGGCGATCTCTCGCTCGAGAAGGCCTGAGGCTCAGAGTCCCCGCTCGACCTCGAGCAGATCGTCGAAGTCGGGATCACGTTTCTCGGCCTGAGCCTGAAACGCCTCCAGCATGTCGCCGGGCTGGAACATACCGGTCTGCCAGGCCGCCATGTATTTCAGTGAATCGGCGACGGAATGATCGCGGGTGTAGTTGATCATCTCCTTGGTGCCATGGATGGCGAGCGGAGATTTCGACGCGATCTCGGCCGCGATCTCATGAACCGCCGAGAGCATCGTGGCCTGATCGGCGAATACCTCGTTGACCAGGCCGAGTTCGAATGCTCTTTGAGCCGGCATACGGCGGCCGGTGTAGGCGAGCTCTCGCACCACGCCCTCCGGGATGAGCTTGGGCAGGCGCTGCAGGGTGCCGACGTCGGCGGTCATGGCGATATTGATCTCCTGGATGCAGAACCAGGCATCGGCAGTGGCATAACGACAATCGGCAGCGGTGACCATGTCGATCGCTCCGCCGACGACTCCACCCTGCATGGCGACCAGCACCGGCATTCGTGCCTCTTCCAGAGCCGTGAACGAGCGCTGGAGATGCAAGATATTGAGGCGGAGATTTGCTCTCTGTCGGCCCACCTCGCTGTCATCGCCGGCGAGGGAACCACCACCGAAGACGCTGAGATCCATGCCCGCGCAGAAGTGGCGGCCGGTGGAGGAGATGACGATCACCCGGGCGCGGCCCTGATCGGACAGCGCGTCGATGATCTCGGGAAGCTCCGACCAGAACTCGGGAATCATCGTGTTGAGCTGATCGGGGCGAGACAGCAGCAGGTGAGCGACTCCCTCGCATTCTTCGATTTCGAAACAGGTGTATCCCATTGGAGGAGCGTAGGTCCGGTTCAGGCGTCGGTGCCGAACGCGCTGGAGGCCGCGGCAGCGTTCATGTCGGCCTGCTTGGCTTCGAAGTCTTCCTCGCTCAGGTCGTAGTCGGTGAACTCCGCGCCGGTGTCGGGCATGTGCTCGAACTCGATCACGCCGATCTCGGTGAACTTCTCGCGCAACCATCCCTCGCCGGCGTCGAGGAGGCCGAGCTTGCGACAGTTGGGCACGATCTTGGAGAACAACATCCGCTGGAACACCTTCGCTTCCTCGGGCGCGTTGAGCAGGCGCTTGCACATCTCCCGGGTATCGACCCCCATGTGCTCCCAAACCTCCTGTTGCAGGAAGCGGTCGCGCATCCGGAGGGCGGCTTCGAAGGTGAACTCCTGGCGGTGACGGATCTCGGCCAGGGTCATGTCCTGGTAGACCTCCTGGAGGCTGAGCACACCGAAGGCGACATGGCGGGCCTCGTCGCTCATCACGTAGCGCAACAGCTTCTTGAGTAGGGGCTCCTCGGTGAAGTCGTGCATGAACCCGAAGGCGGCGAGGGCGAGGCCTTCCACCATGATCTGCATACCGAGATAGGTCATGTCCCATTCGGAGTCGTTGATGATGTCGTCGAGCAGCAGGCGGAGATGAGGGTTGATGGGGTAGCCCCCACCGAGCTTCTCGTCGAGATAGCGCGCGAAGACCTCCACATGGCGAGCCTCGTCGACCACCTGGGTGGCGGCGTAGTACTTGGCATCGATCCAGGGCACCGTCTCGACGATCTTGGCCGTGCACAGCAAGGCACCTTGCTCACCGTGCATGAATTGGCTGAGACGCCACTTCGAGGACTGGAGTCCGAACTCCTCCCACTCCTTGTCGCCCCACTTGTAGAGCGGAGATGTGGGATCTTCCTGCAGCGAGGGGTCGCCGATCTGAAGTTCGGCCTGAAGGTTGAGCGCCTGATACGGATCGACCTCGATCGACCAGTCGAGATCGGTGGTGGCGTTCCACTGGGAGGTCTTGGCCTTCTCGTAGAGCCTGTCGAGCCTGCGCCTCTCGCCCTTGTCGTAGTTCCAGGTGAAGATGGCATCGGCGTTGTCCTCGACGATGTGCACGATCTCGTCGGGGTTCGCGTTGGTCTTGGCGATCTCGATGATCGCGTCGACGTCGTTGGCATCGTCTCGGCCGATGATGTCGCGGTCGGTGGGTGCCATCAGGTGTGGCCTTTCTTGGTGAGCGACTCGGCGACTGTGTCGCTCGGGGTCGGGGGAAGGGCGGATCGGATAATGCGTTGGATGACGGTGGTCCATTCACCAGCCGCGGGAAGCGGCTTGTCGATGTTGGCGAATACGACAAAGCCGAGGGAGATCGCATGGCAGAGGGCGACCAGAGCATCGGTGGGCAGGGCGGGATCGATCACACCGGATGCCTTACCCTGGTCGACCATCACCGCCAGTCGCTCCTCTTGCTCGGCGAAGCGGACGTTGAGCATGGTCCGGAACTCAGGATCACGATGAGCTGCACTCACGGCCTCCATCAGCAGAGCATCGGTGGCATGTTCACGAACAAGAAGGTCGGCGCCGAGCGATTCGAGGATGTCGGCCACCGAGGCATCACCATCGGCGGTGAGCAGGCGCGACAACTCTGCGGTCATCACCAGGTCGAGGGCATCGAGCAGCATCTCCTGCTTGCCGGCCCAGCGTGAGTAGATGGCGCCGGTGCTGACGCCGGCGCGGCGGGCGATCGCTGCGACACCCGCCTTGTCAAGCCCTCGCTCCGCGAATATGTCGATCGAGGCCCCGAGCAGGCGGTTGGTGAGCAAGTCGTGATCAGATTTGGCGAGATCGACGAGGGTCATGCTCGCTGATGATAATGATTATTATCAACTGATCAACCCCAGCCGCCCGGTCTAACCTCCGAACCCATGCCAACCGCGGCCACAACGGCCACCTTCGCTGCCTTCGCTTTCGTCCTGGTGATCGTTCCCGGTCCGAGCGTGCTCTTCATCATCGGTCGCGGCGTGGCCTTGGGCCCGAGGGTGGCACTGCAGACCGTCGTTGGCAACACCATCGGAGCGGTGGTGATGGTATTGATCGTCTCCGCCGGGCTCGGACCCCTGCTGGACCGATCCAAGCTCATTTTCGACCTGATCCGCTGGTTCGGAGCGGCCTATCTGATCTTCCTCGGAGTACAGGCCATCCGACGACGAGACACCCACTCAGCCGACGAGGAGTCGCTCCCGATCCCGCCGTCGCGCACCCACATCCGCGACGGTTTCGTCGTGGGCGTCACCAACCCGAAGCTGGCGGTGTTTCTCGCCGCGGTGCTCCCCCAGTTCGTCGACACCGACCGCGACACCGCAGTACAGATCGCGGTGCTCGGCGCCATCTTTGCGGTCGTCGCGCTCGTCTGCGATGGCGCGTGGGGTGTGGCGGCGGGATCGGCTCGTCATTGGATGGGCCGATCGCCGCGCCGACTCGAACGCCTCACCATGGGAGGCGGCCTCCTGATGATCGCCGTCGGCATCGCGGTGGCGGTGCACTAGCACCCGTCTCCCTGAGCGTCAGATCAGCGAAGAGAGCGACACGTGGGGCCTGGCTCCGATGTGGGAGATGATCTCACCCGCCGCAATGCTCCCCATCTCCGCGCAGCGTTGCGGGCTCGCACCGGTGGCGAGGCCATGCAGAAACCCCGACGCATAGAGATCACCGGCGCCGGTGGCATCCACCACCCGCTCGACGACACTCGCGGGCACAACGATCGTGTCGTCGGGCGTGACCACGACGGACCCCTTCGCGGAACGGGTGATCGCGGCCATGGGTACGAGATCGGTGATCTTGCGCGCCGCGGCATCGAAATCGTCGGTCTCGAACAGGGAGGTGATCTCCGCCTCGTTGGCGAAGACGAGATCCACCTTGTCGCTGAACAGGTCGAGCCATTCGCCGCGATGACGATCGACACAGAACGAATCCGACAGGGTCATCGACACGGTGCGCCCGGCCTCGCTCGCCACGCCCATTGCCCGACGAATAGCCTCCTTGGCGACATCGGTGTCGTAGAGGTAGCCCTCGCAATAGGTGATCGCCGCGGATGCGACAAGGATTTCATCGACATCCTCGGGAGCGAGAACTGCCGAGATCCCCAAGAAGGTGTTCATCGTGCGCTCGGCATCAGGCGTGACCTGGATCAGGCATCGAGCCGTGGGGTCACCGGTGGGAGAAGGGTCGACGTCGAAGCCGACGCCGGCGGCCCTGAGATCATGGGCGAACACCTCGCCGAGTTGATCGGCTCGCACCTTGCCGATGTAGGCCGCCACTCCACCGAGGCTGGCCACCCCCGCCATGGTGTTGGCGGCGGAACCACCGGATGCCTCGATACCGGGCGGCATGGAGTCGTAGAGCGAGGCGGCGCGATCGGAATCGATCAGGGTCATCGCACCCTTGGCGAGCGAATGCTCGGCGATGAACTCCTCATCGACGGTGGCTATGACATCAACGATTGCGTTACCGACGCCGACTACGTCGAGGATGGGGTCCACAGCTGGCTCCGGGCAGGGATCGAGAACCCGCTGACCCTACCCGGCCCGGAGGATCAGGCCGCGACTTCGAGCCCGCGACCTTCGGCGATCGCTCGCGCGAACTCCTCATCGTCGATTTCGGACTGGGGCTCGGGCCACTCGGCCCATTCCCCGGTGTCCCAGGTAATCGGTTGCTGCTGTTCACGCCGCACGGAAGACCCGCTTTCTCTTGATCCGCACAACCAGTGAACCTCAGATCGGTATTACATGGGTGTCGTTCTTTTTACGGTCCCGTGTCGGTTGGAACGGTGACTAGCCTCATAATCACGATGAACTCGCCCGATCCACGCCTGCCCCGCCATGTCGTGCCCCGCCACTACGAACTCGTGCTCGAGCCCGACCTGGCATCTGCCCGCTTCGCCGGCAAGGTCGCGATAAGCGTCGATGTCGAGGTGCCCACCAGGTCGATCGTCTGCAACGCCGCTGAGCTCGACATCGCCGGTGTGGTCATCCGCTCCGGCGACACCGAGTGGATCCCCACCATCCAACTCGACCACGACACCGAGCGTCTCACTCTCCTCACCGATACCGATGTGCCGGCCGGCAAGGCCGAGATCCGGGCCTCCTTCGACGGCATCCTCAACGACCAGCTGAGAGGCTTCTACCGCTCGACCTACACCGACGACAACGACGTCGAGCACACGATCGCCACCACCCAGTTCCAGTCCACCGACGCACGGCGGGCATTCCCGTGCTGGGACGAGCCTGAATGGAAGGCCACTTTCTCCACCACCCTCGTGGTCGAAGCCGATGATCTCGCGATCACCAACACTGCCGAAATCGAATCGTCGGTGCTCACCGACGGGCGTCGCCAGGTGCGCTACGCCACCACCATGCTGATGTCCACCTACCTGGTTGCTTTCGTGGTGGGCCCACTCGAGGCCACCGAAGCGGTGTATGCGGGCGGGGTGCCCGTGCGGGTCGTGCATCGGCCCGGACAGGCGCAGCTCACCACCTTCGCCCTCGATGTGGCCGTTCACGCACTCGAATGGTTCGCCGACTACTACGCGATCCCCTACCCCTCCGACAAGGTCGACCTGATCGCCATCCCTGATTTCGCGTTCGGGGCGATGGAAAACCTGGGTTGCATCACCTTCCGAGAAGTCCTCCTGCTGATCGATCCAGACAATTCGAGCCAACCCGAGCTCCAGCGGGCCGCCGACGTGATCAACCATGAGCTCGCCCACATGTGGTTCGGAGACCTCGTCACGATGCGCTGGTGGGAGGGCATCTGGTTGAACGAGGCGTTTGCCACCTTCATGGAAGTGGCCTGCTCTCACGCTTACCGTCCTGACTGGCGGGTCTGGGACACTTTCGCGAGAGCCCGCTCGGCCGCGTTCGATGTCGATGCTCTCGCGAGTACCCGGCCGATCGAATTTGCGGTGATCACGCCCGAGGACGCCGAGGGCATGTACGACCTGCTCACCTATGAGAAGGGAGCCGCAGTCGTCCGCATGCTCGAGCAACATCTCGGTGCCGACACGTTCCGCGAAGGTGTTCGCCAGTATCTCCGTCGCCATGCCTACAGCAATACCGAGACGAGCGATCTCTGGGGCGTGCTCGAAGAAGTGAGCCGTGAGCCGGTGCGAGAGATGATGACCGGCTGGATATTCCAGGGCGGCCATCCCCTCGTCACCACCGAGACCACTCCCCACGGCCTGAAGGTGAGCCAGCACCACTTCACCCTGGATCCCGAAGCGGCCGATGATCGGCGGTGGGCGGTCCCTCTGCGGGTGGCAGGACGCGGCGCGGAGCACGATGTCTTGTTGGAAGGAGGATCGCTCACCCTCACCGGGGTGGTCGATCCGGTGATCACCGCCAACAGCACGGGCTCAGGCTTTTTTCGATCTCGGATCGATCCTCTCCTCATCGATCGCATCGCCGCCACCGGACTTTCCGGTCGGAGCCCGGCTGAGCGACACACCATCGCCGATGATGCCTGGGCCGTCACCGTGGCTGGCAGGCTCTCCGCCTCCGACTATCTCCGGCTCACCACGGTGTTCACCGACGAGAACGACCTGAATGTCTGGCAGGCTCTCGGCACGGGGCTGGCGGCCCTTGTACGCCTCGTCGACCACCAGAATGCCCGCCTCCTACGCCAACGAATCGCCGAGATCGTCAGGCCCGCACTCAATCGCCTCGGCACCGACCCTCGACCGAGCGACGACGATCGAGACGCCGAGCTCAGGGCCACCCTCATCCGCCTGATGGGCGTTGTGGTGGAGGACCACGACACTGTCCACGAGTCGCGCAACCGTCTCGACCACGACGATCCCACTATCGCGTCCGCCTCGCTGAGCGTCGTCGCCCACAACGGCGACGATTCGGATTTCGAATTCGTCCGCGCCGCATGGAAGGGCGCCGGCGACCCCCAGGCCGAGGTGCGAAATCTCCGGGCGCTCGCAGACTTCCCCAGCATCGATCTGATCAACGAGCTCCTGTCCGACATCAGCAGCGGGGAAGTCCGCACTCAGGACGCCCCGTATGTGATCAGTCGGGCCCTGGCCAATCGTCACGCGGGAAACCACGTTTGGCGCTACGTCGTCGCCAACTGGGTTGATCTCACCGACCGGTTCCCCAGTAATTCGATTCCGCGGATGCTGTCCGGGGTGGTTGCCCTCGACGATCCCGATTCTGTGGCGAGCGTGGCGGGCTTCATCGCCGATCATCCCATTCCCCAGGCGGGCCTGCAGGTCGACCAGCACCTCGAACGCCAACGAATCAACACCGCGATGAGAGCCCGCGAGATTCCCCGATTCGGACCCTCACTCAGCTCAGCCCAATGAACCACACGACCAGATTCCCTTATGGGCCCGAGTGGCCGCGCCGATAGCTGATCGTGGCTCCGATTCTTCCTTTCACCCAGCCTCCGTCCGTGGAAGTTTTCGCGGTCGAGGACACACGTGCCCAGATCACGTGGAGGCGCTTACCAGCGGGCAACTTGACCGCCCGCGCCGGCGACACCGAGCAGGTCCTCGGAGAGGGTGGCCGCACCGGCGCGGCTGAAATCACCTCACTACGCCCATCCACCGCCAACTCGATCGACCTCCTGATCGACGGCCGCGAGCTCGCCCACCACACCATCCAGACCCATGAGTCGCTCGGCCCCGAACCTCTCACCCGTATCGCAACACTCAGCGATCTGCATCTGGGCGAGGAGGGTTTCGGGCTGGTGAAGCAGATGAGATACCGCGGCCCGGATGCCTACCCACTGCGCTGTGCCCAGGCTGCGGCTCGTGAGGCCCTCGCATGGGGTGCCGAACTACTGGTGATCAAGGGTGACATCACCCAAGGGGGCCACGACGACGAGTGGGAAATGTTCGACGAGCTCCTCGCCGATATTCCCGTTCCCGTCCTGGCCGTACCCGGCAACCACGACGTGGCCCGAACTTCTCGGTCCGTCGATGCCACCACCGCCCTTCAGGCCCGAGGCCTCTTTCCTGAGCCCGTACACAGCTTCGACATGGCCGGTGTTCGCATCGTGGTGGTCGACTCGACGATCCCAGGCCGCAATTGGGGTCGGATCGGATGCTGGATCGATGAACTATCCGCAGCTGTCGATGTCGACCGACCGACCCTCATCTTCACCCACCATCACGTCGAAGACCGGGCTCTGCCCCGATTCTGGCCACCCGGCATCCGTCGCTACGACGGTGCTCCCGTGCTCGACCAGCTACTGGCCATCAACCCCGACATCGTCCTGTCCTCGGGCCACACCCACCGCAACCGGATACGCAACTACGGCACCGGTCTCATCACCGAGGTGTCGTCCACCAAGGACTTCCCTGGCGTGTGGGCGGGCTACGCCATCCACGACACGGGCATGCGCCAGTCGGTACGCCGTATCGCCGAGCCCGAATGCATCGAATGGACCGATCATACCCACGCCGCGGTGGCGGGTATCTGGGGCCTGTGGTCGCCGGGCAGACTCTCCCATCGCAGCCACACCCACCACTGGAACGTCAAGGGAGAAGCCTCCCTCGCTGGAGGATCGGGCTCACTTCACGCTTGAACGGCTGCGATTCAGCCCTGCTCGCCCAGCAGAGTGCGGGCATCGTCGACATCAGCCTTCAGCTGGTTGGCAAGCTGATCGATGCCTTCGAACTTCCGCTCGCTGCGAAGGAACGCAGCGAAACAGACGCGGACTTCTTGGCCGTAGAGATCGCCATCGAAATCTATGAGATGGGCCTCGAGCAGGGACTGCTGAGCATGCTCGTAGAAGGTGGGACGGCGGCCGATATTGATGGCACACGGATGCCGGTCGCCATTGGGCAGAGTGCACCAGCCGGCGTAGACCGCGTCGGCAGGCCAGGACATCACCTTCGAGACCGGGATGTTTGCGGTTGGGAAACCGATTTCTCGGCCCCGTCTGTCGCCGTGCTGCACAACACCGCTCACCTCGTACTGCCTTCCGAGCATCTCCGCGGCCCTCGCGACATCCCCACCGGCGAGCGCCCTTCGGATCTTGGTGGACGAGACAGGCTCCCTCGCCTCGTCGTTGTGGCGGATCAACTCGAGAGCATGGACCTCGAAGTCGTAGCTCTCTCCGAGGAGCGACAGGCCCTCGACATTGCCTGACCGGCCGGCGCCGAAATGAAAATCTTCGCCAACGACGATGGCCTTGGCATTGAGTGCTCCGATGAACACCTGCTCGACAAAGGTCTCGGCCGGGGTGGTTGACCTTTCCTCATCGAAATGGATCACGTAGGCGTAATCGATTCCGGCCGCCTCGATGAGCTCGAGTTTCTGTTCGAGGGTGGTGAGGAGGCGAGGGGCACTCTCGGGCCGAACAATGTGGGCGGGGTGGCCGTCGAAGGTGACCACAGCTGATGCCACGCCGAGGCGTTGGGCCACCGACCTCACCGTACGGAAGACCTCTTGGTGACCAACATGCACGCCATCGAAGACACCGATGGTGCACGCCACAGAGACTGTGGGGGGAAGACGGTCGAGTTGGTCGTGAAGGATTTCCATGGCACCCAACTCCGAGAACGGTCAACGAAACGATATCGGCGCCGCAACACGCCCCCGCAGCCCGCTTGATCTGGCCCTGGTCAGGCCGGGATCACCACCAGGGGCTTGGCCCCGCCCTTGTGGGCCTCATACACGGCCAGAAGACGCTGATCGGCATCGACGACCGCCCACGGGCCATCGCCGACAACCCCGAGGGCCTCGGTGGGCAGTACTCGGCCGTGGCCCACCGCCGCCGCCAGCTCGGCGCTCACCTCCACGTTGGGGAGGTGTTGTACCGCCACCCTCATCGGCAGCATCACAGGGGCCTCGATCGTGCCGGCATCGTCGAGCGTGAATCCACCCACAGCCGTACGTCGCAAGGAGCGCAGATGGGCACCTCCGCCCAGCGCCGCGCCGACGTCGGCGGCCAGGGTGCGGACGTAGGTACCCGACGAGCAGTCGACCTCACAGCGCCATACCCCCGGATCGCTCTCCACCGGCTCCACATCGAAACGATGGACGGTGACGGGCCGGGGCGGACGGTCGACCTCCTTGCCTTCGCGCGCCAGCTGATAGAGCCGCTTGCCGTCGATCTTCACTGCCGACACCATCGGCGGAATCTGCAGGATGGGGCCGGTGAGAGCCGCCGCTGCGGCGCGTACGTCGTCGTCGTCGACAGCTTCCATGTCGTGGGTGGCGGTGATCTCCCCCGCCGCGTCGAGGGTGGAGGTTTCGACGCCGAGCACGATCTCGCCCACGTACGACTTGGGCAGTTCGGTGAGGAACCGCATCAAGCGGGTTGCCCGGCCCACTCCGAGCACGAGCACCCCGGTGGCGTCGGGGTCGAGCGTTCCCGAGTGGCCGACCTTTCGCGTACCCAGGATCCCACGAGACTTCGCCACCACATCGTGGCTCGTCCACCCGGCCGGCTTGTCGATCACAACAATACCGTGGGGTCCAGCGTCAGTCTTCGGGTTCGTCATCGTCTCTCTTCGGCGTCTTGAGGAGATCCTCGATCCGCTGCGCAGACCGGAGCGTGGTGTCGGCCCGGAAATGAAGAAAAGGCGCCCGCCGTAGACGCGTCTGGGTTCCCACCGCGTGGCGCAGGCGGCCCGCGTGTTGAGCGAAGGCCACTTCGACCTCGGGATCATCGTCGTCGTCGAGCGTGGTGAACCACACGATCGCCCGGCTGAGCTCGCGATCCACCTCCACCGAGGTGATCGACACCATGTCGAGCCGCTCGTCGTTGAGCTCGTCGAGCCCCTCGGCTACCACCCTGCGGATCAGCTCTCCCACCCGGGCACTTCTGTGGGTCTTGTTGGCCATCAGTCCTCCTCCAACCAGCGGCGGGCTGCGCCGAGTACCTCGAGCTCAGGGAACGACCACACGAACCGCTCGACCTCATCGATGATCTCAGACGCATGCCCCACCGCGCTGGAAACAGCCGCGATTCCGATCCCGGCCCTCTGCCAGGTGTCTTGGTGGTCGACTTCCGCCACCGCCACGGGGTGACGGTTGCGAAGACCCTCGAGTACGGGTCGGAGCATCGAACGCTTTTCCTTCAACGACTGGCAGTCCGGGAACCGGATGTCCAACTCGAGGGCCAGGACATGCACGATGATGACCCTGGCGCCCTGGATCTGATCAGCTGTCGAGGGTGCGCTCGAGCTTGCGCTCCTCGTAGGTCTCGATCATGTCGCCTTCCTTGAGATCCTGGAAGTCGGACAGGCCGATACCGCATTCGTAGCCGGCGGCCACTTCGCGGGCATCTTCCTTGAACCGCCTGAGGGAGCTGACCTCACCCTTCCAGATGATCGTGCCCTCACGCAGGAAGCGCACCTTCGAGCCTCGCGTGATAGCGCCGTGCTGCACTAGGCAGCCAGCGATCGCGCCGATCCTCGGAACGCGGAAGATCTCACGTACCTCGGCATCGCCGGTGACCACTTCCTCGTACTTCGGAGCGAGCATGCCGACCATCGCCGCCTCGATGTCCTCGAGCAGCTTGTAGATGATCTCGTAGGTGCGGATCTCGACGTTTTCCTCGTCGGCGAGCTCGCGAGCCTTGCGATCGGGGCGAACATTGAACCCGATCAGAGTGGCGTTGGATGCGCCGGCTAGTTGGATGTCGTTTTCGGTGATGCCGCCGACTCCACGATGCACGAACCCGACCTTGACCTCGTCGCGTTCAAGCTTACGCAGACTCTCGGTGACGGCTTCGAGCGAACCGTTGACGTCGGCCTTGATCACCATATTGAGGGTGGCAGCTTCGCCACGCTGGATCTGTTCGAAGATGTCTTCGAGCTTGGCGCCACCGGACAAGGCGTGAGCCTCGCGGCCGAGGCTCGATTGGCGCTGCCAGTGCTCACGGGTGTCAGCCACACGGCTGGCGACCTTCTCGGTGGGGGCGACCACGAACTCATGGCCGGCTACCGCGACATCGGAAAGACCGAGCACCTGAACTGGTGTGGACGGGCCGGCCTCCTTGATATTTTCGCCCTGATCGTTGATGAGGGCGCGCACGCGGCCCCAGGCCGCGCCGGCAACCATCGGGTCGCCGACCCTGAGGGTGCCGCTTTGTACCAGCACCGTGGCCACCGGGCCACGACCGATGTCGAGGTTGGCCTCGAGCACCACGCCAGCCGCCCGGCCTTCGGCGCTACCGCGGAGGTCTTCGACCTCGGCGAGGAGCAGGAGCTGGTCGAGCAGTTCGTCGATGCCTACGTTTTGAAGAGCGGAGATCTCAGCGAAGATCGTTTCGCCACCCCACGCCTCGGGAACAAGGCCGTGTTCAGCCACACCGGCGATCGCCTTTTGCACATCGGCGTTTTCGCGGTCGATTTTGTTGACGGCTACCACGATGGGCACATCGGCCGCCTTCGCGTGATTGATGGCCTCGATGGTCTGGGGCATCACGCCATCGTCGGCGGCCACCATCAACACCACGATGTCGGTGGAGGTGGCGCCGCGGGCCCGCATGGCGGTGAACGCCTCGTGGCCCGGGGTGTCGATGAAGGTGATGCTGTTTCCGTCGCGCTCGACCTGGTAGGCACCGATGTGCTGGGTGATGCCACCGGCTTCGCCCTCCACGACATTTGCGTTACGGATCCGGTCGAGAAGCAGGGTCTTGCCGTGGTCGACGTGACCCATCACGGTGATCACCGGTGGACGGTGGGGCGCCTCGGACTCTGAGTCGACATCGACATTGAGGAGCTTCTGGAGCTCGACTTCCTGCTCTTCGCCCGGGTCGACGAGGCGGATCTCCGCCCCGACTTCCGCGGCAAACAACTCGAGCATGTCGTCGGAGAGAGACTGGGTGGCGGTGACCATCTCGCCCGCTTGCATGAGGAAGCGAACTACATCGGCGGCGGTGCGGTTGAGCTTGGGACCGATATCGAGGGCGGTGGAGGCCCGCTCGACCACAACTTCTCCCTTGGGGACCGGTGTGTCCTCGGGTGTGTATGAGGGAGCGTCCATCGGCTGGAGCTCTTCACGGCTGCGACGACGACGACCCTTACGGCGCGGCGGGCGTCCGCCGGGGCCACCCGGGCGTCCGCCGGGACCACCACGGCCGGGAGGTCCACCACGGCCCGGAGGGGGTGCGCCTGCGCCGGGAACGGACTCACGAGGGCCACCTGGGCGGCGACCACCGGGCGTCGGGCCGCCACGCGACGGAGTGCTGGGACCACCGGGACGGCTGGGGCCGCCTGGGCGCGTACCGCGTCCGCCCGGAGGAGGAGGGATGGCGCGACCGCTGGTGGAGCGGGGAGGAGGAGGGATCGGCTTGCCGGACCCCGAGGTGGGACTGGTTCCGGCCCGCTTCGCCGGATCGATCGCAACCTTCTTGACGACCTTCTTGACGACCTTCTTGACGACCTTCTTGACGACCGGGGAAACCGCGACGGGAGGAGGGGGAGCATCCTCGGCGACGGGAGCGCGCTTCGGCGGGGCCGCACTTCCGCTCGAACTGATGACCCGGCTCGGCGCGGTGGAAGATTCAGCCGGCGCTTCTTCGACGGGGGCCGCCTCGACAGGTGCAGGCTCTTCGACAACCGGGGGAGCTTCGGCCACTTCAGGAGCCGGAGCCTCGACCTCGGAGACGATCTCGGGCTGGGGCAAAACATCTTCGGCGGGGGTGTCGTCGTCAACGACGGCGTCGGACTTGGTGGACTTCTTAGCCACCTTCTTCGCTGACTTGTTGGCCGTCTTCTTCGTGGACTTCTTCGCCGCCTTCTTGGCGGGCTTCTTGCCCGGCTCGGGGGGCTGCTCGTCACGGATCAATCCCTCGCGCTCAGCCTTACGACGGACACGATCGGCCTGGGCGTCGACGATGCTCGACGAATGACTTTTGACACCGATCCCGAGCGCGTCGGCGAGGTCTAGGGCCTCCTTGTTGGTGAGGCCCAACTCGCGAGCGAGTTCGTAGACGCGAATATTGGATGGCACGTTGAGGCGTTAGCCCTTCTGGTTGAGCAACGCCGGGGCGTCAGACAACCGCTCATTACTGTCCGACGGGCGAAGATCGCACCGCCAATGGCTTCAGTAGCCCCCGTGTGGACACGCGGGAGGCTTCATCGGCCACGAATCAAGAAGCCTAGCGACCGCAACAGCGATCACCTCGACTCGGAGAGCCCGACCGAATGCGCGGCGATCCCGGGCCAGGCGCACACAAGCGGGCGAGGGACCCACCCAGGCTCCCCTTCCGGGACCGGGACCAACGATGAGGTCTTCATCATCGGATCGAACCCGAACCAGATCGCCCTGCTGAAAGGCTTGCCGACACGCGATACAAGTGCGAATGGGCACCTGTTCACCTACTCCTCTTCGCCACCATCTTCGCTGGTTTCAGCCTCGTCCTCGTCGACCTCAGCATCCTCAACCGCATCGTCGGCGGCCGCTCCAACAACATCACCGGACTCATCGTCGGCGGCCGCTTCAACAGCATCCTCGGCGGCCGCTTCATCCGCGTCATCGGCGGTAGCTTCAACAGCATCGTCGGACTCGGCCGCGGCCGCGCCGGGCTCCCCCGTGGCCTGCTCCCAATCTTCGACAGAGATCGGGGCACTTCCATCGGCCGGTTGCCACATCTGGGCACCCGTCTCGGGGTCGACGATCCACTCACCGTCGGCCCACTCCACTTCGCCGTAGGCCTGCTCCTCGGCGAACTGAGTCTCGGACTTGATGTTGATGCCCCAACCTGTGAGCCGGGAGGCGAGGCGAGCGTTCTGCCCCTCCTTGCCGATTGCCAGCGATAGCTGGTAATCGGGCACGATCACATCGCAGTCGCCGGTGAGTTCGTCGGGGCGGACCTGGGTGACCTTCGCCGGGGAAAGAGCCTTGGTGACGAACTCTTCGAGATCCTCGTTGAACGGCACGATGTCGATCTTCTCGCCGCGAAGTTCGGTGACCACCTGGCGCACACGCGCCCCACGAGCACCGACACAGGCACCGACGGGATCGACGTTGTTGTCGTTGGACCAGACCGCGATCTTGGTGCGATGGCCTGGCTCGCGGGCACAGGCTTTGATCTCCACCACGCCGTCGGCGATCTCGGGCACTTCGAGCTCGAACAGGCGCTTCACCAGACCCGGGTGAGTGCGGCTCACCACGATCTGGGGGCCCTTGGCGGTCTTGCGGACCTCAACGATGTAAGCCTTGATCCGGGCGTTGGAGTCGGGGCGCTCGAAGGGCACCTGCTCGGCCTGGGGAAGCAGGGCCTCCACCCGGCCGAGGTCGAGAAGGGTGTAGCGAGCATCGGTCTGTTGGATCATTCCCGTGACGATGTCGCCCTCTCGACCGGCGTACTCCTCGTACTTGAGCTCGCGCTCGGCCTCACGGATGCGTTGGGTCATCACCTGGCGTGCGGTCTGGGCCGCGATGCGGCCGAAGTTGTCGGGCGTGACGTCGAACTCCTCGCCTACCGGCTCACCCTCCTCATCAAGTTCCTGGGCGAATACGCGAAATTCCATCGTGTCGGGATCGATCGTGACCCACGCGTACTCTTGAGCATCAGGCATCCGCTTGTAGGCGGACTCGAGGGCGTCGGCAAGGGCCGCGAAAAGGGCATCGACCGAGATGCCTCGCTCAGCAGCGAGCGCCTGCAGTGCTTCCAGCATTTCCTGGTTCATGACGGTGTGGCCTCCTTCTCGGGGCGATTCTTCGATGAGTTCTTACCGCCCTGCTTGGGCGTGGGTCCCCACTCGAAAACAGCGTTGGCCTTGGAGATCTGGTCGTAGCTGAAGTGTCGGGTCGACTCATCGGTGATCAGCTCGAATCCGTCGGAGTCGACCGAACCGACAGTACCTCTGAACCGACGGCCGCCATCGACCTCTTCGAGGGTCTTGAGCTTCACCAACTCGCCGGCGGCCCGCTGATAGTGATCCGCTGTGCGTAACGGCCTCTCGAGGCCGGGACTCGACACCTCAAGGGTGTATCGGCCGGGAATGGGGTCGGCCTCGTCGAGGATGCGGCCCGCGGCACGGCTGATGGTCCTGATGGTGGCTACGTCGACACCACCATCGACGTCGATGAGGATCCGCAGAAGCCCGCCGTTGAACTCGATGTCGTATATTTCTGCGCCGGAGTCGGCCACCACGGAACTGACGAGCTCTCGCACACGATCGATGATCGCCATCTCGTCACCTCCTCATGGTGAGCTGCTGTCAAGGGAACCGTCCGAGTCCCTAATCAAGAAAGGCGTGGCCTAGGGCCACGCCTAATCCGTCACCGGGTTCGAACGTCGAGCGCCAGCCTATCAGCTGGCAGCCTCGGTAACGGCGGCGACAAACCGCTTGTGGACTCGACTGAGTTCCACTTTTCCACGTTCCTCGTCGATGTCGACTCCGGGTAGATAGGCGTTGAGCCCGATGGTGGCCACCACCCACAGGACACCCGAGAGAATGGCGATCACGATTCCCAGCGGGAGCACCACCGGGAAGCGAGCGAGCGCTAGCCCGAACACGGCACAGGCGATACCTCCCCGGATCGCGGAGCGCTGATAACGGCGGAAATACTGGGCCCGATCGAACTCGGCCTGGGTGAGGGGAACAAGGATCGAGCGGGCCTTGGGCCCGGCCTTGGCGTAGCCATCAGCCTGGCGCCCGCTTTTCGCGGAGACCGGCGGAAAGGAGCGGCTGCGAGCCATAGCCAGGTCGGCGACGATATGGGCCACACCACTCTCCGATTCTCAGTTGGCCGAGCGGCGAATCTCGGCGATCACGGCTTCACTGGCGTTGGCGTCGTCGCCCCTCACGTCGAGATTACGATTACGGTCCTCGTCGGCGGCCCGTTTGGCCGCGTCCTTGGTGGCCGCCGCTCGATCGAGGGCCGCCTCCGCGCCGTGCTCGTGAATGAACTCGGCCCACTCGATAAGGGTGTCGACCATCTCGTCCTCAGGCACCACCATGACGTTTTGGCCCTTCACAAACAGGTGGCCTCGCTTGTTGCCCGCGGCGATCCCTAGATCGGCGTCGCGCGCTTCACCCGGACCGTTGACCACACATCCCATCACCGCGACCTGAAGGGGAATCTTCCGCTCACCGAAAGCTGTCATCGCGTCCTGGGCGATGGTGAACACGTCGACTTCGGCGCGGCCACAGCTGGGGCAGGCAATGAGGTCGACATTCTTGCGCTCTCGGAGTCCGAGAATCTCGAGCAGTTGTCGCCCCGCCCTGGCTTCTTGCACCGGATCGGCGGTGAGCGAGTAGCGAATCGTGTCGCCGATGCCCTCGGCGAGAAGGGTGGCCATGCCGGCGGTGGCCTTGAGCGTGCCGATTGGGGGCGGGCCCGCTTCGGTGACGCCGAGATGAAGGGGATGATTGGTTGCCTCGGCCAACTGGCGATAGGCCTCGATCATCAAGGGAACGCTCGAGGCCTTCACTGAGATCTTGATCAGGTCGAACCCTACGTCGTCGAAATAAGCGATCTCCTGAAGGGCCGACTCCACCATCGCCTCAGGGGTGACCTTGTCGCCGTATTTCTTGTAGAGATCGGGGTGGAGGGACCCGCCGTTGACCCCAATACGGATCGGCACGTTGCGATCCTTGGCCTCGCGAGCCACCAGCTTGATGTGCTCGGGGTTACGAATGTTGCCCGGATTGAGGCGGAGGCAGTGCACTCCTGCCTCGAGCGCCTCGAGCGCTCGCCGATACTGGTGGTGGATGTCGGCCACTATGGGCACCGGGGAACGGGGCACGATACGGGCGAGTCCCTCCGCTGCTTCCGGCTCGTTGCATGTGCAGCGAACTATGTCGGCCCCCGCCGCGGCGAGGGCGTAGATCTGCTGCAGGGTGGCCTCGTGATCGGCGGTCTTGGTGACGGTCATCGACTGAACCGTGATGGGCGCTCCCCCACCGACGGGCACGTCGCCCACCATCACCTGACGGGTTTCGCGACGAGGGAAACTCTTGGTGAACTCCACCAAACAAATCTACCGGCCCCGCCGAACCGAACTGGCGTAAATGGTCAGCCGAGATCGATGGGGTCGACGATGTCGCGGAACAGGGCGAACATGCCGATCACCATCAGCACCGCGAAGACGGTGTAGGTGAGGGGCAACAACTTGGCGTAGTCGACCTCGTGGCGGCGCCCACCGATGGATCGGACACGTTCATAGATGGCCACTGCCACATGGCCACCATCGAGGGGCGGGAGCGGCACCAGGTTGAACACGCCTACGAATATGTTGAGGGCAGCCAGGAAGAACAAGAGCCCCTCCACGTCGAAGCTTGCTCCGGCCCGCGCCGCTCCGTAGATCGACAGGATTCGATCTTCGTCGGGGTTTCGGATGTCGAGCGCCCGGCTGGCTAGCTCCCGATCCTCGGCCACTCCTGTCTGCTCGGTGACATCGGACGAAACGTCGACGGTGTCGGTGAAGAAGTTCGAGAGGGTGCCAGGGGTGAAGAAGCGCACCAGGCCCGTGGTGGCCTGCTGGGTGAGCTCGCCGAACTCGGTGACGGCCCGCTCGGCCCCGTCGAACACGCCGAGCGTCTCACGGGCCGGCTCCTGGCTCACCCCGAAGAAACCGGTGGTGGCTACCTCGCTATCGGCGAGTGTGTTGACCACCACCCCATCGATCACGCGCGGAGTGAGCTCACGAGCAGGGTCGACGATGACCGAGAGTTCCTCGCCGAGCCGATCCCCGCTGACCGCCACGAAGTCCTCCCACGAGAAAACATCAATTCCCTCGACTGCGAGGATTCGGTCGCGGGGAATGAGGCCCTCGATGCCGTCGGCTCCTTCAGGGGTGAGCCGAGCGCCGAGGATGACCGACTCGGTGAATACCTCACCGTCGCGTTCCCAGACCACCTCCACGAGTTGGCCACCTCGCTCCACCACGATGTCGCCGAACTGGATGAAATCAGCCACCTCGACACCATCGAGGGAGACGATTTCGTCGCCAACCTCCAGGTCGAGCGCGGCGGCCGCGCTCGCGTCGGATACCGAGCCGATGGCCCAGCTACCGTCGTCGCTACCGACGCCGTAAGCGGTGACCAGGACAAATATCAAAACGATGGCCATCATGAAGTGCATTGCCGAACCCGCCGACACAACCAGCAGGCGGCGGGGGAACGACTTCACGCGATAGGCGCGGTCCTCGTCGCCCTCCTCCACATCGTCGAGATTGTTCATTCCGATGATGCGCACGTAGGCACCCGCAGGAATCCCTTTCACGCCGTATTCGGTTTCGCCTTTTCGGAACGACCAGAGCCTGGGCCCGAATCCGATGAAGAACTCGGTGACCTTCATGCCGGTCCACTTGGCGGTGAGATAGTGGCCGAGTTCGTGCATGAAGATCATGAAGATGATCGCCAGCACGACGATCGCCCAGCTCCAGCCGGCAAACACGCCCAGAGCCACGATCGCACCGATCAGCAGGGCCAACCCGGTGAAGTCGTTCTTGGTCTCATTCATGCGTGGACCTTCCTGGTGATCATGTCTGCAGCCGCGATGCGAGCGCGTCGATCGATCTCCAACACTGCGTCCACGTCGCTTGCCGCAGTGCCCGGCCAATCCTGCAACACGGCCTCGAGCACAACGGAGATGTCGACCCAGCGGATCTCACCCTTGAGAAATGCCTCGACGGCGACCTCGTTGGCGGCGCTGAGCCAGGCCGGCGCGGATTCACCAGCCCGCCCGGCCTCATAGGCCAGACGCAGACAGGGGAAGGCCTCGAGATCCGGGGCCTGGAAATCGAGTCGGGAGAGTTCCGACCAGTCGATGGCGCCATAGGGCACCTCCAATCGGTCGGGAAAGGCCAATGCGTAGCCAATGCACAAGCGCATGTCGGGCATCGACAGCTGGGCCATCGTGGCGCCGTCGGTGAACGTGACCATCGAGTGGATCACCGACTGGGGGTGAACCACCACACCGATGTCGTCGAACCCGATTCCGAACAACTCGTGGGCTTCGATCACCTCGAGACCCTTGTTCATGAGGGTGGACGAATCGATGGTGATCTTGGGTCCCATCGACCAGGTGGGGTGAGCGAGGGCATCGTCGATACCGACCGACTCGAGATCATTTCGGGTGCGGCCTCTGAACGGGCCGCCGCTTGCAGTGAGCACGACCTTTTCAACCCGATCGGCCGGACCGATCTTCCCGCCTATCTCATTGGACCGCAGGCATTGATGGATCGCGCAGTGTTCGCTGTCGACCGGAATGAGCTCGGCCCCCGGGGTCGCCCATGCCCGTTGAACCACCGGCCCCGCCGCGATGAGCGACTCCTTGTTGGCCAGACCGAGCCGCTTACCGGCCTCGAGGGTGGCGAGGGTGACGGAGAGTCCGGCGAAGCCCACAACGCCGTTGATGACCGTGTCGGCGGTGAGAGCGGCGTCGGCCAGCGCGGTGGAGCCGGTGAGTACCTCCACCCCTGGAGGCACCCTCGCGGCGACTTCGGTAGCGGCCGACTCATCACCCACCGCCACCACATCGGGGCGAAACTTCTCGGCTTGAGCGACGACGGCGTCGACCGAGCTGCCCACGCCCAGCGCCGACACGCGATACCGATCGGGCGCGCCACCAATGATGTCGAGGGTCTGGGTTCCGATCGAACCCGACGAGCCGAGGACAGCTACTGCGGTGGTCACCACGACGACGCTAGGCGGTGGGCGGGCATCCCCCCACGCGGCTCAGGTGAAGAGAACGGCGTTGGCCACGTACCAAGTGGTGGGCAGCACGAACAGGAGGCCGTCGAAACGATCGAGCAAGCCACCGTGGCCGGGGAGGATCGACCCCATGTCCTTCACCCCAAGATCGCGCTTCATGAGCGACTCGGCGAGATCACCGATCGGCGCCGCGATCGCCACTGCGACCCCGAGTAGGAGTATGTCGCCGAACCCGCCACCGGAGTCTGATAGCGCAAACGGAGCCGGCTGCTCGAGAACGGCCATCAGAACCGCGGCGCCCACCGCAGCTCCCATCCCACCGAGCAAACCCTCGACGGTCTTGTTGGGACTCGCGGCCGACAAGGGCGTGCGACCGATCGTGCGACCTACGGCGAGGCCACCGACATCGTAGGCAACGGTGAGGAGGATTGCGGCGGTGAGTAGTCCGGTTCCGTGGGTGTCGATCGAGAGCATCAGAGCCGCGAACGACCCCAGCAGGCCGATGTGCACGATACCCAACATCGTGGAGCCGAGACCACGCATCACGCCGTCGGTGCTCACCCCCATGAGGTACCACAGGGCACCGAACACGACCGACAGCACGATCACGAGGGTCATGGCCGCCTCGCCCCGCCAGTAGACGGCGAGTGGCATCGTGACCACTGCGGTGAGCCCGAGGAGCACCGCCGGTTGATGACCGGCGAGTCGCACCGCGTTGTAGAACTCGACCGCGGCCAGGCCGAGGGCGATCGTGACCACCACCAGCGCCGCCACGGGACCGACGGACATGGCAGCGAGGATCAGGGCCGCGAGGCCCACCCCGACAACGACGGCCATGGGCAGATCACGGCCCGAACCAGAGCCCGCGGCCGCGCCCAGCTGGGCTGCGATCGACGGGTCGTCGGATGCCTCGACCGGCGCACCGAGCCGAGATGGCTTGGCCTGATCATCAAAGGCGAAGAAGTCGTCGGCGATCTCGCTCTCCTCGCCGATCTGGACCGGCGCGATGGGAGCCTGCTCATCGTCGGCCCAACGAGGCGACGACGGAGCGTCAGACCAAGCCGCGAGCTCGTCAGGCGCAGCCTCGGCGAGGCTGGGCTCTGGCGTGGGATCGAAGGTGACCGCATCGGCGGTGCCCCCTACTTTGGGGACCGCTCCGGTGGGCGGCTCGCTCCAGTGAGGAACGGCATCATCATCGTCGTCGAACGACACATCGTCGTCGCCGAACACCGATCGGCCCGGTGCCGCGAAGTCGTCGTCGGGAACATCACCGTCGACAACCTGGAAGGCCTCGAACTCGTTGTGGTCGTTTGAATCGTCGGTCACGGAAATGCCCTTCTGGTGTCACTCGAGGTCAGACCTCGAGCAACTCCTCTTCCTTTTGGGCCTGCGCAGCGTCAATCATGCCAATGAACTCGTCCTTCAGGGTGTCGAGCTGATGCTCAGCTCGCTGAATGTCGTCCGACGAGACTCCCCCGTCGTCGGCCAGATCGTCAAGCTCCTTGCGAGCGGAGCGTCGGACCCCGTTGATCCGCTGCTTGGCCTCCTCGGCCATCCCGCCGACGACTTTCACGAGGTCGCGGCGCCGCTCCTCGGTGAGCGCAGGAAAGTTGAGCCGGATGATGCGACCGTCGTTGCTGGGTGTGAGGCCCATGTTGGCGCTGATTATCGAGCGCTCGATCGCCTCGAGATTGTTCATATCGTGAGGGGTGACGATCAACTGGCGCGCTTCGGGCACCGCAAAACTCGCCACCTCCTGGAGCCGCATCTCCACACCGTAGGCCTCGATGGTGAGTTTCTCGAAAATCGCCGACGATGCCCGACCGGTACGGACAGTGGAAAAATCGCGGCGAGCCTGGCCCACCGCCGCATCCATCTTTTCGTTGGCCTCTTCGAGGACCAACTCGAGCATCTCTTTGCTCACTCAGTAACCCCTTGGTCATCGACGAGCGTACCGACCGATTGGCCTCCGAGTAGGGATTGCAGGTTTCCCTCCCCCATCAGATCGAAAACCACGATGGGAAGGGAGTTGTCCATGCACAGTGAGATCGCGGTGGAGTCCATCACCTTGAGGCCCCGGTTGAGCACATCGAGATAGGAGACCCGTTCGAGCTTGGTGGCGTCGGGGTGGAGGCGAGGGTCGGAGGTGTAGATGCCGTCGGTGCCCCCGTGGGTTCCCTTGAGCACGGCGTCGGCCTCGATCTCCACCGCCCTCAAGGAGGCTGCGGTGTCGGTGGTGAAGAAGGGATTGCCCGTTCCGCCGGCGAAGATGACTATGCGCCCCTTCTCCAGATGGCGGGTGGCCCGCCTGCGGATGTAGGGCTCGGCGATCTGAGCCATGTGGATGGCCGACTGGACGCGGGTTGGGGCACCCATCTGCTCGAGTGTGTCCTGAAGGGCCAGTCCGTTCATAACCGTGGCCAGCATTCCCATGTAGTCGGATTGGGCGGGATCCATTCCCTCGCCCGCGCCCTCGATGCCGCGCCAGATGTTGCCACCACCGACCACCACTGCTATGTCGATGTCGAATTGGGCTTTGGCCGCCACGATATCTTCCGCGATGGCGCGGACCGTGGTGCCGTCGATGCCGAAGTCGAGAGGCCCGGCGAACGCCTCGCCGGATAGTTTCAACAAGACCCGATTCCATCGAGCAGGTGTAGTTCCCCGGGTTGCGTTGCCGTCGCTCATCAGATCAGGACCCGATCACAACCTGGACGAACCGGACGATCGACCCACCGCCGAGACTGTCTCGCACGGCAGTCTTGTCGCCGTGGAGTCCCTGCTCGAGGAGGACTCGCTCACCGAGCCAGCCTCGCATCCGACCTTCGACGATTTTCTCCCAGGCTTGCTCGGGCTTGCCCTCGGCCTTGGTGATCTCCAGAAGCGACTCGCGCTCCTTGGCCACCTCGTCGTCGGGGATCTCGTCTGCCGACAGATAGGTCGGCTTGGCGAACGCTATGTGCAGCGCCACCTGATGGAGGTCGTCCTCGTTCACGCCGGCGCCTTCGACCACCACGGCGATGACTCCACGGCCGTCCTGAACGTGCAGATAGGTGTCGAGGAGGTTTCCCTCCGCGGCTTCGACCCGCTCAACCGCACCGAGGGCGATGTTTTCCTTGATCTTGACCTGGAGGTCTTCGATCGAAGAAGTGTGGGAAGCCAGAGCATCGACACCATCAGCAAGCACGACGTGAGCAAGGGTGTCGGCCAGCGAGGTGACGGCTTCGTTCTTGGCTGAGAAGTCGGTCTCGGTCTTCACCTGCACGAAGGCCGCGACATTTCCTTCTATCGCGAGTGCGATGGTGCCCTCGTCGTTGTCGCGGTCGCTGCGAGCCGCGGCCTTGGCCAGACCCTTCTCCCTCAACGACTGGGTGGCGGCTTCCATGTCGCCATCGCTATCGGTGAGAGCTCGCTTGGCATCCATCATTCCGGCGCCGGTGGCGTCGCGTAACGCCTTGACGTCCTTCGCGGAAAAAGACATTCGGTTCGTTCCTTGTTGAGTCTGGGAGAGATTAGATGTTTATGAGGGTGAGGACTCAGGCCTGCGGTGTACCGGCATCACCGGCGGCCGGCGGCGCGTCGTCGCTCGCGACAACTTCGGTGGCGGCCTCGACTACAGCCTCGGGCTCGACAGCAGGCACCTCGACAACAGGCTCGGGCGCAGGCACAGGCACAGGCGCTTCGACTACAGCCTCGGGCTCGACAGCAGGCACAGGCGCTTCGACTACAGCCTCGGGCTCGACAGCAGACACAGGCGCTTCGACTACAGCCTCGGGCTCGGGGGCTTCGACCTTGGCCGCGGCCACGCGGGCCTCGCGCTCGGCGGCTTCGGCCGCGGCAGCGGCACGGGCCTGGGCCTGTTGTTCGGCCACCTCGGCCTCTTGAAGGGCGTTGCGCTTGGCTCCCTCGCCTGCCTTCTCAGCGCGCTTGGAGCGAATGAAGCGCCCCTCGAGCACGGCATCGCTGATCACGCGGGTCATGAGCTCACCGGCGCGGATCGCATCATCGTTGCCCGGGATGGCGTAGTCGACGAGGTCGGGATCACAGTTGGTGTCGACCACGGCCACGATCGGGATACCGATCTTGCGGGCCTCGGTGACAGCGATGTGCTCCTTCGTGGTGTCGAGCACGAAGACCGCCTGGGGCAGCTTCTGCATGTCGCGGATACCACCCAGGTTGCGCTCGAGCTTCACGAGCTCGCGCCCGATGAGGAGGGCTTCCTTCTTCGGCATGGCTTCGAACTCGCCCGAATCGCGCATGCGACGGTAGTCCTGCATCTTGCTTACGCGCTTGGAGATGGTCTGGAAGTTGGTGAGCATGCCGCCGAGCCAGCGCTCGTTGATGTACGGCATGTTGCAACGTTCGGCATAGGACTGGATGGAGTCCTGAGCCTGCTTTTTCGTTCCGATGAACAGCACCGTGCCGCCGTTGGCGACGAGATCTCGCACGAAGACGTAGGACGCCTCGAGATGGTTGAGCGTCTGGTGGAGATCCACGATGTGGATACCCGAACGCTCGCCGTGGATGAACCGCTTCATCTTGGGGTTCCAGCGACGAGTCTGATGGCCGAAATGGACGCCGGCCTCCAGCAGCTGCTTTATCGAAATGACTGCCATGGTGTTCTCCCGGTTGTGACAGCTCGCACCGGACGCCTGAGCGACCGGGTGTGGCACGAGCCGAACTCGATCCGCCGCCACCCGATTGGTGGCGAGAGGGGCCCGATTTCGGACCGATCAGGAGTGTACCGGGGCCCGCAGCGGCGTCCTCGCACCGACGGGTCGACCGGGTCAACTCGCCACATCGACCGCGGCCACCACCCCCGACGCGACATGCTCGCCGTATTCGATCGAACGGGGCACCACCGCGTCGAGCATCCGACCGAGCGCACCTTCACAAGCCGGGGGAAGCCCGGCGAGCGCGAGTTTCACTTCGCGATCCGTCTCGGCCCAACCCACGATGTCGCCGTGGGCCCCGACCGGATAAGAGCCTCCCACCACCACATGGTCGGCACCAGGAGCCCACGCGTCGGTAGCGGGCACGATCATGTCGGCGCGAGCACCGATGGTCACGGCGTGGACCTCCGGCGGGAAACCGATCCCCGCGGTGTCGCCAGCGAACCCGGTCTTCGACACGTCCTCACCCACCGGCGCGACCAGGATGTGTTCGGGCCACACGATCTTGAGCGCCCCTCCCACAAGTTGACCGGGGGTGGTGAGTTCGATCACCTCGATCAGCTCGGCCGATGCGGCCCCCTGGTGAGGGGCGGAGAACGTGACCGCGGTGTCGACAGGCACCTCTGAGAGATCGATCTCGGCAAGCGAATGACGAACGAGGAGCCCGCCCAAACTGTGACCGAACACATCGATGGTGACCCCGGGATTAGCTCCAGCCACCTGACTCAGAGTCGTCGTCAATTCGAGGATCGCCGCCTCCACATCACCGCGGGTGGCACTGGGGCCGTAATCCGACGCCGGGATCGATGCCGCCCACCCCTCGCCGACGGCAGGAACGATCCCGCCCGAGTAACTGAACCGAACGACATCGCCCGCGTCGTAGCCGTGGGCTCCCAGATCCAGCTGCGCCATGGCACCCGGATCGGCCGACGAAGAATCGAGCCCGTCCACCACCACCGCTATGCGACGCTCCGGCGGGGCTCCCACCTCTACCCCACCGGGGGTGCAGGGAGGGGGGTGGAGGGCTTCCCAAAGACCGACGGTGAGGTCGGCGAGCAAGGCTTGCCGGTCCACCTCGACAGCCAGGGTGTTGAGGGTCTCGACCAGGTGAACCAACTCCGCGACCCGGGCTTGAGGATCGAGCATCGCCCACGGGCCGAACGGGAACCGTGAGACCATCCTGATAGCGGCGGTGATGTTGCCCCACAGGCCACCTCCGGAGTAGTCCTGCCACAACTCGAGGAGACGAAGGCGCTCAGATCTCTCCGCGACGTCGAGGAATCTTCTGAGCAACTCGGGATCGTCGTGGGGCACGAGCGCCACCGTCAGAACGGGACTCCCGAAGAAGTCCGCGGGGTCGACATAGTGGCCGTGGAGCCGAAGGCCGAAGTGGAGCGGCCCACCCGTAGTGGCGATCCTGGCGCCGATGTCGACCCTATCGCCTCTCGCCACAAGGATCTGATCGACGAATGAGTAGCTGCTCCGCAGGCCGCCACCGTGGTCGATGGTGATGTGGAGATCGCCGGCCACCGCACCCGCGAACACGACCATCCCCGGAGCCGCTGCCGAGACCGGGTCGCCCGCAGGGGTGTCGTATTCGATGCCGCGGTTGCCTGCCCCATAAGCGCCGTCGGGCAGACGGAAGGGATCGAGGACCGGCGCATCGCTCGGAGGCCTGAGTACGAGTTCGGCCCCATGGGAAGGTGCGGGGGCACAGATCGCGCCGAACGCGGTGAAGACGATCAGAAGGCTTACAAAGCGGCGCATGGGTACCCCGGTTCACGATGTGAATGCGCGGGGAAGCCGACATGCTGGCTCGGGGAGCGACTACGAATCGCTAGGAGCTAGGCGGGTTCGCGTTCGGCAGCGCTTATGCGAGAGCGCAACTGCAGGACTGCCTTGGTGTGGATCTGACAGACCCGACTCTCGGTGACGCCGAGGACGCGGCCGATCTCAGCGAGGGTGAGACCCTCGTAGTAGTAGAGGGTGAGCACGATCTTTTCGCGTTCGGGCATCCGATTGATCGACTCGGCGAGGATCTGGCGCATCTCTTCGACTTCGTATACACCCATGGGGCCGTCGTGAGTATCGGCGACGGTGTCGCCGAGGGTGACCGATTCTCCGCGATCTCCGCCCGACAGCATCTCGTCGAGGGCGGCGACGCCCACGAAGGAGATCTGGCTCAAGGTGGTGTGGAGCTGTTTCTCCGTGACCTCCATCTCCTCGGCAATCTCACGATCGGTGGGTGCTCGATGGTTTTCGGATTCGAGCTTGAGCATCGCCCGCTCGAGGTTTCGCGCCTTGGAACGAACTGATCTCGGCACCCAATCGATGGAACGGAGCTCATCGAGGATCGCCCCCTTGATGCGGGCGATCGCGTAGGTCTCGAACTTGTAACCCCTCTCGGGGTCGAATTTCTCGATCGCGTCGATCAGGCCGAACACCCCGAAGCTGACGAGATCGGACTGCTCGACGTTGCGAGGTAGGCCGACACCGACTCGACCGGCCACGTATTTGACCAGGGGTGCGTACTGGATGATCAGCTTGTCGCGAAGCTCGCGGGCGCGCGTCTTTTTGTAATCGTCCCAGAGTTCTCGGGTCTCGTCGGCTTGGTCTGTCACGTTGAGCGGTACCTAACCGCGGGGGTGGGTAGTTCGGTGGACATCGCGCATTCGCTCACGACTGACGCGTGTGTAGATCTGGGTGGTGGAGAGATCGGCGTGGCCCAACATCTCCTGTACAGCACGCAAATCGGCACCTCCGTCCAAAAGATGAGTGGCAAATGTATGTCGAAGTGCATGTGGATGTGTGGGACTGGCCGAACGACGGTCGATGAGACGCCTCACATCGCGTGGCGAAAGCGCTCGCCCTCTGCGGTTGAGGAACACGACTTCCGGTGGGGACTCGTCGGTGACGAGCTGGGGGCGTCCTGTGGTGAGCCATGCCGTCACGGCCTTTGCCGCCGGCTCGGAGAGGGGCACGCGGCGTTGCTTGGAACCCTTCCCCCAAACGGTGATCGTGGTGCCGTCGTGAGCGATGTCGGACTTTCGCAGGCCACACAACTCGCTGACCCTCAGCCCGCTGCCGTAGAGCAACTCCACCACAGCCCGGTCGCGTTGATCGATGTCTGGGTTCGGCTCGACTCGCGCCGTACCCTCGATCAGGGCGTCGAGTTCGCCGGCAGTGAGAATCTTCGGCAAGGTTGCGGCACCGCGAGGAGCAGTGAGCGCGGCGCTCGGATCGGTGACGACCCGTTCGGTTCGCCGGGCCCAATCGAAGTAGCGGCGCAGCACCGAAGCCTTGCGAGCCGTGGTACGGCGCGCGTAACCGGCTTGATCGAGATGGGCCAAGTATCGGCGGAGATGCCGCCTCGACACCTCGTCGGGTGAGCCAACGCCCTCCTCGGCGAGCCATTCGACCGCGGCACCGAAATCTCGGGCATACACGGCACGAGTCGAGTCGGCGACCCGCGTGAGCGAGTCGAGCCACAACGGCACGTCCCAAGCAGCCACAAGAGAACCCTACCCACTCACGCGTGGTGTTGTGTCCACCACCCTTCGTGGACCACCGGAGGTGGTTTCGTGCACGACTCATGATCGCCTCACCCGCGCACCGTCCGCCACTATGTGGCCCCGGCCCAGGAGGATCTCGACCTGGGCGAACACCGCTCTCGCACTGAGTCCACATCGAGCCACGATCTCGTCGATCGCAGTCGGCCCATCGTCGATCGCGGCCAGCACCGCCGCGGCCTCGCCTGTGGGGAGTGGGTCGCCCCCCGCCCGACGAACAACCCGGTCGACGGTAGAGAGGCCCAGCGCCAAGAGGACATCGTCGGCCGACCGCGCTGGCGCACACCCGTCGACCAGGAGTTGATTTGCCCCGTCGGCAGCAGGATTACGAACCGACCCTGGCACCGCCATCACATCGACCCCTCGGCGGATCGCCTGTTCGACGGTGAGCAGCGAGCCCCCCGCCACCCGTGACTCCACCACGACGACAAGATCGGCAAGAGCCGCGATGAGGCGGTTGCGCGCCGGAAATCGCCACGCCGCGGGCTCCGCTCCGAGGGGAGCCTCGGTGCACAGGCATCCCATCTCGCCGATCCGACGCCACAGGCCCCGATGACGGCGCGGGTAGACGACGTCGGGGCCGCTGCCGACCACCGCTATCGGTGGCGCAGCTCCGGCCTCGAGAGCGCCCTCGTGGGCTGCGCCATCTACGCCGATGGCCAGCCCACTCACCACCACCACCCCAGCAGCGGCGAGCTCTCGACCGAGCTGGTGAGCTGTCTCGAGACCTGCCCCACTGCAACGCCGGGTGCCGACGACCGCAACCCGAGGCAGGTGGAGCGGGGGCACCTCACCGATCCGAAACAACACGGGCGCGGGATCAATGTCGGTGGTGAGGACCGATGGATGACCCTCGTCGTGCCAGGAAGTGACCCTCACGTCCAGCTCCTCGAGTTGGTCGCGGACAACGCTGAGATCGACGTGGCGCGCCGCCTCCGTCCAGCTTCGCCTGATCGCCTCGTCGGCAACCTCGGCTCCCACCCTTCCGTCGATCACGCGATCGAAGGCCTCGCTCACACCGTGGTGACGCAGGAGCCGACCCAGTCGGCGGATACTCATGGATTCGAGCTGGGCCAGGACGGTGAGCCGGGCACCGTCGAGAACGGGCCCGTCAGCCACGGTCGCCTCCCATCGGGGGACGGGCCCTCATACCCAAGGCAGTGGCGACATCACCGAGGCGCAGGCCGGCCTCACCATCGTCGAGGTCGCGAATCGTGCGAGCCACACACCTCACTCGTCTCAGCCCCCGCGCACTCAAGCGACCCGCCGCCAAGGCGCCGGCCACAAGCTCACGAGCTTCATCGTCGAGAGATGCGTGCTCATCGAGCTGTGAGTCGTCGAGATCGGCGTTGCATCTCACCCCTCGCTGTTGAGAACGCATTCGCACCGACATCACCCGCTCGGCCACCGCCGCCGAGCACTCACCGGGCGCCCGGTCGAGGAGGGCCGCCGGGGCGGGTCGGTCGACGTGGATCATCAGATCAAGCCGGTCGAGAAGGGGACCTGAAACGCGCCGGGAATAGCGCACCCGGGCCGAAGGCGGACACCGACAACCGATGTCGCCACCGGCACCGCACGGACAGGGGTTCATGGCCGCGACGAGGATCACGCGTGCAGGCTGCTCGTGGGTGCCTCCACTTCGGGCGACGCGCACGACCCCCTCCTCGAGTGGTTGACGGAGGGCATCGAGGACACTCGGCGCGAACTCTCCCAGCTCATCGAGAAAGAGCACTCCGCCCGACGCGGCACTGATCTCTCCTGGTCGGGCCCGGCCGGTGCCCCCACCCACCAGGGCAGCCATCGACGAACTGTGGTGGGGTGCCCTGAACGGAGGCCGGGTGACAAGGCCGGAAGGCGGGAGCGGGAGACCCGCCGCACTGTGCACCCGGGTGACTTCGAGCGCCTCGACGCGGCCGAGATCCGGCAGCAGACCACCAAGTCGGCGCGCCAGCATGGTCTTGCCGGCGCCGGGAGGACCCACCAGCAGGAGGTGGTGGCCGCCGGCGGCTGCGATCTCCAGCGCAGTGCGCGCCGTGGCTTGGCCCTTCACATCGCAGAGATCGGGCACGGGCAGGACCGGATCGGGTGTGAGATCAAGGTGGACTTCGGGCCACGGCCATCCCTCGCTGAGGACCGACGTGACATCGCGGAGGTGGCGTACGGGCCTGACCCTGGATCCGGCGATGAGGCTCGTGACGCGTGCATCGGCGGCCGGCACCACGACCCGAAGTGCCTTGACCGCATCAACCATGGGGAGGGCCCCTGGCACGCTGCGGATCGTGCCATCGAGTCCGAGCTCACCGAAGGCACCGAGATCGTCGAGGGACGACTCAGGCAGCTGCCCCGACGCACACAGCAGTCCGAGAGCGATCGGGAGATCGAGGCCGGCGCCGATCTTCGGCACATCGCCGGGAGCGAGGTTCACCGTGATCCGGCGCTGGGGCCAGTCGAGCTCCGTAGAGACGATCGCGGCCCTCACGCGATCACGGGCTTCGCGACATGAAGCGTCGGGCAATCCGACGATGGTGAAGCTCGGCAACCCATCGGCTACGTGAACCTCGACCGAGACCGAGCGGCCCTCGACGCCTGAGAGGGTGGACGATGGAACGGTTGCAAGCATGGCGACCTCCGACAACTGAAGTGTGGAGGCCGCCGTTTTGTGCGCCGGCGACGAGCGCTGAGAGCACCCTAGGTCAGGGTTGTGACAACACCTCGCGGGTGTAGCGGACGACTGCAACGATCTCGTCCTCGCTCAGCCTCACGCCGAACGCGGGCATACCGCGGCTGCCGTTTGTGACCACCTCGATCTGGTCCTGCACCACGGGATAGCTCACCGTTGCCTCCCCGTTGCTCACCTTGGGACCCGTGCCCCCGTCTCCTTCGGCACCGTGGCAGTTGGCACAGCGGGCGCCGTAGACACTGCGCCCGAGCACCAGCACCTCGTCGGCCTGGCCATCGGTGCCGATCGGAACCTCGGGTGGTTCGCCGGAGCAGGCGCTCGCGGCGAACCAGACTGCGAGAAGGACAGCAGGGAAAATCCGGTTTGGCGACAAGGCGGGTTCTGACGGTGGCGGATGGTTTCGCAGAGACGATACTGACTCCATGGGAATGGACCCCACCCGCCCCCACCGGCGCCGACCAACCGACATCGTCTACGTGATCTCAGCCTGCCTCGTGATGCTCCTGCTGGTGCTCTGGGCCCTGCTCGCATGAGGCGATGATGGACGACCCCGAGGCCTTCGGCGATGTGGACGTGAGGTTCCTCCAGCCCTACCAGGCAACCAAGACCTACCTCTGTCCGAACTGCAACCGAGAGATTTTTCCCGGCACTGGGCACTACGCGGTGGTGCCCGTGGATGCTCCCGACCTGCGCCGCCACTGGCATCGAGGCTGCTGGGACGGCCGCAAAACCCGCGGCACTCGCCGCTAGAAAGCGCCTTCGATCACCTCGATGGTCGGCCCGGTGACAGTGGCGACGTCGAACCTGAGGTGACCGCGACGGCCGTTGACATCGAGCCAGGTCATGGCGGTGCGGCGAATGAACCTCTGCTTGCGCGCATCGACCGACTCGAGCGCGTGGCCGAACCGGTTCGAAGATCGAGTTTTCACCTCACAGAACACGATCTCATCGGCACGACTCAGCACGAGGTCGAGTTCCCCGCCTCGGACCTGCCAGTTCTGGTCGAGCACGACATACCCAGCTGCCTCATAGTGACGCGCCACGCGCCGCTCGCCCCATCGACCCAGTGCCACTCGTGATCGGTCCATGACCCGAACCTACGGACCGGGTATGACACTGGGAGACACGACATGGGGCCTGACCCTTCGGTTGGATCTGCGCGACACTGGACGGATGGAAATCAACTTCGGTGTGTTCATCCCCCAGGGCTGGAAAATGGAGCTCGCATCCATCGACGACCCGGTCGACAAGTGGGCGAAGGCGGTCGAGATCGCCAAGTACGCCGAGGACTCGGGTCTCGACTCGCTGTGGGTCTACGACCACTTCCACAACGTGCCCCAACCGGCCCACGAAACGATGTTCGAGTGTTGGACCACGCTCGCCGCGATCAGCCAGGTCACCAGCCGCATCAAGCTCGGCCAGATGGTGACCTGCACGCCCTACCGCGACCCGAGCCTCACTGCGAAGATCACGTCCAACATCGACGTGATGTCGGGTGGCCGCCTCATCTGGGGAGTCGGAGCCGGGTGGTACGAACACGAGTTCAAGGGCTATGGCTACGAGTTCCCCCGGCCCGCCGCGCGCATCAAGATGATGGAGGAAGCGGTGGAGATCGTCACGGCCATGTGGTCACAAGACGACGTCTCCTATGAAGGCATCCACTACACGATGGACGGCGCCCAGTGTGATCCGAAGCCGATCCAGAAGCCTCGGCCCCAGGTGCTGATCGGCGGTGGCGGCGAGCAACTCACCCTGCGAGTGGTGGCCCGACTCGCCGACGCGTCGAACTTCGGTGGAACCCCTGATGAGTTCGCCCACAAATGTGAGGTGCTCAAGAACCACTGCACCGATGTGGGGCGCGACTACGACGAGATCCAGAAGACGATCTCAGGGGAAATCTTCATCCGAGAAGACGAGGCCGACATCGAAGAGGCGGGAAGCCTCTCCCTGATCGGTCTGCCGATGGATGAGTGGCGCAAGGGGGCCTACGTGGGCACGCCTGAACAGGTGGCCGAGGCCATGCAGGCTCGAATCGACCTGGGTGCCAGCGCGTTCTATCCGTGGTGCTCGGACTACCCGGACATGGAGACGGTGCGCCTCCTCGCCGAAGTGGTGCTGCCTGAGGTGCGCAGGGCCAACGCCTGAGCGCCGGAACGCTCAGTTGAAGCGCTTTTCCTTGATCTTGGCGGCCTTGCCGACGCGATCGCGCAGGTAATAGAGCTTCGCTCGACGCACATCGCCCCTCGCGCCGACCTCGATCGTCTCGATGATCGGGGTGTGTAGCGGGAAGGTGCGCTCGACACCGACGCCGAAGCTCAGCTTGCGGACCGTGAAGGTCTCGCGGATCCCCGAGCCCTGGCGGCGGATGACAACACCTTCGAAGACCTGGGTGCGGTGACGGTTGCCCTCGATGACCTTGACGTGGACCTTGAGGGCGTCGCCAGGCGCGAAATCGGGAATGTCATCACGCAGGCTTAGGTTGTCGACGAGATCGGTGGGCTGCATTGCTGCGCTCCGTGCGAATCGGGAGGTGAAACTCGGTGGATTGTGGCGCGGTCTGGGGACCGGGGCCGACGATCGAGTCTAGAGCGCATCGCCACCGACACCACCCCTTGATGGACTCACTTCTCGCCGGTGGAGAGTTCAGCTCGCGCCGAGACCGAACTCGTCCATCAGGGAGCTCTCTTCATCGCTGATGCCACCGCGCGCCTCGATGAGATCGGGCCTCAGAGCTGCGGTACGGTAAAGCGCCTGGGCCCGCCGCCAGCGGTCGACCTTGCCGTGATCGCCCGACCTCAACACCACAGGGACTTCCCAGCCGCGAAATTCAGCCGGTCGGGTGTAGTGGGGGTATTCGAGCAGGCCGTGTGAGAAGGATTCATCATCGGTGGAGTTGGTGTTGCCCAGGACCCCCGGAACGAGACGACCCACGGCCTCCAGAACCAGCAGGGCTGCAACCTCTCCCCCGGCCAACACCACGTCGCCCACCGAAATCTCACCATCGACGAGGTGCTCACGCACCCTTTCATCGACACCTTCATAGCGACCACACAGCAGGGAGAATCCACCCAAGCCAGCCAGCTCGTCGGCCATCTCCTGATCGAAGGGACGCCCGGCTGGAGACAGATAGTAGAGAGGGCGGGGCGGGTCGACAGCCTCCACCGCGCCAAACAAGGGCTCGGGCATCATCACCATGCCGGCGCCGCCGCCGAAGGGCGCATCGTCGACGGTGTGGTGCACGTCGGTTGTGGTGGCTCTGAGATCGTGGACCCGCACATCGAGATGTCCGTCGCGCCGACCGCGTCCGATGACGGATTGGCCGGCCATCTGGTCGACCATCTCCGCGAAGATCGTGAAGATGTCGACGCGCAGGGCTGGGGTAGCGGCCGCCATTACGTTTCGTTGATGTCGAAGAGTCCCTCGGGGACCTCAACCCGGATGGTCTCGGCCGCGACATACTCCACGATGAACCGCACGGGTACCAGAGCACCGGAGTCGAGCTCAAGGAGATCCGATGCCGGATTCTCGAGCAGCCGGACGACGCGGCCGCGGGCCACACCATCCTGATCGATGACATCAGCCCCGATGAGGTCGTGCACCCAGAGCTCGTCGGGGTCGTCGATCGGCTCGGCCGAAACGACGGTGTTTCGGAGCTCTTCGGCCCTTTCGCGAGTGCTCACCCCGGCGAGTCGGACGATGAAGCCGTTCTTGTGGGGGCGCGACGACTCGACCTCGAGCGCCAAACCCGAGGGCGTGGTGAGCACCGCGCCAGGCGCGACCCGTTCGTCGCGGTTGGACGTGAGGACCACGTTCACCTCACCTCGCACCCCGTGGGGGCGGGCGATCCTGCCGACCTCCAGCATCGACGGAGTCGACTGACGGCTTGCCGTCAGTCGACGAACTCGACCTCGATAGAACCGATCTCGTCGTCGACGCCGGCGGCGCGCACGACGGTGCGGATCGCTCCGGCGACACGCCCACGCTTGCCGATCACGCGGCCCATGTCGCCATCGCCGACGGTGACATCGAGTCGGATACCGCCATCGGTGTCGCTCTGAGCGACTGCGACGGCATCAGGGTCGTCTACGATTTGGCGGACCACGTACTCACATACGGATGCGGCGGCTGCAGCGCTCATTCTGAGTCCTCGGTGTCGGTGGAGTCTTCGTTGCCGGAAGCAGAGGCCTCAGCGGCCTTGCGTTCCTTCTCGAGCTGCTTGGCCGATTTCTTGGTGGCCCGCTCGGGAACGGCCGTCTCGATGGTTTCGCCGGTGTGTTCGGTCCATGCACCCGAGATCTTCAACAGCTTCTCGACGCGCTCGGTGGGCTGGGCGCCGTGTTGGAGCCAGTGGACGGCCCGCTCGTTGTCGATCTTGATGACGGACGGATCCTGGCGTGGTTCGTAGGTACCGATGATCTCGATGAAACGTCCATTGCGAGGCGAACGCGAGTCTGCGGCGACTACACGGTAGGTGGGCTGCTTCTTCTTGCCCATCCGCATGAGGCGGAGCTTGACGGCCATTGGTGCTCTGTTTCTCTCTGAAGGCGATCTTGACGAGGTGGTGCGCGGCGAAAAAGGCCGGGCAACCGGCTAATTCAATCCGGGGAAGTCCCCTGTTTCCAACCCCGGAAGCGACAATGGCGACTTCGGCACCTTTGCGGAACCCTTCTCGGTGACCCTTCCACCCTTGTGGCGACCGCCCTTCTTGCCCTTCCTGCCCTTGTTTCGGTTCTTCGGATTCATCTTCTTGGTGCCGAACCCGGCGAACTGTTTCATCATTTTTCGCATCTGGGAAAATTGATCGAGAAGCTGCTTCACGTCGCTCGCCGACTGGCCACAGCCCGCGGCAATGCGTTGGCGACGAGACCCGTCGATGATGTCGGGGTTGACGCGCTCGTCGGGGGTCATCGAGCGGATGATCCCTTCGATGCGGTCGACCTGCTTGTCGTCGATCTCGACATCGCGGGCCTCCTTCGGGATACCCGGCATCATTCCCATCAGGCTTCCGATGGAACCCATCTTCTTGATCTGCTGCATCTGCTCGAGGAAATCCTCGAGGGTGAAGGTGCCTTCCAGGAGACGAGCAGCGGTCTCCTCGGCCTCTTCCTTTTCGAAGGCCTCCTCGGCCTTTTCGATGAGGGTCTCGACATCGCCCATGCCGAGGATGCGGCTGGCGAGCCGGTCAGGGTGGAAGGTTTCGAACTCGTCGAGCTTCTCGCCGGTGGACGCGAACGCGATCGGTTTGCCGACCACCTCCTTCACCGACAGGGCCGCACCGCCGCGGGCATCGCCATCGAGCTTGGTGAGGATGACACCGTCGAGCTCGAGGGTTTCGTTGAACGCGTGGGCGGTGGTGACGGCATCTTGGCCGGTCATCGCGTCGATCACCAGGAAGGTGTAGTGGGGGTCGACCGCATCGGAGATCTGTCGGACCTCGGCCATCATCTCCTCGTCGATGGCAAGCCGACCGGCGGTGTCGACGATCACGACATCGCGCCCGGTGCGGTTGGCCTCGACGATGGCGGCTCCCGCCACCTCGACAGGGCCGGTGGGCTCCGAGAACACGGGAACGCCCACCTGGGTGCCGAGGACACGAAGCTGTTCGACTGCGGCCGGGCGTTGGAGATCGGCTCCCACCAGCAGGGGGTTGCGGCCCTGCTTCTTGAACCACTGGGCGAGCTTGCCGGCGTTGGTGGTCTTGCCTGCGCCCTGCAAGCCGGCCATGAGCACCACGGTGGGCGGCTTGCTCGCGTAGTTGATCTTCATCGACTCGCCACCGAGGCTGGTAGTGAGCTCGTCGAGCACGATCTTGATGACCTGCTGGGCGGGGTTGAGCGCTCCGGAGAGTTCGTCGCCCTCGGCCCGAGCCCGGATCCGACCAACCATGGTCTTGACGACATCGAGGTTGACGTCGGCCTCCAGCAGGGCGAGGCGGATCTCGCGGAGGGTCTCGTCGATGTCTTCCTGGCTCAGCTTACCGCGGCCACGGATCCGGCTGAATATGCCGTCGAATCGGTCTGAGAGGTTCTCGAACATGATCGGGTCAGGCTAGCGGCGCCATGTGTCGCCCCGAACCGCGCTCTCCCGGGCCGGCGAGGCCGTTAGCGTCGCGATCATGAACTTCACGGTGCGCCAGTGGACGATCATCTCAGCGCTCGCTGCGGTCTTCGTCGCGGCCGCGCTGCTGGTCTCACGCGGCGACGACAACGGCGTGAGCGAGGCGGCCGCCGAATTCGATCAGGTCGCCTGGTGTCAGGCCACCAACGCGATCGGCGCATGGGGTGCGATCCTCGATGGTTCTGCTGTCGGCGACGATCCCCGCGACATCACCAACCTGCGCCGTGCCCTCGCCGATGCCCGAGCCGCGGCTCCAATCGACCTGAGCATCGACATCGCCCGCCTGATGGATCTCAGCCTCCTGGTCGACAGCGCCCTGTCCGACGGCCTCGACCTCGAGGCGGCTCTGGCCAAAGCCCAGGACCAAACCGATACCGGTCGCGTGAGCACAGCCATCAGCAGGGTGAGCGACGCCCTGGTGGCGTGCGGCCACAACCCGCTGAGTTGAGCGAGGCCTCCGCGCAAGGTGGCGATACTCCTATTCGAAGAGGGCGTCGACGAACTCGTTCTCGTCGAACTCCACCAGATCGTTGATGCCTTCGCCGAGCCCAACGAGCTTCACCGGCAGGCCCAGCTCGGAATGGATTGCCACCACGATGCCGCCCTTGGCGGAGCCGTCGAGCTTGGTGAGCACCACCCCGGTGACATCCACCGCCTCGGCGAACTGCTTGGCCTGGCTCATGCCGTTCTGGCCGGTGGTGGCATCGATCACCAGCAGGGTCTCGGTGACGGTTCCAGACCCCTTCTCGGCCACCCTGCGCACCTTGCGCAGCTCCTCCATGAGGTTGGTCTTGTTCTGGAGGCGACCTGCGGTGTCGGCCATCACCAGATCGGCGTTGCGGGCGTTCGCCCGTTCGACCGCGTCGAACACGACTGACGAGGGATCGGCGCCCTCTGCGCCGCGCACGATGTCGACCTCGCTGCGTTCGGCCCACATGGTGAGTTGTTCGACTGCGGCGGCGCGGAAGGTATCGCCCGCGGCGAGCACCAGGGTGCGACCGTCGGCGGATTCCCGGGAGGCGAGCTTGCCGATCGTGGTGGTCTTACCCACGCCGTTGACTCCCACGAAGAGCCACACCGCAGGGCCGGGCTCTCCACCCGCGGCCTCGACGTCGGCCGACAGGGAACGGTCGAATCCGGTGAGACGGTCGAGGAGTTGGCCTTTCACGATGTCGATCAGCTCGGCCGAGTCTTCGGTGCCGGCTTCGACTGCCTTGGCCTTCACCGCCTCCATGATCTCATTGGACGTGGACACGCCGACATCGGCGCGGATCAGAGCCTCCTCGAGCTCTTCCCATGTCTCGGCGCGGATCCCACCCGAGAACACACCACCGAGGAAGCCCGACAACGACGATCGTGCAGTGGAGAGACGCTCACGAAACGTGGGTCTCGGCGCGTCTTCGATCGGGGCTGGCGCGGCGAGATCGGGTTGGGCCTCGCCCAGGTCGACGACGTCGGTCGGATCGATGACCAGGCCCGAATCGGTGCGTGACCGGTCAAGACGAAGAACAACGAACGATGCACCGATGATGACCAGGGCGGCGATAGCGATGATTACGGCGAAGAACATGGGAGCCGCATCCTACTGGTCGGTTGGGAGAGCCTTGGGCCCGTCCCGGTCAACCTGGTTGGATCCCCACCTCGACCATCATCACCAGACGCTCACCGTCGCGAAGCACCTCGATCTCGACCATCTCGCCCGGACGGAAGAACTTGAAGTCGGCTGCGAGCTCGTCCATCGTGGATATCAGGCTGTTGTTCACCGAGATGATGAGGTCGCCGACCTCGATGCCGCCGACGCTGGCAGGCGACGAATCCACCACTTCGGTGACGATTGCTCCGAGGGTGCCGTCGGTGAGGGTGTCGCCGCCGATCCCGAGGAAGCCGAGTTCGAGCGACTCGCCGTTGACGATGCGCTGAGCGATGAGGACGATCGTGTCGGACGGCACTGCGAATCCGACACCGGCGTTATCGCTCGACACGCCGTCGGTGCGAATCGAGGTGTTCATGCCGATCACCCGACCCTGACGGTCGGCGAGGGCGCCCCCGGAGTTGCCGGGGTTGATCGGAGCGTCGGTTTGCAGCATCGACACCGGCACCGGATTGGCGGGATCGGATCCGCCGAAGGTGTTGATCCGGTTGACTGCGCTGACGATACCGGCGGTGACGGACTGGTCGAGTCCGAAGGGGCTGCCGATGGCCACCGCGAGCTGGCCCACCTCAACCGTCTCGCTCGGCGCGAAGACAGCGGCATTGAGGCCGAGCCCATCGGGGTCGACCTGTATGACAGCGACGTCGCGGGCCGAGTCGCCTCCCACCACTGTGCCGGTGGTTTGGATTCCATTGTGGAGAAGGACGGCCACCGTGGAGGCATCGCCCACGACATGGTTGTTGGTGACGATGTAGCCGTTCTCGGCGTCCCACACGATGCCTGAGCCCTGGCCGATGCTGGTGTTGATCAAAACCACCGACGAGGCAACGGCATCGGCCACCGCCGAGACCGGCTCATCAGCGTCGACTCCGGAAAGAGGGCCGGGCTGTACCGAGATCGAGCCCGAAGAGGAGGCATCGGCACCCGGCTCCGCTATCGCGGGGCGGGCGGTGCCTATCGGAGACGCCGAGTCGGCCGCAGCCGGCGGGTCGTTGTCGTCGACAACCTGACCGAGCGCGAAACCACCCCCGACCAGAACGGCGCTGACCGCCATCCCGCCGAGGGCACCTGCCGCCACCCGCCAGCGATCCCGGTGCTTGCCGAAAGGCTGGAGCTCTGCCAGAACCACTGGGGGTGACGTCGTGGGGGGTCCGGCCGGAGCGGTGGAGGGAGCCGCAATTGGAGTGAATCCGGCCGGACTCGGAGGAGCGTTCGACACGGGAGGGCGGTCCCATGGAACGGTGGGAGGAGTTTCTGCCGCCCGCGGCGGAGGGGGTGGGGGCGGCAGAAGGGTTGGGCCCGCCGAAGGGTCGTTCACGCCATCCGGTGGGGGAACCGGATCCGGCAGTGCTCGGGGAGAGTCAGAGCCGGTGCTATCTGGTGTGACGGACCACTCGTCGGCGGGCCGGTCCGACAACGAGGGGGAGTCGTTGTCGGACGAATTGTCGATCGGGTATCGATCCATGTTCAGACAATAGAAGGAGTAGGCGAAAGGGACGGTAAGGCCGAAAGAAAATCGGCTGAAAGGAGAACCAGCCGAGATCGGCCTCTATTCCTTCGGCAGATCTGCCGCTTAGTCGCGGGCATGGATGCTGCGAGGGAACCACAACACGAATGTGGAGCCCATCCCTGTGTCGGAGGAGAGGTCGACTCGCCCCCCGTGAGCCTCCACGATCTGGCGCACGATCGTGAGGCCGAGCCCGGATCGGCCCTCCTGGCGAGCCCGGGACCGATCGCCTCTCCAGAATCGCTGAAACACACGGAGATGGTCTTCCGCGGCGATCCCGGGGCCCTCGTCGGCCACCGAGATCGAGTGCCAGCCGTCGAGTCGGGAGGCCGACACCGTCACCTTGGTGTTGGGGGGAGCCAGGCGCACGGCGTTGGCGAGCAGATTCGCAACCGCTCGGCGAACCGCGGGCCCATCGCCACAAACCGGCAACTGCTCCGGTGATATATCCACCACCAGTTCGAGTTCGCAGGCCTCAGCAGGGGCGGCGAACTCCTCGGTGAGGTGGTGTGCGAGTTCGGCCAGGTCGAAGTCTTCCTCGCGGGTGGCACGCGTGCCGTGGCGGGCGTAGATCAACAGGTCGTCGACGAGGGTGCTCATCCGCTCCGCCGACCGGCCCACGACCTCGCTCGCCGATCGAAGATCGTCGACGGAGGCATCGGGATCAGCCAAGGCCACATCTACGTTGGTGCGGATCACCGCCAGCGGATTGCGCAGCTCATGACTGGCCTCGTGGATGAATTCACGCTGGGACTCGAAGGCGTCGTCAAGTCGCCCCAGCATCTCATCGAAGGTGTCGGCAAGGTTTTTGAGTTCATCCTCGGGACCGTCGAGTTCGATGCGGCGCGATAGGTCGGTGTGTTGGATGTCGCGGGCCACCGATGTGATTCGCCCCACCGGCCTGAGAACGAGCCCGGCCACGAACCAGCCGACCCCGAGACTTCCCACGAACAAAAGCCCTAGGGCCCCGAATGCGTAGGTTCGGAGCTGATCGAGCGCCTGCTCGTTCACCTCACGCTCGAACAGGGCCAAGGGGTCGGTGACCTCGAACTCGATCGTGCCGATCATGTCGCGGCCTTCGCGGTCCATGAAGAGGATGTTGGCTTCCTCGGTGCGCGATACGTCCTGGTCTTCCAGGCTGCGGGCCAGACCCGCATAGATGCCGCCCACCACGACGGTGGCGAGCCCGAACAGCAGGACCGAATAGAGCACCATCAAGCGGAATCGGATCGACCCCGCCCACCCCGGCAGACGGGCTCCCACCGTCGAGCCGAGGGGCGGATCGGAGCTAGTCATCGGACTCGGGGTCGGAGGCGGACCCGGCACCGACCAGGCGGTAGCCACTGCCGATCACCGTTTCGATGGCCTGGAGCTCGTGGTCCTCGGAGAGCTTGCGCCGCAGGGTGCCCACGGTGACGCGAACCGTGTTGGTGAACGGATCGGCGTGCTCGTCCCACACGTGTTCGAGGAGGTGCTCCTGGGAGAGAACCTCATCGGCGTGGGTCATGAAGTAGCGCAGGAGAGCGAACTCCTTGGCTGTCAGCTCCAGATCGCGATCGGCTCGCCGCGCCCGGTGCTTGGCGTCGTCGAGATGGATGTCGCCTACCACATACGTGGAGCTGGTGCGCGCCGTGTCTCGCCGCAACAGGGAGCGCACCCGGGCCGTGAGCTCGCCGAACGCGAAGGGTTTGACGAGATAGTCGTCGGCCCCGTGGTCGAGTCCGGTGATGCGATCGTCGATGCCATCGCGTGCGGTGAGCATCAATACCCTGGGAGTTACGCCCCCAGGCGGTTCGGCGCGAAGTTGGCGACACACCTCGAGCCCGTCGATGCCCGGCATGGTGATGTCGAGGCACACCAGGTCGTAGGGCGTGAGCGTGGCCTTGTCGAGGGCTGACTCGCCATCGTGGGCCACATCAACGGCGTAGCCCTCACGGCGGAGACCCCTGGCAACAGCATCCGCGAGCTCCACTTCGTCGTCGACCACGAGGATTCGCATTTCCACGACGCTACCCGTCGGGGCATGATCGGACGCGACGGTGGGTGCCGTGGCCTTTCGGCTGCGCTTATGGTGCGCCCCGTTGACTGCCACTTTGGCTGTTGAATCATGGACCATCGACCCCAGCGCACCATTTCGCGCCGAAAGTCGGTGTCAAGACAGCTCTGTCTGGACACGCATCACAGGAGAACACATGACCGAGGCACACGATCAGCCGATCCTCGAACGGGCGCTGGTGGAGCTCCGACGGGTGATCGTGGGTCAGGAACGGCTGGTCGAGCGCCTACTCGTCGCCCTCGTGGCCGGAGGCCATTGCCTGTTGGAGGGCCCGCCCGGGTTGGCCAAGACACTCGCGGTGCGCACTCTCGCCGACACCACCGGCGGCGAATTCGCCAGAGTGCAGTTCACCCCTGATCTTCTGCCGGCCGACATCATCGGCACCCGGATCTATCGAGGCAGCACCGAACAGTTCGACGTGGAGCTCGGGCCGGTGTTCGCCAACTTCGTTCTCGCTGACGAGATCAACCGGGCTCCGGCGAAAGTACAGTCGGCCCTGCTCGAGGTGATGGCCGAGAGTCAGGTCACGATCGGTGGTATCTCCCACCCGGCGCCGGCTCCCTTCCTTGTTCTGGCAACCCAGAATCCGATCGAGTCCGAGGGTGTGTACGCCCTGCCCGAGGCCCAGCGAGACCGCTTCCTCATGAAGGTCCTGGTGGGCTATCCGACACCGGCAGAGGAGATGGAGATCGTCCGGCGAATGGGAGTCTCTCCCCCGACTGCCAACCAGGTACTCGACCCCGAACGGATAGTTGCCCTCCAAGAACGTGCCGGTGAGCTGATCGTCGACCAGGGCGTGCTCGAATATGCCGTCAACCTGGTCACCGCCACCCGCGACCCCGCCTCCTTCGACCTCGACGACCTCGTCGGCATGATCGACTACGGCGCCAGCCCCAGGGCATCGCTCGGACTCATCGCCGCGGGCCGAGCGATGGCCCTGCTCCGCGGTCGCGATTATGTGGTGCCCCAGGATGTCTTCGACATCGCCCCCGATGTGTTGCGCCACCGCCTTGTGCTCTCCTACGAAGCTCTCGCCGCGGAGCTCGACGTGGAGCAGGTGTTGATCCGGATCCTGTCGACGGTTCCGGCCCCGATCATCTCCCCCACCACCCAGGATCCGGCCCGCTACGCGCCGATCACCGCCGACTGATGGCCACCGACGCCCGCACCCGCGAGGTTCTGCGCCGCCTCGAACTGGATGTCACCCATCGTCTCGATGGCCTCCTTCAGGGCAACTACCGCGGGCTCGTCTCCGGGCTCGGCTCCGAGCCCGGCGACACCCGCGCCTACGTACCCGGCGACGACGTGCGTCGGATGGACTGGAACGTCACCGCCCGAGTGGGTGAGCCCCACGTACGCGACTCTGTGGCCGACCGAGAACTCGAGACATCGATCCTGGTCGACATTTCTCCGAGCCTCGACTTCGGCACTGCTCTGCGCACCAAGGCCGAACTTGCACTGGCCGCGGTGGCCGCGATCGGGCTGCTCACAGAACGCGCCGGCAACCGCCTGGGAGCGGTGGTGAGCGACGGGTCGACGGTGGAGGAGTTCAAGACCGGCACTGGTCGACGCCACCTGATGGCCCTGCTCCTTCGGCTCCACACGCTCACCTCGTCCGAAGAGCCCAAACCCACGAGCCACGATCGTGCCCAGACCCTCGCCGACGCGATGCTCCGTCTCACCGGCCAGCGCCACCGGGGAGGACTAGCGGTCGTGATCTCCGACCTGCTCGCCGATGATTGGCACAAGCCTCTCAAAGCCGTCGCCCGCAAGCACGAAACGCTGGTGCTGGAGATCGTCGACCCCAGAGAGCTCGAGCTCCCAAATGTGGGCGTCATCGAACTCGTCGACAGCGAGACCGGAGCGGTGAGAGAGGTCGACACCCGCAACCGCAAGCTCCGGGACCGATACGAGGAAGCCGGTCGGGCGAGGCTCGCCGAGCATGCCGGCGCGATTCGATCCGCCCGAGCCGATCATCTTGTTCTTCGCACCGACCGCGACTGGGTCATCGACCTCGCCCGATTCGTCGACCGTCGCCGCCGTGGCCGCCGGGTGGCCTGATGCCCGACCTCTCCCCCGACCTCTCGTTCACCAATCTGTGGCGTCTCTGGCTATTGGTCGGCGTGGGCGTCGCCGCGCTTGGCTATGTCGCGGCCCAGAAGCGACGCGGCACCTATGCCCTGAGGTTCTCAGACACCTCCCTCATCGACGCGGTGGCGCCCAAGCGTCCGGGTTGGCGCCGTCATGTCGTCGCGCTCACCTTTCTCGGCGTGGGGGCCCTGATGATCGTCGCCCTTGCCGGTCCGGTCACCGAGGTCGAAGTGCCGCGTGAGCGGGCGGTGGTGATCCTCACCATCGACACCTCGCTGTCGATGGGCGCCGAAGATGTCGAGCCGTCGCGTATCGAGGGCGCTAAGCAGGCTGCCCTGGAGTTTCTCGAAGCGGCACCACCCGGAGTCGACATCGGGTTGATCTCGTTCAACGAGACACCGGTGGTGAGAGTGCCCCCCACCTCCGACCGCGCCTCGGTCGCCACCGCCGTCGAGCAACTCGAACTCGGCCAGTTCACCAACACCGGCGACGCCATCTCGGTGTCGGTCTCGAGTCTCGCCAGCGCTACGGAGGGCCTCGATCTCGCGGAGGACGAGTCGCCGCCGGCTGTGATCGTGCTGTTGAGCGACGGCGAGCCCACCACCGGCCGTCCCATCGAGACGGCCATCGCCGAGGCGATCAGGGCACGGATCCCGGTATCCACCGTCGCCTTCGGCACCGCAAGCGGCGAGGTGACGATCGAGGACCCCGAATCTCCCGGCACCTTCCTCACCGTTCCGGTTCCCGTCGACGAGGACACCCTCCGCGGCATCGCCGAAGACACCGGCGGGAGCTTCTTCGCGACGTCGTCGTCCGACGAGCTGGCAGAGGTCTACCGCGACATCGGCACGGCGATCGGCTTCGAAACCGTGGACCGCGACGTCAGCGACTGGTTCCTCGCTACTGCGCTGATTTTGTCTGCGATGACGGCGATGCTGAGCCTCGCCTGGTTCCAACGCCTGCCCTAGGGCAGCAGCGTCAGCCGGAGTGCCGCATTCGGATCTCGTCCCTGCACGGATCCCATTCCAGGGCCTGTACCGCTCGGGTCACGCTGAATCCGCAGCGTTCATAGAGCGCTTCGGCGGCACCATTACCGCGCATCACCCAGAGCTCGATGGTGTCGCCGTCGGCCCAACCGACGACGGTGGGCCCCTACCAAGCCGACGACCTCACCTTGAATCGAAGCTAGGAATGTGGTCTCCTCGCGACCCTCGGCCTGGGATTCGGCCCGACTTCGCCACTCACCCGCCGCGAGCGCCGACTCCTCTTCGTGGGTGCGGGCAAACGCGTGCGGGTCGCTGGCGAGCGCGGTGAGACGTAGCGAACGGAGCAGACCGGCGTCGCCGGGACCGACCCGTCGAACGTCGACGGCCTCAGACGCCTTCATCGCTGGTTTCAGTGGGTGGATGAAACCGAGGCACCTGACGATGTTAGTTCGGACGTGACACTCGCCAAGGCGGCGAGCTGATCGCCATATTCGGTCATTCGCCGCAGGTCCCGCCTCGTTGTTTCAGCTGTACGAGAGATCCACCGCATGGATACTCGATCGGCAGTTGATGCGGACTGATTAGGTGATCGAGATCACAGCGACGACCAGAACGAGATCAAAGCGTCGGCCGCCATCTCCGGATGCTCCACCATCCACCAATGTCCTGCCCCTTCCAGCGACTCCAGGCGAGCATCGAGGCGAACGGCGATGTCGCGGGCAAGAGCGCTGGACACATAGGGATCTTCGGTCGGGTCGATCAGAAGGGAGGGGCGTCGAGGTGCGGCCGCCAGGCGGTCGCCGAGCACGGTCATGGTGGCCTGCACCGTGGACCGGTAGAGACCGAGGATGCATCGGCCCGTGTCGGCGTCGAACGCTTCGGCCATCGCTCGAGCGATCGCCGGCGTGAGACCGAAGTCGACATAGGTGGCGGCTCGCTCGTCGGAGGTCATCGCCACCATCATCTCGATCACCGCCTCACCGAGCTCCGGGGTCTGCCAGGCGGCCGCGGCATCGTGCCACTCATAGTCGGGATGGAGCATGCCGATGCAGTCGCTCGCGAAGCTACGTAGCAGGTCGGGGCGATCTGCCGCCACGCCGTAGGTATGGCCCGCTCCCCAGTCGTGACCGACGAGATCGATGCCATCGCCGGCGCGGACGGTGAGTGATTCGAGTTGCCCGATCAGCCAATCGCGATATTGCGTGGCCGATGCGTCCCACCCTTGGGCCACCGGCGCACCGAATCCCGGGGGTGACAGGGTCACCAGGTCGTCAACACCTCGACTACGCAGGATGTCGTGTAGCGGACCCCAGATCGCATCGACCTCGGGAACGCCGTGAACGAAGACTTTGGGCATCTGGTCGCGTCTCAGCCGAACAGTTCGGTCAGGCGTTCCTTGGCCTTCGAGTCGCCCAGGGGCCTGCCGATGATCGCCTTGTCGTCGGTGACGATGATCGGGCGCTGCAGGAGCTTGGGGTACTCGAGCAGGATGGACACCACCGCGTCGGCGTTGGCCACATAGTCGTCGGCAACGAGTCCGAGCTTGGCGAACTGGGCGTCCTTGCGCACCAGGCCCTCCACCGGATCCTCGAGCTGGGCGATGATCGCACGAAGGGTGGCCTCGTCGGGCGGGGTCTTCAGATAGCGCACTTCATCGAAATCGATGCTCATGTCCGTGGCGACCGCCACGGCATTGTTCGACGACGTTCAATTGGGGTTGTGGTAGATGGTGATGCCCACCGCTGCTCCTCTAGCGGCCCACGGCCGCAGTGTGTTACGGGCCAGATCTCCTGGTTCGTGGCGAACCGTAGCGGGTGACGCCAGACTCTTCTCCATGGGCATCTACCGCGAACAGGTTCTTCCCCGCCTGATCGACCGCCTGCTCGGCACCGAAGAGGTGGGAAAGGATCGCAGTCGCACCACTCCAGGTCTCCACGGAACCATCGTGGAGATCGGATTCGGATCGGGACTCAACATCGAGCACTATCCCGATGAGGTCGAGAAGGTGTACGCGGTCGACCCCGCTCTCTTGGGCCGCAAGCTCGCCGCCGATCGGGTGGCGGCCTCATCGGCGAAGGTCGAGTACGTGGGTCTCGACGGTGCCGCTCTCCCATTGGGCGACGAGTCCTGCGATGGCGCCTTGTCCACCTACACCCTCTGCACGATCCCCGACGTCGCCGGCGCCATCAAGGAGGTCCACCGCGTTCTCGCCCCCGGCGCGCGATTTCACGTTCTCGAACACGGACTCGCACGGGACCACAGTGTCGCCACCTGGCAGAGCCGGCTCAATCCGATCCAGAACCGTTTGGGCGACGGCTGCAACCTCGACCGTGATCATGTCGCCCTGCTCACCGCTGGCGGATTCGAGATCGACGAGCACGAGGAATGGTACGGGAAGGGCCCGAAATCGCTGACCGCGCTCTACCGACTGGTGGCCCGCAAGCCGGGCTGACCGCCGGCCGGCCAGCGGTCGACGACGAGTTGGGGAACCACGCGGCTCATCTCATCGGCCAGCCGCGCCAGCCCCGGCAGAAGCTCGGGCTCGAGCTGAACGGTGTGCAACAGGAGGTGGCGGCCGAAGAACTCGAAGGAGATCCGGCCTTCGGTTCGCACCATCAGATCGATCATGCGTGCGTCCAGCAGAGCCTGGGCAAAGCGACGGTCATCGCTGATCACGTGGTAGCTGCGGTTGAACGGGCCGGACTCCACATCGAGGTCGAGCCGCGTTGCGGTGGTGAACAGCTTGGAGATCAGGTTCTCCTTCGCGATCAGGGTGCGAGGGGCGTTGATTTCCAACTGGGCCACCGCACCCGAAATAGTGCGCCCGCTGTGGCGCCTGATCACCCGCGTGCCACCCTTGGCGTCGCCGCGACGGCGTCGCATCTGATGTTGCCCACCTGATCGTTCGACCACATCGAACTCGGTCCACGATCTGGCATCGAAGGCATGAACCTCGCCTTCGGAAAGGGCGAGCGTCACCAGGTTCGAGGCCGACCAACCCTGACCCTCTCCAGACAGGAAGTGTCGAAAGCGGATCCTCGCCAGACCAGGGCCGTCCTGAGCCTGGAACCGCATCCCCGCTGCTTCGGCCGCCCGCTGGATCTGGCGATGCCGCCCCCGATGCAGAACCATTGATCGGATCATCCACAGCCCGACGCCGAGCGACGCCACGAGGATGACCCAGGGGGTCCACCATTGCTCGCTCAGCCAGAGCCAGGTGTCGTCTTCGACAGGAGGCCCGACCGGAGCCGATTCGTGATCACTGGAAAGCGGGAACGCCACCCTTCAGTGATCGGCCTGAAGAGAGACCGGTTGAGGAAGCTCAGACGGCTTCAGGGCCCCGCTCGCCGGTGCGGATCCGCGAGAGCACCTCGACCGGGGTGACCCAGACCTTGCCATCGCCGATCTTCTCGGTGCGAGCTGATGTCTCGATCGCGTCGACGACCGCCTCGACGGCCGGATCATCGACCACCACCTCGATACGGGTCTTCGGCGTAAACGTCACCCGGTATTCGGTGCCCCGGTAGGTCTCGGAGTGGCCTCCCTGTCGACCAAATCCCTGGACCTCCGACACGGTCATGCCCTGTACGCCGACTTCCGCAAGCGCACTCTTCACTTCTTCGAGCTTGAAGGGCTTGATAACGGCGGTGACCAGCTTCATTGACAGCTCCTGGCAGATGCGGGTGTCGGAACGGTACCTCACCGTCATGCGGTGATACAGCACACGCCACAAGCATCGTCAGAGTGCCGAAAGGTCGCCGAGACGCGACAGGACCCGCCGACGCATCGGCGGGTCCTGTCCACACCCCTGGAGGGAGGTCGTTCGGTGGATTGTGCCCGACCCAAGGTCCGAGGGTTAGACCTACTGCCGAAGTCGGAGGGCGGCTGCTCCGGCATTGATCTCGTCGGCGGAAAGTTCGGCGACTCCCCCGAGCGCCTCCGCGGGCCACTCGAATCCCAACGAGAGGGAACCTGAAGTCGGTAGTGGCCAGGCCCACCATTCACTGGTCTCAGCTCGACGGGCCGCAATCCGCCTGTCGTTTCTCTCGTCGACCACCGACCTGGTGCCCAGCCTCACGAGTACACCGGGTCCCGGTACGTCCGCTCGCCAGCGAGCACTGGGGAGGCGATTCGACACAACGCTGTCGTCGCCGTAGCGGAGGTCGATCGTGACAACGTCGGGGGCAGACCGATGGACCGCGCCGATTCCGGGGACGAGGTTTTCTTCGGGCTCCCAGCGGGGCGGGAGAACCCAGTGATCACACGAGGTGATCGTGATGGTAAGTCCGAAGCCGTCGGGACCTGTGACGAGCCCATCGAGGGTGGCCACCGCGGTTTCGCTGCGCCCGAGCACCACCGGACGCGAGTTGGGAAGGGCCACGCGGGCCACGCGACCGTCGACCGACGGCCCCCACCATGCGTTGGAGTTGTCGCTTCGTCGATCGAGGGCCGCTATCAGGTCTTCCACCTCGTGTCTTTCGAGGCGGGCCGCGCCCAATTCTGCGAGTCGTCGAATCTCACCGATGCGGACACCGAGATTTCGAAGCACAGTGGCCGCTCCGGAACGGGGGTCGGCGAGTATCGCTACGAGAAGATCGAAAGGCGAGAGTCGTTCTGCTCCCGAGAGGGCCTGGCTGTAGAGAGCGATCTCGGCTCGAGTCGAGAACGATGGATCGTCGGAGGTGTCTCGATCCTCCGAGCATCGATGAGACCGCAGCAGCTTCACGCCGCGCTCCACCCGGAGGGTGTTGAGCGCGAACAGTTCAGCCAGTTCGGCCATCTCGCCGTGCGCAGTGGCGGCGACTCCGAAGAGGAGATATTCAGTTCCACATTGTTCGTCGCCCATGGCATCGGCAGTCCCCAACGCCACATCGAGGGCCAACCGCGCTTCAGCGTCCAGCAGGAAGCCATTCATGACATGAAAGGTACGCGCCCGCCCCTCGGGTTGACTTGAGCCATTCGACTCAAAGCTCAGGCTGCAGTGAAAGCCTCGGTAGCTGCCCGGGTGACCGCCAACAGTTGGTGCGGGGTGATCGGGAAGCACGAATCGGGGGTACCCGCGGCGCCATATACGGTGGTGTGGGTGAGCAATTCGGGATCGACGAAGGTGGGGATCGCCCTGGGGTGACCGAACGGTGGGGTACCGCCGATCGAGTAGCCGGTCGCGTCGCGGGCTTCGTCGGCGGTGGCCATCCGCACCTCACCGCCTACCACCTCGCTGAGTCGTTGGAGGTCGATCCGGTTGTGGCCTGCAGTGAGCGCGAGCACAGGTCCTGCGGGGCCGGTGCACACCAACGATTTAATGATCTGGGCCACGTCACAGCCAATTGCGACGGCGGCATCCGCAGCGGTGCGCGTGCCCGCCGGGTAACGCACGGGCCGAACATCCACGCCTGCTACTTCGGCGGCCCGGGTGAATCGGGTGAGGGCATCTTCGCTGGCCATGGGACCCGAGGCTAACGAGGACTAGCGGTCTGGCGTCACGTCGACACCATCCGCCGAGGTGTCGAAGGTGGCGCTTCATTCCGCCGGGTTGCCCGTGTCCATACCCAGTGTGAGCCAGGCCCGGCGCTGCTCGGCCGATCCGTGGTTCCACTTGCGGGGATCGATATGGGCACCGGCGGGCCGACCAGGTCGATGCCTTGGTCGCGAACGGTGTATTGGGTATTCCTGCGGCAGACTGAACCCGTGGCGACCCTCCACTGGCGACAGCGACTCTCGAGAATGACCGCGCCTGCAATGAAACGAGCCGGCTGATGCGACTGGCGCAGCTGAGGGGCGTTCTGGCCTTCATCGCCGTGGTGGGCGCGATCGCCTACGCGTGGACCACCATCGAGAATCGAACCACCGAGGAGGCCATCGCGGCCACCACCACCTCCACGACCACCACCACGACCCTGGCGGTCACCACCACCACCAGCGCCGAGCAGGCCGTGTTCGCGATCTGTGAGCGTTCCGAGCTGTTCGTCGGCCAGTCCCAACTGATCCCGGCAGATACCGGGCCGGGCCCGCTGGCCAACCTCTCCCTCATCTTCTGGCGCGATATTCGCGAGGTCGCCACGCCCGATGTCGTCACCGAAGTGGTGGCCATCATCGCGTACTACGAGGACTACCTCGCCACCGCCGCACCCTTCGACTTCGACACTGTCAAGATCATCCTCGAGGGCGACAAGGAGAAATTCGAGCAGCTCGTCACCCGACCGGCACCGGGCATGGAGCCGATGCGCGGGTTCATCGAGTCCCTGTGTGGTCTCGAGATACCGGATCAGCCATCGATCAGCGCGAGGGGCTTCGACGATCTCGAGGACCGTCTCCTCGATCCGCCCGACACGTGAGCCGAGCTTGCGATCAGCGAGGCAGGGCGATCGTCGCCGGAATGTCGAGAACGGGGCCACCTCGGTCGAACACCTCTGGCGGTGATGGGGCCTGGAACAAGAAGCCCTGCATGAGGTCGATCCCGAGATCGGTCACGATCTGACGCTGGGTCTCAGTTTCGACACCCTCCGCGATGAGGACCACATCGAGCACGCTGGCCATCGACATAGTCGCCTCCACCACCGCACGAGACACATCGTCGAGGCCGAGACGGCCGATGATCGAACGGTCGATCTTGATCACACTCACGATGTCGAGCTCGCGGATCTTGGAGAAGGCGCCGTGGGAATTGCCGAAATCGTCGATCACGATCCGGCAACCCAACGCGGCGAGGCGCTGAAGCACACGACTGCTGTCGTTTGCCCGGCGCAAGAGGAGTGCCTCGGGTACCTCGAGGTCGAGCTGGGTCGGGGAGATCCCACCCCACTGGACGATCTCTGCGATGCGGTCCGGGAAGGATGGATCCACGAGCTGGCGCTCGGCCAGATTCACCGACACATTGAAGCTCTTGGCATTGCCGAACAGATGGTTCCAGACCGATGTCTGGGCGGCCACCTCACGCAGCACGACCTCTCCGAGGCGGGCAACCAGCCCCGATTCCTCTGCGACCGCGAGGAAGCGCTCGGGGCCGATCACGCCGTGGATGGGATGGCGCCATCGGATGAGTCCTTCGAGCCCAACGGTACGGGCTTCACTTTCGGAGACGATCGGCTGGTAGTGCACGTGGAACTGGCCATCGGCGAGGGCCGGCACGATCGCTCGTTCCACCTCCAGTCGATCAAGCTGCTCGCGACGCTGGGCATCATCGAAGAACTGGATACCGAGGCGGGACCGCTTGGCCCTGTACATGGCCTGATCGGCCCTGACGATCAGTTCCACCGCGGTGGCCGGCTTCGAGCGAGACGCAGAGGCGATGCCGATGCTGGGTGTCATCAACACGGCACCATCGGAGATCTGGATCGAAGCCGAGAAAGCGGCGCGGATGTTGTCGGCAACATCACGCAACGCCGACTCCCGCTCGAGGCCCGTGCACACCACCACGAACTCGTCACCACCGAAGCGGCCGACGATGTCCTCGCCGCGAACCGACTGGCGCAGGCGGTCGGAGAACGCGATCAGGAGCTTGTCTCCGGCCGCGTGACCCATACTGTCGTTGATCGCCTTGAACCCGTCGAGATCGAGGAACAGCACCCCAATGATGCCGTCGTGGCGGAAGGTGCCTTTCAGCGCTCCGTCGAGTCGGTCACGGATCTCGTCGCGTCCCGGGAGCCCGGTGAGCGCGTCGTGGCGGGCTCTGCGTTCCATGTCGCGTAGATGCGCATGGGTGGAACCACCGACCCTTCTCTGGATGTCGATCACGACGGTGACGACCACGGTGACCGTCAACCCCGTGCCGAGCACATAGAGCGATGGGTCCAAGATAGGCACCACCGTCTGCTCGATTCCCCATACGAGCACCGCGGTGAGCGCGACACCCACCGCGATCGGGACGACGAGGGATAGAACCATTCCATCACGCATTCGTCGAATTCGCCCTGTCAGTTGCTCGGATCGCACCTGGTCCGTGTCCATAGCAGTGTCTTCGGTCACGAGCGGCGGTGGGGTGTAGTCCCCTGACAACTTCAATCCGTACGACCCATCCACAAGGTCTCCGAATCGGGCCTTGTGGCCTACATTGTGGTGTTTTCACCGGCTCCAGTGTCGTGCTGCTGACACCGCTGACAGGCGCGCGATCAGGTTCTGAGCCGACCGAATCGGTCGGCGAGCACCATCAGCCCGAGTGGAATCCCCGGCGACGCGAAGATGCCGGTGACTCCCAGTAGGGGGTGGATCGTGAACGCGTAGACGATGCCCGCGATCGCCGCGGCAACACCGACCGCTGCTATGGCACGAAGCCAGGCCAGACCATGTGGGGGTTCGGGGCGTTCGGCTTGGTGTGCCACATGAAACCTGTCGGCGCGCGGCCGTCGAATTTCAAGCGACCGCGTGACAGAAGCGAACTCTCGATCAAGATCGCGACTTTCCAGGCTGTTCATCGGCCACCCCAAACCCTTGTGATGCCGACACCCAAACTAGCTCGGCCCACCACCCTGTTCAGGTCTGCCACCGAGACGACCACGGTGAGTGTCAACATGTGGGAGTGCACATCCCCACCCCGCGGCTGCTTGCCACGATCCTCGTGGTCATCGTGGGGGCGAATGCCTGCAGCGATGGCACCGACACCAGCACCTCAGGCGAACCGGTCGGGGCTGCCCCCACCCCATCTCCAGCGCAATCAACCGCAGACGACCCACCCTCGCCCGTCGACACAGAAGCACCGGTTCCGGTGGGGTCGATCTGGCCGAGCGACCCATCGCAGTTGAGCGGCGACGACCCCGCCGACTGGACGGTGGAGGTCGTGCGCGCCGTCCCCCACGACCCGAATGCGTTCACCCAGGGCCTCGAGTTGGTCGACGGCACTCTCTTCGAGAGCACGGGGTTGTACGGCGAATCGAGCCTCCGTCGTGTCGACCTCGTCTCGGGGGAGGTGTTGTCGTCCACTGAAATCGACGAGGACTTCTTCGGGGAAGGCGTGACGAGAGTCGGCGACACCCTTGTCCAGCTCACGTGGAAGGAGGGGACGGCGTTGCGTTGGCAACTCCCCGAGCTGACTCCCCTCGAGCCGTTCACCTACCAGGGCGAGGGGTGGGGAATCTGCACCCTCGGTGATGTGGTCCTGACCACCGACGGTTCAGCCGACCTCCAGCATCGAAACCCTGATGACTTCCAACTGATCACATCGGTTCGGGTCACCTTGGAGGGCCAGGAAGTCAAAAACATCAACGAGCTCGAGTGTGTCGATGGGCTTGTGCTCGCCAACATCCTCGGTAGCGACTTCCTGGTGGTGATCGACCCGGCAACGGGGAAGACCGTCGCGAGCATCGACACCAGTCCCGTGAATGCGTCGGTCGACCGGCCGGACGGCAACCGGGCGGCGCTGAATGGCATCGCCGACCTGGGCGACGGCACGATCTTGCTCGGCGGAAAGCTGTGGCCCTCACATGTGGTTGTGAGGCTCGTAAAAAGTTGAACCGTGAGGCAATGCAAACCAGCGAGAGGCCGATCGCTATGGTCGCGCCCATGGATGAGCTACAGGTCGCCGAAGCCGACGGGATCGCCACCGTCACCATCAATCGCCCCCACGTACGCAACGCCATCGCTCCGAATGGGTGGGACAGGCTGCGTTCGATATTCGTCGAACTCGGGTCTCGCGACGATGTCCGGTGCGTCGTGCTCACGGGGGCGGGTGAAGACTTCTGCTCGGGAGCCGACGTGGGCGAGACCGACGGTGCCACCCGCGATCGCGATGCTCACCCGCTGCAGACGATGCGCATCATCACGGCCTGCTGTGAGGCCTTGTACGAGATGCCCAAGGTCACCATCGCCCGCGTCGACGGAGTGGCTGCAGGAGCGGGGCTCAACATGGCGCTGGCGTGCGATCTGGTGCTCGCCTCGGACCGTTCCCGGTTCAGCGAGATTTTCGCCCGCCGCGGGCTCAACGTCGACTTCGGCGGTTCCTTCCTGCTGCCCCGTATCGTCGGCATGCAGAAGGCCAAGGAACTCATCTTGTTGGCCGACGTGATCGACGCCGCGGCCGCCGGCGAGATGGGGCTCGTCAACCGGGTGGTTCCCGTCGACCAACTCGACGTCCTGGTGGCGGAGTGGGCAGCGAAGGCGGCTGCCGGTCCACCGCGGGCCATCGCGGTGAGCAAGGCACTCTTGAACCGGTCGTTCACCTCGACCCTGCACGAAGCTCTGGATGCGGAGGGGCTGGGCCAGACCTTCCAATTCACCACCGCCGACACGCGCGAGGCGATGCTGGCCTTCATCGAGAAACGCGACCCCAAGTTCACCGGCCGTTGAGGCCGGGCCGTGTCACAAGACGCCAATAGGGTCGATCCCATCGGCACCTCGTCACCACCGCTTTACGGGCTCGACATCGAGACCGACACCACCATCGACGGCCTCGACCCTGAACGGGCAGCGGTGGTGGCAGTGGCGATCACCGGCGAGGATTTCGAACTCGTTTTCGACGGCGCCGAGGCCGACATCCTGGCCCACACTGACTCCGCCCTGGCCCGCCTACCCGCCGGCGTGATCGTCACCTGGAACGGAGCATCGTTCGACCTGCCGTTCCTGGCCCACCGGGCGGCGAAGCTCGGTTGCGAGCTCGGCCTCAGGCTCCAACTCGACCCCACGATCGCAAGCCGCCACGAACCCCTGAAAGGTCACAATGGCTGGTATCGCGGTGCCTGGTTCGCTCATCGTCATCTCGACGGCTACCAGCTCTTCAGAGCCGATGTCGGAGTCACGCTGGGGCTGTCGTGCGGGCTCAAACCCTTGGCTCGTTTCGTGGGACTCCCCGTGGTGGAGGTCGACCGTGAGCGCATCCACGAGCTCTCCTACGCCGCCTGCCGCGAGTATGTGGCGAGCGATGCCCATCTGGCCCGCCTGCTGGTGGCCCGCCGGCCGGCCGCGCTCAGGGCGGTGGATCAGCTCGATCCGCTGATGGGCTGATACCCGGCCACCTCATGGTGAGGGGTGTCGAGATAGACCTTGGCCTCGGGAGCACCGCCGAACTTCCCGTGGCTCCACCGCACCTCCACATGGCCCTCCACGATGCGGGCCTCGCTGGTCTCCCGGTCGGTGACATCGGCCCGCCATCGAACCGTCGGCTGGCCGGCGTGCTCGCCCCATGTGTCGAACGAGCGCAGGCGGTAGCGGGTGCGAAAATCCCACGGCGTGGTGACGCGATAGCGCAGCGGCTCGTCGCGAAGATCGGCGCCGAGCACGTAGTAGGGCGCAGCCTGGAGACGCAGCAGGCGCCACAGGAACTCTTCACGATCGGCCCGGGTGTTGGCCCGCTGGAGCAGGCGAGCAGCACTCTCGCGGGCGATCTCGAATGCCACCAGTTCCCAGTCGGATCTGAGCTCGGATGGCCAGCGGCCCCTCAGCTCTGATCGGAGCTGCTTGCGGTTGTCGGTGGTGAGATCGGTGACCAACTCGGGAAGGCCCGACAGGCCGACATGGCTGCGAACTTCAGCGTAGAGCTCCTGATAGGACTGGGGGGCGACCTCGGCGTACCAGTCGGCGGTGTTCTTGGCCCGTTCGGCGAGGGTGCGGTCGAACATGTGCCATGGCGACGCGTTGTGGAGGATATTGGATCCGTACTTACAGCTGATCAGGTAGACGTGATCGACCCGGAGATCGGCCGGTATCTGTTCGTAGGCGGGTGGGCGATGCGGACCCTTCCACTCCACGAGCCACGGAGGCCGGCCCCTGAGCCCATCATCGGCGCGGCTGAACACGCAGCCGTTCTCCCACGCCGTGCGGAACACGTCGTGATGCCGACCGTCAGCGAAGGCGGCGTCGAGACGGTCGTAGACAGTGTCGTCGACATTGATGATGAAGCGGGGTCGAGCGGCCAGCGCCCGTTCGAGATCACGAAATCCAAACAGGCCGAGCCCGGTGACGATCTCACTTATCTCGGTGCGAATGTCGGCCACTACGACGTTTCTACGCGATGGGCCACGCCCCCCGCAAAGAGCCAGGTGAATTGGAGTTGGGCGCCGATCAGTTCGGCGGGGAGATCATCGTGGGTGTAGACCGACTTGCCGTCGTGTACGTCGATGCCGGTACCGGTGGCACGGATCCATGCGACCGTGGCGTCTCCCCAGCGCTCCTCGAGCAGGGCCTCGCGAATGGATTCGGCCTGGGCACCGAGGAGTTCGGGGTCGGATCGAGCCACCACCTCGAGGGCGAGTACCCGGTGCAGGAGTTCGATGTCGTCGGCCAGGAGGACCGACGCCGGTTCGGTATGGACAACAGCGTAGGCGACCGTGGCCATCAGCTCGGTCGGTGAGCGAGAGCTTCGAACCGCTCGATATCGGCGTCGGCCCAGAAGCCGGCCATGGGTACTGGCTGACCTCCGGCGTATTCACGGAGTCGGGCCACACCGGCGGCGTCGAACATCTCAATCGCGTCGAAGACCTGGTCTGGCTGCACGGCGCGCAGAGCCTTGTCGCCCTCGCTGTTGGCCTTGGGCAGGTTGGAGGTGAGCACCAGAACGCGACTCGGATTCTGGGGCTCGTCGGTGGCTCTCAGCACGTGGATACGACCGAGTGTCTTCCACAAGGTGTCGGTACGCATGAGGCCCGGGCGCACAGTGGTGAACGCTCCGGAGACGTCGACATACCACTGGCCACCGTCGGTGTCCTCGACGAGGAAGTTGAACTGGACCCCCACCTTGGGGATTTTCACCGGTGACTTCAGGATCTGGAATCCTGCATCTTCGAGCACCTTGGCTGCTATGTCGTGGGCCTTCTTGCCCTCGCTGGTGGCGCGGGCCTGGAAGAACTCCTGGCGATCAGCATCATCGGCCGGCGTCTCGAAGAGAGGCTCGGTGCCCAGCACCTCTACGGCCCGGAGCCGGGGTCGGGCCCGCTCTGCATCGACACGCGCCTGGGCTATCTCGCAATACGACTCGTCGAGATCGAAGCCGAACCCTCGACGTCCCGTTCTTTCAGCCGCGACGAGGGTGGACCCCGACCCGAGGAAGGGGTCGAGAACCGCGTCGCCTTTGTAGGTGTAGAGGTCGATCAGGCGCCTGGGAAGCTCCACCGGGAAAGGGGCGGGATGCTGAACCCGCCGCGCCGACTCAGGGCTGATCTTCCACACATCGAGGGTTGCTTCCATGAAGTCGTCGGCGGACAGGGAGCTCTCGTGGGGTAGGTCTCTTTCGACGCGTCCCTTGGCCAGCGCTCGATCGAAGCGGCCCTTGCTCGCCACGATGACCCGCTCGGTGAGATCGCGCAGCACGGGGTTGGTGGCCTTGCGATACGAGCCCCACGCCACTGATCCGGTGGCCCCCTCCGCCTTCTGCCAGATGATCTCACCACGCAGCAGGAGACCGAGGTCGTCCTGGAGGATCGAGATCACGTCGGCTGACAGGCTCCGATACGGCTTGCGGCCGAGGTTGGCGACATTGATCGCGATTCGACCACCCGGCTCGAGCACTTCCACGCACGACTTGAAGACGTCGTGGAGCATCTGGAGGTAGTCGAGATACGAGTTGGGCACGCTCGGCACCGACCCGCGGGTCCCGGGATCACCGGTGACCGCCAATTCGTATTCCTTTCCCACGAAGTAGGGCGGCGAGGTGACCACCAGGGCCACACTGTTGGAGGGGAAGACCTCGGTGATCTCGCGACTGTCTCGGCGGTGGATCGACCCCACGTCGGCGGGGATCACATTGACGGTGTCGTCCGCGGAGACGACCGGCGCGCTGAACCGGTCGTAGAAGCCTGATGAATCATGGCTCTCACGCCGGCCCACACCGAAGGCCGTGGTGGCCGTTGACTTTCTACGTTCACTCACTCAGCTGCTCCGTGGTCGAAAGGTGATCCTAGGCGGGTACAGACCCCCCGTCGGGCTTCTCCAGCATCCTGCCGACGGGGTGTGACACTCATTTACGCCAGTTGGGACCGGCGCGGTAGTGATACTCATGGCTCTCGACGAACCCAACCGATCGGTAGAGCTCCCCAGCTACATCGTTGGTGGGCATCACCTGGAGCCACGACGTCGCGGCCCCGTTCTCTCGACCCCGTTCGATCAACTCGCCCAGAACCCGCCGTGCCACCCCCCGACGGCGGGCCTCGGGCCGCGTGTTCATCGCGAACACCCCGAGCCACCGGCCGTCAACCACGCCGAGACCTCCCCCGAGCAAGCCGCCGTCATCGTCGAACACGGTGACGAAGCACTTGTCGAGGGGTGTCATCACCGTCTCCGCCAGCCGGTCGTCGTCACCCACCAACGATGCGAACGACGGATCCGCGGACCCTGACGACGACGACCGACCCATTGATGGGGTGCCAAGATCCAGGCCCTCGAGGTCGGCTGTCATCACCGCCGCGCCGGTGACCGTGCGGTATCCGCGTGAGTCGAGCTCACGGTCGACCTCGGGATCACTGCCCTCGAAGACCTGGAAGATCGGCGTCATGGCGCGTTGGCTGTACCAGTGCTCCACCCGATCGATCGCAGTGGTCACCGCGCAGCCGGGGTCGCCGCGAACCCACACGCTGTTGGCTCGGCCCGATGAAGCGAGCGCTGCTCGTAACACCCAGTCGCCGACGCGGTCCCGGCGAAGTCCTGGCATCGACCGGTCGCTCAACGCTTCGAGCTCGACGTGGCGCTCATCCTTCATCCGGCGAGTTTCGCGCTGTCACACCCAGTGGTCACAATGGGGCTCCCTTGCGATCCGGGCGGATCGTCGTCACCCCTGCTCTTTGGGAGTCCACGATGACCCGCCCTATCCCTCAACATCTCCAACACCTCGCCGACGATGCGATCCGCCGAGATCGGGCGGTCGGCCTGATCGATGGATCCGTGGTTGCGCTCACCACCCTTGCCGACCAGCCTGACTGGACCCCGATCCACGGGGTGAGGTGCGGTCCTGCGGTGGGGGCCGTCGCATTCCCTTTCGGGTGGCGGCCCCAGCACAAGCTGCCGTTGGCCCTGGCGATCGACCGCAGCGACACCGCCGTGGTGGTCGAGCCCAAACGCCCTGGTGCCCTCTTCGTCGATGAGGAAGAGTCCCTGCTGCTCGATGCCGGAAGGCGGGCTCTCGGGCTTCCTACTCCGCCGCCCGCGTCCACTCCCCTCCAGCTCAACGACGCGATATGGCTGCATCGCATACTCGAGCTCACCCTCGACTCACCACTCGGTGAGCCGCCTCCGTGGCCCGTACTCTCGTGCCTTCATCCCCTGAGTGAGGGCAGTCTCACGCCGGAGGGATTGCGCCACCGTCGCCGCGCCGTGCACACCGAATGGCACACCGTGCATCAGCAGGCCCAGCGCACCGGCGTCGATTGGGTTCCCCTCACCCCTGCCATGGCGGCGTGGTTCGACCACGGTTCCTTCGCCCGCTGGCTGCTCGCGTCGCTGCCCGAGGCCACAACCATCGCGGCCGAACTGGGCGAGTTGCTGAGGCCGTCCGACTTCGCCCGGGTCACCGATGCCCTCGCCCTCAGCGGCCGCTGAGGAGCTCGGCCAGGCGTTCTCTCACCGCCGGTTCCAGTGTGTTCCAATCGTACATCGAGCCGCCGATCGATCCCGTGTCGGCCAATGCGTCCACGAACCGTTCGATCTCGTCGATGCCAGTGAGGGGTTCGGGCGGATCGGGGTTGTCGTCGATCCCGTCGGTGCCGCCGATTCCTCCGATTCCGTGCACCAGGGCGATCGGATCACCCAGATTGGCACGCAACCGACGCACCGACTCTTCGTGATAGGCGTAGCCGTCGCCGTACCCCGACGATTCCGATCTGAACGACCAGTAGCTCATCGGGAGCCACACGTCGTATTGATCGGCGATTCCTGCCCAGGGGAAGTCGGGCCAGAAATCAGGATTCACCACCTCGATCTGCACCGGCGGCAACACGATTGCCCCCAGAGGCTCGCTACCGAGCTCTTCTCGTGCGGCTCCGCTCAGCTCGACGAGACGCTGAGAGCGTGTGTCATGATCGATGCCGTCGCCGGTCCATTCGATATCCACCGCCATACCGTCGAAGCGGTGCCCGAGCACCTCGAAGTCGGCCATCGCAACGATGCGATCGAGGTCGGCGTTGTCGTCGCCGAATCTGGGCAGATACCACCCCACTACATCCATGCCGAGATCGTGGGCTTCGAAGAGCACCTCGGCGAGCAGCCAGGGATCCTCGAGCCCATCGGGGGTCCGGTCGTCGAGGCGGGCCGCTTGGAGGTACACGGTGCCCACCCCGAGGCGGGCCATCTCCGCCAACGTCGCCGGGGTCACCGAAGGGTCGCTGCCGGCGTAGGCGGGCACGTAGTCGAACACGTCCACCCAAGTGCCATAGCCCGAATAGGGGTCGATCGTGCGCGCGATGGGCTCGGCCACGAGAAGGGTTCCCGCGGTCATGGGTGCGTCCACAGAGGCGATCTCCACCACCACCGGCACCGGCGGCTCCACCCGCGATTGGGCCACATAGGCCCCGCCACCACCGAGAAAGCCCAACGACACCACCACCGCGAGCACCCAATCCCTGCGCACCGCGGAGATGCTAGGCCGAGCCGACATGGCCCCACCATCGCCGGCACGTTTCCGAACCACGGCCCAGCTGGCATCCTTGACACGCGGTTACGCGCCATCTTTCGAGGACGGTTCTCACGTGAGCTACAAGCCAGGCGACCGAGTCGTCTATCCCCACCATGGCGCGGCCGTGATCGAGAAGAAGGAGAAACGAACGGCATTCGGCGAAGAAACCGAGTATCTCGTTCTCCGCATGGCCCACGGCGACATGACGCTGGCGGTGCCGGTCGACAAGGCCGATGAGGTGGGGATGCGCTGGCCGATCTCGCATGAAGACGTCGAGGACCTTTTCGAGGTGCTCGGTAAGCGCGACGTTCGTGAGCCCGCCAACTGGTCGCGCCGGTTCAAGAACCATCAGGAGAAGCTGAAGTCCGGCGACGTCTACCAGGTGGCCGAAGTGGTTCGCAATCTCGCGCTTCGCGACCAGGCCAAGGGCCTGTCGGCGGGCGAGAAGTCGCTCTACACCAAGGCCCGCAGCGTGCTGGTGTCTGAGCTTGCGTTCGCGCTCGATGTCGAGGAAGACGATGCCATGGCCAAGGTCGACGGAGCCCTCGTCTGAGTTAGCGCGCCGAGCGCAGCTGCTTGGCGATGCCCTTCTCGACATTCTCACCGATCCCGTCGTAGGCCACCTGCAGGCCGCGGTCCAACAGGCGCGCCAAGCCCCGCATCTGGATCGTGGAGTTGTAGACGATCACGGTGTCGTCACCGCGTTGCTGCACCACGATCTCGGTGCTGCCGGTGGCTTTGCCCTCGGTCGTGTAGGTGATGAGGGTGGGCGCGTCGAGGCCGGTGATCGCGTAGGTGGCATCGAGGGCCTTGCCGTAGAAACCGACCGTCACGTCGTAGCGGGCGCCGACGCCGGGGCCCGTACCGTCGATCAGGGTCGCCTTGCGGACACTCGAATCCCATTCGGGAAGGTTCACCAGATCGGCGAGGTAGGCGAAGGCCCTATCCGGCGACGTCTTCACGTTGATTTCTGCGTGGTACTGAGCCATGTGACACCTATCTGTTGCGGCGGCGCCGACCACCGAGCGCGGCGAGAAACCAAAGGGTGCTGAACACGAGAACGGGACCCCAGAACTCCCATGCCCAGGAGTTGTCGAGCTCGTGGGCGAACCCACTTCCGAGGGCGGGAGCCAGCAGCGTGGTCACCGCGACCTGACGGCGCGCCGAGTAGCGCACGACGCCCAACTGTTCGAGCATGAACTCAACGGTGGCGGGCACCGACAACAGCCATATGAACCAGAGGTCGAGGTGGGCCGGCCAGAGAACGGCGCCGGCGAGGCCGGCAATAGCGACGGCCAAGGCGATCGGATAGAGGGTGAAGCAGCGTCGGCAGAGCGGATGCCCGCCCACGATCAGGCAGCGGTCGTAGTCCTCGGCCCAATGATGGGCATGCCACATGGCGCGGCTGGCCGCTCGTTCGGATTCGCGTGCCTCGATGTCGGCAAGAGCCGCGTCGAAGCGATTGTCGAGCCGGGGATCGATCACCGCGGCAGGTTCGAGGTCGTCATCGTGCACACCCGACAATCGGCAGGATCGGCGTCGCCCTGAGGAACTTGGGTGATCCCGACCACCGCGCCGTCGGCGCGGCCGGTGTCAGAGGCGCTCGATGATGGTGACGTTGGCCTGGCCGCCACCCTCACACATGGTCTGGAGGCCATAGCGGGCGCCAGTGCGATCGAGCTCGTGGAGGAGTGTGGTCATGAGCTTGGCCCCTGATGCGCCGAGGGGATGACCGAGCGCGATGGCTCCGCCATTGACGTTGACTTTCTCATGGGGGACGTCGTGTTCTTTCATCCAGGCCATGGGGACACAGGCAAATGCCTCGTTGCACTCGAACAGGTCGATGTCGTCGATCTTCATGCCCGTCTTCTCGAGCGCGTGGGCGGTGGCCGGGATGGGTCCCGAGAGCATGTAGATCGGGTCGTCGCCCCGCACGCTCATGTGGTGGATTCGTGCCCGCGGGGTGAGGCCATGGTCCTTCACCGCCTGCTCCGACGCGATGAGGAGGGCAGCGGAGCCGTCTGAGATTTGGCTGGCGAGGGCGGCGGTGATGCGGCCCCCGTCGCTGATCGGCGCGAGTTGTTGCATCTTCTCGATCGAACCGCCGCGGCGGGGTCCTTCGTCCATGAGGAAATCACCGACGGGAGCGATCTCGGCATCGAGGCGGCCCTCATCGATCGCCCGGATCGCCCGCTCGTGGCTCTCGAAGGAGAACTCCTCCATCTCAGCCCGGCTGATGTCCCACTTCTCGGCCACTAGTTCGGCCCCCCTGAATTGGGAGACCTCCTGGGTTCCGTACCGCTCGACCCAGCCCGTCGATCCGGTGAACGGATCGGCGAAGCCGAGTTCGGCGCCGGCCGCCATCGAGGCGCCGATGGGGATCTGCGACATCTGCTGGACACCACCCGCCACTACGAGGTCCTGAACGCCGGCCATCACGCCCATGGCCGCGAACGTGACAGCCTGCTGGCCCGAGCCGCACTGGCGATCGATGGTGACCCCCGGCACGTGCTGGGGCAGACCGGCGGCGAGCCAGCAGCTACGGGCAATGTCGCCCGCCTGTCCGCCGACGGAGTCGACATTGCCGAAGATCACATCCTCCACCGCACCCGGATCGATGCCTGTGCGGTCGAGTAGGGCAGAGATACTCGCCGCGCCGAGATCGGCGGGATGGGTCGCGGACAAGGAGCCGCCTCGCCTACCGGTGGGCGTGCGGACGGCATCGATGATGTAGGCCTCGGTCATCTCTCCATACTGCCCGCTGGTGACCGCAGGCCCCAATCGGGGTTATCAGGCGCAGCAGGCGCCGCCGCCGGCGGGCACGCTGACGGCCTCGCTCTTGAACGGTGCGGTCTCATCGGTGCCGAACTCATCGGTGTCGCTGGTTTTGAGATACCACTCCCAGCGCTCGTTGTCGGGGCCGGTGACCCAGGTCTCTACCTTGCCGGCGTAGCAGCACACGGCGTCGTTGACGCCGGTGGTGTCGAGTCCGCTCCCCTCGAGGCGGGCCTCCGCGCCAGCGACCTCTTCCGCGGTTTCGGTCTCCACACCGAGATGGTTGATGGTTCCTCCGCCGTCGGAGTTCTCGAACAGGACGAGCTTGAGCGGCGGGTCGGCGATGGCGAAGTTAGCGTAGCCGGGCTTGCGCTTGTAGGGCTCGGTGGCAAACAGCTTTGTGTAGAAGTCGACGGCCTCGTCGATGTTGCTGACGTCGAGGGCGAGTTGCAGGCGCATGATGGGTTCCTTTACTCCGGATGGATAGTAGATATTGATATCTGTCGATCTGTCAACAGGATGGCCACCATACAGATAGATTGATTACTATCAATATGACTTGACGAATTCTCCCAGATTCTTTCCGGCCCTCCCCGCTGGGCCCGATACCCTCATGACTGAACGGGACGTGGCGCAGCTCGGTAGCGCACCTGCTTTGGGAGCAGGGGGTCGTGGGTTCAAATCCCGCCGTCCCGACCAACAAACAAGCTGGTCAGGGTACCTTTTTGAGAGCTCTAGCAACCTCCTCTTGCGAGGCCAGATTCCGCCAGGGGCACCTCAGGGGCACAAGAGAAACCAACATGAATGAGCGGGTCCCCGCTGGTTGAACGTGCGCACCCACCCGCAAATCCCTGGCAAGCGTTGGAAACTGGGCATTTTAGGCATCGATGGGGGTCATGTGCCGAGGGACCCCCACCCATCTATCCCTGTGATCGTTCTCACCCAACGCCGCCGGCCGCTCGACGATGATGAGATTGTTCGACCCTGGCCTCCCGACAGGCTCTACCACTAGGTCCCAAGTCCAGCGCATGCATGGATCTGCCTGTGTCGTGCCCTCGAACCGCAAATGGACGCGACGGTCGCCCTGGCAAGTTGGTGGACCAACCGGTGCAGCCCTGCACCATGGCGCGTCCCGGCCAGGGGCACCTCAGGGGCACAAGAGAGGCGGCGCATGGCGGACGGCAATTTACGTTTCCCTGACCCGGCAGACTCGGACAGCCACTCCTCCCCGTCCCGGGAACAGGGAGTCCTAGTTCACGCGCAGCCGTACGATACTTTTCGTGAGGCTCCATGGTGCCTCACTGTGGTTCGTAGAGGGTCAAGCCTCTAAGG
>CAXMSE010000033.1:0-20562 GCA_964196195.1 uncultured Gammaproteobacteria bacterium | reverse complement strand
CGCCCTGCTCGGCGATCCCGGCCGCGTCATCGACCTCGCCGACCGGATGGGCGTCAACAGCGTCATCGTCGCCGCCACGGCCATCGACGTCGGTAGTTCCAACCGGCTCATCCGAGCTCTCACCGAGCACGGCATCCACGTCGAGATCTCCTCCACCCTCTGCGACATAGCGGCCAGCCGCCTCACGATCCGCCCCGTCGGACGGATCCCCATGATGTACATCGAGCCCGTTCAGCGGAGCGGCTGGAGATCTCGCGCCAAGCGATCCTTCGATCTTTGTGTCGCCAGCATTGCATTGGTCGCCACCCTGCCGATTCTCTTGACCGCCATGCTGGCTGTGAAGTTCACCAGCACCGGCCCCGCCCTGTTCTCCCAGCCTCGGGTGGGGCGTGACGGAAACTTGTTCGACATGATCAAGATCCGCACGATGGTCGTAGATGCAGAGGCTCAGCTCGACGACCTTGCCCACCTCAACGAGACCACTGGTGTCCTCTTCAGGATGAAGGACGATCCGCGCATCACCTCGGTGGGCCGCTTCCTTCGCCGCACCTCGATCGACGAACTCCCCCAGCTGATCAACGTCATCCGTGGCGAGATGAGTCTGGTCGGTCCCCGACCTGCACTGCCGCGAGAGGTTGAAGGCTGGGAGGCCGAACTCCACAACCGCCTGCGCGTTCAGCCGGGCATAACCGGCATGTGGCAGGTCAACGGCCGAGGCGTGGGCGACCACGACTCCACCTACGCCCAGCTCGACCTCTACTACGTCGACAACTGGAGCCTCGTAGCCGACCTGGTGATCCTCGGGCGAACCCTTCCTGTGGTGCTCGGGCGAAGGGGCTAGTCCCAAGCTCCACCACTAGGGTGCCGCCCATGGAGCCGAACGACCCTAGGCCCGACAGGGTCGCCCTGCTCGACCACACTCCTGGCGACCCGAGCAGCGACAACCTTCTCGTCGCATTCCTGGAATGGGCCGAGGCATCCGGGATCGAGCCCTACCCGCATCAAGAGGAGGCCGTGTTGTCTCTTCTGAGCGGAGAAAACGTGGTGCTGGCAACGCCCACCGGCTCCGGCAAGTCGATGGTGGCCCTGGCAGGGGCATTCGCGATGCTCGCCCAGGGAAAACGCACGGTCTACACAGCCCCCATCAAGGCGCTCGTGAGCGAGAAGTTCTTCGAGATAACGGCGGCCCTGGGGGCCGACAACGTGGGCATGATCACGGGTGATGCGAGCGTGAATCCGGGTGCCCCCGTGATCGTCTGCACCGCGGAGATCCTCGCCAACCGAGCCCTGCGGGAGGGCCCCGACGCCGACGTCGACCTGGTGGTGATGGACGAATTCCACTACTACAGCGACCGCGATCGGGGCTGGGCCTGGCAGGTTCCTCTCCTGGAACTCGACCGACCACTCTTCTTGCTGATGTCGGCAACCCTGGGCGATACGCGCGAGCTTCGCGACGATCTCTCACGCCGTACCCGCCGCGACACCACCCTCGTGGCCAGTGCCGAAAGACCGGTCCCCCTCGACTTCGAGTATCGCGAAACAACCCTGCTCGACACCATCACCGACCTCCTCTCCGACGGCAAGGATCCCGTCTACGTCGTCCACTTCACCCAGAGAGAAGCCAGCGCACGCGCCCAGAGCCTCACCAGCCTCGACGTACTCAACCAGGACGAGAAGGCGCTCGTGAAAGAGGCCGTCGGCGGATTCAAATTCGACACTCCGGTCGGAAAGGACCTGAAACGTTTCGTGCTCTCGGGCATCGGCGTCCATCACGCGGGAATGCTCCCCAAGTATCGACTTCTGGTGGAGAAGCTCGCCCAGCAGGGCCTGCTCAAACTGATCTGTGGCACCGACACGCTCGGGGTGGGCGTCAACGTCCCGATCCGCACCGTGCTGTTCACCCAGCTCTGCAAGTACGACGGCCGCCGGGTGCGGACTCTGACGGTGCGCGACTTCCAACAGATCGCGGGAAGGGCAGGCCGCCGCGGCTTCGATGTCGCCGGGTCGGTGGTGGTGCAGGCCCCCGAACACGTAGTGGAGAACAAGAAGGCCGAGGCGAAGGCGGTCGACAATCCAAAAAAGAAGAAGAAGTTGGTGAAACGAAAGCCGCCCCAACGCGGCTACGTGCATTGGGACGGCGATACCCTCGCCCGCCTCAACGGGGGCGTCCCCGAGACCCTCAAATCGAGCTTCTCGGTGAGCCACTCGATGATGCTCAACGTGCTCGACCGGCCCGGCGACGGCTGTGCGGCGATGAAGAAGCTCCTCACCGACAATCACGAGACCCGCAAGTCTCAACGAGCCCATATTCGCCGCTCTTTGGCCGTGTTCCGTTCACTGGTCGACGCCGAGATCCTCGAACGTCTCGACGAACCGGACGATCTGGGCCGGCCCGTTCGGGTCAATCTCGACCTTCAGGACGACTTCCGCCTCAATCAGCCCCTTTCCCTGTTCGCGGTGGAGGCGATCGAAGCCCTCGACCCGGAAGCCCCCGACTACGCCTGGCAAGTGCTGAGCACGGTCGAGGCGGTGCTCGACGATCCGACGGTTGTGCTCCGGGCCCAACTCGACAAGGCCAAGGACACTCTCGTTGCCGAACTCAAACGCGACGGTGTCGAATACGAACAGCGCATGGAACAACTCGACCAACTCACCTGGGCCAAACCCGAAGCGGAGTTCCTCGAGCCGGCCTTCGAGATCTTCGCACGGCGTCACCCCTGGGTCGGCCGCGACCGGGTAAGTCCGAAATCAGTCGTGCGCGACATGCTCGAACATGCCGAGACCTTCAATCAGTACGTGTCTCGCTACGGCCTGAAACGGTCTGAAGGTCTGGTGCTTCGTTATCTCACCGACTGCTACAAGGCACTCGTCCAGACGGTTCCCATGGACGCGGTGAGCGATGAGCTCGATGAGTTCAGCGAGTGGCTCGGCGCGATGATTCGGCGAGTCGACTCGAGCCTGATCGACGAATGGGAGCGCCTTCGAAATCCTGCCGACTCCCCCATCGAGGAGGCAGTGGTCGCGCCCACCGAGATCACCGCCAATCGCCGGGCATTCACGGTGCTCGTCAGAAGCGAGCTGTTTCGCATCCTTACGGATCTGGCCCACCGTCGTGGCCAACTACCCGCCGACGACATGGCCGCCTACTGGGAAGAACACGACCAGATCCACATCGACGCGGCAGCCCGGGCTGCGGAGTGGGTCGACATCGACCTCGATTCAGGCCGAGCCAGCCAAACCCTGTGCGACCCCGAAGGCTTCAACGAGTGGGTGCTGGAGGCAGAAATCGATCTCCCTGCCTCCGATGCGGAAGATCGCGCCGTGGTGCGGCCGATCGGCGTTCGCCGCCGCTGATCGACCGCAGGCTGGATTCAGCCTTCGTCGCCGGCCTCGTCGTCCTCGGAGCCTTCCTCGTCGGCGCCGGTCTCGTCTTCGCCGTCGATCTTGTCGACAGCCTTCTTCACGGCATCGGGAACCTTGCCACCACTGACGTCGTCGACCTTGTCGACCACCGCTTCAGCGGCATCTCCCACCACGCCCCGGGCCTTGCCGGCTGCGCCGGTGATCGCTTCTTTGGCCTTCTCGGCCATGTCCTTGATGCCCATGTGCACTCCAGTCGGATCGTGTCGGAGCTCGCGAGAGCAACGACAATCTGACCACTGACTCTAGAGGAAGCGGCGGGCTCAACCGAACAGATTGTCGAGAACCGTTACATCGGACGCAGGCGGTGCATCGACGCTCACCGGCTGACCGATGTCGTTGAAATCGATCGTGAATGCGAAGAAGGCGCCCGCAGGGGTCGCCGCGTCCAACTCGGCCAGATCATCGACGCCGAATCGCAGGCGACGGACGAAATCGTCTTCATCGATCCAGACATCGACGTCCATCAAATCGACATCCAGGCCGCCCAACCCCGAGGGGCTGAAGTCACCGAAATCGAAGTCGGCAAGGTCGAACTCACCACCCAGCTCCGCTAGCCGGGCCGCGGAGAACTGGCCCCGCACGTGGCTCGTCTCGACCCCGTCGACCAACTCAGTGCCCACCACCTCGGGCTCCGCATCAAGGCCCCTCAACACCATCATCAACTCAGATACCGAGAAGGTGTCCATGCTGAATCCGATGCTGTCGCCCGCGCCGCCTGCCTCTGCGGAGAAAGCCACCCAAGGCGTGTCGATGGGCAGCAGCCAACCCACGAAACCCGAACTCACGTAGACCGTGTCGTCCACGAACCTCATCTCGATCGGTTCGGAGAACATCTCGACCGCCGCGCCCAGCCCAGCCAGGTCCTCGGCCGATGCCGACGCCATCACGCTGCCGAAGTCGAACATCAGCCGACCACGGGATCCATCACCGGCGATCGCCGCTTCCATCTCGAACAGCACCGCCTCCCCATCGAACTGAGGTAACCCGCCCGCCTCCGCGGTCATGACGATGCTCACATCGGCCATGGCCGACGACGTCTCTACCGCAGCCAGCACCCGCTCCGCACCCGCAGAGAGCTGGGCACCCGACGCAGCGTCTTCGGTGGCCAGATCGAACGCGGTGGATCGATCCGAACCGCAGGCGGCGGCCAGCAGGGCCAGGAGAGCAATGATCAGGAGTAAACGCCGGCGCATTTGACCTCCCCGGTCAGGGTTCCATCGGTATGACTGGGGCGGGAGTTGACCACTATTGTGCGGGCCGAAACACGACGCCGTCATCCAGGGCGACCGTGGCTTGTGCCACTTCAAGGCCCCCCGCCAACTCACGTGCATCGACTCGAAGGCTGAGCGGATTGGGTTGAGTCCTACCCGCCCGACCGTGGCCTACGGCCCTGCACCGCTCGCACCAGAGCCGCGGGGAGCAGGAAGGAGTCATCGGGCTCGGGGCTGAGCGGGATCTCGTGCAAAACCGCATCGGGCCCAAGGGCGCCATACAGGTGAGGAAACCACTCGAGAGTGCCGGTCCCGGGTTCCCACACGAGGGCACGGGACACGAGGTGGGCATCGATCACGAGCGCCACGAGGTCGTCGCGCCCTCGATAGATCGCGTTGGCCGGCGAGAGCACCTGATGCAGTGACGAGAGATGGATGAATCCGTCCCGTTCGAACCCGGCCGGGAGATAGGCCCCAGCTGATCGTGCCGCCTCCCACTGGGACCGCTCGGCGAGATGAACCAGACGGGCCGGGTGGGGATCCCACCCCGACCGCACCCGACCGACGAGCTCGCGGCGTTGGTCCTCGGGTAGGAATGCAGCCAACGCGGCGCGTTCGGAGCACTGGGCGAGATCAACCGACCCGAACCCATGGTGGGCGGTGGCGAGGCGGAGTTCGCGGCGGGCCGACGTGGTGGTTATCGCCCGGTCGTCGGGGTTGAGAGTGACACGAAAGCCGGCGTCGCGCAGCAGGCGGAGCGGGTGGTTCTCGACCGGCATGCCCAGGCATGCATTCGAGGTGAGACAGATCTCGAGAGGAATGGCCATGTCTCTCACCTGCGACGCAATAGGGCCGAGGCTCACGATCCGTCCTTCGCTCACTTCACAGTCGTCGATGAGGCGCCAGCCGTGCCCGATGCGGTGCGGCGCGCAGGTGTCGAGGGCGCTGGCTACCTGATGAATGCCATCCATCTCGCCGGCATGGATTGTCACTCCGAGGTGAGCCTCGTGGGCGATGGCGAAGGCTTCGGCATGATCGGCCGCCGGATGGCCCACCTCGCCCCCGGCCAGGTCGACTCCGACGACACGCCCCGCGGCCGCCGAGGCGGCCAGGCGCATCGCCTCGATCGACACCTCGACGGGCTGGTCTCTCATCGCACAGATGATCAGGCGAGCGTCGAGACCCGTCTCTGCCGACGCGTCGTCGAGGCCGGCCTCGACCGCGGCCAGCACGGCATGCGGGGCGAGGCCGCCCGAAGTGTGCAGGAGCGGAGCAAAGCGGAGTTCGGCATGAACAACACCGTCGGCGGCCAGGTCCTCCACGGCCTCTCTCGCCACCCGGCGAAGGGCATCGGCTTCCTGAAGCGACGCCACCACCAGGTCGAACCGCGAGAAGGCCTCCTCGAAGGTCATGCCGGGCCGGATCGTTAACCATTCGGCCAGAGCAGCCGCCTCGTCGACCGGAGTGGCGACACCGATGCCATTGGCCAACTCCAGCACTGTCGCCGGTCGCACCCCGCCATCGAGATGATCGTGGAGCACGACCATCGGCCCTTCGATCACTTATTCAACCGGCCCGATGACTCCAGAACATGGGTGAGGCCGGGGTAGGACTCGAGTGGCTCCAGACGCTTATCGATGTACATCAGCCCGATGGTTATGGCTATGAACGAAACGACGAAGTTGGTTGCGCTCCTGGCCAGGAAAAAGAAGTTGAAGCCCGCGTTGTTGAAGAGCCACACATCCCAGATCGCCGACAGGATCTCATAGGCGACGATCCCCCAGGTGGCACGAGCCATCGTTACCCGGTAGCGAGGATCGGCCACCAGGTCGTCAGCGAGGTGCACAGCTTTGGGGATGGCCCAAGCGAGGAAGGGCCGCCCGGCAAGGATCGTGACCGCGAGCAAAACCCCCACGAGAAACTTGGTGATGAACCCGATGCCGAAGTAGACCGCCTCGGAGCTGATCCCGAAATCGACAACTTCGCGTTCGACGAGAACGGTGACGCCCGCCCGGACGATGAGATAGATCGTGATTCCCGGCAACCACCAGCCGATGTCGAGGCCTCGGCGGCGACGACCGATGGCGGCCTTGATCGACCAGGCCGTGGCGGCGAGGACCGCAGCGATGATGTTGACCGTGTTGAAAAGGACAAAGAACAACAGCACCGGCATGAACTGGTCGATGTTGGAGCCGCCGGCCAGAGGTCCACGACGGGGTGTCTCGATTTCGGTCACGGGGCGAGTCCTATCCACTCTTGAATGATCGACCGATCCCCGAAGAAGTCGAGGTCGTCGATCGATCGACGACCCCACATCACCAACATGAGTTCCTCACCCGTGCCCCTCAACGCCGCATCGCCCTTCGCGTGCTCGCGACGAACCTCGACTGCACCGTCGACCACCTCGATCATCCATTCACCATCGCCGTCGGTTTGGTGGAGATGGAGTGAACCATTTGGTAGCTCGTCACCCCGATAAGCGATGGATGTGAGCTCATCCACGGCGTCGGCCGCGTCGGCCGCCGTAATCGCGGTGAGGGAGTCGACCGCCCGTTCGGCGTCGACCCGGTGCAACAGGGTCTCGAGGTGGGCACGGCGGATGTAGAACCCGGCGGCATCAGGGTCGGCATCAGTCAGCACCGCCACGGCTTCGGAGAGCCCCGCTAGGGCAAAGTCGATCAGAGCATCACCGGTGGGGGGCTCGGGAATCTCGAAAGCTGGTCTGGGGTCGTCGGAGGACGGCAAGGAAAGCCGGCGGACGGATAACCCGAGCATCCTCCACACCCTGCCCATGTGACCGAGGAGATCGGTGGTGGTCCATTCGGGACAACCAGGCACCAGCGCGGACGGATCGGAGGCGGCCGCCTCCACAAGTCGTTCGCCATCTGCTCGAAGCCGGTCGAGACGATACGCAATGTCCATCCGCCCAGTCTGGCCCGACCAGACATCCATCGTGCACCGCTTCGCGGCCCCCGCCGGCGGAACCTCGTTCACCAGGCGAGGCGGGCAGCCAGCAGGTAGTGCAATGCAGCAGCCACCGCCACGAAGACATGCCAGATCTCGTGATAGCCGAAAACGTCGGTCCAGGGATCCGGGCGCCGCGCTCCCACCACCACCGCACCGACGGCGTAGGCCGCTCCCCCACCGAATAACAAGAGGAGATCGACGACAGAAAGAGCGCTGATCATCCAGGGCGTGAAAACCAGGATCGAAGCCCCGAAGATCAAGAAGGCAGTGTTCATGACACCTGCCGGAGGGTGGATCGGTGTCCATTCGGCCCCAACTCCGACCACGGCCCCTGCCCAGGCAAACCCCAGCAGCCAGCCCGAGCCTGGAGCATCGAGGGCGAGCAGGGCGATAGGTGTAGAGCTCGTGGCGAAGGTGAGGAAGATGGCGGAGTGGTCGACGCGAACGAGGGACTCCACGCGGTCGATCGACCAGTCCCGGGCATGGGTTATGGCCGATGCTCCAAGCATGGCCGAGGATCCCACCGAGAAGATCACCATCGACCAGATTGCCCGCGTCCCATCGGCCCCGACTACGAGCGCCATCCCGGCCGGGATCGAGGCGAGACTCGCCCACCGGTGGAGGGCACCTCGGAATCGGGGGCGCGGTCGGCGCAGGAGGCGGCGCGCCGAAGGCGACAGCAGAGCCGCACGGGGATCGTCGAGAAGCGTCGGCTCCATGCGGGCAGGATAGGCGCCCATCGCCACCCCGCCCCAAAGCGGCCCTAGCATCATCGCTCGTGACCGTCCTGCGCGAGGAGCGCGTCTGCAGCGCCAACGAACTCGCCGAACGGCGCCGACCGCGCACGGACATCGTCGCCGAGCGCGCCGCTGGCACCGACCGATGGGACGTACAGAGTGGGCCCTTTCGCGAGTACTCGCGAGAACTCACCGCCGCGGAACAACCCGACGGCCGCTTCTCGGTCGCCGAGACAACTCACTACCGTCTCGCCATCCCGGTGTGGGGTTGGCTGTTCCATGTGCCCATCCGGCGTGCACTCAAGCGCCGCCAAGAAGGGTTCGACTACTGGTGGGCGCCGCCAGACCGCCTTGATGCCCACGCCTCCACGGTCCTCGGCTTGTTGTGCGCCGTGCAGATAGTCGACGGCTACCTCGGAACTGTTCTCACCCAAACGCTCACCTTCGCAGCCGACGAATTCGGTCGCGGCAACACCGCCCAGGGCATTGTCCTGGGCGCCGTGCGCTTCGGCGTGCTCATCGCCCTCGTCACCGCGGCCATCGCCGACAAGCGAGGCCGGCGCCGCCTGCTGATCATCACCGGCGTCAGCAGTTGCGTCTTCACCGTTCTCGGCGGCCTGTCACCTAATATCTGGGCTCTCGGTGGCTCCCAGCTCATCGCTCGCGGTCTCTCCACTGCACTCGGCATCCTCATCGTAATCATGGCCGTCGAGGAGATGCCCGCTCGAACCAGGGCATGGGCGGCCTCCGTGCTGGTTTTGAGTGCTGGGCTGGGCTCGGGCATGGCGGTTTGGGTTCTCCCCGTGGCCGACCTGAGCATCCGCGGCTGGCGGGCCATCTATCTCGTCGCCGGTCTCGGCATTCTGGTCATTCGCTGGGTTGGGGTCCGGCTACCCGAAACTCGCCGCTTCGAAGAAGGAACCGATCACGTCGTGCCCGACGATGCAGACACCAGGGAGCGTCGCCGCGATCGCCTTGTTCTACTTGCCATATCGGCGTTTCTGATTGCCATGTTCGTGGCACCGGCCTCGAGCTTCCAGAACGACTTCCTGAAGGACGAGCGGGGCTTCGACGCCACCCGCGTGAGCATCTTCACCCTCGTCACGAGTACGCCGGCCGGGATCGGAGTTCTCATGGGCGGCTATCTCGCGGAGACCAGAGGTCGCCGTAAGGTTGGCGCCACCGGGCTCCTGCTGGGTACCGCGTGTGTGACGTCGGCGTTCTTCGCCCACGGCATCGCCCTGTGGCTGCTGACCCTGGCCGGAATCGTACTCAGTGGGATCGCGGTGCCTGCCCTGGCGGTCTATGGCCCCGAACTCTTCGGCACCCACGACCGCGGCCGGTCCAACGGCATCGTGGTCACCGTGGGTGTGATGGGAAGCGCACTCGGACTTCTGGTCGCCGGCGTCATCTCAGATCGCCTGGGAGGCGAGCTGGGGCCCGCCCTCGTCCTACTGGCCGTGGGACCGGTGGCGGTGGCCATACTCGTCCTCACCCGCTACCCAGAGACAGCAGGACTCGAGTTGGAGGAGATAAACCCCGAGGACGGCTGAGGCGTGCCACCAATCGGCAGCTCTCGGCCGGTACCTTCGGATGCAATGGATCGCCGTACCTTCCTGCTCAGCGCCGGCGCTGTGGGCCTCGCTGCCTGCGCCAAGCCGGAAAGGAACCTCCTCGACGCGTACGAAGGCACCGACCTTCCCCTCGAGCCCGGGAATCCTCCCCCCACTACCAGTACCCCCAATGGTGTCGTGGCGGTCGACGACACCAGCATCGAGCCCGACACCGTGCCCGTCGAGTCGCCGTACCCCGTATCGATCCCCGAGGAAGATCTCCCCGGGCTGGTGTTCATCGCCGAAGCTGCCACCTCCACCGTCGTCGCTCACCAGACCCTGGGCGCGGGTGATGCCACCTGGAGCTTCGCCAACCCGATTGCGTCGGGTGGCGCCCTGGTGTTCGTGTTGGAAGAGTTCGACGGCCTCGACAACTTCCGGGTGTTATTGCCCACCCGACCCAACGGCTCGTTCGGCTGGATCTCGGCCGCTGACGTCGAGCTCAAGCGCCACAACTACCGGATCCTCGTCGAACTCGACGACTTCCACCTCACCGTCTTCGACCACGACGTCGCGACCTTCGACACCGAAGTAGGCGTCGCCCGCGAGAACACACCCACCCCTCAGGGCCGCTACTACACCACCGAACTCCTCCAGCCTTTAGTAGCCCATTCGGTTTACGGCGACTTCGCCTACGGCCTCTCGGGCTACTCCGATGTCTTCACCGAGTTCGCCGGCGGCCCCGGCCAACTCGGTATCCACGGCACCAACGATCCCGACACGATCGGCACCAATGTGTCGTCGGGCTGTATCCGGCTGCACAACGACGACATCGCCCACCTCGTGGAAAACATCCGCCTACCCACCGGCGTGCCGGTGGAGGTGGTGTAGTCCGCCTACGGGTCGCGCTCGAGGGCGTCGAGCTCGGCCTCGTCGACTTCCTCCACCGCCCCCCTCCAGCGGGGGTGAAACAGGGAGAACAGGCCGAGAGCAAGGGCCGCTACACCGATCGGCACCAGGGCATCGCCTTCACCGGTGTAGGTGGGATACAGCACGAAGGCCGAGAGCAGGATGGTCCACGCCCATAGGATCAGAACCGACCGACGGTGGCCGTGACCGAGATTCATCAGGCGGTGATGGAGGTGCTCCTTGTCGGGCGCCGAGACACCGCGTCGACGCGCGGTCCGGCGCACGATGGCGAAGATCGTGTCGAGGATGGGTACGCCAAGGATCACCAGCGGTATGAAGATCGGTGCGAAGAAGAAGAAGGACTGGCCTGAGAATTCCGCAGTGGCTCGGCCACCCACACTCATGGTGGACGCTGCCATGAGCAGGCCGAGCAGGAGAGCACCACCATCGCCCATGAAGATCCGGGCCGGGTGCACGTTGTGGGGCAGGAATCCGACGCATACCCCCAAGGCGATCACCGCCCACAGGGCTCCCGGGTTGCTCGGGTCGAGTACGTCTTCATTGCCCAGGCGCAGGGCGTAGAGCAGGAAGGTGCCCGCCGCTATGGCGATGATTCCCGCGGCCAGGCCGTCGAGCCCGTCGATCAGGTTGACGGCGTTGGCCATGCCGACCACCCACACGACGGTGATCAGGGCCGACCAGTCGGGGGAGAGGAACAGCACCTCGAAAAACGGCACTCGAAAAACGAGGATCGACACACCGGTGAGCGACAGGATGCTCCCCGACAGCACCATCCCGGCGATCTTGGCAGGAGGTGAGATCTCGCGAAGGTCGTCGACGAAGCCGACGCTCCAGATCACCACTGCAGCCACCACCACGCCCAACATCTCGGTGCGGGCCGCCATCACGTCGTCGAACTCGGGATGGACGGCCGCCACCCCCACCGCAACGATCACTCCCACGATCATGGCGGCCCCCCCGGCGGTGGGAGTGGGCTGTTCGTGGACGTGGCGCGCATCGGGCGCCACTACCGCACCGAAGCGGATCACCAGGGTGCGCACCAGCGGGACGAGCGCAAAAGTGACGACTGCGGCAACGGCTCCGACGATCAGGTACGCCGAAAGGGCCGGCATGAGCTCGGACCGGCCCTCAGACCCCGAGCTCGGGGTAGGGAGTGAACCCTGTGCACAGGGCGGCGACATCGGCCTTCACTGCAGGACCCACCGAGTCGTCACCCCGGCCTCGTAGCGCCCTCACCATGAGAGAGGCGATCTCCACCATCTCGGCGGTGCCCATCCCCTGGGTGGTCACCGCCGGAGTGCCTGCACGAACCCCTGAGGTGACGAAGGGTGAGCGGGGATCGTCGGGAACGGTGTTCTTGTTGAGAGTGATGCCGGCCGCGTCGAGCACCGCCTGGGCTTCCTTACCCGTGAGCTCGTCGTCGAAGGTGCGGAGATCGACGAGGAGCAGATGGTTGTCGGTGCCACCGGAGACGAGGCGGAAGCCCTGGTTGGCCAAGGCTTCTGCGAGCACAGCAGCGTTGGCCACGATCCGAGCCGCATACGCCCTGAACTCGTCGCTTGCTGCCTCGGCGAAGGCCACCGCCTTGGCGGCGATCGAATTCTCGAGAGGGCCGCCCTGTATGCCGGGGAAGATTGCCTTGTCGATCGCGGCAGCGTGCTCGGAGCGACTCAGGATGCAGCCACCGCGGGGCCCACGAAGTGTCTTGTGGGTGGTGAAGGTGACGATGTCGGCATGGGGAACCGGATTGGGATGAACACCACCCGCGATGAGCCCCGCTATGTGCGCGGCATCGAACATGAGCAGGGCACCCACCTCGTCGGCGATCTCTCGCAAGGGGACCGCATCGATGATGCGCGGGTAGGCGGTGGCACCGGCCACGATCATCTTCGGCCTATGGGCCAGTGCGTTGTCGCGCAGTTCGTCGAGGTCGATGCGCTCGTCGCTGGCGGTGACACCGTAGGAGACGAAGTTGTAGAGCTTGCCCGAGAAGTTGACCGCCGAGCCGTGGGTGAGATGGCCACCGTGGTCGAGGCTCATGCCCAGAATCGTGTCGCCCGGCTCGAGCAGGGCCTGGTAGACCGCCATGTTGGCGATAGCACCGGCGTGGGGTTGGACGTTTGCGTGGTCGGCGCCGAAGAGGGCGCAGGCCCTCCGGCGCGCCAGGTCCTCGATCTCGTCGACCACCATGTTTCCGCCGTAGTAACGCTTGCCCGGGTAACCCTCGGAGTACTTGTTGGTGAGTACCGACCCGGTAGCCGCCATCACTGCCGGCGAAGCGAGGTTTTCGGACGCAATCAGCTGGAGCGTGGTGTTCTGACGCTCCTCTTCTTTGTGGATGAGGTCGAATATCGGGTCAGAGGAACTGGCTGGCCACGGCATAGGTACTACCTCCAGGTTGACCCCGGAACTGTACCTGTGGACGGTGACCTCAGGCGGGCTCGCCTCCCAAAGAATCCAGCTTTTCGACACGCCCGATGTGGCGGCCGCCCTCGAACTCCGCAGCGAGCCAGGCATCGAGTGCTTCGCGCGCCACCTCCGGGCCGATGAGTCGTTCACCGATGCAGATCACGTTGGCGTCGTTGTGCTCGCGGGCGAGGCGTGCCGACGTGGCGTCGTGCACCGTCGCCGCCCTGATACCGGCGATCTTGTTGGCCGCGATCGCGATCCCGATCCCACTGCCACACACACAGAGACCGGCCTCGGCCTCTCCGTCGCGAACCGAGCGACCAACCGCCGCACCGAAGTCGGGATAGTCGACGCGGTCGAGCGAACCGGTACCGCAGTCGACCACGTCATGGCCCACTTCGAGGAGATGAGCGGCCAGCTCCTCTTTCATCGAGAACCCTGCGTGATCAGATCCGACGGCGATTCGCACGGGCGTGATCCTAGGACCCACCGCCGATCACCGCGTCGATATCAGTGATGGTCACCGCCCCCTCCCGGACGACACTCACCGTGCCCTCGATGATCGTCACCACGGTCGATGCGGTGCCGCTGAACGGCGCGTCGGCAACGACCACCTCGGTGTCGGGGAACAGCGAAACGATATCTGCTGCGCTGGCTGGCGGAGCCTGGCCGTGCAGATTGGCCGAGGTGACGGCGAGTGGACCCACCCGGCGAGCCACCGAGCGAACGATCTCGTTGTCGGGGCAACGCACGCCGACCGTGTCGGCATCGCCGATGGCGAGATCGAGCCCCGGGCGTCGGGGCGCGACGATCGTGAGTGGGCCAGGCCAGAACGCCTCGGCGAGCAAGCGGCCGACGCGACCCAGATCAAGCAGTTCCTCGGCCTGCTCCACGTCGGCTACCAAGGCCGCTATCAGGGTGTCGACGGGCCGACGTTTCAGGGCAAATATCGCCCCCACCGCGTCGGCATCGACCGCGAGGGCGGCGAGACCATAAACGGTGTCGGTAGGGATGACCACGGGCTCTCCCGCCCTCAATGCGTCGATCGCCGGCTGGAGGTTCACGTCGGCTTACGGGCCACGACCGCCCGGGGGCGGCCAGCCAGATCGTCGTGGACCGTGGCGCCGTAGCCGAGGTCTCGCCACCGCAGGGCCACCGCCTCGGTCTGGTGCGGTGCCATCTCCAATACCACCACACCGCCTCGAGCGAGCCAGCGGTCGGATTCCTCCAGGATGACCACCAGATCCTCGTCGCCGCGAGGACCAGCTCGCAGCGCCGCAGCGGGCTCCCAATCGGCCACCACCGCCGGGAGCGACTCCCTGTCGGCGACATAGGGCGGGTTCGACACGAGCACGTCGACCGCGCCCAGCAACGAATCCGGCAGGGCAGAGAACCAATCGCCCTCGTGGAGGCTGACCCTGGCCCCGGATCGGCCGATGCCGGCCAGGTTTGCTCCGGCCACCGCGAGGGCATCGCCGGACCGATCGGTCGCCAACACTCTCGCTCGGGGACATTCGGTGGCGATCGACAACCCGATCGCTCCGGAGCCGGTGCCGAGGTCGACCACGATCACATCGCGATCACCGGGCCCACTCCTAGCGATCACCTCGTCGACAGCAAGCCCGGCTACGACCTCGGTCTCGGGCCTGGGGACGAGCACACGCCGGTCGACCATCAGGTCGAGACGACGGAACCCCCACCGTCCCAGCACGTACTGGAGGGGTTCACCGGCCTCTCGTCGGGCCACCATCGCATCGAGCCGGGCGACACCTCGTTCGGTGGCCGGCTCGTCGAGCACGCTTCGCAACGCGCTGGGTTCGATGTCGGTGATCTCCTCGATCACCCGGCGAGCATCCACCTCGGGAGATTCGAGACCGGCGCTACGGAACCGGCCCGCGGTTTCAGCCAGGAGAGCCGACCACGAGACAGTGGCACCGGCTGGCGTCTCCTCGGTGTTCACAAGCCGTCGTCCGCTTCGAGCTGGCTCCGGCGTTCCTCCGCGACGAGAGCATCGCTCACATCGTCGAGATCGCCGGCCAGCACCCGATCCAGCTTGTGGATGGTGAGTCCGATCCGATGATCGGACACACGATTCTCCTTGAAGTTGTAGGTGCGGATCTTCTCGGACCGATCGCCGGTACCCACCTGGCTGCCTCTCAGCTTGGCCGCCTCGGCGGCAGCCTTCTCCTGTTCGAGCTGTAGCAGGCGGCTTCTCAGCACTCTGAGAGCCTTGTCCTTGTTCTTCAGCTGGCTCTTCTCATCCTGCATCGCCACCACCACCCCAGTGGGTACGTGGGTGATGCGGACCGCCGAGTCCATGGTGTTGACCGACTGGCCTCCGGGGCCCGATGCTCGGTAGGTGTCGATGCGTAGATCCTTGTCGGCGATCGCAACATCGACCTCCTCGGCCTCGGGGATCACCAGTACCGTGGCCGATGAGGTGTGGACGCGTCCCTGCGATTCGGTGACCGGGACCCGCTGCACCCGATGGGTGCCCGCCTCGTGCTTCATACGGGTCCATACCGAGTCACCGGCGAGGAGGGCGGTGACCACGCTGAAGCCGCCCAGATCCGATGCTGAGGCGCTCAGCACCTCCATGCGCCAGCCCTGGCGCTTGGCGAAGGCCTCGTACATGTCGAACAGATCTCGGGCGAAAAGGTTGGCCTCTTCGCCCCCGGCCGCGCCCCTGATCTCGACGATCACGTTACGCTCGTCGTTGGGATCACGGGGGAGGAGCAGCAGGCGCAGCCTTTCTTCCCCCGCCTCGATCTGATCCTCGAGCTGGTCCATCTCGGCTCGGAGTTCTTCACGCTCTTGGGCGTCGGCCTCCGGCAGCATCTCGCGTGCCACCTCGAGATTCTCGATCGCGTCACGGAGCAGACGGCCGGCGCTGACAACGTCGTCCAGCTGCTTGAAGCGTCGCCCGAGGTCGGCCAACTGGCGGGGGTCGGACTGCACGGCAGGGTCGCCGAGGCGGATCTCGACATCGTGGAGCTCATTCTCCAGTCCGGCAATACGTTGCAGCATTACTCGGAGGCTAGAGGCCGTTGAGGAAGCGGCCGACCACCTCGATGATCTCGTCATCCGACGCGGGCTTGGGATCGTGGCGCTGACCGGCGAGCCAGTGGACCTCGACCGGTCCGACGAGGGCCGGAATCTCCCGATCCACCTCTTCGGGCGTACCGAAAGGATCGCGATCGCCGTTCACGAAAAGGGTTGGCACATCGACCGCGCCGAAGTGCTCGACTCGAAGCCTCCCGGGCTTGCCGACCGGATGAAGGGGGTAGCTGAGAAGCACCAGACCCGCGGCGTCGAGTCCATCGGCCACCGCCATCGAACAGATGCGGCCGCCCATCGACCTCCCACCCAAAACCAGGCGTGCAGCTGACGTGCCCAACTCGTCGGCGAACTCCTCCACCTCGTCGAGAACCGCCTGAATCAGCTTCGGGGCCCGATCAGGGGGGCCTCGCCGGCCTGCAGCGCGGTAGGGGAAGTTCATCCGCCTGACCGGCAGGGCGAGTTCGGCCTCCATGGCGAGGAAGAGTCGATGATCACGATCGCCACCCGCTCCATGGGTGAGGAGAAGGCCCGCTGGCCTCGTCATGAAGCCAGAAGGATGCGGCGCGCCTCGGTGAGGTCGGATATTCGTCGGGCAGCGTGAGCGCCGTCGCCACCATGGTCGGGATGAGCATCGATGATCGCATCGCGAAAGCGACGCTGGATCAGGGTTCGTTCGGGACGCCTGTCGGGCAACGACATGCCCAGCACGTCGAGCGCCCAGCCGATCGGGTCGACAAGCGCGTCGGCATGCAGAGCGTTGGGTGAGGAGCTGCCCGACAGGTGAGCGAGAAGGACCGCGTCGATGTCGCGCGTCCAGGCGACCCCACGCCGGAGGGACGCGAGTACCTCACCGCGGGCCGGAGCATCGATCAGGGTGGCGGCATAGACCGCGCCGAGCACATGTTGGGCGGGTGCTCCCTTGTGGGATGTGAACGACACCGCCAACTCGCCTCCCTCGCGGCGGAATAGTCGATGGGTGCTCCGGGCGAGACCGATGCGATCATGCTGGAAACGATGACGCAAGCGAGGCTGAGGGATCCGTCGACCGGCCTCCACCTCATGGGTGAGCGCCACGACGTCGGCGAGCAGCTCGGGGTCCATGTGGGGACTGAACCGGGCCGCCACCGCCCCCAGAAGCACGCCGGCACACCCCGGCGCGGGGTCGCACGGAAGCTCGCACGCGCCGAGCGCTATGCGCCGGGTGGGAGCGATGGGTCGGGAATGGAACACTTCGAGCTCAGCCAGGAGCATGCGCTGCAACCGTACTCAGATGATGTGCCGAAGGGTGTCGCGGAGCCCGCCGGCCAGATCGACGATGTCCTCATCGGTGCCGTCATCAGATTCCAGCAGGTCGGCCAGGGCACCGGCCGCTTCGCGAAGAGAGGCCCAGGCCGCGGTCGAGAACCCGAAAGGCGTGGCGACACCTACGAGGCGACGACCATGCTCCAGCGAGCCCATCACGCCGTTGCTGTCGTGAACGTCGCGGCGGAGACGGTCGGTGGCCTCGAACAGGGCGGAGAGCAGATCGTTGGCCTCGAGCCCGACAAGTTCCTCCAGGCCCTCGTCGGCGCTGCGAGCGAGGAGGTCTTCGATGACGAGCTCGACCTGCTCCTCATCGGTCTCATGGCAGACGAGATCACCGTCGGCATCGAACTCATGGGCCACGCCTTGCTGGCCGAGGCGCTCGGCCAGCAAGGCCTGAAGCTCACCCGACCATCCTTCCATCTCGAATGCAACCTGCTCGGCCTCGGGGTCGAGTTCGGGGTTGGCTGCAGCTTCAACTTCCTCGAGAAGGGCGTCGACCTCGGCCTCTACCGATTCGTGGGCCAGAAGTGTGGTGCCCTGCCAGGAGTGCACCACCTGGTCGGCTACCAGCAGCTGGGCGAGCATCGACCTCGTCTCCGACGCCCATTCGTGAAGCTCATAAGCCAGCCACTCGCCCTGGTCGTCGTCCTTCAGCTCGGGATCGTCATCGGGGGTCTCGCCGTCGCCGGCTTCAGCGGCGGCGTCATTCTCTGGAGGGGGGCCGCTCTCGCCCTTGCGGAATGGGGAACGAAATTTTGGTGCCACGCGCAGCATGATCGCACGTGTCGCTCATGCCTGCTGCATGCAGGCCGGACCACCGGTCGAATCATCCGATGCGGTACCGTCGCTGTATGACTGCAGCTTCTCCAAAGGCCCCCGATCGCAACCTCGCGCTCGAGCTCGTCCGCGTCACAGAGGCTGCCTCGATGGCGGCCTCTCGCTGGATGGGCCGAGGCGACAAGGAGGGCGCGGATGGTGCCGCTGTCGACGCAATGCGGTCCACCCTGCGCGGCGTACCGATGGACGGCATCGTCGTCATCGGCGAAGGCGAGAAGGACGAGGCGCCGATGCTCTACAACGGCGAACTCATCGGCGATGGGTCCGAGCCTGCCACCGACATCGCAGTCGATCCGATCGACGGCACCACCCTCACCGCCCTCGGCCGGGGCAATGCCCTGGCCGTGATCGCCGTGGCCCCCCGCGGCACCATGTACGACCCGGGACCATGCGTCTATATGGAGAAGATCGCGGTTGGGCCGTCCGCCAAGGGCGCTATCAGTCTCGACGAGTCCATCACCGAAAACCTCCGCAACGTGGCGGCCGCGAAACGGAAGTCGGTCGCCGACCTCATCGTGGTCATCCTCGATCGCGACCGCCACGCCGATCACATCGCCGAGGTCCGCGAGGCCGGTGCACGTATCCGGCTCATCCCCGATGGCGACGTAGCCGGAGCGATCTCCACCGCATGGCCCGAGTCTGGTGCCGACATTCTGATCGGCATCGGCGGCACACCCGAAGGGGTAATCACCGCGGCTGCGCTCAAGTGCATGGGCGGCCAACAGCTCGGCCGACTCTGGCCCCGTAACGAGCGCGAGCGGGCCAAGGCCGTAGATCAAGGCTACCAACTCGACACCGTGCTCAGCGAGGACGACCTCGTTCGCAGCGACGACTGTTTCTTCGCGGCCTCCGGGATAACCGACGGGGAGCTTCTGAAGGGTGTGCGATTCGACAACCTCGGCTGTCACACCGATTCGCTGGTGATGCGATCACGATCGCGCACTGTGCGGCGGGTGCAAGCCCATCATCAGCTGGAGAAGCTGAACGAAGTCACCAACGTGAAGTACTAGTGGCGAAAGCAGACGTTCACGACACGACCGTCGCGTCGAAGCGAGCGATCAGCAGATCGGTCATTCCTCCGAGCGGCGCCTGGAGCCTCGCCACTGCCGACTCCACCAGCCCCTCGACCTCTGTGCGCGCTCTTTCGTAGCCCACGAGGGCGAGCTCCTGGTGGCGCCACGGTGCCGCAGCAGCCAGCAGGGCCTCACGGTGTGCTATTCGCTCCGAGTAGGTCTCCGACCATTGCTGCTCGGCGAACCGTTGATGAGCGTCGTCGCCACCGGCCTCTCTCAGATAGACGACTTTCAAACCATCTACATCAGCCGCTGCCGTGGCACGAAGGGAGTCGAGATATCTGGCACGGGCTCTCTCCATCGGCTCGAGCGACGGGAGCACATCGAGAAGTTCCGCCATCTGGTGCCTCAGAGCACCACAGCGTTCGCCGACCTGCCGCTCGAGATCGGTCCGAGTTGCCTCGGAATTGACGCCGGGATCAGATGCCGCGGTGTCGACCAACTGTTTCAGGTCGGCCTCGGCAACCCCCATCGTGTTGATCACACGAGACTCGAGCCACTCGAGAATTGTGACCGCCGCGGTGCGCACCGCGCGTGCCTGGGGCTTGACCGATGCTTCCCAATAGGAGTCGGGGTCGACCAGTTCGGGATAGGGAACCGAGTCGGGGTCTGACGCTGCTTGTCGGAGCTCGGCGTCCAAGGCATCGAGGAACTCCACGGTAGGGCACGCCGGATCGAGCACGGCAGCAATCCGGCCTTGGGCGTCGTTGATCGCCGACCGGAACTCCGCGGCGAGCGCTAGCTCGACTTCACTCATCGACTCGTGGGCTTGTAGCACCAACACACCTCCGATCGGACTGGACTCTCCCACTATCGGCGGGATCGGCGCTCGGATCAAGGCGGCGGTCGTCACATGGCATGATCTCGGTATGGACATCTCCCGACACCGGGTCGCTCCCGGCGCGACGGTCAGTCTCACCACAACGCCCACCGACGACGATGGCGGCCTCGACAAGACCGGTGCCCGCAGGCTCACCAAGGCGCTCAACAAGGAGCTGGAGGCCCTCCAGGAGCTGCTGTACGCCGAGAGAAAGCACAAGGTGCTGGTGGTGATCCA
>CAXMSE010000032.1:0-65075 GCA_964196195.1 uncultured Gammaproteobacteria bacterium | reverse complement strand
GCTCGGTCGGCCGCTGCCACGATCTCTAGGTCTCCCCAAAGCAGCGTGCCGGCTAGAACGCGGTCGTTGTCGAATTCTGCCCACCGCTTGTAACTGAGTGGCCCTCTGGCACCAAGATCTCGAATCAACTTCGTGGACCCTCCTGCTATGACACGACCGACGTTTCATGCACCTTTTGAGCCTACGCTCTCGGCGGTATGCCGCCGAAACGTAAGCGGCTGCGGCCTGTGACAAGACGGACAGCAGCGCCGTCATGTCACGGCTATGTCACGCCAGCTCCGTGACAGGGCATTACGGAGCGTGACCGTCGGTCGAGTTCGGCCCGGGATTCTGCGCGAGAAGGTGACGTGAACTCGGCCGTTGCTATTGGCCAGTGTGTTCCATCTGTGTTCCATGGAGTGGTCCCGTAAGGGCCATCTGCCATGTGTCTTCAGGGTGGTGGCGGGGAGTCGACCTGTAAGCGGGGTTCTGTCCGGGAGTCCGGCGAGCCGGACTCCGTGGATGACCATCCATCTGTGCGATCAACCCGGGAGTGTCTGCGGACGGACCGCCCTCTCCCTGCTTGACCTTGCTCCGGGTGGGGTTTGCCTAGCCGTCCCGGTCGCCCGTGACGCTGGTGCGCTCTTACCGCACCGTTTCACCCTTACCGGTCGGGCGGACCCGACCGGCGGTCTGTTCTCTGTGGCACTTTCCTGCGAGTCACCTCGACTGGCGCAAGCCAGCACCCTGTCCTGCGGAGCCCCGACTTTCCTCAACCCACGTGAGTGGGCCGCGGTCATCCAGCCGGCTCCCCGCCACCGGTCTCAAGTGTGCCTCGTTGCGCCCCGAACCATGCACCGACCGCTCCGATCGAAGCGGCGAGGAGGGCGTTGAAGATGAGGGCGACCGGCGAGATGCTGTCGCCTCGAGCCACCCTCACGATTCCGCCGATCACCTGAACCACCAGGAAGGCGGTGAATGTTGCCGTTGCACCATTCACGAATGGAGCTTCAAGGGCTCGTCGGCCGGCCTGGGCCCCACCGAGAATGTAAGCGGCGATGATCGCGATGAAGGCCAGGTAGACCCAGTTGCTCTGGTCGGTGCCGCCGCCGTCGGCCAGAATGTTCACGATGATCGCGGCAGGAGCGGCGATCAGCAGGCAGACGAGAGAGCCGGCGCGGATAGCCGAAAAGTCGAGGTCGAGGTCGTTGAGCACAGGGCGCCTAGAGTACCGCCGTCGCTCGACCCGGCCCCAGCCGGTCCGGTGGCGGCCGACTGCGAGGAGGAAACAATGGCATCGATCGATCAATACGGGGGATGGTCCTCGATTCTCGCGGTGATCGCCTCGGGTTCCGACCTCAGTGCCGATCAGTGTGAAGCCGTGTTCGACGCGGTCCTGTCGGGGCAGGCCACCGATGCTCAGATCGCCGCCTTCATCGTCGGAATCCGATTGAAGGGTGAGACGATCGAGGAAATGACCGGCCTGCAGCGAGCCATGATCGCGGCAGCGAGCCCGCTTGTGGTTCCGGCCGACACGATCGACATCGTAGGCGTGGGTGGGGCCCAGAGTCGGCGCACGGCGGCGTTGAACGTGTCGACCATGGCCTCATTCGTCGCGGCCGGTGCGGGCGCAACCGTGTGCAAGCACGGCAATCGCAGAGCATCGTCCACATCGGGGAGCTTCGATCTGCTGGAAGCGCTCGGAGTTCGGATCGATATCGACACGCCCACCCTGGAGTCGCAGGTGAACGAGCTCGGTATCGGGTTCGCCTTCGCCCGCACCTTCCACCCGGCCATGCGACACGTCGGCCTCGTTCGTGCCGAGCTCGGCATCCCAACACTGTTCAACATCCTCGGCCCTCTTTCGCACCCGGCCCGGCTCACCCGCCAGGTGATCGGCGTTGCCGATGTCGACACGATCCGCCGCATAGCCGAGGTGCTGCGGGCCACCGGCTCGTTGCGCTCCCTAGTGGTTCACGGCACCGGTGGCCTCGATGAGCTCACCACCACAGGGCCGTCCACGATCGTGTCGCTCGACCATGGCGAGATCACCGAGAGTGAGATCGACGCCACCCACTACGGCCTGGCTCGAGTGACGAGCGCCGACATCGCGGGGGGCGATGCCGAGACCAATGCGAGGATCGCCCGACAGATCTTCGCAGGCGAGCCGGGGCCTGCGCGCGACATCGTGGTTCTCAATGCCGGTGCCGGTCTGTGGGCGTCCGGCGTGGTCCCCGACCTGGCTGCTGGAGTGACTCGAGCCGCAGCGGCGATCGACGACGGTCGCGCCGCGGCGAAACTCGATGCTCTGGTGGCCAGCGCCTGAGCTTCTCTATTGGCTCTTCCCGGCAGCGAACGAGGGGAGACGCGGGAGCATTTCGGCGAGCGTGCCCTCCACCAACTCGAGCTCGACTCGACCGGCATTTTGGTCGAGCCAGCGCGCGATACACAGGAGTTCGTCGGCGTCGGGCCGGCTCGGAACCGGGAGGCGATCGTCGAGGTCGTGAGCAGCGGTGGACCGATCGACGTGATCGAGCAGCGAGGGTGGGTCGTCGACCGAGCCACACCCGCTGAGAAGTCCTCCGGCAAACTCGGCCCAGTCGGATCCGATCCTGATCCGCATGCGGCCGGCCCGGCGGAGCAGATCGAATCGACGCTGACGCTGTAGGAGGCCGGCCAGCGCTTCGGCCCGGTCGCGCACATCGGCGGCCTCTTCGTATCGCTCCTCGGCGGCCAGCATGAGAATACGGGCCTGGAGAGGAGCGAGGAGGCGCTGGGGATGAAGGGTGAGTCCGGCGACGAGATCGTCGACAACCGCTCGATAGTCGGCCTCGGGCGTGTGGCCCGAACACGGGCAACACGCCACACCGATCTGGGCGGGTGTGCACACGGTGCGACTCGTGCGCCCGGTGGACCGCGCCGTACAGCGCCGGATCGGCACGGCGGTCTCGATCGCCTCCACGATCCGTTTGGCTCGCTTCGCCGATGAGACCGGGCCTAAGTAGAGCCCGCCGTCATCGCGGACCGTGCGCACCACCGAGAGGCGGGGGAAGCGCTCTTCGAGGGTGAGCTTCACATAGGGATACTTGGAGCTTCGGGTTCCCTGGCGGTTGAACCGGGGCAGGTGCTGGTGGATGAGGCGCAGCTCCAGCACGGCCGCCTCGAGTCCGTTGCGACAGACGCGGTGATCGATGCGATGGGTCTCGCGAAGCAGTTGGGCGATCTTGCGGCGTTCATCGGTGGAGAAGTAACTGCGCACCCGGGAGCGCAGGTTGGCCGCCTTGCCCACATACAACACGTCGCCGGTGCGCCCACGAAAGAGGTAGATGCCGGGCTCGCGCGGCAGGCGGTCGGTGAGGCGCAGCTTCTGAGCCTGGGCGTTGCCGGCCATGGTGGGTAGCGCGATGAGGTCGTCGAGGCCGGTGACACCCAGCGAGCCGGCGCGTTCGAGGAGTAGGTGGAGGAGATCTCCGGTAGCCAGGGCGTCGTCGAGGGCCCGGTGACTGGGTTGGTGGCTCAGCCGGAGCCGGTCGGCGAGGGTGCCGAGGCGACAGTTGGGCACTTCGCTGCGAAGGAGGCGGCGGGCGAGGGCGAGGGTGTCGACAGAGCGGTTGGGGAGTCGATTGCGGCCTTGGTGCGAAAGGGTGGCGTTGATGAAGGAGAGGTCGAACCTCACGTTGTGGCCCACGATCACGCCATCACCGATGAACTCCAGAAGCGAGGGGGTGACGTTGTCGATGCGGGGGGCGCGCATCACCATTGCCTCGGTGATGCCGGTGATCACCGTGATCTCGGGAGGGATGGCGCAGCCAGGGTCGACGAGGGTCTGGTAGGTGCCGAGGCACTCGCCGCCGCGTAGCTTCACCGCTCCGATCTCGGTGATCGCACAGCTGCTTGCCGATCCTCCGGTGGTCTCGAGGTCGATTACCACGAAGGTGACCTCGTGAAGGGCGGTGCCCAGATCCTCGAGGGTGCGTTGGTGAGGGGCGGGAACCGGAGGTAGGGGAGTGGCGACCGGGTCCGCGAACAGGTGTTCGTTCAAGGTCCACAAGATTGGCCGAACAAGTGTTCGGAGTCAAGAATCGTGTCGGGCAGCTCAGGTGAGTCGGGTGATCACCTCGTCGAGGCTGACGTCGTCTCGGTCTCTGAGATCGTCGAGGCGGCCGTAGATGTCTGCCGCAGCCTCGTGGAAACCCGCCGGTAGGCCGACCGAGGAGAACGTGGCGGCGATCTCGAGCATCTCACCTTCGAAGCGCCACGCCTTGGGAGCCGACCCCGCGGCACTTCGCGTCAGCTTGTCATGCAGGTTGGGGATCAGGGTGTCCCACGCGTGGTCGAGGCCCTCGGTGACCCCCTCCGCCTCGGCCAGTGCACGAACCGCCAGGAGGAGTGCGGTCGAGCCCTTCGTCCAGGCTGCGAAGGCCATCTTGGTGGCCGATGCTGCACCCACAGGCGCGTCGAGGGAAACGACTTCGACCCGTGAGTCGCCGAACGTCTCGGCAACAGTCGCCGCCGCGGCTTGGGGGCCGGACAGATAGAGCAGAGGCCGAGCATCAGCGCGCGCGGGCAGCCCGATGATGCCGGCATCGACCGCCGTGGCCCCGGCTTCGGTGACCACGGCAGCGACCGCCCGGGTGCTTTCGGGCGATATTGCGTTGGCATCGACATATATCCCCCGGTAGTCGGCGGCTGCCACTTCGCCGGCGACCTGATGGGCGAAGGCCGGTGGACAGACCGACAGCACCATCTCGGCCCCGTCGAGGCCAGTTCTGAGATCGACTGAGGTGGTGAACTCGTCGGCCTCGGCGCGAGCGCGGCTTGCGGCACTACGTCGGTCGGCGACCCAGCGCACGGTGTGCCCATTGGCCATCAATGCGGCTCCGAGCGAGCTTCCCATCGCACCTGGATGCAGCAGCAGGATGATCATGGCTCAGAGCTTGGCATGAATAGGGCGGGTGCAGCGTCGGTTCCCCACCGGAGTGTCACACCCCCTACCTAGTGTCCGGTACATGGCTCGCCAACCACATCTCCGCCTTGTCGCCGACGCCGATCATCTCGATCGCGATGATCATGTCCTCACCATCGACTGCGACGCGTGCGTCGCCCAGTTCACCGACTCGTGCGACGACTGCGTAGTGAGCTATCTGGTCAACCATGAACCCGGCACGCCGGTGCTACTCGACGGCGATGAACGGCGCGCGGTCGAACTGCTCGCCGAGGCGGGACTCGTGCCCCCCTCGCGGTTTCGCGGCCGCCATGGGGTGGCCTGAGCACACCGGCGTGCCACCATGGCCCGATGCCGGCCAGCGTCGAACAACTCCGCCAACTCGGCCTCGATGCCGGCCTCTGCGCAGTCGGAGTCGTGTCAGCCGAGCCTTTCGCAGATGTACGCGCCACCATCGAAGAACGCCGAGACCGCGGTCTGCACGACCGGATGCAGTTCACCTACCGCAATCCGGCTCGTTCCACCGACCCGAGTCGCACCCTGCCCGGCGCGACAGCTCTTGTCGTCGGGGCTTACGACTATCAGCGCGAAGCGCCCCCGAAGCTTGTCGGAGAGCCGCTGGGGCGCGTGGCCGCTTACTCTTGGGAAGACCACTATCGACACCTGCGCGAGGCTCTCGAGCCGATCGCGGTCAGGCTGCGAGAGGATGGGCACCGTGCCGTGGTGCTCGCCGACCAGAACCATCTCGTCGACCGGGCTGCGGCCCATCGGGCCGGTATCGGATGGTGGGGTAAGAGCAGCAATATCCTTGTTCCGGGGGTGGGCAGCCTGGTGGTGTTGGGTTCGGTGCTCACTGATGCACCGCTGGAGATCCACGACATCACTCCGGTTGAGGATGGGTGCCAGTCCTGCACCAAGTGCATCACCGCGTGCCCCACTGACGCGATAATCGCGCCAGGAGTCGTCGACGCCCGTCGCTGTCTGGCGTGGCTGGTTCAAGCGGAGGGCAGCTTTCCCATCGAATATCGCGAAGCGATGGGCGATCGCATCTATGGCTGCGACGACTGCCAGGACGTGTGCCCTCCCAACCAGATTCGACGGCGCCGCCCGTCGGCGGCGGGAGCCGATCAGGCGTGGGTGTCGGTGCTCGACATGCTCGCAGCCGACGATGACTCGCTGATCGACAGGTTCGGACGGTGGTACATACCACGTCGCAACCCTCTCTACCTGCGGCGCAATGCCCTGCTCGTACTGGCCAACACCGCCGACCCCGGCGATCAGCGCGTGGTGGATGCCATCGAACTCTCCCTGGCTCACCCCGAGCCAATGATCCGATCCCATGCGGTCTGGGCCGCTCGCCGTCTCGGTCTTGAGCACCTCCTCGCCCCGGTCGCCCACGACCCGAGTGCCGAGGTGCAGGTCGAACTCGCTCGCCCCTAGGGTCCTCCCGTGGTTCGGCACCTGCTAGTCACCAACGACTTTCCCCCGAAGATCGGTGGAATCCAGAACTATCTGTGGGAACTGTGGCGCCGCCTGCCCGCCGACGAGGTCGTGGTTCACACCACCCCATATGCGGGCGCCGAGGAGTTCGACGCCGCTCAGGCCTACACGATCGTGCGGAGTCCCGAGCCCTGGCTGTTGCCCCAGCCGGCGCTGATCCGACGGGTCAACCGACTTGCCCGAGACCATTCGGTGGAGGTGGTGATCATCGACCCGGCAGTGCCGGCCGGCCTCATCGGTCCTCACCTCGATCTTCCCTATGCGGTGGTCCTGCATGGAGCGGAGGTCACGATCCCCGGCCGCTTGCCTGGCACCCGTCAACTTTTGAACCGGGTGCTGTCCGGCGCATCGGGAGTGATCGCTGCCGGGGGTTACCCGGCGGTCGAGGGGGAACGATCTCTCGGCCGCAAGCTAGCCACCACGGTCGTGCCTCCTGGGGTCGACATAGACCGATTCGTGCCTCTCGACGAAGACCAGCGTCGAACGGCTCGCGAACAGCTCGGTCTTGCCGCCGCTGGGCCTCTGGTGGTGTCGGTTTCGCGGCTGGTGCCGCGCAAGGGCATGGACACCCTTATCCGGGCCTCGGTGATGATCAGGAAACGTCATCCCGAGGTGAGGGTGGCGATCGCCGGCCGGGGTCGTGACGAGAAGCGACTGCGCAAGCTGATCGGCGAGCTCGGCGCCCCCGTCGATCTCCTCGGGAGAGTCGACGACGAGCAGATGCCTGCTCTCTACGGTTGTGGCGACGTCTTCGCGATGATGTGTCGCTCCCGATGGGGTGGGCTCGAGCAGGAGGGATTCGGCATCGTCTTCGTGGAGGCGGCTGCCGCCGGTGTTCCCCAGGTGGCGGGACGGAGCGGAGGAGCACACGAAGCGGTCGCCCATCGCCAGACAGGGCTGATCGTCGACCATCCCGACGATTCCGACGCCACGGCCGAAGCCATCATCGAACTTCTCGACGACCGGTCTGCTCGCGACCGGATGGGGAAAGCAGCCCGGGCTCGTGCCGAGGCTGAATTCAGCTACGACGTGCTCGCGGCCCGTCTCGAGTCAGCGATCAACGCGATGGCCACGCCATGAGCGGTATCTCCACCGACGGACGCCGGCTCATTGTCTGGCTGTGGTGGGGCACCGGGCTTTTCGCCATCACCGCGATCGGAGCCACCATCGACCTCGGCCTGTTCCAATTCCCTGCTCTGGCGGTGGCGCTCGCCCTCTTCGCAGTCGGGATGGTCACCATGCTGTGGGCATTTGCGTTGGCGGTCGAACGAAGCAGGGTTGATGCAATCGGCATCGGCGGGCTCTATTTCGGGGCGGGGAGCGCCCCTCCGGATGTTCGACGCCACTTCCTCGGGGCGCAGGCCACCCAACTGGGTGTCGGCGTCGTCACCGCCTCGCTGAGGACCTTCACGACGCTGGCCTTCGGCACGCTCGTTCCCCTGTTCGCGCTTGGATTCACCGGTCTGTGGTGCGCTCGCTACGGCACGTTCGAGCCCACCGACCCTCCCGGTGAACCGACGTGAACCGCGGAGCCATGCCGAGTTGTTAGTGTCGGGTTCACCACAGCACGAAACGAGCCGAGATGGTCGATCAAGCCACCGAGCGCACCACGATTGCCGCATCACCCGACCTGTGTTATGCCGCGGCGATCGACTTCGAGCGCTACCCGGACTGGGCCTCAGATGTGAAAATGGCTCGCATCTTGTCGCGAGACGACGAGGGCCGTGCCGTCGATGTCGAGTTCCGTGCTGCGGCGATGGGTAGGTCCACCACCTACACCCTTCGCTACTTCTACGGGTCCAATCCTCGTCGTATCGCCTGGCGGCTCCAAGCCGGCGACATCACCCGCCGACTCGACGGTGAATACGAGTTCCTTCCGGTCGCATCCGATCCCGGATCCACCGAGGTGGTCTACCACCTGGCTGTCGACCTCTCCGTGCCTCTTCCCGGGTTTGTCAAGCGCCGCGCCGAAGCCCGGATAGTACGCACCGCACTCGACGATTTCACTCGTCACATCGAGAGTGGCATGAAGTGACCGACCCGTCGCCCAACCGCGACGAGTCCGAGGAATCGAACCCAGCCGACGATCCCTTCGATGAGATCCGCGCCGCTGCGGGCGCGGTCGTGGTTTCGCTTCGTCAACTTCTCGAAGCCGCCGAACGGGTCGTAGAGGACCCAGCGGCGTTCGATTCGGTGATCTCTACCGGGAAATCCGTGGTGGAGGCCTTCACCACCGGGTTCATGGACGACGGTCGAGACGCCGCCACCGCCGACGACAGCGAGGAGTAGGGGGCTTGAAACGGGCACCCCGTGTGCCGATGGGACGGGGATGCGTTTTGTTGAACTCAGGCCCGATTCATCGCGCGAATGTTTTGAGCTGCACCCAAGGATCACGATCCTCCACGGCCTCAACCCCGCCGCTCGCGTCGCGGTCGTCGGCTTCCTCCACTCGATAGCCGATGGAGACGCCTTCGATTGGTCGGGCCTGGCCGAGGTTCACGGGGTCGTGATGACCCTCGACAGCGCTCTCGACATTATCGGTGCCACCGCTGATGCCGCCCTGATCATCGAGGCCAAAAGCCTGCTCGATATCGCCGCGGACCCCGCATCTGGTGCTCGCGAACAGATCGATCATCAGATCGCTGAACTGGCGGAGGAACTGGGAGGCGCGGCCCGGATCCGCTCCGAGATGCAGGCAAGGCTCGCCTCGGCTACTGCCCGGCTCGACAACGGAGCAGGACTGAGGCTCGACCTCGCCGACGGCGCACTCGGCCGAGCCGCTCGTTTCGCCGATCGACCGGACCCGTGGACCGGTATGGACGACGTACCGGAGCGCATCAGCGAACTCAAGGCGCTCGTCGATGAGCTCGACACCCAGCTCTCTGGTCTGGCTTCGGGCGACAGAGCCGCCCTGGCCGCGGCGCTGGCCACCGCTCGAAGCTCGGTCTCCACGGGTCCCGTTCCGTGCCCGGAAGCAGTGGCTCTCGCGGCGGCCTGGACCTCTCTGCACCAGCGAGTCGTGGGCTTGGAATCCCGGATGGAGGCTGCCGGTGGCGGCACCGAGGCTGTCGCCGCCCGGCTCGACGCGGCACGTGCCGCAGCAGGCTCGGCCGAGGATGCCGCCGTTCCCCGCAACGTCCTGCCCGATGAAGCCACCGAGCTAGCGGCTCTCCAGGACCGTGTGCTCGAACTCGACCGTCGGGTCGGGAAGACCATCCGCCGAGGCGCTGCACGTCGAGCGTTCGAGCTCGCCAAGGGCGAACTCAACGAGGCTCTCGATGGGGTCGGCTACCCCACGTGGGCCGCGTTTCGCATGGGCAACGGCATGGTCGTTGTGAGTAGCGAACGAGTCACCGCCTACGAGAAAAGCGTGGTCGATCTCGAGGCGGCCGAGCTCGAATGGGCAGATCTGATGGCCAGGCTCGAGCGCGACACCGATCTCCAAACGGTGCTCGACGCGATCGATGTTGCCGCCAGCCGTGCGGTGCAACTCCTGGGTCACGATCCTATGAAAGATGGCCAATCTGACAATCCCGATCTGATCACCGAGGCTCTCCTCGCGGTGACGGTCGATGCGGGGTCGGTGGGCGCCGCTCCCGGCGATGCGTTTGCTCACCTTCGATCGATACTCGATGATTGCGGCTCGATCGGCCATCAGGATCTTCATTCCGAGAGGGCCCTGGTCGCCCTCGGCGAGACCTGGTTCTCCGTGCTCGCCTCCGCCGACACTGCAGCGGTGCGGATACTGAGAGATCGCGAGAGGGCGGGAACCGAGCTGGATGCGCTGGTGCTGCTCGGTGACATCTCTCGTGTTGATCGTCTCAGCACCGAGCGCGCCGCCGTTCACGAGGCCGAATCCGAGGTGGCGGAGGTCCGCAAGATGCTGATGGAGCTGAATCACATCGATCTGGAGCTCCACATGCTCGCCGCCAACGAGCTCGCCGTCGCCGAAGAGCACGACGCCAAGCTGCAACTCCGAGAAGGAGCCGAGGTGCTCGAGCGGCTGGCGGAGCATCAAGTTCACCAATCAAGGGTTGGCCCTCGTGGAATGGCGTCGGTGATATCGAGAATCCCGCGTGGTCTCGCCGGTCCCATCCCCTTGGTGGTGCTCATGGGCGACGCCCCGCTGAGTGCGCTCGATGCCCTTCACGGTCTGCCCGGAGACGTCCAGGTAATCGTGATCGGCGACACGCCGGGTATTGCCGGGTGGGTTGCAGACCAGGAATATGGCACGGTGAAATTCATCGAGGTTCACGCCTTCGTCTGAGTAGTCTCGACGCATGGAATTCCGCCGGATCAACGGCCTGCCCCCGTACGTCTTCACCATCATCGATGCGCTCAAGGTCGAGGCCCGTCGAGCCGGAGCGGATGTGATCGATCTCGGATTCGGCAACCCCGATCTGCCTTCGCCGAGTGTGGCCGTCGAGAAGCTGATCGAGGCTGCCCGTAATCCTCGCAACCATCGCTACTCGGCGAGCCGTGGACTCCCCAAGCTTCGTGAGGCGCTCGCCGATCTCTACAAGCGGCGATTCGACGTGGATCTCGATCCCGAGACCGAGGTGATCAACACCATTGGGGCCAAGGAGGGGTTCAGCCACCTCATGTGGGTGCTGTTGCAGTCCGGCGACTCGGTGCTCGTGCCCGCGCCCTCGTATCCCATCCATCTCTTTGCGCCTCTGTTTGCAGGCGCGAATGTTCGCGAGATGCCCCTCACCACCAGTCAAGACGACTTCTTCGACACCCTCACCGACCGCTTCGAGTACTCGTGGCCCCGTCCGCGGGTGATCGTTCTGTCGTTTCCCCACAACCCCACCACCACCTGCGTCGACCTCGACTTCATGCAGCGGGTGGTCGACTTCGCGCGAGAACGCGATGTGATCGTGGTGCACGATTTCGCCTACGCCGATCTTGGGTTCGACGGCTACCTGCCGCCGTCGATCCTGCAGGCCGATGGCGGCAAGGAGGTGGCCGTCGAGCTCTACTCGATGACCAAATCGTTCTCGATGGCGGGCTGGCGGGTGGCCTTCATGGCCGGTAATTCTGAAGTGGTCGGGGCCCTGGCCAAGCTCAAGTCGTATCTCGACTACGGAACTTTCCAGCCGGTGCAGATCGCTGCCACCGTCACCATGAACGAGGCGCCGGAATACCCGAGCGAGGCTCGCGCCATCTACGAGAGCCGCCGTAACACCCTGTGCGACGGGCTTGCTCGAATCGGCTGGCACATCGAACCACCCAAGGGCACCATGTTCGTGTGGGCTCCGATACCCCCCGAGTACCACGAGATGGGGTCGGTGGAGTTCGCCTCGATGCTGGTGAAGGAGGCCAATGTGGCGCTCTCACCCGGTGTCGGATTTGGGCCGGGCGGCGAGGGTCACGTTCGTTTCGCCCTCATTGAAAACGAGCAACGTACCCAACAAGCGGTTCGTAATATGCGGAGTGTTCTCACCCGCCTGGGCTGAGCGGGTGCTCAGTCGCTGAGGTCCCAATGCCGACTGCGCTCCACCGCCCGTTTCCAGTTGGCGTAGGCGTCGTCGCAGCCGTCGCGGTGATCAGCGGGGGAGAAGGTGGCATCGGCCGCCCAGTGGTCGGCCAGCTCAGCCTGCGACGACCACACCCCTTCGGCCAGTCCGGCGAGATAGGCGGCACCCAGAGCGGTGGTCTCCGCCACCGCCGATCGGATGACGGGAACTCCGAGCTGATCGGCCTGCATCTGGAGCAGCAGGTCCATCACTGAGGCTCCTCCATCGACGCGCAGATCGGTGATGCCGGTACCGCTGGCGTTGGCCATTGCGTCGACCACATCGCGGGTCTGGAAGGCCATCGACTCGACGGTTGCTCGTGCGATCTCGGCTCGACCGGTGCCGCGGGTGAGGCCGAGGATGGTGCCTCGTGCCCGTGGATCCCAGTAGGGACTGCCGAGGCCGGTGAGGGCGGGAACAAAGACGACCCCGCCGCTGTCGGCGACCGACTCGGCCAGGGGGCCCGTTTCCGCCGCATCATCGATGATTCCGAGTCCGTCGCGCAGCCACTGGATTGCGGCGCCGGTAGCGAATATCGCCCCCTCGTAGGCGTAGGTCGTTTCCAATCCGTTCGGCCCGTCGAGAGTCCAGGCCACGGTGGTGAGCAGGCCCTCCACGGGTTCGGGGCAGCTGGTACCGACATTCATCAGTACAAAGCTTCCGGTGCCGTAGGTGTTCTTGGTCTGGCCCGGCTGGAAACATGCCTGTCCGAACAGGGCGGCCTGCTGATCGCCGGCGATACCGCTCACCGGGATTCCGGGCCCGGTGGGGATGGCATCGGTGGTGACGCCGAACCGCCCCGATGAAGCGCGCACCTCGGGAAGGGTGCTCGCCGGGACCCCGAACAAGTCGCACATCTCGGGGCTCCAGCGGTGGGCACCGATGTCGTAGAGCAGGGTTCGGCTCGCGTTGGACGAGTCTGTGGCGTGCAAGCCGCCCGTGAGGTTCCAGATGAGCCACGAATCGACGGTGCCGAAGGCGAGATCGGGGCCCACCTCCACGCCTCCCTCACCGAGGAGCCACTCGAACTTGGTGCCGGAGAAATAGGGATCGAGAACCAGGCCGGTGGTGGATCGCACCGCATCGAGGTGTCCGGCCGCCTCCAGCGCCTCGCAGCGGCTTGCGGTTCTGCGGTCCTGCCACACGATCGCCCGGTGCAGGGGGCGGCCCGTTTTCTTGTCCCAGGCCACGACGGTCTCGCGTTGGTCGGTGATGCCTATCGCAGCCACCGGCTGATCGATCGTGGCGACCAGTTCGGCCAGGGTGGCCACCACCGCGTCCCAGATCTCGTCGGCGTCGTGCTCGACCCAGCCAGGCCGGGGAAAGTGTTGGGTGAACTCCCGGTAGGTGAATCCGAGCGGCGTACCCGACTCGTCGACCGCGAAGGAGCGAACACCCGTTGTTCCGGCATCGATGGCTATCACTATTCCCATGGTCGGCGACGATACCCGCTCGCTCTCGGAGCTTGGTCGGTAGCTTGGCAGGGGACGATTCTCGGGAGGATCGATGAGGGTTGGAGTACTCACCGGAGGCGGCGACTGCCCGGGCCTCAACGCGGTGATTCGCGCGGTCGTCCGAAAGGGAGAACGCGAGTTCGGATACGAGATGGTGGGCATTCTCGACGGCTGGAGTGGCCTGCTCGACGACAGGACCATGACCCTGACGGTCGAGGAGTGTCGGGGCCTGCTGCCCCGCGGTGGCACGATCATCGGCACGAGTCGATATCAGCCCTTCATGTACGACGACGGGATGAGTCGGGTTCGTGCCAACCTCGAACGCAACGCCATCGACGCACTGATCGTGATCGGGGGCGAGGGCACACTCTCGGCCGCGAACCGAGTCCACGAGGAGGGCATACCGCTTGTGGGCGTGCCCAAGACCATCGACAACGACGTGGCGGGCACGGAGCGCACGTTCGGATTCGACACCGCCGTACAGATCGCTACCGATGCGATCGACCGCCTGCACACCACCGCAGAGTCCCACGACCGGGTAATGGTGGTGGAGGTCATGGGTCGTCACGTGGGCCATATCGCCACGTGGGCGGGTATCGCGGGGGGTGCCACGGTCACCCTCGTGCCCGAAGAGCCCTTCGACATTGATGAGGTGTGCGACGCCTTGGCTCGGCGTCACGGCCGGGGTCGCTACGCGTCGATCGTGGTGGTCGCCGAGGGAGCCTTGCCGAAGAAGGGAACGATCGAGGTGCAAGAACCTCCGGTGGATCAGTACGGCCACAAGCGACTCGGCGGGATCTGCAACGTCGTTGCCTCGGAGATCGAGGCTCGCACCGGTTTCGAAACGCGAGTGACCGTCCTCGGTCACGTTCAGCGAGGCGGCACCCCCACCTCGTTCGACCGGGTGCTGTCCACCTGGTTCGGGGTGGCCGCCATGGAGGCGGTACACGAGGGCGAATACGGCTCGATGGTGGCATTTCGCAACGGCGAGGTGGTGACGGTGCCGCTCGCCGAAGCGGTCGGTTCGCTCAAGTACACGAGTCCGAACCTCCTGCGAACGGCTCGTACCTTCTTCGCTTGAGGTTCAGCCGCCGCCTTCATCCGGAGCCACCGTGGTGGTGGACTCGGGAATGGTGGTGGTGACCACCACGAATTCGGGCAGGTAGCGCTCGTAGTCGCCGCGGCTCACGACGTCTTCGGTATCGCCTTCGTCGGTGGTGGTGGGTAGCACCACCCTCTCACCGTTGATGAGGATACGGACCGCTCGAATCGCGCTGAAGCCTGTTGCCGTGTACACGAGTTGGGCCGCGGCATCTCGCAGCACGTCGCCGCTTACTGCCACCTCGGCTCCGTTTTCGTCGACGGCGATGATATCGATGATGGCGACGTCGTTGTCGTTGCGCTCCACGCTGGTGAGGGTGAACTCGCCCACCGGGTTGCTGTAGCCCAACTCGCGGTCGGCCTCGGTGCGGACCTCGTCGCCGAAGAGGAATGAGAGTCGATCGAAGAGGGAGGCGGTGGTCTCCACTTCCCGGGTCACCTCGACGACGATCTTCCGTTCGTCGGCGAGGTCGATCAGGAAGATCCCGATCGGAATGGCGGAGGGCGGTTCGATGGTGGTTGTGGTGGCGGTGAGGTCGCTACGCAGACCATCGGGCAGTTCATCTGGATTGATCACCTGGGCCGACTCATCGGTGGGGAGCGAGCATGCTCCCACGATGAGCGATATGAGGAGGGCGGAAACCACCAGGCGCCTCATTCGATCGGATCCGTCTTGGGAAGAGACACCACGAAGCGAGCGCCCTGGCCGCCATCGGGGCGATCCTCCACCCACACGTGTCCGCCGTGGAGCCCGACGTGTTCGGTCACCAACGACAGGCCTAACCCCGATCCCGTGCCCTGGCCCCGGCTTCCTCCGGCACTACCCCGAGAGAAACGATCGAAGATCACGCTTCTCTCTTCGTAGGGCACACCTGGCCCCTGGTCCTCGATGATCATCTGCACAGTGTCGCGGCGCTCGCGAACTTCGATGCCCACGTGGCCCTCGCCATACTTGGCCGCATTGTCGAGGAGGTTGGCCACCACTTGGGCAAGGCGACGCTTGTCGCCTTCGATCACCAGATACTCCAGCGTCTCGGCATTGACGCTCGTGTCGGGGTAGCGCCCGTGGGCAACCGCCTGGCGGACAAATTCGACGAGGTCGATCGGCTCCGCCTGAAGAGCCGCCGACCCGACGTCGTAACGGCTGATCTCGAGGAGGTCTTCGACGAGGTCGGTGAACCTCCCGATGTCGTCGGTAAGCAGGTCGAGGGCCGTCTGGTTGCGCTCGGAGAGGTCGTCGCGGCTGTTGTTGAGGACCTCGGCAGAGGCGTTGAGCGTCATCAACGGCGAGCGCAACTCATGGCTCACCTCCGACGCGAACCGGGCGTCGCGTTCGATGCGGTCCTCGAGCGAGCGGGCCATTCCGTTGAAGGAGGCGGTGAGGGATGCGAGGTCGGCATCGGCTGGAGGGTCGAGGCGGGTGTCGAGCTCTCCGGCGGCGAGTGATTCAGCGGCTGCTCGCACCTCCACCAGAGGGGTGAGCGCCCTCCTGGACGCCCACGAACCGATGGCGGCGGCCAGGAGGGTTGCGGCGGTGGCCACGCCGATGACGATGATGCCGAGGGTGTTGAGCGCACCTTCGACATCGTCGACGAGAGCCGCCTCGTAGTAGTCGGCATCGAGGTTGGGGATGGGAATGCCGGTGATCAGGGCCGGCTTGTCGTCGAGGCGGGTGCGGATGCGCGCCGCGTGCCCGTTCTCGACCGCGGCGACGAGCACGCTCGGCACGTTTTCGTTGCTGAACACCTGGGGATTGCTGGCGGTCCAGACATCGTCGACGCGAAGCAGCGGGTGGGAACGTTCAGTGATGGTGAGGGAATCGAAGATCGCGCCCACCTCCTCGGCGTCGGTCTCCTCGGTGAGGCGTTGCGCCACTCGGTCTCCGTTGCGGATGACCACCGAAAAGGCACGATCTTCGCGGTCGGCCAGCAGATTCTGGCGGGCCAGGGTGAGGGTGGCCACCGCGATGGTGACCGACAAGAGCAGACCTCCGAGCGCGAAGAGCAGGGTGATTCGGGCCCTCAGGCCGAGCCGTCTCCAGACTTTTCTCAAGCTACCTCTCGCTCAGGTTTGGAGCTTGTAGCCGAGTCCCCGCACAGTGACGACATGGCGCGGGTTGGCGGCATCGGACTCGACCTTGGTGCGCAGGCGACGGATATGGACGTCGACGAGACGGCCATCGCCGAAGTAGCCGTAGCCCCATACTCGTTCGAGGAGCACCTCCCGGCTGAATACTCGGCCGGGGCTGGAGGCGAGTTCGACGAGGAGGCGGAATTCGGTCTTGGTGAGGTGGACTTCATCGCCGCCGACGCGCACGACCCCCTCGTCGGGCACTATCTCGAGATCGCCGAAGATCATCTGAGGCGCCCCCGGCTCGGAGGTGCGGGCTCGGCGCAGCAGAGCCCGGATGCGGGCGGAGAGTTCCTTGGGGGCGAACGGCTTGGTGAGGTAGTCGTCGGCGCCGGCTTCGAGCCCGGCCACGACGTCGTGGGTGTCGGCACGAGCGGTGACCATCACGATCGGCACGTCGCTGACGCGCCGAATCGCCCTGCACACGTCGAAGCCGTCGATGCCGGGCAACATGATGTCGATCAACACCACATCGGCCGCTTGGCGCGTGAACGCGTTGAGGGCCTCCTCCCCGCTATCCGCCTCTTCGACGTCCCAGCCCTCATCCTCGAGGGCCAACTTGACGGCTGTGCGGATTCGTTCGTCGTCTTCCACCGTGAGAATTCGCGTACCCATTGAGTGAGATGGTGCCATGTTCTCGGTCGCGATGCGACGCGCGGGACGAATCAAAGTTCAGGCCTCGTGCGCGCCGGCCCCGTCGAGCAGGCGCGACAAGGCTTCGAACAGGCCGGGGGCGGCACCGACGAAGGCACCCCCCGAAAGCTGCCGGTCGTCGATGAGAGCCCCCGCTTCGGCCGCGATGAGGGCACCGGCGGCGGTGTCCCATTCGTTGAGTCCACGCTCGTAGTAGGCATCGACCCGCCCGCACGCCAGTGAGCACAGATCGAGCGCAGCGCCGCCGAAGCGGCGGATGTCGCGTACAGCGGGGAGGACATGGGTGAGCACCTCCGCCTGGGCCCGGCGCCTGCCGGCTTCATACGAAAAGCCCGTGGCCACCAGGGCGGTGGGGAGTTGGTCCTTGTCGCTCACCGAGATTGACGACCCATTGAGGGTGGCACCCTGGTGCTTGACGGCGCGGAAGCGTTCGCCCCGGATGGGGTCGTGAACGGCTCCCACGACATCGACGCCATCGAGGCGAGCGGCGATCGATACCGAATAGCCGGGAATGTCGTAGAGGAAGTTGGTGGTGCCGTCGATCGGGTCGATCAGCCAGGTGACCCCGGTGAGGCTCTCCTTCGCCGCTCCCTCCTCGCCCAGAAAACCGTCGTCGGGTCTGGCCGAGGAGATCACCTCGACAATTGTGGCCTCCGCCCATCGATCCATCTCGGTGACCATGTCGGTGCCGCTCGATTTGGTGTCGACGGCGAGATCGGTGAGGGCATCCGGAGAGCGAAGGGCGGGCACGACTCGGTCGAGCGCCGCGTCGGCGATGGCCCCAAGTTCATTCAGATCGGGACTCATTCCTGAATTCGCCGGGCCTGTTCTTGCAGCTCCTGGGCCTTCCATTCGGCCATCGCTCGCATGGTGAGCACCGCAACGATGGCCACGCCGACGGCGGCTCCGGCCGCGCTGACCACGCCCACGATCCCGGCCGTGGTGGTGCATCCGTCGTTGCATTGGAGATCGGTGACCGCGAACCCGATGAGCCCGCCGCAGAGGCCCGCGATCATGATCGCGAGCAGGGCGAGGGCGCGGGCCAACACGGGGGGAGCGGCGGTGTCGGGGGAACGGCCTGCTTGCGAATTCGACATCGGCGCGAGCCTATCGAGACGCCGGTGGCGTGGTGGTGGCGCCTCCGCCTCTAGAGTTCACGGCCGTGCGTGTCTTGGTTGTTCTTCCCACCTACGACGAGGCGGCGAACATCGAAGAGGTGCTCCGCCGACTCCACTCCGCCTCACCGGATGCTCGAGTGCTCGTGGTCGACGATTCGAGCCCTGACGGCACGGCCGACGTCGCCGAGCGGGTGGGGGAGGAGCTGGGTGTAGTCGAGGTGATGCGGCGCCCCGCGAAATCCGGTCTGGGCTCGGCCTACCGCGAGGGCTTCAAGCAGGGCCTGATCAACGGCTTCGACGTGATGGTGGAGATGGACTCCGACCTGTCCCACGACCCCGCTGTGCTTCCCACCTTGCTGGCTGCAGTCGAGGAGGGTGCTGATCTCGCCATCGGTAGTCGCTACGTGCCGGGCGGATCGATCCCGGACTGGTCGTGGTATCGGCGCGCCCTGTCGAGGTGGGGCAACCGGTATGCAGCATTGGTGCTTGGCATCAGCGTCAATGACGCCACCAGCGGGTTCAGGGCCTATCGCTCCGAGGCACTGGCCGCGATCGACTTCCACACCATCCGAGCCGACGGTTACGGCTTCCAGATCGAGATGGCTCACAGGGTTCTTGCCACCGGCGGCTCGGTCACCGAGATCCCGATCTCGTTCACCGATCGAATCAGGGGAACCTCCAAGATGTCGAGTTGGATCGTGGTGGAGGCATTGGTGTTGGTCACCTGGTGGGGGTTCCGCGACCGCGTCCTCAGATTCAGGCGCTGATTGCCGACGAAAACCCCATGGAAACCGATCTCACCACGCTGGTGCCGCCACGTCGTTTGGGCACCCTGCTTCGCCAAGCTCGGGTGGCCGCAGGCCTGGACCTGGAAGAGCTTGCCAACCACACCGATTTCACGGTGGTCGAACTCGACGATCTCGAACATGGTCGACGGGTGGTCGACGACCAGCTCTTATCTGGGCTGGTGAGGCTCTACGGGGTCGAAGATGCCGGACTGATGCCCGAGCGTTCTCAGCTGGTCATAGATCTGGACGAGGGCCTTATAGCGGTCAGCCGGTCCGGGGTCGAAATGTCGGATGCTTCGGGCCCCGACGCGGTTCTCGCCCGCTACCTCGCGCTCGTGTATCGCCTTCGCGAACTCCCCCTTGGTACCCCGATCGCGCTTCGTGATGTGGACCTCGAGGTTCTGTCGACCTCACTGGAGATCGAGACTTCCGACGTCGCCTCACGGCTGAATCGCCTGATGGACGAGGAGGACGAGGTCGCCCGCGATCAGAAGCGGATCCGACGCAGACTCCTGTTTCCCCTCGTAGGAGTGGTGATCGCCGCTTCATCCACCGGGATTCTCGTTCTCGTGGCCGAGAACGAGCCGGCACCGGACCCCTCATCCTCGCCTGCAGCTGAGGTGTCCACCGCAGCGGTGGTGAAAGCCGAGGTTGTGGCTACCGATCTCGGAAACGGCGCGGCCGTTGTGGAGAATTCCGCCGCTGATTAGAACCCGGCACCTGCGGAAGCTGGCATGCTGAGCGGGTGCGTCATTGGAGAGTTGCCGGGGGTCTTCTCGTCGACGAGCGGGGCCTGCTGCTGGTCGCCAACCGGCGCCGTGGTGGCAGCATCGACTGGACCACTCCGGGCGGTGTGGTCGATGCCGGCGAGACACCGGTGGAGGCACTCACCAGGGAGGTCTGCGAGGAGACCGGCCTCACCGTCGCCAATTGGGCACGCTTGTGCTGGACGGTCGCGGTCGAGTTCGTCGAGCTGGAGACGCTTCTCGACGTCGAAGTTCACCTCGCCGCCGGCTTCGAGGGTGCCGTTGTTCTCGAGGATCCCGACGGGATCGTCACCGCAGCGGAGTTCCTCGATCCCACAGGTGTCGACGGTCGCCTGAACGCGAGCCCTCTGTGGGTGAGTGAACCACTTCGGGAGTGGACGAGCGAGCCATGGACGCAGCCCCGGCACTTCAGTTATGCCGCCTACGGAGATAATCCGGCTGAGATGCGGGCCGAGCGGCGCCCGGAGTGAGTTCCCAACGGTCCGAGGGAAGCGCTCCGGATGGAAGCTTGGGTTTCCTGCACGTCGACATGGACGCCTTTTTTGTCTCCTGTGAATTGCGCCGTAGACCGGAGCTGATCGCCGAGCCGGTCGTCGTGGGAGGCACCGGCGATCGTGGCGTGGTGGCTGCGGCCTCCTATGTAGCTCGCTCATATGGCATCTATTCCGCGATGCCCACCACCCGAGCACGACGCCTGTGTCCCCACGCGGTGTTTCTCACCGGCGATCACGCCTATTACGGCGAGGTGAGCGGGAAGGTGATGGCACTGTTTCGCGATGTGACGCCCCTGGTCGAGCCGCTCTCGCTCGATGAGGCGTTCCTGGATGTGCGCGGTGCCCTCCACGGCCGCGATCGAGCCCCAACGATTGCGGCCGAGCTGAGAGCTCGTGTACTCGCCGAGGAGCAGCTCACCTGTTCGGTCGGGGTTGCCACCAACAAGTTCCTCGCCAAGCTCGCCACCGGACGAGCCAAGCCCAAGCCGAGCGCCACCGGTCCGATCTTCGGCACCGGCGTGCACGTGATCAAGGCCGGTACAGAGCTCGACTTCCTTCAGCCCTTGGCGGTGGGTGCGCTCTGGGGCGTGGGCCCCGCCACCGGCGCCAAGCTCTCGCGTATGGGGATCGAGACGGTCGGCGATCTGGCCGCCCAGCCCGAAGAGCGAGTGACCGCGGCCCTCGGTTCGGCCCTGGGGCGCCATCTTCATCTCCTCTCCCAAGGCCGTGACGAGCGCCCGGTGATTGTCGATCAGGGTGTGAAATCGATAGGCCACGAGGAGACATTCGCTCACGACATCTTCGTTGACGACCGCCTGTCGAGGGAGCTCGTACGGATGGCCGACGCTGTCGCCTCGAGGCTGCGGGCCGCAAATGTCGCGGGTCGGACGATCACCGTGAAGGTCCGCTTTGGCGACTTCACGACCATCACGAGGTCGGTGACTCTGCTCTCTCCGATCGATGGAGCGCGTTCGATAGCCCATGAGGCGGGAGCCCTCCTCGCCCGAGTCGACACCTCGCCCGGTGTTCGCCTGCTCGGCGTAAGCGCCAGCCAACTCGTGGAGCCGCACGCTCAACAGCTGAGTTTCGACGATGTCGAGGGTCGTTCCTGGAGTGATGCTGATGGTGTCGTCGATGAAATCAGAGAGCGCTTCGGTGGCAACGCGATCGGGCCGGCCACCCTTTCGAGGCCCGGATCGGGGCTGAGACGGATGGAACGTGGCCAACAACAATGGGGTCCCGACTGCAATCTTTGATTACCCACCGCGTTGTTGAGGGGGTGGTGCTGTGCGACACTGGAGCAAGACGACAACCGGGCCAAGGAGACAACGGTGCCGCTTTCCGAGGATGAACAACGAATCCTCACCGAGATCGAGGATCATCTCTATCAATCCGATCCCGCGCTCGCGCGCGAGGTCTCCCAAACCACGATCTACACCCATGCTTTCCGCAACCTGAAGTGGGCCACGTTCGGCTTCCTGTGTGGAGTCGTGCTGATGGTCCTACTGCTCTCGGTGTCGTTCGCCTTCGCCTTCGTCGGCTTCCTCCTGATGTTGGCCAGCGTGCTCTGGTTCGAGCGCAACGCCCGCAAGCTGGGCCGTGCCGGCCTCGAGCAGATGACTTCCAACATGCGCGGCGGTGGTTTCCGCGACGTCGTGGGAGGCGCTGGAGCCCGGATGCGTGACCGGTTCAACCGTCCCGAAGATCAGCCCGGCGAGTAGCTATCGCTCTTCTTGGTTCTCGGCGTCCGCGCCGGTTCAGGAAAATCGGAGCGTTCGGGGATCGACGGCGTCGACGAACAACTGGGTAAACGTTCGCGAAGCTCTGCACGTATGCACCACGTCTGCCGCCGCGCTCTGAGCGGCGATGGCGTGGGGAATGGGATCGGCGGGCACGGAGTAGCGCAATACGCCGACGTCGCCCGCGAGCTGGGCGAGAGGCCCCACCCGAGTGCCGGTGCGGCCTACGCGACTGATGAACTCAGGGAGTGTCTCGTGGGGGGCCTGAACCAGGCCCACCAGTGAGAGGGCGCCGGCGGCATCGTCCCACGCGAGTTCGGCACGACCACAGGGGTCGGCGGCCACCCGGTGAAGCCGGCGACGGCGGAGAAGGAATCGAAGCGCGGGCACGACGCCCAAGGCGAAGGCGAGGGCCCCAAGCACCACGCCGGCCCGAAGCAGGACAAGCCAAGCGGATCCGGAGCTGTCTCCAGAGCCGGTACCCACGGCCGGCACGGTGGTGGGCACTGTGAGTTCCTCGCCGAAGCCGGGGATGGTGGGCTGGCCGGTGATGCCGGGAGCGATCGTGCTCGGAGGTGCGGCGACGGATCCGCCGCCGCGGTTGGAAGCGTCGTTCTCGTTGAGCTGGGCCGGCACAAGGCCGGTGATCTCGCTACCGTGGGCGGGTGCTCGGCCGGGTGTGGGGTCGAACACCACCCAACCGACGCCGGCGAAGTAGACCTCGGGCCAGGCATGGGCGTGTTCGCCTCGCACCACGTATTCCTGGCGGTCGTCGTCCCAGTCGCCCCAGGTGAACCCCACCGCGACACGGGCAGGGATCCCGATCGATCGGGCCATCGCGGCGAAGGTGGAGGCGAACTGCTCGCAGTAGCCGCGCTGCACGACATACAGGAAGTCTTCGATGTCGTTCACATCGTGACGCAATGCCACGTCGAGGTCGTAGGTGAAGTTGGAGGGGTCGAGGAAGTGGTTCTGGAGGGCGAGCACACGCTGGTAGTCGGTGGTGGCGCCGGCGGTGATGTCTTGAGCCAGCGTGGTGACGTTGTCGGGCCAGCACTCGCCCGGGGTTGACTCGCCGCTCGAACATGAGGGTGGCAGGGAGGTGTGTTCCTCCACGAACGAAGCCTCGAGCCCCGCCGTGGCACTGGCAGGCAGAGAGGTGGGGCTGTATTCGGGAACGGCCGACTCGAGAACGTAGGTGAAGCCGCGGGCTGCCCGCGCCTCCGACTCGCGGGTGATCACCAGGGCGCCGGTTGCGCTCTCGTATTCGAGGTCGACATTGCTGGTCTCGACGAGATTGCTCACCTCATAGGCGGCGGGCAGGTAGATGCCGCCGAGACTGCGGGTGGTGATCTCCTGGCGCACCGTGCGCCGCGGCACATCGGCCGCCACATCGGTGCCGACGGCGCCTCGTATGTTGTCGAAGTTGCTCTTGCGTTTCCAGATCTGGCCGTTGAAATCCGTGAGCGCCATCAGCCGCCAGTAGTTCTTGTCGGCTTCGGGATCGTCGACCTTCACCGAGAACATCTCGAAGTTGGACTGTTCGACCAGGGAGGCGTTGATCTCTACCAGGGGGCTGATCACCGAGCGGGTCTGGGGACCGTTGTCCCAGTTGCTCGGGTCGAGAAGCACGTCGCCCGCGCCGGGAATGGCCGGACCGACGAACGCGCCGAACACCACGGCAAGCGCGGCGACCATGGCCCCGATGCGCAAGGTGGTGGAAACTCCCTTCCCGGCGCCGGATGCCACCCACACCTCCTCGCGGGTCTGACGATCGGCCCGCATCGTGAGGAGTACGCCGCCCACGCCGGCCGCGTAGGCCGCACCGTGGGCGATCTGGTTCTCGTCGGCTCCCAACAGAGCCGCGAACACGAACAGTGCGGTGGCGGGAGCCACTGCCTCGAGGGGTGACCGGAGCCGGAACGCGGCCCAGTCGGCGAGGAACGCCGTCCACCAGAGCGCGAATCCGCTGGCCACGATGAAACCCCGCACCGGTGCCACAGGAGCGGAGTCAGCCGAGAATATGGTCCAGGCCTCACGGAGGTCGGAGCGCAGGAACGTGAGGGTCTCGCCCGACGGGATGATCGAACCGGCAGCGTCGGAGAAGAGCAGGATGTTACCCACCACGAGCAGGCCGGCCGCACTCACAGCCGCGGCCACCGCCATGCCGAAACCGGCCCGACGGGCCACGATGGCGAGTCCGTGGCTGGCGATCACCAAGACGATGAGGTCGTTGAGGTACGACGTATCGACGAATAGGCGTTCGAGTCCGATAGTGACCGCAACCGAGAGGCCCAACAGAGCCAGTTCGGCGACAAACCCGATAAGGCGACGGGGGGTCATCGGCGCACCACCTGGCGTTGGCGGCCCAGTTGCCACAGAGATGCAAGCTGGCCCGGGGCGGTGAGGTGGAGCCAGTCGGCGGTGCGGCTGCCCTCGGTTTCTGAGTTGCCCCAGCGCTCGGCGTCGACGGTGATCACGATAGAGGCTCGCAGGCGCTGGGCGAAGAGGCGTCGTGCCCCTGCATTGCTGACGAGAGCCGGGTCGGCCGATACCGCCACGATGTTGCCCGGAGACGTGGGCACCGAGGCGTGTATCGATCCGCTACCTCCCTTGAGCAGGGCGAGGAACTCGAGCATCGGCTCGAGTTGGGATGCCCCTGTGAGCATCTCCGTAGTGCGGCCATCGGTGGTGTCGATCCGGGTGGCGTCGCCCGCGGCGAGAACGGCGGCTGCGATCGAGCCGGCGATCGATGTGGTGTAGTCGAGAGCGATGGCGGAATCGCTGGGCGGTCGAGTGTCGATCACCACCGAGAGACGACCGTGGCGCGGTGGCCGGAACTGGCGTACCTGGAGATCGCCGTGGCGGGCCGACGAAGGCCAATGGATCTTGCGGAGATCATCGCCGGGGACATAGTCGCGAAGACCGTCGAACTCTTCGTCGCTCAAGCCGAGCGACTGTCTCAGCTCCTCGCCGAGGAGGGGATCGTCGCCGGCGGGAACGCGAACGGGGGGGAGAGACTCGATCGGCGGATGCACGATGAGGCGCACCTTGGTGTCGACGCGGTGACTACGCCGGGCGAGTCCCAAGGCATCGACATCATCGATCCGAATCGGCCCGAGCTCGAGCACACCGCGGCGCGTCGTGGGAAGCCGGTAAGCGCCCTGGACCCGGCCGTCGTCGGCCGCGAGCGGGGCGAGTGAGAGGTGAACTCCTCGTGTGCCGCTGACCGAGTCGTGGAGGCGGAGCAGGGGAGTGCGGTAGCCGGCGCGGTTGATGACTTCGAGATCGACCCGTGCGGGCTCGCCCGCCGGTACTCGAGGCGGAGTGAGCTGGCGCGCCACCGCGATCTGGGATGGACGGACACGCCTGAGCACCACGGCGATGACCACCGCTGCCAGCGCGACCGTACCCGCGACGAGGAATTCGACAGCACCGAAGAGGCGGCCGGCGATCACGAATGCCGCCCCCGAGACCAGCACGCCCCATCCGGCGCGGGTGGGCATCTTCAGCTGCCGCTGGGGCGGGGGATCGGAACGGCATCGACGATCTCGCCGACGATCTCCGCGGGTCGAAGACCTCGCATGCGGCTCTCAGGGGTCATCAGGAGGCGGTGGGGCATCACGAACCGGGCGAGGCCCTTCACATCGTCGGGGGTGGCGTAGGCGCGACCCTGTGCCGCCGCCTCGGCCCGGGCGACTCGCTGGAGAGCCAGTACCCCCCTCGGCGACAAGCCGAGGGACAGGGCGGGATGGTTTCGCGTAGCGTCGGCCAGGTCGAGGAGGTAGGTCCTCAGTGCTGGGGCCAGATAGATGTCGCGAAGAGAGGTGGCCATGTCGGCGATCTGGGCGGCGCTGAGCACCGCTTGGAGTGAGTCGACTGGTTCGGAACTGTCGCCGTGGCTTTCGAGGATCTCCACTTCAGCGGCCCGGTCCGGGTAGCCGATCTCGATACGCATCAAGAAGCGATCGAGTTGGGCCTCGGGGAGGGGGTAAGTGCCTTCGTGCTCGATCGGGTTCTGGGTGGCGATCACCATGAATGGCGAGCCGAGGATATGGGTGGTGCCATCGGCGGTGACCTGGTGTTCGCCCATCGCCTCGAGCAGGGCCGACTGGGTTTTCGGCGAGGCGCGGTTGATCTCATCGGCCAGCAGGATGTTGGAGAAAACCGGACCAGGTCGGAATTCGAACTTTTCGTCGGCTCGATCCCACACACTCACGCCGGTGACGTCGGTGGGCAGCAGGTCTGGCGTGAACTGAACACGCCCGAACTTGCCGTCGACACTTCGTGCGAGGGCCTTGCCGAGGCTCGTCTTGCCTACACCCGGGACGTCTTCCACGAGAACGTGGCCGTCGCTGATCAGGGCGAGAACCATCAGGCGCACTACCTGGGGCTTTCCCTTTATGGCTCGCTCGATGTTGGTGGTGAGCGAGGCGAAGTTTTCGGCGAATCCCGGACTCGCTCCGTGCTCCGCCGACATCTCGTCGGCCCCATTGCTGACGGCATCGTTTGCCGAGTGTTCAGTAGTAGTCACGTCGCCTCCGGGCCTCTGTGATCCGGCTGTCAGCGTAGAGCGTCGCGAGGTGTCGTTGCGATCGCCCCGCCTGGTCGGTCATTGATCCGCCTCCACCCGCGACCTACCGGCGTAAGGTCCTGCATCATGGACCGAGCCCTCGCAATCGATATCGGCGGCACCAAGTTCGAGGTCGCTACGGTTGATGCCGATGGCGTCATCCATGATCGGCTGAGGGTCGGATCGGTGGGCGCGGCCGATAGTGAGGAGTTGTTCTCCAGACTCGCCGGCCTGTTCGAGCAGATCGACTCCAGCGACACGGTGGTCTGCGGTGTTGGTTCCGGTGGCCCCATGATCCGCGGCGGCTTCGAGGTCTCGCCTCTCAACATCGCGGCCTGGGATCGTTTCCCGCTCCAGCCCCGTCTCGCGGAACTCACCGGACTCCCGACCTTCGTCGACAACGACGCCAAGGCTCTCGCCCTGGCTGAGGCATGGAAGGGGGCCGCTACGGGGGAACAGAACTTCATCGCCATGGTGGTCTCCACCGGTGTGGGCGGCGGGATAGTTCTCGACGGGCGCCTTCTCGACGGCGATGATGGCAACGCCGGACACATAGGCCATGTGGTGGTTGTGCCGGACGGCACGCCACTACCCGACCATGTTCCCGGGGTGCTGGAGGCAGAATCGTCGGGTACCGCGATCGCGTTCAGGACGGGCCGGCCCGCAGCTGAGGCCGAACGTGATGAGATAGAGCGCGCCGGCACCCTCGTCGGTCGAGCCGTCGGTTCAGTGGCGAACCTCCTCGATCTCTCCTTGGCGGTGGTGGCAGGATCGGTGGCGCTCGGTTTCGGCGATCCCTTCTTCGCGGCCGCCCAGGCCGAGGTGGATCGTGTCGCCGCGCTCCAGCACTCTGTCGGCACGCGAATCATCCCGGCCGTCCTGGGAAGCGACGGGCCGATCGTCGGCGCTGCCGCGGTGGGGTTCCGCGGCCTCGGCCATGACGTGGGTGTGCGATGAGACCCGCCCAAACCTTTGTGGTGGGGGTTCGTGCCGTGCTGTTCCATCCGAGCCTCTGGCGCATCGCTATCGGCCAGGCGCGTCGATTCGCTCCCGACGGGTGGTGGCGCCAGAAGCCCTTCCTACCGGTTCCCGATCCGGCGCTGCTGCGTTTCCGGGCGGTCACCCAGTACGGCGACCCTGAGCATCCGCCGGAGGTAGGCGACCTGGTTGCCTGGCTCCGATGGTGCAAGTCCGAGAATCAGCGTCGCGCCTGAGGCTAGTTTCTCCCAATGGCCGGAGTGCTCGTTCTCAACGCAACCTACGAGCCACTCGCCGTGGTGAGCATTCCTCGTGGGATCTGCCTGGTTCTCTCCGAACGAGTCGAACTGATCGCCAGCAGCGGTCGCCTGGTGCGCAGTGAGCGCCTCAGCCTGAGAGAGCCGTCGGTCGTCCGGCTGGCTCGCTTCGTCTCGGTACCCTATCAACGCCATCGGTCGCCCAGCCGGCGTGGAGTTTTCGCACGCGACCGCCATCGCTGCCAATACTGCGATGCCGCGGCCGAGACACTCGATCATGTCGTTCCCCGCAGTCGGGGCGGCCTGCACACCTGGGAAAACCTCGTTGCGGCCTGCCGCCGCTGCAATGCGGTGAAGCGCGATCGCCTGCTGGCCGACACCGCGATGAGACTCGTTTCTCGCCCGGGGCCTCCGCCGCCATCCACATGGATCGAGGTGGCCGTCGGGTCGATTCCTGATTCCTGGGAGCCCTATCTCCGGGATCAGCGCCGATCGGCGTGACCTCCTCCCTGCCGGGCTGGACGGTCGAGACGGCCTCGGGTTCTGCCGCGACCCTCCACCAACCCCTCGCTCCCGACGGCGCCGTCCGCACGGTTCGGCTGCTCGAGGTCGATCAGTCGACACTGGTGTTGGGAAGTTCCCAACGTGACGACATCGTCGATCCCGCCGCGGCTTCGCTCGCTGGTCTGGTCGTGGCCCGGCGCCGCAGTGGGGGTGGAGCGGTGTTGCTGGTGCCGGGTGAGCACGTCTGGATCGACATCTGGATCCCGCAGGGCGACCCTCTCTGGCACGACGACGTGGCTCGGGGCGCCGACTGGGTGGGCGACAGTTGGGCCCGGGCGCTGGAGAGCTGCGGGGGCACGGACCTCGAGGTGCATCGCGGCGGGCTCGAGACACGGCCATGGTCTGAGCTGGTGTGCTTCGCGGGACTCGGCCCCGGAGAGGTGTTCGTCGGCGCTCACAAGTACGTGGGCGTGAGCCAGCGTCGGACACGAGAGTGGATCCGTGTCCAAACCATGGTGCATCGCCGGTTCCGCCCCAGCCTCGCAGTGGCGGCACTGGAGCTGGCGGCAGACCAGCGACGTGATGCCACGGCCCAGCTGGCTTCGGTGGTGGGCGTTGTGGGTGACTGGGCCGTCACCGAAGCCCTGCTGGCTTCCCTTCCCGCCTAGCCGGACTTCCCAGAGGTCGACGGTTCCACGTCGGGGAGTGATTCGCGCCGAACGTGCGTTCGTTCGCGCTCTGCGTGGAGGAAATACTTGCGACGTGGGAGGGAAAAGGGGTACAGTGGAGGACAGTGGAGGAACAGGGAGTACCTAGGAGGCCCAGGGGGTCTTCGGGGGACACCTGGAACTCCCGGGACTCGAAGTGGGGCCGCAAGGCAGGAGAGGAGGGATCCAATGGCACGATTCGTGGGCAATTTCGAACACACGATCGACGACAAGGGCCGCCTGATCCTTCCCGCCTCATTTCGGGCGAAGTTGGCCGAGGGAGCGTTCATCACGCCACTCGACCACTGCCTGGCGATCCTCCCTGCCGACGAGTTCGACCGTATGGCCGACCGACTCCAGGAGCAGGTGGCTGCCGGCGAGGTCGGCGTGAATGCTCTTCGCCACTTCGCCAGCCAGGCCGACGAGGTCACGCCCGATTCACAGGGACGGGTGAGGCTGCTTCCCCATCTTCGCGACCTGGTGGGCCTCGACCGCAACGTGATCGTCACCGGCGCACTACGCCGAATCGAGATCTGGGACCCCGACCGCTGGTCGGGTGTCTCGCCCGACGGAGCCGAGAAGTTGGCTGCGGCCATCGAACGCGGCCACGGCCTGGGCCCCAACTGACCACCTGCGCCGGCAGATCCGCTGGTGTCCGACACCACCCACGACGAGAGGAACCAACCAAGGCGTAGAGCCGCAACGAACGACCCGAACATCTGCAGTCTTCCGATCAGCAAATGGAAGACCCGTACTCCGCCCGCTTGCCATTAGCTCGACCGGGGAGAAATCCCGGCGTGCGCCGCTGGTCGGGAGACTGCAGATGTTCGATTCGATCCTTGCGTCCACTCGACCTGGTTGGTGCTTTGAACCGATGACCGACAGCGGCGACATCCCCAAGGCGCAAAGCGAGCCCTCGCCTCGTTTCGAGCACATCCCAGTGATGTGCGACGAGGTGATCGACGTTCTCAGCGATGTACCCGCCGGTCTGGTGGTCGATGCCACACTTGGCGGTGGGGGCCATGCCGCCGCCCTGCTCGCGTCCAACGACCGCCTTTCGATCCTCGGCCTCGACCGCGACGAGATGGCTCTCCAGGCCGCTGCGACGCGGCTCGCCTCGCAAGGTGATCGGGTCACCCTTCGTCATGCCCGTTTCGATGAGTTGGAAGCAACGGTTCGCTCCCTGGGCCATACGAGTGTCTCGGGCTGCTTGTTCGATCTCGGTGTCAGCTCACCCCAACTCGATCTGGCCGACAGGGGCTTCAGCTTCCGCAACGACGGCCCCCTCGACATGAGGATGGATCGCAGCCGAGGCCGTACTGCCGCGGATCTCGTCAACACCGCCGACGAGAGAACTCTCGTGGGAATCCTGCGCCACAATGGCGACGAGCGTCATGCCGTTCGTATCGTCCGGGCGATCGTGGCCAATCGGCCGATATCCACCACCGCCGAACTCGCCGAGATCGTGCGCGACGCTATTCCTGCGCCGGCGCGACGCAAGGGTGGTCACCCGGCCCGGCGCACCTTCCAGGCGATTCGAATCGAAGTCAACGACGAGCTGGCGATTCTCGCCGACGCGATCGGCCAGGCCCTCCGCCTGCTCGCGCCGCGAGGCCGATGTGCCGTGCTGGCTTACCACTCCGGAGAAGACCGGATCGTCAAGCGCCTGTTTCGACACGCGGCGGGCGAGGTGCCACCTCCCCGACCCGATCTCCCGCCCCCGCCCGGTGTCGTAGCCGACGTACGCCTGCTTTGGCGCGGAGCGGCCAAGCCGACCACCGCGGAGATCGATCGAAACCCGCGCTCTGAGGCGGCCCGCTTTCGTGCCGTCGAGAAATTGGTGGAGGCGGCCTGATGGCACAGGCCAGACCCGCCCCCATGCGCACTGGCGCTCGTCCGGCCCGCCAGCCCGCGCCCCGGCAAGCCCCGCTCAGCGTCGTCCGGCCCGACGATCGGGCGCGCACCGTCGGTGTGATGAGCACCGTCTTCGTGGTACTGATTTTCGCCACCCTCTTCGCCGTGGCCGGACTCCATGCCGTCCTCGTACAGACCCAGGCTGAGATCGACGCGATCCACACCGAAAACAGTGCGCTGGAAGTACAGCGCAACCGTCTTCTGGCCTCCCAGGCCTCCCACGACTCGCCTGAGGGACTAGAAGAACTCGCACTGGCGGCGGGACTCGTTCCCGCCGCCGACGTCGTGATGCTCGCCCCCGTGCCGGTCGGCGCCCTTGTCGGTCCAGACTCGGTCGACCCGTTCGCAGGAGTGAGCACAGGGTGACGGGACGCGCTCGTCGCCCCACAACCAATCGATCGCGAACAGTCGTTCCCGCCCGTCCGATTGTGAGCCGCCATCGTGTCTACGCGGTGGCGCTCTGTCTCGCCCTGGTCTTCGGACTGTTCGGATACCGCCTGGTCGATCTCCAACTCACCCCCGACCCCGCCCTCGCCGCCGGAATCGGCAACCGAGTTCGTACGGTCGAATTGGCTGCGCCCAGGGGAGATATCCTCGATCGATGGGGTCGTACCTTCGCCCTCTCACTCCCGGCCCCGACGGTCGTGGTCGACCCCCGACTCGTGGCCGAAGAGCAGGTGCCGCATCTGGTGGCCCGACTCGAGCCACTCGTGTCGACACCACCGGAGGTCCTCACCCGTCGCCTGTTGAGTGACGCCCATTTTGCCTACATCGATCGCCAGGTCGATACCGAGATCGGGGCCGAGATCGACTACCTCGATCTGCCCGGTGTCCGAATCGAAGAAGAAGCCCGTCGTGAGCACCCGAACGGTAATTGCTCGGGTGTGGCGGTTGTCGGCCGGGTGGATATCGACCACATCGGGATCAGTGGGCTTGAGGAGTCGTACAACGAGTCGCTTACCGGAGTGAGCGGGCAGAGCGTGAGAGAGGCGAGCGCCGACGGCTCCCTCACGATCCCCGGCGGCGAGCAGGTCGTGAAGCCGGCCCGGCCGGGCACCGACCTCCGGCTCACCCTCGACCGCAACGTGCAATACCAGGCCGAACAGATCCTGGCCGACGCGGTGGATGCCTCAGGCGGCTCACTCGGGATCGCCATCGTCACCGTGCCCTCCACCGGCGAGATCATCGCGGCAGCGAACGTGCTTCGCGACCCCGAGACGGGTCTGGTGGGCTGCACCACCACCAATCTCTCCGCGATCTGGTCCTACGAGCCAGGCTCGATCGTGAAGCCCCTCACCATGTCGGGAGTACTCGAGGCCGGCCTCACAACTCCCGACGAGACGATCGCGCTGCGCGAGGTCATCGAGATTCCGATCGAAGATGGTCAGGTCAAGCGCTACGTGGACTGGTTCGCTCACGAGCAGTCGACCTACACACCCACCGAGATCATCACCAGGTCGTCGAACATCGGCATGATCACCCTCGCCGAGCGGCTGGAAGCCGCCGGCCTCTACGAGACCCTCACCAGCTTCGGTCTCGGCGCCCAGACGGCGCTGGAATTCAAGGGTGAGGCCAGCGGCATTCTCGATCGGCTCGACACCCATGTGCTGGAGTTGTCGAATGTGGCGATCGGACAGAGCGTCGCGGTGACCGCCATCCAGATGCTCCAGGCCTACAACACGATCGCCAACGGTGGCCTGCACGTCGACCCGGTCCTGGTGATGGACGATGTCGGCGAGAGCACTCCTCGACGGGTGATCAGGGAGGAAACCGCCGACGCAGTGTTTGCCATGATGCAATCGGTGGTGAAAAAGGGCACCGGCACCCGCGCCGAACTCCCCGGCTACCGGGTCGCAGGCAAGACGGGTACGGCCTGGCAGCCTTGCGACGATGCTCCCGGGTATCTCTGCGCTGACGGTGGCCGCCACCACACGGCGAGCTTCGTGGGCATAGTGGCCAACGACCTCGGCCCCCAGCTCTCGGTAATCGTGATAGTCGACGATCCTCAGGGCTCGACCGGTGGTGGCGCAGTGGCTGCCCCGGTGTTCGCCGAGATCGCCGGCTATGCCGTCCGCCAGCTCCGTATCCCGCCCGCCAGTGGCGCCGACGGGGGTGATCGGGTGCGGGCCACGGCCGCCTCGGCGCTGGTGCAAGACGAGCCTTCCGAGGAAGTTGGCGAAACATGAGTGCCCGCTTCGATGCGATCACCGCTGCTCTCGGTGATGCGGTTGTCGGCGCCGATCGGTCGGCCCTCGCTATCAACGATGTCGAACACGACTCGCGGCAGGTCGAACCGGGGTCGATGTTCGTCTGCATCCCCGGTGAGATCACCGACGGGCACCTCCACGCGGCCAAGGCGGTGGAGGCCGGAGCCGTTGGCCTCCTGGTCGAACGTCCCCTGGCCCTGGGAGTGCCGGAGATAGTCGTCCACGACGTTCGCAAGGTGGTTGGCCTGGTGGCATCGATGGTGCACGGCGATCCCAGTCGGGGACTCGACGTGGTTGGAGTGACCGGCACCAACGGCAAGACCACCACCGTTCGACTGGTGGCCTCACTGGTCGATGAGCTCGGTGGGTCAGCCGCTGAGATCGGCACCCTCACCGGCGTCCGCACCACACCGGAGGCACCCGAGCTCCAGCGTCATCTGGCCGCGGCCAAGCACGCCGGCCACGACGTGGTCGCCATGGAGGTCTCGAGCCATGCACTCGATCTCCACCGCGTCGACGGCACCCGATTCAAGGTGGCGGCCTTCACCAATCTCGGGGTCGACCATCTCGATCACCACGGTGGTCTCGACGCCTACTTCGAGGCCAAGGCGCGCCTCTTCGACCCTGCCCTGAGCGAGATGGCGGTGGTCAACGTCGCCAGCCCCGAAGGCCGGCGCCTTGCCGATCGACTCACCATCCCGGTGGTGGAAATCGACGATGGTGCCACCGACCTCACCCATCTCGGACCCCTCACCAGCCGCTTCCAGTGGCGTGATTTCGATGTTGAACTCCCCCTCGGGGGCGCCTTCAATGTCGCCAACGCCGTACTTGCGGCCGAGATCGTCGTCGCTCTCGGGCGCTCCCCGTCGGCGGTGGCCGAAGGCCTCGCCAGGGTCCCCGCCGTCCCCGGACGCTTCGAGTCGATCGACGAGGGCCAGACCTTCACCGTCATCGTCGACTACGCACACACTCCCGATGGGCTCGAAGCCGTACTCGAGGCGGCGCGTGGGGTGACAACAAAATCTCTCATCGTGGTGTTCGGCGCGGGGGGAGATCGCGATCGCGGCAAGCGTCCCCAAATGGGTGATGTGGTGCGCCACCTCGCCGACCGCGTGGTGGTCACCAGCGATAATCCGCGCAATGAACCCCCAGAGGCCATCATCTCGGGCATCGTGTCGGGGATGGATCGCCCACCCGAACTGATTGAACCCGACCGGCGCACCGCCATCAGGCACGCCTTGGCAGGCGCCCGTAGAGGCGACGTCGTGCTGATCGCAGGCAAGGGACACGAAGCCACCCAGACCATCGGTGAGACGGCCCACGACTTCGACGACCGCCTCGTGGCCCGTGCGGAACTGAAACGCCTTCTGGGGGCAGCCTCATGACCCGCCTCCTGCTCGCTGGTGCCATCTCCGGAGTGATCTCGCTGTTCGGCACCAAGGCGCTCATCAACTGGCTCACCCATCACCGAGTGGGCCAACCCATCCGCGACGACGGACCCGAAGGGCATCACACCAAGGCGGGCACACCCACCATGGGCGGCCTGGCAATAGTGGCCGGTACCGTTTCGGGCTACGTCGTGTCGGATCTGTTTGGCGGCATCTACACCCGAAGCGGCATATTCGTCCTTTTGGCGATCATTGGTGGGGGAGCGGTGGGCCTCATGGACGACTGGATCAAGGTCGTCGCCGCCCGCAACCTCGGCCTGAACAAGAAGGCCAAGATGGTGGGCCTACTGATCGTGGCCGTCGGCTTCGCCTTCCTGATGACCGAGTTCACCAACGTTCACACCTCCATCAGCTTCACCCGGTTCGACTCGCCCGGCTGGGAGATAGGTCGCATCCTCTGGATGCTGTGGGCCGTGCTCCTCATCGTCGGCACGACCAATGCGGTCAACCTCACCGACGGTCTTGATGGTCTCGCGGCCGGGGCGGGTGCCTTCGCCTTTGCCGCGTTCATGTTCATCGGCTTCTGGCAGTTCCGCCATATCGAGGTGTACGGCAACCCCCATGCCCTCGATCAGGCCGTCGTGGCTTCGGCCATGGTGGGCGGCATCATCGGTTTTCTCTGGTGGAACGCGCCGCCGGCCCAGATCTTCATGGGCGACACCGGATCCCTGGCCATAGGTAGTGGTCTCGCCGCGCTCGCGCTCGCCAGCCACACCCAACTCCTCCTCGCTATCGTCGGCGGACTCTTTGTGTTGGAGACCCTTTCGGTGATCCTGCAGGTTGTGGTGTTCCGCCGTTTCGGGGGACGGCGCCTTTTCCGGATGGCACCGATTCACCACCACTTCGAGCTGGCCGGCTGGCCCGAGACAACGGTTCTGGTACGCCTCTGGCTGGTGTCGGGCCTGTGCACCGCAGTGGGCCTCGGCCTCTTCTATGCCGACGCGATCAGCGCAGGGATCACCGCCTGATGGGTGGCGTCGCCGAAGCCCTGGCATCCGGACCCCAGCGCGTGTTGCTGGTGGGGATGGGGGTGACGAATCGTTCCGTGGCCGGCGCCCTCCTTCGCCGCCACCACTTCGTCGTAGCCGTCGACGACGACCCCGGCGAGGAGTTGCGCCAGGCCGTAGCGGAACTCGACTTCGAACTCGTCGGTGCGCCCGACGAAAAACAACTGGCCGCCCTCGTGGCCGGCGTCGACATGGTGTGTCCCGCTCCCGGGCTCCCAGAACGACATCCCGTGTTCGATCTAGCGCTCGCCGAAGCCAGGCCGATCGTCAGCGAATTCGATCTCGCCGCGGCGTGGGACAAGCGTCGCATCGTGGCCATCACCGGAACCAACGGCAAGACCACGGTGGTGGAGCTCGCAGTGGATTCTCTTCGTCGGTCGGGGATCGTGGCAGTGGCCGCAGGCAACAACGACCTGCCATTGGTGGCGGCGATCGACGATCCCGCCACCGAAGTGTTTGTGGTAGAGGCCTCATCGTTCCGGCTTGCCAGCTCCACGGAATTCGCCCCGACTGTCGGCACCTGGCTCAATTTCGCTCCCGACCATCTCGACATCCACGCTGATCTCCGGAGCTACGAGGACGCCAAGGCTCGCCTGTTCGCGATGGTGGCGCCCCACGGTGTGGTGGTGGCCAACGCGTCCGACGAGGTTGTGATGTCACGGCTTCCGAAGGGGCGCGAGATCGTCACCTTCGGTGCCCCGACGGCCGACTGGTGGAGCGACGGCAACCAGCTGTCGGGCCCGGCCGGCGTGTTCACCACGGTCGACCGCCTGTGGCGAGGCCTTCCCCACGATGTGGAAGATGTCCTGGCGGTCGCGGCCACTGTTGCGCCTGTGGGAGCAAGCAGCGAGGCCGTTGCCGCCGCTGCGGCGGAGTTTCCCGGCCTCGCCCACCGGGTTGACCCGGTCGGTGAAATCGCAGGTTCGATCTACTACGACGACTCGAAGGCCACCACACCACACGCAACCCTCGCAGCCCTTCGTGGGTTCTCGTCGGTGGTGCTCATAGCCGGAGGCCGCAACAAGGGCATCGACCTCTCGGCGCTGGCCACAGGGGGCGACACGGTGAAAGCGGTGGTGGCGATCGGTGAAGCAGGTGAGGACATACGTGTCGTGTTCGACGCCACTCATCCGGTGGTGCTGGCTCACGACATGGAGGAAGCCGTCCGCCTAGCCTCGGAGTTTGCGGCCGGGGGAACCCCGGTGCTCTTGTCGCCGGGTTGCGCCTCCTTCGACTGGTACCGCAACTACGGCGAACGAGGCGACGACTTCGCCCGCATCGTCAACCAGGCCCGAACGGTGGGTGCATCGTGACCGCCACCGAACGTCGACCCAAACGCCAACAACGCACCGCCGCGAAGCGGCGCCACCCAACCGCGAAGGCACGCCCCGACGGTAGGGGACCGAGCCGTCCCGCCGGTCGCCGAACGCCGGTGTTCCTGATCCTCTTTGTGACCGTGGTGAGCCTGGTGCTGCTCGGTGTCGTCATGGTGCTGTCTGCATCCGCGGCGGTGAGTATCAGCGAGTCCGACAGTGCATGGTCTCTGTTCCGACGCCAGCTGGTCTGGGTGGCGGTCGGATTCGTCGCCCTTCTCATCACCATACGCGTCGACTACCACCGCTGGAGAATTCTTGCCGTTCCGTCGGTGGTCGGATCCCTGCTTCTTCTTCTGTTGGTGCAGATACCGAGCTTGGGCATCACCGCCAACGGGGCCACCCGGTGGCTGAGAATCGGCCCCCTCAGCTTCCAACCTTCGGAGGTAGCCAAGCTCGCCCTCATCTTGTTCATCGCCGATCTGCTGGCGCGGCCCTCGCGGCCGATGGACAACACGCGGATCACGTTTCGGCCGGTAGCCGTGGTGACCGGGCTCATGGTGGCCCTCCTCGCCGCCCAACCCCACCTCGGCGCCATCCTGGTCATCGCCTCGATTGCATTCGCAATGATGTTCCTCGCCGGCGCGCCCCTCCTCCACCTCACCGGGCTCACCCTCGCCGGGGGAGCCACCGCCGCGGTGATGGTGATGTCGACGGCGTGGAGAAGGGCGCGCTTCCTGGCATTTCGCGACCCCTGGGCCGATCCTGTCGGTGTCGGTTACCAGCCCCTGCAGTCGCTCCACGCGATAACCGTGGGTGGTTTGAGTGGGGTCGGTCTCGGCGGGAGCCGAGCCAAGTGGGGATTCCTTCCTTACGCTCACACCGACTTCATATTCGCGATTGTGGCCGAAGAGCTCGGGCTCATCGGCGCCGCTTCGGTAATCCTCGCCTTTGTGGTCATCGCCGTGGCGGGGTTCGTCGCTGCGCTCCGAGCCCCCGATCGCTTCGGCATGTTGCTCGCCGTCGGAATCACCACCTGGACCGTCGGGCAGGCTCTGTTCAATCTCGGTGCCGTCATGTCGCTGCTACCCGTCATGGGTGTCACCCTGCCGTTCCTGTCGTTCGGCGGCTCCTCCTTGGTGGTCATGATGGCGGCGATGGGTGTATTGCTCAACGTCGCCAGGCAGGGCCGATGAGCGGCTCACGGGGCGCCTGGGTCGTGATCGCCGGCGGCGGCACAGCAGGACACGTCGTCCCCGGGCTGGCGATAGCCACCGAGCTCGAAGCCCGCGGGGTTCCCGCGTCGAGAATCCACTATGTGGGCAGCGAGCGCGGGATCGAGACCCGACTCGTGCCCGAAGCCGGCTACCCCCTCACGGTTCTGCCCGGACGAGGGATCCAGCGCCGCCTGACCGTTGCCAACATCGGGTCGATCATCGGACTCCTTCGTGCGGTGGCGAAAGCCGTCGTACTGGTTCGCCGCCTTCGCCCGGCTGTTGTGGTGGGTCTCGGCGGATATGCGTCGGTGCCCTGCGTGATCGGCGCGGTCGTGTGGCGCATACCGATCGTGGTCGCCGAACAAAACGCCGTTCCCGGAGCCGCCAATCGACTTGCCGGCCGGTTCGCCAAGGCCTGCGCGGTGTCGTTTCCCCACACCGACCTGCCTCGCTCCGCCTGGACCGGCAACCCCGTCCGACCCGAGGTGCTTGCCATCGATCGCGACGCCGGACGCGCCGCGGCGCGAGTCACCCTCGACGTCGCCCAGGATCGGGCCTTGCTGGCGGTGTTCGGCGGCTCGCTCGGAGCCCGACGGATCAATGAAAGCCTCTTCGAGGCACTCACAGGCTGGCGCCAACGCTCTGATTTGGCGATCCGCCACGTGGCTGGGCGACGCGACCACGCTGACCTTGCCGCGAGGGTGCCGGTGGGCGCCGAAGATGCCCTCCAGTTCGACCTGGTTGAGTACGAGGACGACATGCCGACCGTCTACGCAGCCGCCGACCTGGTGCTCTGCCGATCGGGCGCGAGTTCGGTTGCCGAGCTTGCGGTGGCGGGAATGCCCGCGGTTCTGGTTCCCCTGCCGGGAGCCCCTGGCGATCATCAGACAGCCAACGCCATGGCCCTCGTCGATGCCGGCGCGGCAGTGATGGTGAGCGATGAGGACCTCGACGGTGCCCGCCTGGTGGAGCAGATCGATCGCCTCCTTTCCAACCCCTCACTTCTCGCCGAGATGAGCGCGGCGGCTCACTCGGTCGCGCGTCGCGATGCCGCCGCTGCAGTAGCAGATCTCGTAGAAGCCCACGCCCGTCGTCCGATCGAGACTGAAGAACCCGATGACTCCTGATCTGAGCACACCCAGACGTATCCACCTCGTCGGTGCCGGTGGCGCCGGGATGGGGGCGATCGCCGCAGTCCTCCACGCGATGGGCCACGAGGTCACCGGGTCCGACCTCAAGGACGGCCCGGTCGCCGAGCGCCTGCGGGCTGAAGGCATGGCGGTCGAGATCGGCCACGACGCGGCCCATCTGGGTGACGCTGAACTGGTGGCAATCAGTACGGCGATTCCCGACCGCAATCCTGAGGTCGTCGCGGCTCGCGAAGCTGGGCTGCCGGTGTTGCGCCGGGCCGACATCCTCCCCGCGATCTCCGCAGAGCGCCAGACTGTGGTGATCGCCGGCACCCACGGCAAGACCACCACCAGTTCGATGCTGGCTCTCATTCTGGTGGAAGCCGAGATGCGGCCCTCGTTCATCATCGGAGGCGATGTCAACGAGATCGGCTCGGGCGCGGTGTGGGACGATGGCGACTGGTTCGTCATCGAGGGCGACGAGTCCGACCGCACGTTCTTGTCGCTCGGAGCGGAGGTGGCGGTGGGCACCAACGTCGAGCCCGACCATCTCGAAACCTACGACAACGACCCCGAGAAACTGAAGGAGGCCTTCGTCGAGTTCGCCAGCGCCGCATCGGTTCGAGTGTTCTGCGCCGACGACGAGGGCGCTGCGGCGGTCGCGGCAATCACTGGTGGAATCACCTACGGCACCACGGGAGCGGCCGACTACCAGATGGTCGATGTCGAGCCCGGCCGGGCCTGCATCTCCTTCACCATCCGCCACGAGGGATCCGACGTCGTCGGTGTTGATCTACCGACGCCTGGGCTGCACAACGCCCGCAACGCTACGGCGGCAGCGGTCACCGCGATCCTGCTCGGCGCGCCCGCCGAGGCAGCAGCGCGGGCCTTGAGCCGGTTCGGCGGAGTCGCCCGGCGTTTCGAGTTCCGTGGCGAGGTCGACGGCATCACCTTCGTCGACGATTACGCCCATCTTCCCACCGAAGTCGAGGCGGCCGTGGCGGCGGCGCGAGACGGCGACTGGAAGCGCATCATCTGTGTGTTTCAGCCTCACCGATACAGCCGCACGGCGGCCCTCTGGCGCGACTTTGCAGGGTCGTTCTCACAAGCAGATCAAGTGGTCATCACCGACATCTACTCGTCCGGCGAAACCCCTCGCCCGGGTATCACCGGCAAGCTCGTGGTCGACGCGGTGTTGGATGCTGATCCGTGGTCGTCGGTGGCCTGGCTCCCCCGACTCGACGAGGTCGCCAACTGGCTGGCCCTCCGACTTCGCCCTGGCGACCTGTGCCTAACCCTGGGTGCGGGCGACCTCACCTCACTTCCCGATCTCGTGATCGGCCGCCTCTCCACCCGTGGTGCCGCGTGAACACTGTGACGGGAGTGCTGGAGCGGGTCATCGATGAGCTCGTCGATCAGATCGGCGGCGAGGTGCAGCGCGACGCTGATCTCGGCCCCCTCACCACCTACCGAGTCGGGGGACCGGCAGCGGCGCTGATTACCGCCGGCAACGACTCCACCCTTGCTTCGGTCGCCTCGGTGCTGGCCGGCACGGATGTGCCGATCCTCGTCGTGGGCAGGGGATCCAACCTCCTCATCGCCGATGCCGGATTCGCAGGCATCGTCGTTCGGCTCGGTGAGCACTTCGAGTCGGTCGAGATCGAAGGCACCAGGGTGTGGGCCGGAGCCGCCGCCAAACTCCCGGTTGTCGCCCGTCAAGCCGTGCAAGCGGGCCTAACCGGTCTGGAATGGGCGGTCGGCGTGCCGGGCTCGGTGGGAGGAGCGGTTCGGATGAACGCGGGAGGACACGGCGCGGAAGTGGTCGACTCACTGGCCGTCGTCCAGATGTTGGACTTCCGGGCGGGCGGGTTCGTTGAGCGCGACGCCGCCGATCTCGCCCTCTCATATCGATTCTCCGCCCTTGATGCGTCCGACCTCGTGGTGCGGGCCCGCTTCGATCTCGAGGTGGGCGACGTCGGTGACGGGGAGACGAGGCTCGCCGAGATCGTCCAGTGGCGGAGGGCCAATCAACCCGGTGGCCAAAACGCCGGCTCGGTGTTCACGAATCCACCGGGAGACAGCGCCGGGCGACTTATCGACGCCGCCGGTGGCAAGGGACTACGGGTCGGTTCGGCCGAGGTCTCCACCAAACACGCCAACTTCATCCAGGCCGACGATGGCGGATCGGCGGGCGACATTCTGGCCGTGATGCGTGAAGTGAAGCGCCTCGTGCTCGACACCCATGGAATCGAACTCCACGCCGAGACCCACTTGGTCGGCTTTGCCGACGACACCGAGACCCGGTGATGACCTCAGCCGCCGTGAGGATCGATCCGCGGTTGCGGGCCCGCCGAATCGACGTTCGGCGCGCCGAAGGGCGACGCCGACTCCGTTTCCTGGTGGGGGGATTCGTCGTTGCCACGTTGGTGGCGGGCGCATGGGCTGCCTCGCGCTCGGCCCTTCTCGACCTCGACCATGTCAGGATCGAAGGGGTCGATGCAGCGTCGGCCGCGAAGATCAATGTTGCCGTGCGGGCGGCCGAGGGCACGCCCCTTCTCGACCTCGACCTTGCGACTATAGAAGCAGAGGTGGCTTCCCTGCCCTGGGTCGAGACGGTCGACGCGAGCAGGGACTGGCCGGGAACACTCAGGCTCGATGTCGTCGAACGGGTTGCAGTAGCGGCACTTCCCGCCGGTGATGGGTCGTTTGTAGCTGTCGATACCGGAGGGGTGGCCATCGCAGCTATTGCCGGCGAAGAGGTCGGCGCCCTCCCCGTCATCGGCGTCGCCGCCGAGGGCGAGCTCGGCACCGTGCAGGCGATGAGCTCCCCGGCGTTGGCCGTAGTGGAAGCCATGCCGACCGACCTCGACCCGTGGATCGAGACGATCACGGTCAGCGGTTCGGACCCCGATGCCCGGCTGGGCCTCAATCTCGTGGGTGGTGCCGTGGTCAACCTGGGCGACGAATCCCTGCTCGTCGACAAGCTCGACGCCGTCCGCGCGGTACTCGCGGGAGCCGATCTGCGGTGTATAGAAGTGATCGATGTGCGGGTCGCAGATCTGAGCACCATCACTCGCGACCCCGCGTGTGACGCTGCTTTGGACGGTGCCGATGCCGACGAAGTCGAAGCCGCAGGATGACCAGCCCCCTCCGATGTGCCCGCAGCGTCCGCACGCGATCGCATTCCCGGGTATACCGTCAGCCTTTGATCGCCGGCTGTACCGTGGCTCGCGCGGGGCGATCCAATCCGAAATCTCGTAACAAGGACTTATACGCGATGACTGATCCGCAGAACTATCTCGCCGTCATCAAGGTCATCGGTGTCGGTGGAGGTGGCGTAAACGCCGTCAACCGCATGATCGACGCCGGGCTGAAAGGCGTCGAGTTCATCGCGGCCAATACCGATGCTCAGGCGCTTCTGATGAGCGATGCCGATGAGAAGCTCGACATCGGGCGCGATCTCACCCGGGGCTTGGGCGCGGGCTCCGATCCCGAGATCGGTCGCCAGGCCGCGGAGGAGCACATAGACGAGATCCGCGAGTCCCTCGCGGGCGCCGACATGGTGTTCATCACCGCCGGAAAGGGCGGAGGCACCGGCACAGGTGCGGCTCCTGTCATCGCCGAAGTGGCCAAGAGCCAGGGAGTTCTCACCATCGGTGTCGTGACGCGCCCGTTTGCGTTCGAGGGCCGTCGCCGGTCGGTGCAGGCCGAGCAGGGCATCCAGCGCCTCAAGGAGAAGGTCGACACCCTGATCGTCATCCCCAACGATCGACTCCTCACCGTTGCCACCAACGACACATCGGTGCTGAACGCGTTCAAAATGGCCGACGAAATCCTGCTCCAGGGAGTGCAGGGCATCACCGACCTGATCACCACGCCTGGCCTGATCAACACCGACTTCGCCGATGTACGCACAATCATGACCGATGCCGGATCGGCCCTCATGGGGATCGGCCATGGGAGCGGTGAGGGCCGTGCCATATCGGCCGCCCGAGATGCCATCTCCAGCCCTCTCCTCGAAGCTTCGATCGAAAACGCGCGCGGCATCCTTCTCAATATCTCCGGCGGCCCCGACATTGGCCTGCTCGAGGTCAACGAGGCGGCCGAGATCATCCACGGGGTCGCCCATCAGGACGCCAACATCATCTTCGGTGCGGTGATCGACGACGAGATGGGCGACGACGTCCGTGTCACTGTGATCGCCGCCGGATTCGATCGCTGGGACGAGGGCGGCGTCCGCGCCACCCCGCGTCCCCTCAGCCGCCCGGACTTCGACGACGACGGAGGAGCGCCCACCGGCGAGGTGCCGATCGTCGACGTATTCGCCACCGACGACGACGACCTCGATCTCGGCGACGACGACTTCGACGTCCCCTCGTTCCTGAAATAGCGATGCTCACACGGCGTCTGCCTGCAGGGCGCGCTACAGCCGTGGAGATCTGCTTCACCGACCGTGGCGACGGCGACTTTCGTATCGATGGGCCGGCCGATGAGCTGGCTGAGTCGCGCCAGGCCCTGATGCCCGGTAAATGGACCTGGCTGCGCCAGGTCCATGGCTCAGAGGTGGTGGAAGTCACCACCGCTGGTGAGCATGCGGGCACCGAGGCCGATGCCAGCGTCACCAACGTGGCGGGCGCAGTGCTCTCCATCCAGACCGCCGACTGTGTTCCGGTCGTGCTCGTGGGTGCCGATGCCGTAGGTGTTGCCCACGTGGGCTGGCGTGGCGTCGTAGAAGGTGTAGTGCCTTCCGCCGTCGCCGCACTTCGTCGGCTCAGTGATGCATCGGTGGAGGCCGTGATCGGGCCTTGTATCGGGCCGGCCGGCTACGAATTCGGAGAGCCGGAGCTGAGCCAGGTGGAAGCGATTGCCGGCCCCGGTGTCCGCACCACCAACGCGGCGGGCCGGCCGTGTCTCGATATGGCCGGGGCTGTGGAGTTGGTTCTCGCCGATGCCGGCGTCACGAGGGTTAGCAAGCTAGACCGCGACACCGCCGACGAGGGATGGTTCTCCCATCGCACCCGGGGCGACGCCGGCCGCCAGGTCACCGCGGTTCGATTGGTGCCCCGATGACCGGTATCGACTCCGCCGTGGTGGCTGAGCGAGCTGGCGTGGTGCGGGCGCGCCTCGACCGCGCCGGGGGCAGCGATGTGCGCATTGTGGCAGTCACCAAGACCTTCCCCGCGGCGGCGATCGATGCCGCCGTCGGTGCCGGGATTGCCGACGTGGGCGAAAACTACGCCCAGGAGTGTGTGGCGAAACTGGCAGAGACGAGCACCGATCCGACAGTGCACTTCATAGGGCGACTACAACGCAACAAGGTCCGCCAGTTGGCCGGGCTCATCGATGTCTGGCAGACCGTCGATCGACTCGAGCTCGGTCGCGAGATCGCCAAGCGAGCGCCGGGGGCCAGGGTGATGGTGCAGGTCGACATCTCCGGGGAGGAAACCAAGGGTGGGTGTCCGCTCGCCGATACGCCCCAGCTCGTGGGCGCACTCACCGATCTCGACCTCGACGTGTGCGGCTTGATGGGGGTTGCCCTGCTCGCCGAGCCGGAAGCGGCACGTCCAGGATTTCGGGAACTGAGGTCCCTTGTCGACCAACTCGGGTTGCAGGAGTGCTCGATGGGTATGAGCGCCGACCTGGAAGTGGCGGTGGGTGAGGGGGCGACAATAGTGAGAATCGGGCGCGATCTCTTTGGTGAGAGGTCGCGTTAATGCAGGTCAGAAGGGTCCTTGCGGTGATATGACACCGTCGGGACGCCGCTGGGAGATATCCTCGTGATGAGGAGGGAAGACGGTGTCCATGCTGAAGAAAACTTTGATTTATCTGGGCCTCGGCCCCGACGAGGAATACGACGAGTACGCGCCCGCTTCGGGGTCGGTTGGTCAAGGCGAGCCGACACTCGCGGGTGCTCGGCCCACGGTGCGTGCCGTGTCGGGTCAACCCGCGCCGCGGTCCACGTCGTCCACGGTGCGCCCGATCCCTGCGTCGCCCGCCAACCCGTCGGGCTCCGTGCGAGCCATCCCGGCCCAACAGTCGACGCCCGCACCCGCACCCCGCGCGATAAGTCCGGCCCGCGCAGATCCGGGCCAGGCCGCTTCCGCGGTGAGGATCGTGGAAGCGCCCTCGGCCCAGCCCCACGCGCTGAGTCCCACCTCATTCAATGAGGCCCAGGCGATAGGCGACCGGTTCAAGGCCGGCCGCGCGGTGATCATCAACCTCCAGGGAGTCGATCGCGACCTCAGGCGTCGATTGGTGGATTTCGCCAGCGGACTTTGTTACGCCATCGGTGGCAAAATGGATCGGGTCGCCGATCAGGTGTACTTGCTCACTCCGCCAGACGTGGTGGTGTCCACCGCCGATGCCCAACGGGCCATCGACTGATTCGAACGGATCCCATTGCTTCTCGACATAGTTTGTGTAGCGCTCACGCTCTATCTGATCGCGATCTTCGCGCGGATCCTGCTGAGCTGGTTCCCCCTCGACCCCAACGGCTTCTGGGCCACCCTGGCGGGGTTGCTCTACCTCATCACCGACCCGGTCCTGGGTCCCCTTCGCAGGGCGATCCCTTCGCTTCGCATCGGTTCGGTGGCTCTTGATCTATCGCCGATCATCCTCATCATCGGAATCCAGATTCTTTCCGGAGTGATCGGCTGCTGAGCACTGGGCATGGTCCCCGTCCAGGGGAGCCGTGGCGTCTATCGTTTCGGCCATGGATGAGCTCTCCCTACTGTTCCAGGACATCGAGTTTCACGAACGATTCCGGGGCTACGACCCAGACGAGGTCGATGCCTATGTCGACCGTGTCGCCAAGGCGGCCGCCCTCGTACAGGGCCGCCTCAGCGAGTTGCAGCAGAGGGCCGAGGCAGCAGAGGCCCGAGCGATGGAATCCGGGGGCTCGAGCGAAACCGAAGCGACCCTCACCCGCACCCTGATACTGGCCCAGCGCACCGCCGACGCCGCGGTGGCCGAAGCCAAAGAAGAGGCCGCGTTCATCGTGGCCGGCGCCGAATCTGGAGCCGAGGCGGCTTTGCGTGTCGCCCAGGCAGAAGCCTCGGCCACCACCAAAGCTGCCGACGAGAACGCCTCGCGGGTGATGGCCGAAGCAGAGACCGACAAGCGTCGCATTCTCTTTGATGCCGAGGCCGTGGCCGAGGCGGCAGCATCGTCGGAGCACGATCGGCTGGCCTCCGAGATCGCCGAGTTCGAGCAATATCGTGGCTTCCTGAGTGACGATGTCGAGATTCTCGAACGTCACCTGCTCGAACAACGCAACGTGTTGGCTGCAGCGGTAACGATCCTCACCGATTTGGTGGATCAGCCCGAGACGTTCCGGGCCGCGCCCGCGCCGGCCACCAGTGGGATCGAACTCGAACTCACCGTGGAGTCCCTGCCGCTGGAGGAGAGCGACATGGCGGCCGAGGCCACTACCGACCAGGAAATGGCGCCTGTGGAAGAAGTGATCGCGGTCGAGGAAGAGATGCCAGTCGTCGAGGAAGTGATCGCGGTCGAGGAAGTGATCGCGGTCGAGGAAGAAGCGATGGTCGAGGAAGTTCTGGCGGTGGAAGAACTACATGCGGTGGAAGAACTACCGGTGATGGAGGAAATATTGGCGGAGGTGACCCCGGTCGACGGGGTGCACGATGCTGACGAGGGCGAGTCCACCCCCGAACCCGCTCCCGTCTCGGCCTGGGACGAGCCAGTGTTTGCACCCGATTCACCGATCGATCTCACCATCGCACCGGTGGAGGCTGTGCTCGCCGAGTCAATGAACGAATCCACCGAAGAAATCAGGCCGGCGGATTCCTCCACCCCACAAACCCACGATGTGCCCGAACTCAGCGCCACGTTCGCGCCAGAGGCCGAGATGGCGTCGTTCCCGCCCCTTCTGATCACCGTCTCCGACCTCGACCCAGCGGAGGCGTCGACGCCGATGGCCTTTGCAATGGATCCGGGCCCCGCCACGGCCCCGATGCCGGTCATCGATGAGGCATCGCTGTTCAGCGAGCCCGACCCAGGCCTTGAGCAGGTCGATCCTTTCCTCGCCCAGCTCCGCGAAGCGGTTGCCGGCAATGACGAGGTCGTACTCGGTGATGATGCATTGTCGGCCTTCTTCGATCAGGACGATGACGACGTAGAACGATCCTGGTTCGGGAAGCGGCGCTGAACCCCCGAGTTGCCGGTCGATTCGCCGAACCCCAGTATCAAACCCGGATACGCGTCTTTCGGGTACAACACCCGTAAACTGCGCCGCCTAACCGGGGCCGTGTCCGGTTGCCGGACCGAGAGGACCTGCCGAAATGGCGACTGCGAAGAAGGCAGCCAAACAGACTGCCGCCAAGAAGGCTGTGGCAAAGAAGGCTGCCGCCAACAAGACCGCAGCCAAGAAAGCGCGGGCCAAGAAGGCTTCAGCGAAGAAGGCACCGGCCAACAAGACCGCAGCCAAGAAGGCTCCAGCGAAGAAGGCACCGGCCAACAAGACCGCAGCCAAGAAGGTCTCAGCGAAGAAGGTCTCAGCGAAGAAGGTCTCAGCGAAGAAGGTCTCAGCGAAGAAGGCCACCAAGAAGCTGAAGTCTCCCTTCGGGAAGAAGTTCACCAACGAAATGAAGGCTCGTCTCATCGGCGAGAGAGCCAAGTATCTGCACTCCGCCGAGGAGTATCGCGCCGAGGCCGACTCCCTTATCGAAGGGCGCGAGCCAGGCGATGTCCAGTTCGATGAGGAGTCAGGCGATGGCGACACCGTCGCGGTGGAGCGTGAACGCGATCTTGCCCTCTCCGCTCAGGCGCGAACGGCGGTCGACCAGATCGACGCCGCCTTGGACCGGATCGCGGCCGGCACCTACGGACTCTGCGTCACCTCCCAACTGCCGATTCCCCAAGAACGTCTCAAAGCGATTCCCTGGGCTGCTCAGCGGGTGGAATACAAGGTCGGTGGCCTCGGCCGCCCATAGTTCCGGTAACCCTCATGACCGACCGACTCGAGGAAGAGGTTCCTGACGGGCTCGACGGCGAGCGGGTCGATCGGGCCGTCGCGATGCTCGCCGATCTCAGCCGCTCGGCGGTGGCGAAGCTGATCGCGTCGGGGGCAGTCTCGGTAGACCAGACCGTGGTGGAGAGCCCGTCTCGGCGTGTCGCATTGGGTGAGATCGTGAAGGTCGAGCTACCGCCGCCCATCGACACCCGACTTACACCCGACCGCGATGTCGAGTTCGCTGTGGTGTACGAGGATGATTCGTTGGTGGTGGTCGACAAGCCCGCAGGATTGGTCGTCCACCCGGGTGCGGGCCACGGAGGCGGCACCCTGGTTCACGGTCTTCTTCACCGGTATCCGGAGATCGCTGACGTGGGTGAGCCCCATCGCCCTGGCCTGGTTCACCGACTCGACCGAGGTACATCGGGCCTGCTCGTGGTGGCACGAACTGGGGCTGCTCACGCCGGACTGGTGGAGCAGATGGCGGCTCATGAGCCCGAGCGGATCTACCGAGCGCTCGCCTGGGGCCATCCCGCGAGCGACGCCGGCACCATCGATGCCCCGATCGGCCGATCGGCCCGCCAGCCCACCCGCATGACCGTCACCGACCAGGGCCGACGCGCCGTCACCCACTATGTGGTCGATGAGCGCTACGAGCACCCCAAGCGGGTGGCCCTGCTCACGTGCCGCCTCGAAACAGGCCGCACCCATCAGATCCGGGTCCACCTGAAGGCGATCGGGCATCCGGTGGTGGGCGACCGAGACTACGACGGTGGTCGCCCGGGGCTCGATGCCAGCCGGCCCTTCCTCCATGCCGGAGAGCTCCGGTTCCGCCACCCGGTCACCGGAGAGCAGGTTGATGCAGTCTCACCACTGCCGGTCGACCTGGTGGAGATCTTGGCGGTGTGTGAGATCGCCGAAAACACCGATTGAGTTGGAATCAGGCGGTATCGACTGTGGGCCAGAACGCTTGCCCACGCGACATCCCGGCGATATCGGCGAGCGAATAGGAGTCGAGAAACTCCCGCATGTGCGAACCCGCCGCGCCCCAGATGGCCAGAAGCACGCATTGGCCCTCATGGTCGCAGGCCCCGTCGGTGTGAGGGTCGCGGAAGTCGCCAGCGGTGATCGGCCCATCGACCGCCCGCACAATCTCCGACAGCCGGATATCGGCCGCTTCTCGCGCGAGCACATAGCCGCCGCCCACTCCGCGCTTGGATCTCACGATCCCCGCCCCCTTGAGAGCGAGAAGAATCTGTTCGAGATAGGGCTGCGGGAGTGCTGTGCGTTCGGCGATCTCCCTCACCGAAGTCGGCGTCTGCTCGGTGTGGAGCGCGAGCGAGAGAAGGGCACGGGCCGCATAGTCGCCACGGGTGGACACTCGCATGAGCCGACTCTAGGGCGAAGTTGGCGTGACTCCTGCCACCAGCGTCGGTGGGTGCTGGCTAGAGTCCCGATCATGGCCCCTGCGCCCATCACACCCAATTGGGGAGGCGGCTGCATAGCCGACCTCGTACCCGCCCTTCTCGATCCAGGCCCCGACGACCACTTCTTGCCGTCGGAAGTGGTCGACGCGTCCTGCGTGGTCGTGCTGGTTCTCGACGGACTCGGTTGGCTCCAACTCCAGGAGCGGGCGAGCCTGGCCCCCACGCTCAACTCATTGGCGGGTGGCCCGATCACCACTGTGGCGCCCTCCACCACTGCGGCTGCGCTCACCTCACTAACCACTGGCACACCACCGGGTCAGCACGGAGTGGTGGGTTACCGGATCGACGTCGAGGGTGATGTTCTCAACATGCTTGCCTGGCGCACCTCTCGCGGCGACGCCCGGGAAAGAATCGTTCCCGAGAAGTTCCAGACCATTCCGGCTTTCCTCGGCGAGCGACCGGTGGTGGTGCAGAACGGCGCATTCATGCGCACCCCGTTCACCCGAGCGCACCTCGCCGACACCCGCCAGCACGGCTACTGGACCCTGCCGACGCTTCCGGTGCAGATACGGCGGGCGGTAGCGGCTGGTGAGCCTTTCGTCTACGCCTACTACGACGGGATCGACAAGATCTCCCACGTCCACGGGTTCGGTGAGCACTACGACACCGAGCTTGCCGCGGTTGATCAGCTCGTCGCCGACCTGATGATGCTGCTCCCGCGGGGCACTGCGCTGGTGGTCACCGCCGATCACGGGACGGTCGACTGCAGCTCCGGTGAGACAAGCCTCGACGCGTCGGTCGCCGCGATGATCGATCGCCAATCCGGCGAGGCTCGATTTCGTTGGCTGCATGCTGAGTCTGGCTACGCCAAGGAGCTACTGGCCGCCGCCACCGACAAGCACGGCGACCGGGCCTGGGTACGATCGGTCGAGCAGGTGCTGGACGAGTGCTGGTTCGGACCCGACACCACCGATGTGGCTCGTGCACGCCTCGGTGATGTCGCCCTCGTCGCTCACGACCACTGGTGGTTCGTCGATCCCGCCGAGTCCAACCGCACCAAACTCATCGGCCGTCATGGCTCCTTGACGCCCGAGGAAATGCTCGTGCCCCTCGTCTCTTTCCATTCTTGAACCTGTTCACCCAGATATGAGGAACTCCTGTTGACCGATCCCCTTGATGAACCGACCGACACCCCCATCGAACGCCCTCCGGTGGAGGTGGTCGATGTAAGCCCGGCCGACACCGGCGATGATGTCGACGAGACGGTCGATCATCCTGCCAAGGTGATGCGGATCGGCACCATGATGAAGCAGCTCCTGGAGGAGTTGCGCTCCACCGAGCTCGACGTGCCCAGCCGTGAGCGGCTGCGCGACATATACGAGACATCGGTCGACGAGCTGGGTTCCGCCCTCTCGCCCGACCTTCGCGATGAGCTCGGGAGGCTCGCCCTGCCGTTCTCGGGTGGGGATACGCCGACGGCTCCGGAACTGCAGATAGCCAAGGCTCAGCTCGTGGGCTGGCTCGAAGGGCTCGTGCAAGGGATGCAGGCGATGTTGTTCGCCCAACAGATGGCCGCCCAGCACCAGCTCGAAGCGATGCGAGGACAAATTGGCCCCGGCAATCCCGGCCCTCCCGCCGGCGAAGTGGTGGCCCCCGACGATCGACCGGGCACCTATCTCTGAGCTGCTCTGGACGAACCCTCGTCGAGCCGGGTATCTTCGAAATAACAGTCGTGTGATTTGTCCACACGGTGTCCACAGGCCATCCACAAGCACCCCTGGCCGACAAGTTTCCATTCCCAACAGAGCCTGAGGAAACCCCGTGGGGGACTCGTTCGCCCATCTCCACGTTCACACCGAGTATTCGATGCTCGACGGGGCATCGCGCCTTGAGGATGTGATTGCAGCAGCGGCCAGCGACGGGCAACCGGCCCTCGCCATCACCGACCACGGCAACATGTACGGGGTCCTCGACTTCTACCGCGGCTGCAACGAGATCGGCATTAAGCCGATCATCGGTACCGAGATCTATCTGGCCCACGAGTCGCGTCACGAGCGTCCAAATCGGAGGGGCCGCACCGACGACTCCGGGGGCGATACCGGCGGCGGTAAGAAGCTCTACTACCACGCCATCTTGATGGCCGAGAACAATGTGGGCTACCGCAATCTCATCCAGATTTCGAGCCGAGCCTTTCTCGAGGGGTTCCACTACAAGCCACGCGCCGACTTCGAGCTCATGGAGCAGTACTCCGAAGGACTCATCGCTACCTCGGGCTGCCTGGGAGGGCACGTCCTGCAGTCGCTGTTGCAGGGTCAGGAGCAGGTGGCACTCGAACAGGCGGCCCGATTCCAGGATATTTTCGGGCGCGACAATTTCTTCATCGAGCTACAAGATCAGGGGATAGCCGAACAGAGGCGCACCAACCCCCAGCTCCTCGAGATCGCGAGGAAGATCCAGGCCCCCATCCTCGCCACCAACGACAGCCACTACACCCACCAACACGATGCCGAAGCCCACGATGCCCTGTTGTGCGTGCAGACCGGGTCCTTGCTCTCCGACACCGATCGCTTCAAGTTCCACGGCGACGGTCACTACCTGAAGAGCGCCGGCGAGATGAGGCGCTTGTTCAGCGAGATTCCCGAGGCCTGCGACAATTCGCTCTGGATCGCCGAGCGAGCCGACGTCACGATCGAGTTCGGCAACCCCAAGCTTCCGGAGTTTCCCCTTCCCGCTGGATTCACGAGCGACACCGAATACCTCCGACATCTCACCATGGAAGGGGCCGAGTCGCGGTGGGGCGGGCAGCTCCCCGCTCCGGTCGTGGAGCGCCTCGACTATGAGCTCGGCGTGATCGACAACATGGGGTTCTCGGCCTACTTCCTCATCACCTGGGACCTGATCAAGTACGCCCGCGACAGAGATATCCGGGTCGGTCCGGGCCGAGGCTCCGCCGCAGGGTGCGCGGTGGCCTACTGCTTGTTGATCACCGACCTCGACCCGATCAAGTACGACCTTCTATTCGAGCGCTTCCTCAACCCGTCGCGCCTGTCGATGCCCGATATCGATATGGACTTCGACACTCGTCACCGCGACGAGATGATTCGCTACGCGGCCGAACGCTATGGCCGCGACAATGTGGCCCAGATCGTCACCTTCTCCCAGATCAAGGCTCGGGCTGCGGTGCGCGATGCCGCTAGGGTTCTGGGTTACCCCTACGCAGTGGGTGACAAGGTGGCCAAGGCCATGCCGCCGCTCATCATGGGCCGCGATACCCCGCTCAAGTACTGCTTCGAAGAGCATCCGAAGTATGCCGACGGCTACAAGTCGGCGGGCGAGCTGCGCGACATGGTGGCTTCCGACAGCGACATCGCCCGGGTGGTGGAGGTGGCCAAGGGACTCGAAGGTCTGCGCCGCCAAGACGGCATCCACGCCGCCGCTGTGGTGATCACCAACGAGCCCCTCACCGAGTACCTGCCGATCCAACGCAAGCCCGAGCAGGGCAAGACCATCGAAGAGGCGCCGGTGGTCACCCAATACGAGATGCACGGGGTGGAGGACCTCGGCCTGCTCAAGATGGACTTCCTCGGCCTGCGAAACCTCGATGTGATCTCCGACTGTCTCGAGTTGGTCCAACACACTCGAGGCGAAGTGGTCGATATCGATTCAGTGCGGCTCGACGACGCAAAGACCTTCGAGTTGCTCGGGCGAGGCGACACCATCGGCGTATTCCAGCTCGAGTCGAGCCCCATGCGGGCCCTGATCCGTTCACTGGCCCCTACCTCGTTCGACGATGTCGCGGCCCTGGTGGCCCTCTACCGGCCGGGTCCGATGGCGGCCAACATGCACAACGACTACGCCGACCGCAAGAATGGTCGCAAGCCGGTGGAGTTCATCCATCCCGATGCCGAGGAGCTGCTCGGCGACACCTACGGGCTGATGATCTACCAGGAGAGCGTCATGCGGATGGCGCAGAAGTTCGCGGGCTACTCCCTCGCTGAGGCCGATTCCCTACGAAAGGCGATGGGCAAGAAGATCCGCGAGGCGATGGAGAAGGAGCGAGAGAAGTTCTGCGCAGGAGTCGTGGCCAATGGTTACGAGGAATCCCTCGCCGTTGAGATGTTCGAGATCATCGCCCAGTTCGCCGACTACGCGTTCAACAAGAGCCACTCCTACGGCTATGGTTATGTGGCCTACCAGATCGCCTATCTCAAGGCGAACTATCCGGTCGAGTATCTGTCGGCCCTTCTCACCAGTGTCAAGAGCAAGCTGGAATCAGCGGCGGTCTATCTCAATGAGTGTCGGCTCATGGGTATCGAAGTCGAGGTGCCCGACATCAATCGCTCGGCATCGGACTTCACTCCCGTCCCTGATCTCGACGCCGCTGCCGCATCGCCCGGGCACATCATCTTCGGCCTGTCGGCGATACGAAATGTGGGCGGTGGATTTGTCGACAAGGTGATCGAGTCCCGCGATGCTGGAGGACCCTTCGAGTCGTTCGTCGACTTTGTCGAACGCGTCGACCTCGAGGCCCTCAACAAGCGAACGATCGAGTCCCTGATCAAGGGGGGAGCCTTCGATTCTCTCGGCCACCCCCGCAAGGGGCTGTTGCAGGTCTACGAGCAGACCATCGACCTCACCGTCCAACGTCGTCGTGAACACGACATGGGGGTTCAGTCCCTTTTCGGCGCGCTGGAGGAAGGGCCCACATTCGACGAGCGTCCCGCTGTGCCCGAGGTCGAGTTCGACAAGATGCCCAAGCTCGCTCACGAAAAGGAGATGCTCGGGCTGTATATCTCCGATCACCCACTGCTCGGTTTCGAGGCCCACGTGCGACGCAGGGCCGACTGCTCGGTGGCCGAGTTGGCCGAGACCCCCGACGGTGCGATCGTGAAGGTGGGAGGTGTGATCACCAACCTCCAACGTAAGTGGACCCGCAAGGGCGATCTGATGGCGGTGTTCCAACTCGAAGACCTCGAGGGGTCCGTCGAGGTGATGGTGTTCCCCCGCACGATGCAGGAGCACGGGCCGAAGCTCGCCGACGACACGATCGTGCTGGTCAGAGCACGCACCGAAAACGGCGACGATCTACCGAAGCTCTTCGCCCAGGACATCGAGATCGTGGAAGACCTGTCCGACAATTCGCCGGTGCGGGTGCGGCTTGCCCCCGAGCACCAACATCACGACCGGATAGCCGAGCTCAAGTCGATTCTTTCGGCCCATCCCGGCGACTCACCGGTGGAGCTTCACCTGAGTGAACGGCAGGTCTTGAGGCTCCCCGACGACTACGCCGTCGACAACGCGAACGGGATCGTGGCCGAGCTGAGAGTGCTTCTCGGCCCAGATTCCATCCTTGTCTGAGCATCCGAGGTTGCGATTCGCGTCGAAACCTTGAAAACTGGTTTGGTCTTATTGGGCGAGTACGTGGGGATGTTGCAGCGCATGGCGATCGAAGTCGAGACCAAGGACTGCACAGCCCTCAGTGATGCCGAGCTGGCCGAGATGGCCGACCTGTGTGCGGATTCCCCCAACGCATTCGAAGTCGGTCTCCTGTCGAAGCAGGCTGAGGCATGGGTTCTCTGCACCGTAGCCAGTGAGGGCGGCAAGGTCCGCGGCTTCTCGTTCTGCACCCTCGAGCGCATCGGAGGTACGCCGAGCGTGCTGATCGGTGCCGGCCATATCTGTCGCAACACCAAGCGCGACACGGTCCTGAGGGCGATCATGACCGATCAGATGAGGCGCTCGGTTCTGGCCTTTCCCGATGAGGATGTGCTGGTGGGCTCCCAGATCAACGACCCCGGTGCCTTCGAGGCCTACAAGGCACTCGACGACATCGTGCCCCGCCCGGACCACAAGGCATCGGGTGAAGAGCGCGCGTGGGGGCGTCGCCTCGCCAAGCGCTTCGGAATCGGCGCGAGCGTCTACGAAGACCGTGCGTTCACCGTTCGCGGCGACGGCGATCAGGCCGTCGTACTCGACCACTGCAGCGCCAAACCCGAAAAGATCTCGGCCGAGGTTGCCGCCCAGTTCGACGATCTCGACAAGCCCAAGGGCGACACCCTGATCGCATTCGGTTGGGCGATGGCCGAGGACCTCGAGAAGCTCCTCTGAGCCGGCCCCGCGGGAGCGGGCCGATGTCGGACTATTCAGAGTTAGCCCGCCGTCGACGGATGACGCGGGCGTTCACGGATGCGCCGGTGGCTGCCGATGTTGTCGACCGACTCCTGGCCCTCACTCGACACGGCCCATCGGCGGGCAACACGGCTGCGATGGAGTTCCTCGTGCTCGAGGGTTCGACCCAGACCGCCCGGTATTGGGACGTCACCCTTCCAGAGCCGCGTCGTTCCTCGTTCCCCTGGCCCGAGCTTCTCAACGCACCGGTGCTCCTCGTGCCGTGGCTCGATCCGACAGCCTATGTGGATCGCTACTCCGAGAGAGACAAGGCCCACACGGGCCTGGGGGCAGGTCAGCAAGCGTGGTCGGTGCCGTACTGGTTCGTCGACGGGGGAGCGGCTGCCATGCTCTTGCTTCTCGGGGCTGAGGCCGAAGGACTCGGTGCCCTACTCTTCGGCCTGTTCGACCATGAGGCTGCGGTGCGTGAAGAGTTTGGGGTACCGAGTGATCGTCGCGCCCTGGGCGCCATCGCCATCGGTCACCCGGCGCCTCATCGCCGGTCGGAATCGGCGGGTCGTCGGCACCCGACGCTCGACGCGATTGTGCACCGGGGCGCCTGGTGAGGCCTGGGATGTGAGCGTGCGTTCACATAGTGGCATGACTACGGTGGGATCTCGACACACCATGAGCCGGAGAATCCCATGGCCGCCAAGATGCCCTCAGCCCAGGTCGGCCTCGCCCACGTGATCGGGCTCGGCTCGGCTTGTGGCATCCACATCTTGGAGAAGGCCGCCTGAGTACCAGCGCCGACTGGGCCCGCGCTCGGCGCGCCTACACCCAACTCGTGGGCCGCGCCGACCCGGTCGGGGCCCTGGTGGCCGAGTTCGGTGCCACCGACCTCCGCCCGAGCGCCACCGTCGATGAGACCGTGGCGACAGGAGGTTCCCGTGGTCCCACGGTGGTGTCGGGGCCGAACGATCTGATCGAATTGCGCTTGGTGGTGGAGCGCGTCACCGGACCCGGCTCCTGGTTTACGGGGCCGGGCGCGGAAGTAGATGGCACCACTAGGCGAGGCCATCTCGACCTGGCTCGCCCCGCCCAGGTGATGGGACTGGTTGTCGCCCTGGAAGGGATCGTTCGAGACAACGGGGGAGCGTGGCGCACCTGGAAGACAACGGTGGAGGCGATCGCGGCAGGGGCCGGCGAACTCGAAAGCCTCACCCTCGAGGCGCTGGTGCTCGACGTTTCCTGAAGCGATTCCGCATGGCGCTGGTCAGCCGAGGGCGCGTTCAGTGTCGTCGATCGCCTCCCGGAGGCGCTTCACGCTCACGGTTCCCTCGACCCCGACCTGCTGGGCGAAGAGGCTCACCCTCAACTCCTGGAGCTGCCATACGAGCGCTTCCAGCCGGGGCGACCAACCATGGGCGTCGGTGAGTCGGTCGTGAGCCGCCTCGAGCCGGCGAATATTCGTCATCCGGTCCCGATCGCGGGCGACAGACGACGCCAGACGCTCGCCGCGCCACAATGCGGCCCGTAGGTAGCGGTCGACATCATCGAGACGATGAGCACCCACGCCGGCGATGAACCCCGGATGGACCAGCCTGTCGAGCTGAGCAGCCATGTCGGCTACCGCGTCTTGAAGAGGTTGGGCACTCGTGTTGTCGAGCAGGCGGCGCAGCCGGCGAGCCGACACCAGCACGTCGATCGCGGAATTGGCCACCTCCATTACTGCTTCGGGGAGAGCTTCTCGAACCGAGCCGAGCAAGCGCTGGAACGAGTCGGTGTCCCACGCCGGACCCCCGAACCGGTGGAGAAGTTCGTCGGTGGCCGCCACGAGACAATCCTCGAACCAGGCACCGGGGGACTCATACGGACCCCCGATGATGGCGAACTTCACATCGTCGGTGAGCAGGGATCTCAATACCGACGCCACAGCCGGTCGGTTGAGCAGAAGGAGCCGCCGAGTGCCCACCCACATCGTGTCGTGTTGTTCTGCCTCGGTGGCGAGGAGTCGCACGGCCACCGATTCACCCTCGTCGACGAGTGAGGGGTAGGAGCGAACCAGCTGACCGAGGCCCGACGACTCGACCAACCGGGGAAGCTCGCCGATCGTCCACGATGTGAGCCCGGTCGTTTCGAGCTCATGGCTCGTCTCGTTGAGCAGTTCTCGTGCCTGCTCGTGCAGGTGGCGCTTGAGAAGGTCGAGATCGTCGTCTTCGGCTATCGATTCGCCCCGGTCGACGATGCGGAAATGAGGACGAAGATGGGTGTCTAGATCTTCGGGCCTGAAGTCTCTTCGAAGCACCCCTTCGCCCGACATTCGCACGACCTCGTCGCGGAGTTGGTCGAGCAAGGTGTCGTCGGAGTCGGGGTCGAGACCGGGCAGGATCGTGTCGACTGTCGCAGGGATCGGCACCAGGAGCCGCCTGATCGGCTTCGGAAGGGTGCGCAGGAGTTCGGTGACCAGCTGGCGACGGAGGCCCGCGACAAGCCAGTCGAATCGCCGGGAGTCGATACGGCTGACAGCGTCGAGGGGGACATCGATGGTGACCCCATCGGTGAGACTCGCCGCATCGTGTTCGTAGTGCAGCTCCAGGTCGAGGTCGCCGTAGGCCCAGGACTCGGGGAAATCATCAGCTGACATCGGCCCGAGCGCGGGATCGATCAGGTCTTCGACGCGAAAGTCCAGGTGGGAAGGATTGTCGGCCCCGTGGCGCTTCCACCAGCGATCGAAATGGCGCACCGACACGATCTCATCAGGCAGCCGCGATGAGTAGAGCTCGGCGAGGGCATCGTCGGTGATCAGGAGGTCGTCGCGGCGCAGGCGGAGTTGGAGCTGGGCGACCTCGGCCACCCGCTCGGCATTGTGCTCCGAGAAGCGGTGGTGAGTATCCCAGTCGCCCTCGACGAGGGCGTGGCGGATGAACAGCTCGCGTGCCAAGCCGGGTTCGACCCCGTGCACATTTATCGCCCGGTTGGGAACCACGGGGAGCCCGTAGAGAGACGCTCGTTCGTCGCACATGGCCGAGCCTCGTTGGGAGTTCCACCAGGGGTCGCTGTAGCTCCATGCCAGTAGATGCGAGGCCGACCGCTCCAGCCACTGGGGATTGACTGGGGCCACCACGCGCCCTCTCAACTGGTTTGTCTCCACCAGCTCACCGGCCATCACCCACTTGGGGGTTCGCTTCTTCAGGGCGCTGCCGGGCGCCACCACGAAGCGTGCGTTGCGAGCGCCTCGATAGTCGCGCCTTTCCGAGTCGAGGAATCCGACATGGGAAAGCAGACCTGCCAGGAGGGCCTGGTGCACCGAATCGGGGTCGGCCGGGTTGTCGTTGACGCGTAGGCGAAGGTCGGTCGCAACCCTCCTCAACTGGCCGTGAACATCTTGCCACTCGCGAATCCGGAGGTAATGCAGATACTCGTCGCGGCACATGCGGCGAAAGCCATTGCCCGACCGAGCCGTCCGCTCGGCGCGGACGTGTTTCCACAATTGGAGGTAGGACAGGAAGTCGGAATCCTCATGGGTGTAACGGGCGTGGCACTCCACGGCTCTCTGCTGTGCTGCTCCACTCCCGACTCCTGTGGGCCTGATCCGCGGGTCCTGGATCGATAGACCCGACACGATCACCAGGAGTTCAGCCACGCAGCCATGGTCGTCGGCCTCGAGGAGCATCCGGCCGAGACGAGGGTCGACAGGGATGGCCGCGAGCTGACGCCCGAGCGGGGTGAGCCATCGATGGGTGCCCTCCCGAGTCGGGTCGACCGCGTCGAGCTCCTCGAGCAGGAGGATGCCATCACGGATTGCCCGGTGATCGGGTGGGTCGACGAAGGGGAACGACTCAACCTCGCCGAGGCCGAGGGAGGCCATCTGGAGGATCACCGAGGCGAGGTTGGTGCGCTGAATCTCCGGTTCGGTGAACTCGGGCCGGTTGTCGAAGTCGTCCTCGGCGTACAGGCGGATGCAAACGCCGGGTCCGAGCCGACCACACCGGCCGGCCCGCTGCTCAGCGGAGGCCTGCGAGACGGCCTCGATCGGCAGGCGCTGCACCTTCGTGCGGCGGTTGAATCGTGAGATCCGGGCAGTGCCGGTGTCGATCACCGAATGAATGCCGGGCACCGTGAGAGAGGTCTCGGCCACATTGGTGGCCAGCACCACCCGACGATTGCGGTGGGGCGCGAAAACCCTTTGCTGCTCGGTAGGGGAGAGGCGGGCGTACAGCGGCAGCACCTCGAGCTCGGGCAGGCGGAGCTCGCCGAGATGGTCTGCGGCGTCGCGGATCTCACGCTCACCGGACAAAAAGACAAGGATGTCATCGGGCTGGTCTCTGAGGAGTTCCCTGACGGCACGACCAATGCCTTCGGTCTGGTCGAGAACGGGAGCGTCCGGGTCGTCGGGATCGCCCAGGGGGTGATAGCGCACCTCCACCGGATGGGTGCGTCCCGCTACTTCGACGATCGGAGCATCGGCGAAGTGAGCGGCGAAGCGAGCCGTGTCGATCGTGGCGGAGGTGATTATCACCTTGAGGTCGGGGCGCCGATCAAGCAGGCGGCGGAGATAGCCGAGCAGGAAGTCGATGTTGAGGCTGCGCTCATGGGCTTCGTCGATGATTATCGTGTCGTAACGACGGAGCTCGCGGTCGCGTTGCATCTCGGCCAGGAGGATTCCGTCGGTCATCAGCTTCACGAGAGTCTGATCACTCACCTCGTCGGTGAACCTCACCGTGTAGCCGACGAGCCCCCCGACTGTGGTGCCGATCTCACTGGCGATGCGCTCTGCGATCGAACGCGCTGCAATGCGGCGAGGCTGGGTGTGGCCGATCAGGCCCTCCACGCCGCGACCCAGTTCGAGACAGATCTTGGGGATCTGGGTGCTTTTGCCCGAACCGGTCTCGCCGGCAACCACCACCACCTGGTTGTCGCCAATGGTCCTCAGCAGCTCATCGCGGCGTGCGGTGATGGGTAACTCATCGGGGTACCGAATGGGCGGTACCGACGCCCGCCTTCGCTCCACCGAGTCCCGATTCATCGGATGGAGACTATCGAGCCGGACGGGCGCTGATCGGTGCGATTCGATCGCGTAGGCTCAGCCGACAAGGTTTGTATACCTCAGCGCGGCTCACGCGGCTAGGCTGCGCAGCCATGTTGGAGCTCACACCACGGGTGGAATCACATTGATCACGGATCGACCCATCCTCGACGTCTCGGGTCTGACGACGAGATTCCACACTCAGGACGGCGTGGTTCATGCGGTCAACGATGTGAGTTTCAACCTTCAGGCCGGCGAGTTCCTCGGTGTCGTCGGCGAGAGCGGCTCGGGCAAGAGCGTCACCATGATGTCGCTGCTTCGCCTGATCCCGATGCCCCCGGGCGAGATCACCGACGGCACAGCCATGTTCGACGACCAGGACCTCCTCGACATCAGCCTCGATGAGCTCCGAAAGGTGCGCGGCGGCAAGATCGGCTTCATCTTCCAGGACCCGATGACCTCACTCAACCCTGTGTTTACAGTGGGTCGCCAGATCGAGGAGTCGCTCCGGCTCCACAAGGACATGAACGCGAAGGAGGCACGCGCCGAGGCCACCGAGCTGCTCACCATGGTGGGTCTCCCCGACGCCGACCAGCGGGTGAGGGCCTTCCCCCATGAGCTCTCAGGAGGCATGCGCCAGCGGGTGATGATCGCGATCGCCCTCGCCTGCTCACCCAAGGTGATCATCGCCGACGAACCCACCACCGCGCTCGACGTCACGGTCCAGGCACAGATAATCGAGATCGTGAGAGATCTTCGCGAGAAGCTCGACACCGCGGTGATCTGGATCACCCACGACCTTGGGGTCATAGCCGGGCTCGCCGACCGTGTTCTGGTGATGTACGGAGGCCAGATCGTGGAGGAGGCGCCGGTGAGGAGTCTCTACGGCCAACCCGAACATCCCTACACCCAGGGTCTGTTGGAGTCCATCCCGAGGCTCGACCAGAAGGGCCAGGAGCTGCACAGCATCGAGGGTCAGCCTCCCAGCATGTACGCCGCCCCCAAAGGGTGTTCGTTCGCTCCCCGTTGCCCATACGTGCACGAACGCTGCGTCAAGGAAGTTCCTAAGCTCGAGGAGGTCGGACCCGAACACCGGGTGGCCTGCTGGTGGGACACACGTGAGGGGGTGGCTCGCAATGGTGGCTGAATTCACGAAGGGGGCCGACTCTCCGGCCGAACCCGAAGAGAAGCCTTTGGTCAGCGTCACCGACCTGAAGAAGTACTTCCCGATCATGAAGGGGGTCTTCCGTAGGGAGGTCGGTTCGGTGCGCGCCGTCGACGGCGTGAGTTTCGATATCTACCGCGGCGAGACTCTGGGCCTTGTCGGCGAGAGCGGCTCGGGCAAGTCCACCGCCGGAAGGGCGATCCTGAAGCTCGAGGAAGTCACCGATGGCAGTGTCACCTTCGATGGCCAGGACATCACCCAGCTGTCGAACCAGCAGGTGCGCAAGCTGCGACCCCGTATGCAGATGGTTTTCCAGAACCCTCATGCCTCGCTCAATCCGAGGATGACGGTTGCGTCGATCATCGGCGAGCCCCTGCTCGAGCACAAGGCTTCTCGGGGTCGCGAACGCAAGGAACGGGTCGAGGAGCTGTTGAGCCTGGTGGGGCTTGATCCCACCCACGCCAACCGCTATCCCCATGAATTCTCCGGCGGCCAGCGCCAACGCATCGGAATCGCCCGAGCAATTGCGCTCAACCCCGAGTTCATCGTGTGTGATGAGCCCATCGCCGCTCTCGACGTGTCGATTCAGGCCCAGGTGGTCAACCTGCTCGAAGACCTTCAGAACTCTCTCGAGCTGAGTTACCTCTTCATCTCTCACGACCTGAGCATGGTCCGTCACATCGCCGACCGTGTGGCAGTGATGTATCTCGGCACCCTGGTGGAGCTAGCTCCCGTAGAGACCCTCTACGATGATCCGAAGCACCCCTACACCCGCGCCTTGCATTCCTCGGTTCCCGTGCCCGACCCGGTGATCGAGGCGGTTAGGCCTCGGGTGATCCTCGAGGGCGACATTCCCAGTCCGAGCAATCCACCCCCCGGCTGCCGGTTCAACACCCGTTGCCCCGTGGCCCAGGAGCGCTGTTCACAGGACATACCCGAGTGGCGAGAAATCGAACCCGGCCATTGGGTCTCCTGCCATTTCGCGGACACACCCGGCTGGTGAAGGTCCAACGGCACAAAATTCAGCAAATCAGGGGATGACGACCCGTCCACGCGGGCGGGGTCACTAGCAAACCCGTTAATCAGCCCCTAACATGACGGCCCCATCGGTCAATAGACCGACCTAGGAGGGAGAACCGAGAGTATGAAGTTGAAACTTTTAGCACTGCTTGCAGTGTTCACACTTTTCGCTGCAGCCTGCGGCGACGACGACGGTGACGCCGGTGACACATCAGCTGGCGACGACGCCGTTGATGATGCCGGTGACGATGCCGTCGATGACGGTGATGATGCCGTTGATGACGGTGATGATGCCGTCGACGACGGTGGCGACGACGCTGCAGCGTCTACGGCGGGTCAGGGTGGAGAGCTGCTACTCCTGCAGTGGCAAGCTCCCTCACAGGCCAACGCCTATCTGTCCACCGGTACCAAAGACATCCAGGCCAGTTCGCTCGTGCTCGAGCCCATGGCATGGTGGGGCCCGGAGGGTCAGATTCTGACGGCTCTCGCCGCAGAGATTCCCACCGCCGCCAATGGCGGAATCTCCGCTGATCTCACCGAGATCACCTGGACCTTGCAAGAGGGTCTGTTGTGGAACGACGGCACTCCTGTCACGTCCGACGACGTTGTGTTCAGCTGGGAATACTGCACCGATGAACTCACTGGTTGTTCCGCAGACGCGTACACCACGGTTGTGTCGGTGGAAGCGATCGACGAGCTGACTACCAAGGTCACGTTCGACGCACCGCAGCCGTTCCCGTTCCAGCCCTACGTCGGAGCGACGAACCCGGTAATCCAGCGCGCCCAGTTCGCTGAGTGCCAGGGAGACGCTGCGAAGTCCTGCACCGAGCAGAACTTCGCCCCGGTCGGCACCGGCCCGTACATGGTCACCGAGCTTCGTCCCGAAGACACGGTGCTCTATGAGTACAACCCGCTGTACCGCGGCAACGCCGATGGCCAGCCCTTCTTCGGCACCGTTACGATCAAGGGTGGCGGCGACGCCGAGGCCTCGGCTCGTTCGGTGCTCGAGATCGGTGAAGCCGATTACGCATGGAACCTCCAGGTGGCTCCCGAACTTCTGGGCCCGATGGAAGCTGCAGGCAACGGTCGAGTGGCAGTCGGGTTCAACTCCAGTGTTGAGCACATCAACCTGAACCAGACGGATCCGCGCGGCACTCCGCCGTCGGACTACTCCGATGGCACCAACCCCAACCCGTTCTTCTTCGAGAACCCGTTGTTGGCTCGTGCGCTGTCGATTGCCATCAACCGCGACGAACTGGTCGCGGTCGGCTATGGAGCCAATGGCGAACCCACGTGCAACATTTGGCCGGTCGGCAGTCAGAACTCGACCAACAACGACTATTGCCTCGTGCAGGACGTCGACGAAGCCAATCGGATCCTCGATGAGGATCTTGGCTACCTCGACACCGATGGTGATGGTGTGCGTGAACTCCCCGACGGCACTCCGCTGTCATGGGACTATGTCACCTCCACCAACAACGTGCGCCAGTCCAACCAGGACCTGATCAACAGCTACTGGGAGGACATCGGCATCGATGTCAACATGCGCAACGAGGATGCCGGTCTCTTCTTCGACGGCACCAACGCAAGCCCGGTGTCGATCTGGAGATTCGAGGTCGATATCGAGATGTTCACCAACAACTCCGTCGGGCCGGACGCTCAGTCCTACCTGGGTGGCTACCGAACCAGTGAGATCAGTGACTCCATTACCAACTGGGGCGGTAACAACATCGTCCGTTTGGCTAGCGATGAACTCGACGCTCTCTGGGAAGAGTTGGCCGCCACGCCGCTGGATGATCCAGCACGTGACGGGATCGTCATCGCGATGAACGACATCGTCTCTTCTTCGAGTGGATCGGTGATCCCGTTGATCAACCGAGGCAGCGTTTCGGCCTGGGCCAACGACATCGTG
>CAXMSE010000031.1:0-13228 GCA_964196195.1 uncultured Gammaproteobacteria bacterium | reverse complement strand
CTCAGGGTCCATCTGGGCGGCCATGTACACGATGTCGTTGACGGTGGTGGTTTTGGCCACCGGCGCTCCAGCCTCCCGCATGCGATCGACCAGCTCGGCCCAGGCCCCGAGAATGCGGGGTTGGAAGTCGCGATGCGATCGCCGTACCCGGCGGCGGATCACCCGACCGGACAGCAAGGTCAGCAACGCCACAACGAGCAGAGTGACCAGGATGGTGCTGGGATCGTTCCAGGGCTGCTCGTCGTCCTGGGCGAAGTCGGATCTGTCAGTGCTGCCGTCTGGCTCGAGTTGACGGGGCAAGGCGCGAGCCTCGACCACGGTGTCCTCGGGGATGGTGGTGCTGGTGGCGTTCGTTTCGAGGTCGCCTTCCGACGGGCCTTGGTTCTGTCGAGGGACGGGGTCGAACGCGACCCAGCCGATGTCGGGGAACGCGAGCTCTGTCCATACATGAAGGTCGCTGGCGGTCACCGAGCTCTGGTTGGCGATGTAGCCAACCACGACCCTGGCCGGATAGCCGAGCGACCTTGCCATCAAAGCATGGATGGATGCGAGCTGTTCCACCCCGGCGGGTTCGAGCTTTTCGAGGTCGTCACGCAGGCGGGCCAGGGAGTGGCCCGGGGCCACGCTGTCGTCACGGCCGAGGTCGTTCACCAGGGTGGTGAGGGCGTCGGCCGCGGTGATCGCGTCGGGTGAGGCGCCGGCGGTGGCCTGGGCGGCCGCCCTGATGGACTCGGGCAGGGCGGTGGGAAGTTCGGTGTAGATGGGATCGACCTCGTCGCGGGCACCGTCGAGACCCTCGAGCCCGGTGCGGCCCACCACCGTGCCGGTCACGACGTAGCGCCTGAGAGTGCTGCTTGCGAGAGCGGTCTGGGTGGACTCGTTCCACCTGATGTCGGTGAGGTCTGTTCCCACGAGGCGGTCGGGGAGCGGCACCCACGGACCATCGAGGGCCGCGACCGTGATCTGGAGGCGGACGAGCTCGCCGGGCGGGAGCACGCTTGCCTGGGGAAACGCGGCCACGTCTCGAAACTCGGTGGAGGGTAACCAGCGCTCACCGTCATGAACGTCGTAGACTTGGAGGCGGAGACGCAGTTCGGGAAGTTGCTCACCGCTGCTCGATTCCACGGTGAGTACCGATGAATCATCGCCGAGACTGGCAGAGAACCGGGCGAGGATGTCCGGTACCTCGGCGTCGACGACCGTGATGTCGCGGCTTGCCCTGGGATCGGTTGGTTCGGCCCCCACCCGGGTGACCGTCTGCCCGACCACGGCGGCAACGAGGCCAGCGGTGCCGATCACGAGCAGCAGCGACACGACGCGCCCGGATCGCCAGCGGTCGTCGGACGCCCTGGTTGTGGTGGCGATCATTACCAGGGCCGCGCATCCGACCGTGGCGCCTACCGCGGCGTGGGCGAGTCCGCTGGGCAGCGCCGCGGCGACCGACAGCCACAAGACCACGGATGCTCCGCCGATCGCGGCGAGGGCGGTGTTGCGACGCGCCGCGAGGTGAACGGCGAGAGCGGTGACAGCCCAGGCAACGATGCCTACGAAGATCTCGGCGCTGGGGGCGTCGCGGAGGGGCACCTGATCGTCGAGAAGGGCGCTCCAACCGTGGAACAGGCCGGTCCAGACATCGCCCCACGGCTCGGTCGACAAGGGAGCGCGTCGGAAGCTCTCGGCCATCACCACGAGCGACCACAGGATCGCGCCGGTCGCGGTGATCGCGGCAGTCACCGGAACCGATGGTCGCCATCGGATCGACTCCAGCAAGGTGGCGATACTGGCTGCTAGGAGGGTGCCGAGGATGATCCGGTAGGCCCAGCCAGTCCCCTGGAACACCTCGCGAAAGGGGATGAGGGCGAGGGCGACGGTGGTAACGGCCGCGATCGCCGTGGTGGGAGCCGGGCGCCATCTCATGGCGTCACCCGCCGGTTCCCTCTCATTGCCTCACCCGCCGGTTCCATGCTTCTGCGAAGTCGAGACTCGTGGCCGCGTTGATGAGCACCGCTCCGCCCACCTCGTACACCCGGGAGCTTTCGGCACTGCCCATCCGCACCATGGTGAGCTGATCGAAGCGGTGGCGTAGGGGCCCCAGACTCGCGAGCGCGTCGGCGTCGGCTCGACCCGTGATGGTGGCACAGGAGAGGCCCGTCGGACCGCGGCTGGCCTCGAGTGCAGCTCGCCCGATGCTGGAGCCGGGCTGAGGTTTGGGCTGCACGGAAGCCAGGAAATCCATCACCGCGAGCTGCGACGACCGGCCGTCGACCACACCCCCGTCGGTGGTGTGAAGCGTGAACGGGAAGCGTCGGGTGATTGCGGCTAGCACGATGCTTGCCGCGGCGCGGACCGCGTCCTCGAACGACTCTTCGGTATAGACGTCTTCACTCACATCGAGGATGACGCTCATGCGGGGCCGGTGCACATCGATGTTGCGGCGCACCATGAGCTCACCGACGCGAGCTGAGGAGCGCCAGTGCACGAGCCTCAGGTCGTCACCGGGTACGTACTCGCGGAGGCTGGAGAAGGTGACGCCTCCCTCCGCGCCCTCACCGGAAGGGATGCCGTCCATGTCGCGGCGAAGTCCTACCGGGAAAGGAGACACAGCATGGCTGAGGGGGTGCACGATGAGCCGGCCCTGCTCCGACGACTCGTCGCCGCGACGGGCCAGGCCGAGTGGATCGCCTCGGTTGACGATCAGGGGCCCGATGGCGAATACACCCCGACGATCGGTGGGGAGAACGTGATCGATCACCACGGATTCGCCCGGCTCGAGCGGGGGCAGCTCGATCGCCACCTGCCGGTTGCCGATCCGCTCCTGCATGGTTCCGGCACCAGCGGTGCGGCGACCGCGATTGGTGACCGTGAGCTCAGTCCTGGCTTCATCACCGGCCATGACGCGCTCGGGACGGACTCTCCGGGTGCTGGTGATGTCGGCCCGCCGGGTGACGACGGTGAGGGCGATCGCCACCGCTATAACAAACGATGCTCCCATCGAGGTGAGGGCCGGGTAGCCGGTGAGGAGCCCCCCGATGATGATCACCAGGCCGGCCGCGAGGGTCGAGCGCCCGGCGGGGGTCATCTCAGCTTCGCTCGGTTTCGTTCACCGGGATCTCGGCGAGTATCTCGTTTACGACCGCGATGCTTGTCATGCCCCGGAGTTCGGCCTCGGGAGTGACAATTATCCGATGGGGAAGCACGTGGGGCGCCAGCATGCGAATATCGTCGGGGGTGACGAAGTGGCGGCTGTTGGCGGCGGCCCAGGCCCGTGCGGAGCTCGCTAGGGCTATCGACCCGCGGGGGCTCACGCCGATGCGAACAGCCGGGTGGTCTCTGGTGGCGCCGGTGACTGCGACGAGGTACTCCTTCACCGCCAAGCCGACGTGCACACTGTCGGCGATTCGGGTCATGCGATTGAACCGGGTGGTGTCGATGACGGGCATGAGTTCGGAGCGATCCCAACGCTTCTCGTGCTGATCGAGGATAGCCATCTCGGAATGCGCGTCGGGATATCCGATGTGAAGGCGCATGAGGAAGCGGTCGAGTTGCGCCTCCGGCAATTCGTAGGTGCCATCGAGCTCGATCGGGTTCTGGGTGGCGATCACGACGAAGGGCTCGGGCACGAGGCGGGGGGATCCGTCGACGGTGACCTGATGCTCCTCCATCACTTCGAGCAGGGCCGACTGGGTCTTCGGTGAGGCGCGGTTGATCTCATCGGCCACCACCACGTTGGCGAACACCGCCCCCTCGTGGAACTCGAACGTGTCGGTGGAGCGGTTCCAGATCTGCACGCCGGTGACATCGCTGGGCAAGAGATCGGGGGTGAACTGGATTCGCTGGAGGGTCCCGTCGATCGTCTCGGCGAGGGCCCGTGCCAGAGAGGTCTTTCCGACCCCGGGCACGTCTTCGATGAGGAGGTGCCCGTCGGCGAGAATGCAGGTGACGGCCAGCTCGACGACTTCGGGCTTGCCCTTCATGATCTGTTCGATGCTGGCGACGATCTTGTCGAAGTCGGTCGCGAAGCCCGCAACCTTCCTCTTCACCGCCTCGTCATCGGTCTCCGCCATTGTCATGTTTTCCTCTCCACAAGGCGGTCAATTGTGCCTCTCCGTGAGCAATTTGCCTACTGTCGAGTCTGCAATGCCGATTCGTCTCCGCGACTCGGTGCTTATCGGCGTGGCATGAGGCCACGCGATCACAGGAGACATCATCATGATCGACAGATACATCGAGGTCTTCCCGGGCCTTACATTCGCGAACCCAGCCGACGGGGTTCTCCAGCTCACGATGGAGGGTCCCGGGCTCAACTCAGTCGATTCCGACACCCACCGAGAACTCGCCGATGTGTGGCTGACCATCGACCGCGATCCCGAGGTTCGTGTAGCCCTGCTCGCCGGGGCCGGCAAGGGTTTTTCCTCGGGCGGGAGCTTCGACCTGATCGAATCGATACGCAACGACTACGCCACCAAACTGAGGGTGCTGCGAGAGGCGCGCGACATCGTGCTCAACGTCATCAACTGCTCGAAACCGGTTGTCTCCGCGATGTGGGGCCCGGCCGTCGGTGCCGGTCTTGTCGCCGGACTTCTGGCCGATGTGTCGGTGGTGGGTCGCAATGCCCGCATCATCGACGGTCATACCCGGCTGGGTGTCGCCGCCGGCGACCATGCCGCCATCTGTTGGCCGATGCTGTGCGGGATGGCCAAGGCGAAGTACTACCTGCTCACATGTCGCGATCTCTCGGGTGAAGAAGCTGAGCGCATCGGCCTGGTGTCTCTCTGCGTCGACGACGACCAGGTACTCGATGAGGCCCTCGCCGTCAGCCGTGAACTGGCCGACGGCGCCCAGCAGGCGATCCGCTGGACCAAGAGGACTCTCAACCACGCCTACCGCATGTTCGAGCCCGCATTCGATGCTTCACTGGCCTATGAATTCATCGGTTTCGAGGGGCCCGACGTCGCCGAGGGTCTGGCCAGCCACCGCGAGAAGCGAGCCCCGGATTTCGGTGGCTCGCCGACCTGCGAGTAACAGACCGGATACGCGAGTACTGACACCATGACCACCACCACCACCATCACCGGAACCGGTTGCCCGATCCCCGACGCTGATCGGGCCGGGCCGGGAGTCCTCGTTCAGCACGACGAGGTCGCCGTGCAGTTCGATGCCGGCCGCTCCACCGTGCAGAGGCTGGCAGGCGCGGGACTCTGGCCCACAGACCTCGACGCGGTCTTCGTCAGCCACCACCACAGCGACCACCTCACCGGGCTTCAGGATCTGGTTCTCACCCGTTGGGTGATGGACCGAACCCACTCGATGCCTCCGCTGCCGATCGTCGCACCGGCCGGTCCGTCGGTTTCTTTCCTCAGCGAGATGCTCGATGCCTGGCGAGATGATATCGAAGTGCGTCTCGCCCATTCGGGCCGAACCGACGAGCCCGAGATCGAGATCATCGGCTTCGACCTCCCCTCGAAGCCCACCGAGGTGTGGCGGAGCGGCCGCGAGGGGGGCGGCGACGTGGTGGTCAGCGCAGGGAGGGTGCGCCACGAGCCTGTGCACCCCGCGGTGGGGTTCCGTGTCGACACTCCCGACGGTGTGGTGGCGATCAGCGGCGACACGATTGTGTGCGACGAGGTCGCCCAACTGGCGGCCGGAGCCGATGTGCTGATCTATGAAGCGATGCGTTTCGAGGAGATCGAAGCCCTGCCCCAATCTCGGCGGTTCATACTCGACTACCACGCCGATACGCGACTGATCGGGGCCCAGGCACGCGAGCTCGAGGTAGCCACGCTCGTGCTCACCCACCTGATTCCGGCGCCTGCCACCGATGAGGAGCGTCAGGTGTTCGTCGACGACATCCGTTCCGGCGGGTTCGAAGGCGAATTGGTGGTGGCCGATGACCTCTACACCGTCACGCTGGGGTGACTCCAACAGGGGTGGGGTTGCACAGGTGGGTCAGAGCAGCTCGCGGGCAACGAGGGCCACACCTCCGACCAAGGCCATGGTGAGTACAGCGGTGCGAAACCAGCTCCGATCCACATAGCCCCGAACGGTTCGGGCCGCGAGAAGGCCGAGCACCACGCCGGGGAGAAGCCAGGTGGTGAGCTCCAATTCGTCGATGCCGAAATTGTCGGTGAGAACGAGCCCGGCGAAGGCCACGACGGCCTGAGTCAGGACAAGGGCGGAAGTCGTTCCCCGCATCCTCGATGGTTCGAGTTCGCTGAAGGCAATCGCCATGGCAGGACCCGGCAAGCCCGCGGTCACGCTGGCCAGGCTCGTCACCGCTCCGGCGGTGACATCCACGCCCGGATGGCGGGGAATCTTCACCCCGCCGAGAAGACTGACGGCGGCCGCCGCTGTGAGCGACCCGATGATGATCGCGAGGGTGCCTTCATCGACTGCGATGAGGATGGCTAACCCTGCGGCCAAACCGAAGGGGAGCCCATAGAGGCACCTGCGGTAGATGGCGCGGTCGATGTGGCGGCGCTCAGCCATGACGTGACGAAGCCCGATCACCTGGCCCGCGAGCAGAAGGGGGCCGGGGGCGAAGCCGGAGTCGATGGAGATGAGGGCAGGCCCGGCCACCATCGCCAGCCCGATCCCGAGCGACCCCTGCACTGAAGCCCCGATGGTCGACATCACGATGATGACGACCATCTCGGTGGTGCTCAGGAGGCGCCCCGTCCCGGTGCATCGGCACCGAAGCGTTGGAAGTCGGCATCGAAATCGAGAGGCGTGTTGGTGGTGCCTTGCGGGTCGAGGAGGTGTTCGGGCACTTCCCACATGACCTCGAACTCGATGCCGTCGGGGTCCTGGCAGTAGAGGCTGCGGCTGACGCCGTGGTTGTTTTCGCCGACGAGAGCTCCCATGGTGGAGAGCCGGGCCTTGGCAGCCTGCAGGTCGGCCAGCGTGGCCACTTCCCAGGCCAGATGGTAGAGACCGATCTGGCGGGGATCGGGACGCTGCTCCAACGGTGCTTGGAAGAGGCCGAGGTCGTGGTCGGTGGCGGAGCCGGGGGAGGTCATGAAGACGGCGGTGTCGCCGTCGCTCTTGACCACCAACCCCAGGGCTTCGGCGTAGAACGTCGCCGATTTCCTCGGATCGGTCACCCATAACACGGCGTGTCTCAGCCCGAGCGTCGGCGCGGTGGGTGTGGTTGGGGAATCGTCGGACACGGGGTCTCTCTTTTCATAACCGTCAGGCGGTCAGCGAGTGTTCTCCAGGAGCATCAGGCCGGCGCCGGTGTTGGAGATGGGGATGTGATAATTGCGGTGGAGTTCGGTGACCGTGCTGAGGAGGGCGCCGCGCATCATCAACCATTGGATCACCTCGACACCCTGAGAGCTGGCCTTCTCGACGAGGTCGAGGATCGAGTGGCTCGCGATCCATTCCGGGTCGTTGACGATTGCGTCCATACACAGGGCATCGAACTCGCGGTTGATGAAGCCGGCTCGCTCGCGGTCGAGTTGGTCAGGCCTCGCCTCGAGGCGGAGCCATCGAAGATCGGCGTGCCCGGGATCTCCCGTCGCGAGGATGCTCTGTCAGCCATTCGACCCTTCCTTCTGCGCCTGTTCTCCGAGCAACGCTCCCGAAGAGTACTCCTGGGGAGTCGACGGCATCGGGTTGACATGTTCACGGCTCAACGTGCGAGACTGCCGACAAGATTGTCAACAATCTGTGATAGTAATCCGGCCTACAAATAGGGGACTCAAGATGCCGACACTGGTTGCCGCCGACGGACACGAACTAGACGCCTACGAGGTCCACCCCGAGGGTGCTGTTGCTTCAGTAGTGGTCATCCAGGAGATCTTCGGCGTCAACGCCCACATACGGTCCGTCGTCGACCGCTTCGCTGGTCTGGGATTTCGGGCGATCGCGCCCGCCCTCTTCGACCGGGCCGAGCGGGGTGTCGAACTCGACTACGACCCAGCAGGAATCGAGCGAGGGAAAGGGCTGATGGGCCAGTTCGAATGGGACGACTCTGTGAGCGACATGGCCGCTGCGGTCGCCCAGGTGAGCCCCACGGGGCCCGTTGCGGTGATTGGCTACTGCTACGGCGGGAGCCTCGCCTGGCTCGCCGCGCACTCCCTGCCTGTCGACGTAGCAGTGGGCTACTACGGGGGCCAGGTGCCGGTGTTCATCGACAAGGCGCCGCAGGTACCCACCATGTTGCATTTCGGTGCCCTTGATCCGTCGATCCCTCTCGAGGGTGTGCAGAAAGTCGCCGACCGTTATCCCGATGTTCCGGTACACGTCTACGACGATGCTGGCCACGGTTTCAGCTGCGACGCGCGGGGATCCTTCCACCCCGACTCAGCCGAGCTTGCCTTGCAGCGGACCCTCGCCTTCCTGGCAGCCGCTAACGACGCGTTCGGTGCAGCAGGCTGAGGCGAACGCCTTGATCATCGATTGTCACGGGCACTACACCACTACGCCCGCGCCGGTGGGAGAGTGGCGTGATGAGCAGAAGGCGGCAGTGGCCGCCGACCCTGCTCACGTCGGTCAGAAAGGAACTATCGACGTCTCCGACGATGCCCTTCGCGAAAGCGTCGAGGGGGCCCAGCTCAAATTCCAACGCGAGCGGGGGACCGATCTCACGATCTTCTCGCCGAGGGCAAGCTGGATGGGTCATCACATCGGCAACGGGCACACGTCTCGGTTCTGGAGCGAGCACCAAAATGAGCTGGTCCGCCGGGTTTGTGACCTCTACCCGAACAACTTCGTGCCGGTAGCCCAACTTCCCCAGTCGCCGGGTGCGTCGATCGACAGTTCGGTTCGCGAGCTCCAGCGCTGTGTCGGCGAGATGGGCTTCATCGGCTGCAACGTCAACCCCGACCCAACGGGCGGGTTCTGGACCGGGCCTCCTCTCTACGACCGCTACTGGTGGCCCTTGTGGGAGAAGATGCAGGAGCTCGACGTGCCGGGCATGATCCACGTGTCCACCTCTTGCAACGACAACTTCTGGACCACCGGATCGCACTACTTGGGCGCCGACACCACCGCCTTCGTGCAGGCGCTCACTTCAGGCTTCATGAAGGACTTCCCGGGGCTGAGATGGGTCATACCCCACGGCGGCGGTGCGGTTCCCTACCACTGGGGCCGTTTCAAGGGCATGGCCCAGGATCAGGGTTGGGATTTCGATGGGCTCCTCGATCACATCTGGTTCGACACGTGCGTCTACCACCAGCCCGGCATCGACCTGCTCACCGCTGTTGTCCCCGTCGACAACATCCTCTTCGCGTCGGAGATGGTGGGAGCGGTACGCGGCATCGACCCCGACACCGGCAACTACTACGACGACACCCTGATCTATGTCGACGGCGCCGACCTCAGCGACGGCGAACGCAAGCAGATCTGTGACGGCAACATCCGACGCGTCTATCCCCGACTCGGAGACGGTTCATGACCAACGCCCACGGTCCTCGCCACGTGGTGGTCCGACACATCGAGCGAGCTCCCCTCGCGGTGGTCGATCAGCTTGCCGCCGTCGGCACCGCCACCGTGCACGAAGCCATCGGACGGCGTGGCTACGTCGGCCCCCACATCACCCCTATCCAGCAGGGAGTGAAGGTCGCGGGCTGCGCGGTCACCGTGCTCACCCATCCTGGCGACAACGGCATGATCCACGCCGCGGTGGAGCAGTGCGCGGCGGGCGACATTCTCGTCGTGGCCAGCACCGCTCCCTCCCCTCACGGGATGTTCGGCGACTTGCTGGCCACATCACTGATGAGGCGAGGTGTTCGCGGGCTGGTGATCGACGCCGGAGTCCGCGATACCGCTGACCTTCGTGAGATGGGCTTCCCCGTATGGTCACAACATGTGTCGTGTCAGGGCACGGTGAAGAACACGCCCGGCTCCGTCAACGTGCCCATCCGGCTGGGTGAGCAGGTGGTCAATCCCGGTGATGTCGTGTGCGCGGACGACGATGGGGTCGTGGTGGTCGCCCGCACCGAAGCCGATTGGGCTCTCGGAAAGTCCAATGAGCGGTTGGCCAATGAGGAAAAGACGCGTTCGAGACTCGCCGCGGGCGAGCTGGGCCTCGATTTCTACGGATTGAGGGACAAGCTCCAAGCCATGGGTGTCGAATGGATCGATGCCCTCGACGACTGACCGCGAGACAGGGGTCGCTCAGTCCGAGAGGAGGAGGCCGATCTGGCGGCTCTGGGCCACCAGCGCTCCGGTGGAGTCCCACAGGCGCCCCGATTCGATGAGCCGACCATCGTGGAGATCGTCGCACTCGAACCGCGCGCTCAGCCAACCGACGGCCGGTCGCCGGCGAACGTGAACGGTGAGTTCCACGGTGGGAACCCAGCCGATCCGACCCATCAGTGAGAACACCGAAGGAGGGAAGGCATCGGCGAAGAAGGGCAGCGCCATTGCGGTGGGCTCGGTGCCATCGGCGAAGCGGATCCACCCTTCGAGTTCGGCGAGGTGATGGGTGCCTGCGCCTGCGTGCTCGGGCCTGACCCTCACGTCGGTTCGCTCCATGATCGGGAGATCGATCCCTTGTTCGGTGCCCGAGCGAACCAGGCATTCGTCGGGCGGGGGGAGATCGGGCGGAGGCGACGTGATGTCGCGATCAGACACGGTGGCGCCGCCGAGGTCGCCGAACGCGGCCAGCACCGTCAGGCGGCTCTTGCCTTCCTGAATGAGGGAGCCGGTGGCGCTGGTGAGGGTGCGTCCGGCGCGAAGCACCTCAGCATGCACCTCACCGTCGAGATCACCCTGACTCGGCCGGAAGAAGTGGGTGGTGACGGTGATCGGGTCGGGCTGGCTGGACAGCTGTTGGAGGGCGCGAAGCACCGGGGACAGGGCATAGCCACCGTTGCTGTTCTCGCCGATGTTCCAATACTTCGAGAGCCGCGTCGCCCAGCGCCCGGGTTCGACCAGTTCGATGCTGGTCTCGTCGTCGAATTCAGACATACCCGGGCAGTATGGCGCGATTCAGATCGGACCGGCGTCGCCCCATCGACGTAGAACCTCGATCACCGATCGAAGATGGGCGTCCATGGCTGCCGCGGCCGTGGCCTCGTCGTGATTCTCGATTGCAGACGCGATTGCTGCATGCTGCTCAACGGAAACGGCAGCGCGTCCGGGCATTATCGCAAGGCGGTACTGGTGATAGGCGGCGCGGTCGCGCAGGTTGGCCACCAGATCGGCCGCAACGGAATGGCCGCTCATCTCACGGAGCAGGCGATGGAACTGCCGATTGAGTTCGGCGTAAGTGGCTGTGCTGTCTGCCGCCACCGCCTCACGCATGTCGGCCACGACGCACCGGAGGGCCACCCGTTCCTCGGCACTTGCGTGGCGGGCGGCATGAGATGCCACCAAACTCTCGAGGGCCCCTCGGGCTTCGGTTATCTCTATTGCCTCGCCCACCGAGATCCGTCGCACCGTCGCACCGCGGTTGGCCTCGCGATCCACGAGTCCTTCGGTGGCGAGCTCCACCAGAGCGCCGCGCACGGTGGCTCGTCCACAGTCGTAGCGCTGAGTCAGCTGGAGCTCCACCAGCCGATCGCCGGGTGGGAACACGCCACTCAGGATGTCTTGACGGAGGTCGTCGGTAATGGTGTCGGTGCGCGTCATTGTCTCTCTGGGCAGAGTCGATCCGGCTCGCAGGCCGTGGAGATCCACGACTATTGTCGACAATCATGTCGCCAATCAAGCCACGAGAGGTGGGCAGATGAAGATCGTGATGGCCGGCGAGGGAGCGATCGCCCGCAAACACCTGGCGGGGATCGAGAGGATCGATGGTGTCGAAGTGGTCTCGCTCGCTGGGGGCAACCCGGCGGACACAGAGGCCTTGGCTGAGGAGCTGGGGATCGGGCACTGGTCGCTCGACCTCGACGAATGCCTTCACCAGCCCGGAGTCGAGGCCGCCATCCTCACCACCCCTACCCAGATGCACGCCGGCCAGGCGATTCAGGTGCTCGATGCCGGGAAGCACGTGCTCGTCGAGATCCCGATGGCCGACAACCTCGCCGACTCCCAGCGGCTCGTCGATGTGGCAGATGCGTCGTCACTCACCGCAATGGTGTGTCACACCCGCCGCTTCAACCCCTCCCACCAGTGGGTTCACAACCGGATCGTCGCGGGTGAACTGAAACTCCAACACCTCGTTGTCGAGACCTACTTCTTCCGGAGGGAGAACACCAATGCCCTCGGCAAGGCCCGCACCTGGACCGATCACCTCCTCTGGCACCATGCTTGTCACACGGTCGACCTCTTCCAGCACCAGACCGGCGAGGTAGCCGATCGGGTCACCGCCCTGCAGGGTCCCGAGCATCCCGACCTGGGCATCGCCATGGACATGACCATTGGGCTCACCGTCGCGTCGGGACCCGTGTGTTCGCTGGCCCTGTCATTCAACAACGACGGGCCGCTCGGCACTTTCTTTCGGTACATCTGCGACAACGGCACCTATATCGCCCGCTACGACGAACTCATCGACGGCCATGGCGAGCCGATCGATGTTTCCCAGGTGGACGTGTCGATGGATGGGATCGAGCTCCAGGATCGCGAGTTCTTCGCGGCGATCGATGAGGGGCGCGAGCCCAATGCTTCGGTGCGACAGTGTCTCGACGCCATGACCACGCTCGACCGGTTGGAACAGACGTTATGACCGGACGCCACGCCATCAAGACCCCACCCCACCACGCCACCTGGAACGAATTCCTCGACATCTGGCGGGCTGCCGACGACATTGAGGTGTTCGAGTCGGCGTGGAACTGGGACCACTTCTACCCCTTGGCGCCGCCGTACGACGGTCCCAACCTCGAAGGCTGGACCATGCTCGCCGCGCTTGCCCAGGCCACCTCGCGCATCCGAATCGGGGCCATGGTCAACGGGATGCATCACCGCCACCCTGCGGTCACCGCCAATATGGCCGCCACCCTCGATCACATCTCCGACGGCCGTTTCGAGCTCGGTATGGGGGCGGGTTGGAACTTTATGGAGTCCGACGCATACGGCATGCCGCTCGGTGAGCTCCGTGATCGCTCCGATCGGCTCGAGGAGGGCATGGAGGTCATCGTCTCCCTGCTCCAAAACACCACCACCACCCACAAGGGTCGGTTCTTCGAGCTCACCGACGCCTGGTGCGAGCCCAAGCCGGTCCAGGACCGCATCCCGATAGTGATCGGGGGCAAGGGGCGCCAGCGCACGCTCCGAACCGTGGCGCGCCTGGCCGACCAATGGGACGTCACCTTTCCCGAGACTCCGGCCGAATGGCTCGAGC
>CAXMSE010000030.1:0-15992 GCA_964196195.1 uncultured Gammaproteobacteria bacterium | reverse complement strand
CCTCGTCAGCCTCGGAGACCTGGTCAGCGCACGCCTCCAAGACCTCGAAACGGACAACATCGAACTGCGCGAGCGAACCGCGAAAACCTGACTCCCAGTCGCGAAGTCAGCGGCGAGCGTCGAACTCGCATCAAACGCACTTCCTGAAGACTGACGGACCAGGCTGGACTACTCAACACCCGGCCGCAGTCGCTCACCCTTGTCCCGCTGAACGCCGACGCGCTCCCCGCCGAAGAACCGGTCAGAGATCGGCTCTGGCTCAAGACCATCTCATCCGTTCTCGAAGACAGAACAGGTCTCCCAAGGCTGCGTTATACGACTTTGATCACGGGCATCAGGTGAGCTTCGACGGAGAGCGGAAACGTTCAGCCGCGATATCGAATCCGATCGGTCGACCCACAGGCGTGAGAACGGGTCGTCGACATCGGTGCCGGGATGGGCGCCAGAGCGACGCGTACAGCGGCGGGCGGCGAACACCATGCATCACTGGGCTGACGTCGAGCGAGGCCTGGCCGGGAACCGGAGAACGCCACATTCCACGAAGAAACCCGTGAACGCCATCAACGCAACCTCTGCCTAGAGGGCCTGTGTCGGACCGTAGCCCGGTGATGGCTCAGGCTCCGGGGATCAGACCCATCTGCGCGGCGCGAAACCCCGGGAGCTTCACGGCGCCTTTCTAGCAGAGCCCTGAGGGGTCGGATCCGCCGCCGATGCAGGTGTTGGCGGTCCAGGTATTGGCGGTGCCACTTGTCCCGCCTCCCGCGGTCTGGTCTTCGATCTGCCAGCCGGTGTTGCCCGACGAGGTGTTGTTGGTGAAGGCGTTGCCGGCCGCGCCGTCGTTCGCGCCGAGGCCGATGCCGATGCCGTTGAGCGCGCTGTTGTCGCTGAGTGTGTTGTCGTTGCTGGCCCACACGATGAAGCCGAGTCCGCCGATGGTAGATGCGGTGTTTTCGGTGAGGGTGTTGTGGTCTGAGCCATCAAAGAGCCCGTAGCCAAACCAGTCACCGGCGCTCGTCACGCTGTTTGCGGTGATGGAATTGTTGTCAGACGTCTGCAGGAAGATCCCGGAGTTGACGTTCGAGACGCTGTTGTTGGTTACGGTGTTGGCGTTTGCCTCGTCGAGCCCGATTCCGACGTTGAACTGACGAACGTGGCAGTTCTTCACCGTGACACCGGTGTGCTTGAGGATGTTGATGCCCGTCTCAACTGCGGCGGTTCCCGAACCGGTCACGGTGTGTCCGGCGCAATCGAGGGTGATGCCGTCCGCGATAATGATGATCTGGCCGTCGTGGTTCTGGATCAGGGACTTGTCGGCACCGACAAACATGTCGCCCGAGGTCGCTGGACCATCGACCTGGCCCGCGCACGGCGGCAACGCCGGGTGGTTGGGGTTGATCGCAACGGGGGGTTCACCTTTGTAGCGGTGAAAGAAGGTGGCGAGTTGGCCTCTGGTAACGGGGTCGTCGGGTGAGAACGTGCTGGGGGTGGTGCCGGTAGTGATTACCGGGCTTGTGGCCACCATCCACGCAACCGGGACCTGTTGCCAATCCCTGACGACATCGGTGAACGGATGACCTGATGCGGCTGGTTCACCCGCGAGACGGTGCAGCAGAGCAGCGAGTTGACCTCTGGTGAGTGTGTCGTCGGGCGAGTAAGTCGTAGTGGTGGTGCCGGTGGTGATCTTGGTAGCCGCCATCCATGACACCGGGCCTTGTTGCCAGGGGGCGACGATGTCGGTGAAAGAATGAGGCGCAGCGGGGGGTTCGCCTTCCATGCGCCACATAAACGCTGCGGCCTGTCCTCTGGTGACCGGATCACCGGGCGAGAAACAGGTGGGCGAGGTGCCGGTGGTGATGGTGTTCTCGACCATCCATTGCACGGCGTCGGTATAGAACTCCTTCTCACCGACATCACCAAACCCGGCCACACTGCCCGCCGGAGACGACGACACCGCCACCAACCCAGCAAACCCCAGACACAACACCGCCAACGAAAACCCGAGCCTGGTCCGCATTCCGACTCCCAGCTTGAACGATACGACCCGTCATAGCTCAACGAAGCACGGTTAGCCAACCCGAGAACACGCTCACCTACAGAGACACGACACCCCGAAATCTCCTATCCCCCAGTTTCGCCCTCGAGATCCAGCACTGGTGGGACGTGATGATCAATGCTTCCTGTGACCTTCACTTCAGAGCAGGTCAGTCCATTTCTCCGCCAGGAACGGGTCATGGACAGCCTGCTGCAATGAACCGGTCATCATCGGTTCTTGACCTAAGAACGAGTCGCTGGCCTTGGTCGCCGGGCTCGAAGATCCATCATCCGCAATCCGTCGCGACGGCAAGCGCCGCACACACATCCTGCATGCGCCGACCGCTTAGGGAGCCAATTCGGTCGGTCAGCACCGCGACGGAAACCGACTCGACGGAGTCGAGACTCACCGCGCTTGGCAGGGGAACGGGATCGTCGCCGGGTTCGAGCAAGACCTCACTCGGCAGGCCTCGGATCGTGGTCGTGCACGGGGCCACAAGCGCACGACGAAGGCGAGGGATCGCGGCGTCGCGACTGAGCACCACGACCGGGCGACGACCGATCGCCGGTGGTTCGCACCACCACACCTCCCCTCGTCGGGGCGGGCCGCTCATGTGGCGGAGGCCGCGTCTCGAAACGACGCGAGGTCGCCCCACTCGTCGGGCTCGTCGGGCGGATGATCTGTGTACGCCCTTGCGTAGCGTTCATCGGTATCGACTCGACGGTAGTGGGCGAGTAGGGACGCGAGCGCGGCATCGATGAGCTCCGCATCGTTGGCTCCGGCGCCGGTACTTCGCGCGTCCTCAAGCAGATCCTGATCGACCGTAGTGCTGATACGCGTGCGAGTCATGGCATTACCGTAGCATAGATATGCCATACCTCTTCCTTCATCAGCTGTGCAGGGGGTTCGGGGCGGGTCCACCGTGGGGTGAGTTTCGGACCGGGGCCGAAGGTGTTCACCCGGTCACAGCGGACCCGGCTGTCACAGCCTCCAGGCATGATCAGACCTATGTTCGCTCAACGTGATCTGGACCTCCCGGCTAGTGTCGATGCCGTGACCACTCATGCCGCCGCCATCGCCGCGCGCCTGAGAGAGCTGCTGCCCGGGGCCGGAGACGTGAAGATCCACAAGCTTCTGTACTACGTGCAGGGGCACCACCTCGCGTGGAACGGCCGGCCGGCCTTCGCCGAGACAATTGAGGCCTGGATCAACGGCCCCGTCGTGGCAGAACTCTGGCGGGCGGAGAAGTACGACCCTCCCACAGAGCATGAGCCGTTCGACGCTGGCGTCCTCGAGATCGTGTTCATGGTTGCTTCCCGCTATGGCCACCTCAGCGCAAGAGATCTCATCAAGCTGACGCACAACGAAGACCCATGGCGCGATCTCGCCGAGAGCGACGACACGACGAGTTCAAACACGCCCATCCCTCACGACTCGCTCCTCGCGTTCTTCTCCGACGATAACGACCTCACGCCCGTCGTTCGTGATCGAGTCGCGGCCGTGGCAGCGGGAGGCGAGTGGGTTCCGACCGACCCCGGTGAGCTCGACGAGCTCGAGGCCAAGTACTCGCCGCGGTGACCGGCCACTGGGAGACGGATGCGGCCAACCGCATCCGTGAGTGGATCGAACGCGAGGACCCGCCTGACGGAGACATCCAATCAGCCGTCGAATACGCGCGGCGACTCGAGCTCGACCCGTTCGACGCACCGTTCACCAGAGACCACGAGACGGGCCAGTTCTGGGTCAGGATCGAAACGGCAGCCGAGCCCGACCAGGTGCTCATCTGTTCGTTCGGGATCGGCGCCCAGAATCGGCGCGTTCATATCACCGCCTTCACCTATCTCCGCGACCACTTCTCGGATTGACTCGCCAGCGGCCAGCTCCGACCAATCCACACTTTTGGTGATGAGTTCTCTGAAAAGGAACAGGTCAGGCAGGTGCCATGTCATCTGCGCCGAGTCCGAATACGCCGTTCACAACGTGCTGGCCGACCCGCAGCCGGACGAACGACCGGGTGTCGCCGGGCGGAGGGGCGACGTCGGTGACCTCAGATCCCGGTCCGGCCCAGAACTCGTCGTTCGCGTCGGCAGGGAGCCCGGAAATCTGTGTGAGGAGATCCAATGGCTCGGCCTGGTCAGGCAACCAGAGATCGAGCACCAACACCGACGGTCGCTGGCCGAACTTGCAGGACACAGCGCCCGAGGCCAGTGTCCAGATACCTGGCCCGTCGATGCCGTAGAAGGCCGCGACCTCGTCACTGGTTCGCGGCGATGCCCACACATACGACATGGTCCTGACCGGGTCTCCGATCGAGTCGACATCGGGTAAGACATAGGTGCGCACCAGGGTCGAGTCCTCCGGCAGGTCACAGCTATCGAGTACCTCTCGGTTGTAGCTGTCGATGGTGCCGTCATTGGACCCGAACAAGTCCTCCCCAAAGATGAAAATCAGCAACCCACCGAGGACGAGTGCTCCAGCGAGGACAGCCGCGACGACCATCCAGACAGTTCGGCTTCGTCGAGGCTGAGGAAGGGGCGGCGGAGGAGGCGGGAGGTCCGCGGGGGGCGGTGCATCAACCATCGCTGCTCTCCTTTCCCAGCGTTTCTCCCGCTCATCCTCTATGGGCTCGCCGAAGCCGGCCAGAGGCGGACGTCCCCAAAGCCAGACCGATCCGTACGCTCTCAGCCGATGACGCGGCCCGGCTACCGAGTCCGGCGTGGCGCGAGATGCTGACGTTCGAACCACCATCGCAGCTCGGGGTCGGGGATCCGATCGGCCAGCGCTCGAAACTCCGTCTCCGCCTCGTCGGTCGACGAGCCGAGGGCTCGCGCCCGCACCAGCCGTAGCTTCCAAACGAGTGTGTCGTAGCCCACCGGCTCGGCTGCGGCCAGACCACGCTTCGCGGAGACCGCAGCGGCTTCGACGGCGCCCAGCTCAAGCTGGGCCCGAGCGAGGAGTTCAAAGGCACCCATCTGATCGCGCGTCGGCTCGGCACCAACTTCCGCGACCACCGGGGAAGCGAGTGTGATCGCGTCGTCCCACCGCTGTTCTGCGAAGGCGATCTCGGCTGCGGTGAGGCCAACGAGCCATTCACCAAACGTCGGTATCTCATCGACAAGTACGGAGGGTCCCGAGGGTGCTGCCTCCCACCCGCCCTCGCGTAGGTAGGTGGTCACGACCGCGAGGATCGATCCGGCCCAGTACTGCATCCAGACCCTGGACAGCGCCTCGGCCCGTTCGAGGGTGTCAGCCAGCGAGATTGCGGCCGGTTCCCACGCGGCCACTCGCGTCAGGTAGACCGATCGAGCCAACGAGGCCATCGCCTGTCCGAACGGATGGTCGTCATCGGTCACCTCCTGATCGATAGCCGCGGCCACTTCGTCGAAGCGCCCCATCTCCGACAGCGCGATCGCCTTGATCGAGCCGTACTGGACCGGGGCCGAGCCGATCAGATCGGCGAGTTCGATCCCCCGGTCGCACGTTGCGATCGACTCTGCGAACAGCCCGAGTGACAGGTACTGCCACATCATCCAGAAACAATGTGCATTGAGCTTCACGGGGTCGCGCCGCGCCTCGAGCCGGGCGAGCAGCTCCTCCGAGGAATGACGGTTGAAGCCGACCCCGCCTCGGTGCATTGCCGCCGACTGGGCATCGAGCAGGAGATCCTCGTCGCCGATCTCCTCTGCCAGCCGGATTGCCTCGTCGCTGTTTGCCGCGGCTATGGGGCCGTAGTCGACCCAGTAGTCGGTGAACCAGGTCGTCGGGAGAAGGGCCCGGGCCATGCTCACCTTGTCGCCGTGCCGCTCAGCGGCAAGGTAGGCGGCTTCGTATGCGTGACGGGACTCTTCGGCGTGGGCAGGCTGGTCGAGCGACAGGATGTAGTGGGCCCGGCCGCGGGCGAGCTGCACCGCTATCTCCAACGCCGGGTCATCGGCCTCCGCTGCCGCTGCGACGAGCGCATCGACGTCGCTCAGTCCTTCACCGGCTCGATACTGGTCGTTGAGGAGCTGCACCCGCTGGAGCCGCAGCGCGATCTCGACGTCTCGGTCGGCGGTGCGCCCCCGCTCCACTTCGAGCACGGCGAGCGCGTCGTCGACCCTTCCCGCGCCACGCAACGCGTCGGCCTGCATTCGCGCCAACTCGAGACGGCCCGCGTCGTCGACCAGCGCCGCGGCGTTGGCGATGTGGCGCAGCGCGTCCCCGAACGCGAGCGCCTCCATGTTGGCCCGGGCGGCCGCGATCAGGGCCGCGACGATTCGCGACGCTGGTCCGGCCGCTCCGGCCGAGAGCAGATGATGAGCGAGATCGACGACGGATGCGCGGCCCGATGCCTCGAGGGCATCGGCGATCCGAAGATGGACGCGTTGACGGCGGGCGAGGGAGAGCTCACCCATGAGCGTTTGGCGGATCTGCTCGTGGACGAAGAGGTATCCGGCATCGCTGTCGGTGGGCAGCTCCTCGATCAGGTGGGTTCGCTCGGCTGCCTCCAAAGCGTCGAGGAGGTCGTCCTCGTCGCCCCCGACGACCGCGGCCAGCTCGCCGAACGCGAACGTCCGCCCGATGACGGCGGCGGTTGCCAGCGCCTTGCGATGGTCGGAATCGAGTTGCTCGAGACGGCGGGCGATGAGGAGACGAACGCCTTGGGGGACTTCAGTTTCGCCGATCTCGAAACCGGAGCGCCAAGCACCGTCGTCGTCGAACAATCGGCCGCTCTCGCGTAGATGGCGGAAGAGCTCCTCCACGAAGAAGGGGTTGCCTTGCGTCTCGGCGAAGACGAGGTTTACCAGTTCCGCCGGCGCCTCCTGTCCTGCTCGGGCAGTGACGACGGTCCCGACCTCGTCCTCGGTGAGCAGTCGGGGGTGGAGGTCGATGGCACCGGCGTCACGGATCAGCGGCCCGATCGACGATGTGAGCGGTCGGTCCGATTCGAGTTCATCGTCGCGGTAGGTGCCTAGTATCACGAGAGGGACATCGCCTAGCCGGGCGCCGATGTGGCGCAGGAGAAGCATCGTCGACTCGTCGGCCCAGTGAAGGTCCTCGAACGTGAGCAGGAGAGGCTGGTTGTTCGCCGCCCGTTCGATGAACTCGCCCACGCCGTGGAGCATGTAGCGGCGTTCCTGCTCGGGTGTGAGCTCGGGCGACGGCGGGATGTCGTCGTACCGTTGACGCAGCGATGGAAGCAGCTTCGCGACCTCGGGCGCGTTGACACCGAGGGCGGCCCGAAAGAGCTCCGGCGATGCGGCCCGAGCGGCCTGCTCGAGGTGGTCGATGCTCGGCTGATACGGCGGTGGCGACTCCATGTCGATGCAATAGCCGGCGTAGACGGTCATGCCCAGCCGTTCAGCCATGGCGGTCGTCTCGCGGGACAGGCGGCTCTTTCCCAGCCCGGCCGGACCCCCGATGAGCACCATGGCCCCGTGCCCGGCGGTGGCGGCTTCGAGCACCGTTCGGAGCTGCTCGAGCTCGCCCACGCGGCCGACGTAGGGAGTGGGCGCGTTGTCGGCAAGCACCGTGTCGGAATGGTCGTCGTCGGGCACGGGGACGAGGTAGAGCCGCCACTCGTTGTCGATGCCCTTCAGCTCGGCCGATCCCTGTTCGACGAGTTCGTCGCGGGCGGTGCCGAGCACACCGTGGACGGTCTCGGACGCGAGGATGCCACCGGACGGGGCGAGCCCTTCGATGCGTTTGGCGATGATGACGGTCTCACCATGGATGTCGCCCTCTTCGCCGATCACCTCGCCGGTGTGCAGTCCGATGCGCATCTGCACGCCGCGGGCGAGTTCGGCTCGGTGAAGGCGGCCCATTTCAAGCTGGATCTCACGGGCGGCGGCAACGGCTCGGCGAGCCGATGCGAACGCGGCCATCAACCCGTCGCCCATCTCCTTGATGAGCACGCCGCGGTTGGAGGCGACCACCGTTCGGGCCATCTCCTCGACCTGGCGGCCGACGGCGCGGGCTCCGTCGTCGCCGAGCGATTGGTTGAGACGGGTCGAGTCGACCAGATCCGTGAACAGCACCGTCACCGTGCCCTCCGGAATCTCCTGCTGTCCTGTGCCGGTCATGTCAGTCGATCACCGCGGCAGTGATGACGTCCTGGAACCGGTGGCCGGCCCCGCTCACCGGTTCGAACTGGGGGGACATCTCGGTGACTATCTCGAAGAACGCGCCGGCAATCTGGTGCTCGAAGTCGATCCAGTGGTCGACCCCACCGGCGCCGTTGTGGGTCACCGAGCCCGGAGGGACGAGGCCGCCGCCGAAGTAGGGCCACCGCTCCTCGCAGACCACGGAGAAGCCATAGCCCCATGAGGCTTCCTTGTGGCCGAAGAGCACGTCGGGAACGCCGGGGATCTGGTTGGTGGTCATCGCCCGCACCGACGCTTCGCTGAGGACCCGCACCCCGTCGAGGGCACCGCCGCCGAGGATCATCCGGCTGAACGTGACGTTGTCGGCGGCCGTGCTGACAAGTCCGGCTCCGGCGGAGTCCGAGGCCAACAGTACGTCCATGCCGATCCCGAACATCGTCTGTGTGGTCGATGCCATCGGCAGGCCGTCCCATGGCTCGATCAATCGCTGCCGCAGGGTCTCGTCGACGACCATCGATGTGTCGTGCATCCCTAGGGGCTCGAACAGGCGGACCCGCATGACCTCGCCCAACGTCTGACCTGTGAGCCGCCGCACGATCTCACCGAGCATCTCGTAGCTGAGGCTGGCGTAGAGCATGCCCGTGCCGGGCGGGGCCGCCAAGGCAAGGTCGGGGATGCAGCCGAGGTAGCCGTTTACGATCCGGTCTCGTCCCCAAGCGGCGTCCTCCTCGTCGTGTTCGAGCATCCGGGTGCGCAGCCGGCCCGTCCACGTCGGCGCCTCGAAGCCACCGGTGTGAGTAAGCAGGTGATGTACGAGGACGCCGCGGAGGGTCTCGGGGAGCTCGGGCAAATAGTCGACCACTCGCTGATTGAGCCCGATCTCGCCATCCTCCACGAGCGACATCACGACGGCTGCGGTGATCGGCTTAGTTCCGGAGGCGATCGGGAAGACCGAGTCGACCTCCATGGGATCGCCGGCCAGGTTGCGAACCCCGAACGCCTCAGCCAGCACAACCTGCCCGTGCCGGGTCACGACCGCGGCGAGCCCCGGAGAGCGGCCCGACTCCACCTGGACGCGCATCAGGTCTCGCGCCCGTGCAATGCGGGCGGGATCGAAGCCCACCTCAGCCGGATCCATCAGTGCCCCTCCTGTTGCCACAGATTCAGTGTGACATCCCCCCGTTCGTCACGCCCATTGGCGACCAGGGCCGGTGACGTCGGTCAGCCGATCGAACGCGACACGTCGCCGATGGTACGGATCATTGTGGTGAGACGGTCGTGCGCCGTCAATCCACCCTCAACCAGCAGGCGATTCGGCGCGAACCCGACGCTGATCCCCGTCGCCGTGTCCATCGTCGCCAGTGACCCGCCATAACCGCCCCAATGCATGGCGGTGGGTGTCGGGCCAGGGAAGAACTCGCTGTCGAGTCCGAAGCCGAGGCCGTACCGGCACATCCCCATCATGCGGTCATCCTCGAAGCTGTGCTCTCGACCCGCCTCGTCAACCGTTTCGGGGCTGAGGTAGCGACGTCCGTCGAGCTCGCCGCCCATCGCCATCATGGCGCCGATCCTGGCGATCGACCGGCCGTTGCCGATGCCGCCGGCCGACGGGATCACCGCGGCCATTCGACTGGGCGACACCCACATGCCCTGCTCGAACTCGGTCATCGTCGGGTCTTCAGTCTCGTCTGGCAACGTGTCCTCGTCGGGCGGCCACAACTGGGCAACCCGGGCCTGATCGTCGGGCGCCGATAGCCCGAAATGGAAGTCGGCCCCGAGTGGCCCGGCGACCTCTTCTCCGAAGAAGTCGGCGAACGTCTTCCCCGAGACCCTCCGCACGAGCTCACCCAGGATGTAGCCGTAGTTCATCGGGTGGTAGTGGGTCACCGCACCGGGCTCATACCAGAGCTCGGCCCGCTCGAGCAGGCCGATCATGTGGTCCCAGTCATGGGCCTCTTCCCACCCGATCTGCTGCCCGAACCCGGGGAGACCGGATCGGTGCACGAGCACATCGAGAGCGGTGATCGTGCCTTTTCCGTGCTGAGCGAACTCGGGCCAGTACTCGGCGATCGGCGCGCGCAGGTCGAGCAGTCCGCGGTCGTAGACCATCAGGGTGACGATGTTGACCATCACCTTCGAGGTGGAGAACACGAAGACCATCGTGTCCTTGGCCCATGCTTTTTCATGTCCGTAATCGGTGGTGCCGGCCCAGAGGTCGACGACGAACTCACCTCTGTAGGTGACCGCCAACGACGCTCCTTCGTCGACGCCGTTCTCCTGGTTGGCTCCGAAGAGCACGCCGAACGGTTCGAATCGGTCATCGCAAAAACCGTGGATCTCCCCCATCAATCCCCCACTGCTCCGGTGTCCTCGGATCCGGAACGTGGTCGGACGCTAGCACTCGCCTCGATCGGCACTCGAAGACAGACCAGGACAGTTTCGCGAGTGTCCCGTAGTCAAGAACGAGTCAGTTCGCCTTAGGACGCGTCGCCGGACGCTGAGGGCACAAGAGCGCAAGTCTCAGGCCTGTGGTAGACCTCGATGACTCGCACCGCACCAGCTTGGCGAGGGATCTCGGAGGACCGATATGTCAGATGCCGTTTCTTGGCTGCTCGCAGTCAGCGTGAAGGAGGGTCAGCTCGAGGCATTTCGGTCGCTGATGAATGAGATGGTGGCCTCTACCAAGGACGAACCCGGCGCATTGATCTACGAGTGGGGGGTCTCCGAAGACGGTGCGAAGGTGGACATCTACGAGCGTTACGCCGACTCAGCGGCGACCCTTGCCCATTTCGGCTCTTTCGGGAGCAACTTCGCTGAACGGTTCTTCGCCGCGGTCGACCCGATCAGCTTCCACGTCTACGGCAACCCCGACGACGCCACCCGCGGCGCGCTGACCGGGGCGGGCGCAGAGTTCCTCGGCCCGTTCGGCGGGTTCGCTCGCTGATCGAAGCTCGATCGAGCCCGGTATCGAGGGTTCTCGCTGCGTCTCCGGCGACACGCATGTGGTGTCCTGCCCGGGAGCCCGAGGTCGTTCTCCGGACCACGGCGGCCACGAACTCCATCGCGTCTTGCCTGTTGCGCAGCCGAACGCCAGCCAGGTCTTGTCGCATCTCCACACTCACTTCTTCTCGCCAGATGAGTGGGAGGCGCGAATCTCCGCCACCAAGAGTTGACCGCCGCGCTCAACGCAGCGGTGCAAGGCCGACACTATCGGTGCTGGCCATCGATCCCGAGCGCATCAAGTTGCCCAAGCAGGGTGACCGGCGGCTCGTCGGGCCCGGCCTATTCCCAGAGCTAGTCGACCGGTTCCCAGCCCAAGAACGAGTCAATCGATCAGCGCGTTCCGCGGGACAGAACGAGCCAGACACAAAGGGATGCCTGTCGTCGACAAGACCGCGACAGACATCCCCCTCTTCGCGTCGGGGCAGCTATAGCTGCTCGATCCTGTCGTTCACACTGATCCGGAGCGACCTACACCACCCGAGCCGCAGGCTCCGGTAGAGGGTGCCGGACTCGACTCGGTGCCCGAGTCGTGTAGCGAGGACATATCCGTCGTCGACCCACAAGTCGCCAACCGCGAGCCGTTCCGCGGCTGTAGTCGGGATGCGGTGTGGCCTTGACCGCCTGCAACTCGCTCACATCCGGCAATCTCTATCCCGATGTGGCGACCAGTTCATCGAGAGCAGCCTGAGCCTCAGGGATCAGAACGAAGTCGGACTCCTCGGGGACCGACCACTCGACGAGTTCACGGCGCACGAAAGTCTCGCCTCCCCCGTCGAAAGCACCCGATCGGGTCTCGAGATGGAGAAGGAGTCCCGTTTCGGTATCGCTGCACGTAAGGATCGTGTTCAAGCCGTCACCGACCTCCGCTCGGTCCGTGGGTATGAAGACACAAAACGCTTCTCGACCCTCGATGTCCCTCGTCTCGCCCGTTGCGCCAGGGAGCTCGGGTACCTCGAACATGCCGATGTCGAGTCCCGCGGCGAGCGTGCCGTCGGCTGCTTGGCCGACACACACGACGCCCTCGGTTCCGACATTGAAACAGAGCACCCCTAGTTCACCCTCACGGTATTGAAGGGTGCTTCCTTCGAGCCGGAGCTCTCTGTCGCCATCGATCGCCAAGAAGAGATCGGCTGCCGAGCCGGTCTCGGTTTCGGCCTCGTAACGGAGCAACAGCGGCGACGTGATGACGGGGCCATCGCCGAAATCAAGCGGCGCGGTATCGGCGGGTTCGACATCTTCGCTCGCTGCCCCGGTGCTTGTGGTTGTCGAGTCGGCGGGTGCGACATCCTTGGGCGGCTCATCGCTGTCGTCGTCGCCGTTGGCCCAGAGCAGGATGGCTATCACCACCACGATCACTCCGAGGACGGCACCCACTGTGCGGCGCTTGGGCCCGCCTGGCTCCGACACCAAATGGTCCGAACTCCTGGGGGGATTGGCCCCGGTGCGTCGAGCCCACTCGTGCTGGATGTATACGCGCAAACTGAAGACGAATCGTTGCCAGCGGGCGAGGCTGCCCTCGGGCCCGTTCCCCCCGTCCGCCGTCTTCGCCAGTGAGGCCCGCACGCCCCTGTGGAGGCCAGTCGCGCCACCGGCGGAGGCCACGACCACACGCGTCTCGAAAATGATCGCCGCAGCGATCCCGGCGATGAGCACGTAGATCGCGAGGCGCCCATCGAGCAGGGCGGCGCGGGAGCTCTGGTCGTTGACCAGTGCATGATCGACCACGACCAGCCCGTAGGCAGCGAGGGCCACGACCCAAGCGAGGGGACGCCCACGCCGAGCCAAAGCCACACCGACACCGAGACCGACAAGACCTGTCCAACCAGCATGACCGAGGGCCACCACCGGTTCTTGAACAAGCGCAGGAATCAAAAGACCCCAACCCTCCCAGCCGGCCGACGCCACGCGGGAGAAAACGGCGTCTTCATGGAAAGCGAATCCGCCCCCCACCGAAAGCCCGAATACGGCGAAGTCGGTGACGGTCGGCTTCATCGTTTCGACCGTCCTGACCGTGGCATACACGAGCAGGATCGGGAGGGCCTTGGCGAGTTCCTCGATGACCGGAACGAATACGGATATCTGCCAACGTGAATCCTCGCCCAGCCAGTTGCCGGTGGGGTCGAGGATCAAGATGGAGATCGCCACCGCCAGGAAGTAGCCCGAAAACCAGCCCACCAGGGCGTGATACAGGGTGCGACCGCGGGCAAAGAAGCCGACGGCCAAGACCAGCAACACCGGCCACCAGTTGTAGGCCGCCACACGGCCCAGATCACCCCAGCTACCCCGGTCGGCATGACCAGGGAGGTCGACTGCGAACAAGACGATCGAGGCAAAGAAGCCGAGTATGGCGAACAGTTGGCCGCGAGCCTGGATCCAGGCAGCCAGTCGGTGGCGAAGCGAAGGCGCCGTCATGGCCAATCCGAGTCCTGGCCGGGATTGCTCTTGGCCCTCTCGATGCTGTTCTGGTTGAGAGCGTCCCGGCTGGCCTCGCGGTTTTCTCTGATCGCCGGTATGGTGCCTGCGATTTTTTCTCCAACCTGGAAGGTTTCAATGGCGGGTCCGACCCAGGGCGTGGTTCCCTTCATCCCGAACTTCTTCATCAGCTCGATGATCCCCTTCTCCAGCCACTTTGCCTCCTCGTATGTGAAGCGGTCTTGGTTGGGGTCCACCGCGGAGGGGTCGATCGATGTCTCCCGGTCCATTTCAGCGGTAGTGCCCTGGTGGACGCGGTTGACGACGTCGTCGACGGCCCGGGGAAAGAGGTTGACGATCTCCAGAAAGTCGTCGGCCATCCGTCTGAGGTAGGCGCGGGCGGCGCCGGCGGCGCCGGTGGAGCCGCCGCTGGAGGCTGCGGCGGCCGTCGCAGCTCCTGCGTAGGTGCGAGGCCCGCCGCGGGGCCCGTCGGAACACACGAAACAGGCAGCCTGCTCGGTGCCATCACGAGCGACATCCACCCCGTTCGCCGCCACCCCAAGAGCTGCTGAAACCAACCCCACGATGCACCACCCACTTCCGTCTGCCCCGGACAGGCTGAGAGTACACGGTGCCGACTCAGCGCACCGAGGAACCGCGATCGTCGAAGCTCTGACTGACTAGGAGACTGCTGGACAATGGGTGTGGTCCCGGTCTGGCGACTCACATTCAGGTCGCCGATCCTGCGATTGGCGTGGGGTGAGCCCGCTGGCTCCCTCTTTCGTCACCGAGTTGAGCTTCGTGGCCGCCGCCGGGTCGGCGGCCTTGTCGGAGACTCCTGGCCGATCGAGGCTGGCAGCAACTATGATGTCGTGATATCATGACAGCATGCCAAGGCAGACCACCGTGCGACTCCCCGATCAGCTTGCCGACGAGGCCGAAGCCGTCGCGCGAGTGCAGGGCACGAGCGTGAACCAGCTGATCATCGACTCCCTCACTGCGGAGCTCGAACGCGTTCGGGCCGACGACGACTTCACCACGCGAGCCAAGCGACTCCTCGAACGTGACAAGGAGCTCCTCGAACGCTTGGCCAAGTGATCAGGTACCTCGATCTCGCCGACTCAGCCCTCCACGCGCCGATGGCCGGCTTTGGGGACGAGGACTTCTACCCTGACATCGTCGACAAAGCGGCCGTCCTCTGTTGGCGGCTTGCCCGCAATCGTCCACTGCCTGACGGCAACAAGCGCGCCGCCTGGGTCGCACTCGTCATGTTCATCGATCTCAATGCTGGGTGCTGGGAACCCGATCCTCCCGACATCGACGACGCCGAACAAACCATGCTCGCCGTGGCTGCAGGGGAGATCGACGAGGCGACTCTCGCCGACTGGCTAGGGACGCGACTCATCTTCGATTGAACCAATGACGGCTTCGGATCTTGAGCGGACATCGGGAGCCGCGGCGGCGCGACTGGAAAGAGTGGGACCTGTTCCCCGACGAAGAACGAGTCGGTCGCAGGGTTCTCCGACAAAAGACGAGTCAGTCGAGGCGTTCTGGGCCAAGGAGGGATTCGGCAGTGGCTGGCTATTGTTCAATCAAGGTCCGCAATGACGTCACGATCTCTTCGAAGTCGACTCCGTTGATCTCGAGGAACGCCGCTGGGCGCTTGGCCTGGTCGGGTGTAGGGTCAGGCGCCATGTACTCATTGCGGTGCATTCGATCACTCTCAGCGCTCGTTCGTCCGAAATCTTCACCGGTGTTTGTGGCGACGCTGCTTGTGGCGACATTGTTTGCGGCAACGTTGACGGTAGTTGTCACTGAAGTCGCGGGAAGCGATCCTGCGTCCGCAGCGGTGACTGATTGCGATGGGCTGTTGTGGGTGGGCACCGGGCCCGAAGCCGCAGATTTGTGGACGGCCAATGCCTCCGGCACCAGCCGCGACAATGTCACCAATCTCGTCCAGGATCCGGCGCCGACCGGCAACGTCGAACCAGAAATGTCACCTGACGGCACCCAGATCGTCTGGTACGGCTTCGACGGCACCACCTTCCAGATCTGGGTCGCGGACGCGGACGGCACCAACCGCACCTCAATCTCCGACGTCGATACCGGCACCGACCCCACCCTCAACGTTGAACCGCAGTGGTCGCCCGACGGCACCCAAATCGCCTGGGCCGGCCGCGACGCCACCACCTTCAAGATCTGGGTGGCGAACGTCGACGGCACCAACCGCGCCTCAATCTCCGAAGTCGATACCGGCACCGACCCAACCAGCAACTCTTGGCCGCAGTGGTCGCCTGATGGCACCCAAATCGTCTGGTACGGCTTCGACGGCGCCACACGCCAGATCTGGGTCGCGGACGCGGACGGCACCAATCGCACCTCAATCTCCGACGTCGGTACCAGCACCGACCCAACCAACAACTTTGAACCGCAGTGGTCGCCTGATGGCACCCAAATCGCCT
>CAXMSE010000029.1:0-55975 GCA_964196195.1 uncultured Gammaproteobacteria bacterium | reverse complement strand
CGGAGCTCGCGCTGGGCGGACTCGACCCGTTCTCGGCGGAGGCGGGGGAAGTCGTAGCGGTCTTCCCAGTCGACGGCGAAGGGACCCTTGGCGTATCCAGACATCAGTTTCTCGGTGTGGCGGTCGAGTCGAACCTATTCTACATAATGCAGGATCTGCCCAAATATCATCTTCCTCTCACCTTCGCACACCATCGCCGCCAGCCCGGTCCTCGCAGACCAAAGGACCTTCGACCCTGTAACGCGGGCCTGTGACCGAACCAACATGAGGCCCAGCCTGGCCACCGGAATGAGGCATCGAACACGATGACAGCTCCGCTGCTCAGCTCCACGCGGATCCTGAGTCGTTCGGCTCTTGGTGCCACCCTGCTGCTGGTTGCCATCGGTGGATTCACCCGCGGGAGTGGCAGCGGTTACGGCTGCCAAGATAGCTGGCCCCTGTGTCAGGACGGCCTTCTCGGCGGCCTTCTGCCGCGAGCCGAATACCACATGATTGTTGAGTGGACCCATCGTTGGATAGCAGCACTGGTTGGGCTCCTGGCCATCGCAACTGCGGTGGCGGCTTGGCGGCGTCATCGCGAAGAGCGCGCCATCGTCGCGCCGGCGGTCGCTGCGGTGGGCGTGATTGGTTGCCAGGCCTGGGTCGGGCGTCTCATCGTGAAGGAGAATCTCGATGCTGATCTGGTGTCGGTCCATCTAGCCATCTCGATGGTGGTGGTGGCACTGCTCACCATCGTCGTGGTGAGCACGATCGCCGAGCCATCAGAGGCCCCGCGCCGGTCCACCAACCGCCAGTGGACGATCCTGCTCGCCTCCGGAGCGGCAGGTACCCTCACCGTCCTCCTCCTCGGCTCCTATGTGCACAATCTCTACATCAGTGGGTGGCCGCTGGTGGGCGATGAGCTTCTTCCCCGATCGTCGCACCGCCTAATGATTGTGCACTATCTCCACCGGGCGCTGGCCGGCCTCGGCATCGTCTACCTCGTGTATCTGAGCCGGCAGGCCGTTCGGCGCAAGCGCCCGCTCACCGAAGGCGCCCTCGTTCATTACGCCGGTCTCGCCTATCTCGTCAATGTCTTGCTAGGGGCCGCGAACGTCTTCACCCGCGTCGACTCGAGCCTGGTAATCGCCGCTCATCTCCTGATGGCTGCTCTCGTGTGGACGACACTGGTGGCCGCCACGACGATGGCGCACTCGGGTCAGCGGTTGCGGAGCGCGAGCGCCACTGCCTCCACGCGGTTGTGAACCCCGAGCTTGGAGAGGATGTGTTGGATGTGGTTTCGCACGGTGGCGGGTGAGACGAACAACTCCTCTGCGATCGCCGCACCATCGAGACCCTGGGTGAGGAGCTCGAGGACCTCGTGCTCGCGTGGGGTGAGCACATCGAGTTCTGTGCTGCGAGTGGCGGCACGGGGGCTCAGATCCTGCACCCGCTCGATGATCACCCGCTCGAGTTCGGGAGGGAGAGATACCTCCCTCACAAGGTGCACCAGCCTGCACTGATCGCGGATCGCCGGGGGAGGAACGATGGATGAGGCACTCAGCCAGAGTGTCCTCCCTGTGGCCGACTGCCCCAGCACTTCCTGGGTTTCGACCAGCTCGTCGGCTTCGCGGGGTAGAGCCGACGGGCAGTCCCCGTCGCACACCGTGTCGCCACAGCGATTCCGCCAGCACAGAATCTCGTGGCACGGTCGCCCCAGCGCCTCAGAGGGGTCGTAGCCGAGCAGGGTGGTGGCGGCATCGTTCCATGCGATTATGCGCATCTCGCCGTCGATCGCGACCATCGCGTCGGTGGTGCGGCCCAGTACTTCGAGCAGCTCGACAAGCGAGCTCTCGAGTCCGGGTTCGATCGTCGTGACGCTGCCCATGGGTTGCACCGACAGTAGGGTCGGACGAGGGTTTCGTCAAAGAGACAGGTGCTGGCCTGTCGACTCTCGTAGGACGGCGAGAATACCGCCCGCGGTGAGGATCTCACGCATTTCCTGGGGAAGTGAGTCTCCGGTGAGTTCTGTATCGGTGTCGGTGTTGCGCACCTTGCCCGATGTGAGATCGACCTCGGCACCGTCACCCTCGGCGAACGCCTCGTGGACGCCGGCACAGACGAGCACCGGCAAGCCGACGGCAACCGCGTTGCGCATGAAGATCCGAGCGAACGACTCTGCCACCACGCAGGCCACACCCAGAACCTTGAGGTTCTCCGCGGCCGTCTCCCGGCTCGATCCGCAGCCGAAGTTGCGGCCGGCGACGAGCACATCGCCAGGCTCGACTTCAGCCGCGAAGCTCGGATTGATCGACTCCAGGACATGGAGCATCCTCACCTCGACCGGATCGATGGCGAAGGCACCAGGAGACAGCAGGTCTGTGCTGACGTCGTTGTCGAAACGCCACACCCTGCCGCTCATCACCTCACCGGTGCGCACATTGTCAGCCATTGGTGGACTCCACTTCTCTCGGATCGGCGATATAACCCGCCAGGGCCGAAGCGGCCACCGTTGCCGGTGAGGCGAGATAGATCTCGGCCTGTGCGCTTCCCATTCGGCCCGGGAAGTTCCGATTGTGGGTGCCGATGCATCGCTCGCCGGGTCCCAACAGGCCACCGTGGCCGCCGAAACAGGGTCCGCATCCCGGGGCCATGACAGTGGCGCCGGCCTGGATGAGCGACTCGAGCGCACCGGACCTGGTGGCCTCCTGAAGAACACGACGCGACGCCGGAGCCACCAAAAGACGGATTCCGGGAGCGATCTGCTTGCCGTCGACGATGTCGGCCGCGGCCTGAAGATCCTCGATGCGGCCATTGGTGCAGGAGCCGAGGAAACATTGATCGATCGTGAGTCCGGCCACCTCTTCGATCGGACTCACCCGATCGATCTCATGGGGCAGGGCGACCTGGGGCGAGAGGTTCGACAGGTGGATGTCGTGTACGGCGGCGTAGCTGGCATCGGCCTCGGGGCCGAAGGGGTCGCTGCCCACTCCGCCGTGCTCGCGTAGATAGCTGTCGGTCACATCGTCGGCCGCGAACATCCCGAACTTGGCCCCCATCTCGACGGCCATGTTGGCGACGGTGAGCCGGCTCGACATGTCGGCCTTGGCCGCAGCCGGGCCCCCGAACTCCATCGCCCGGTACTGGGCCGCATCAGCACCGAACCTCCCGGCGAGATGCAGGATCACGTCCTTCCACGACACCAACGACATGAGGTCGCCGGTGAACTCGAAGCGGAGGGTCTCGGGAACGCGGAACCACAACTTGCCCGTGGCGAGCGCATACACCATGTCGGATGTGCCGATGCCGGTGCCGCCGGCGCCGAGGGCGCCGTAGCTGGTGGTGTGTGAGTCGGTGCCGACCACGAGTGAGCCGGGCCGAATGTGGCCCCGCTCGGGTAGGAGCTGATGGCAGATGCCGTCGCCGGCGTCGTAGAACGAGTCGATCCCGAGGCGGGCCACATGGTTTCGGATCTTCTGGTGGACCGCGGCTGCCTCAGCCGATGGTGCGGGGACCAGATGGTCGACCACGACCACGGCCTTGTCGGGGTCGAACACATCGGCCACGCCAACATCGATGAGCGTGTCGAAAACCCCGGCCGCGAAGATGTCGTGCAGCAGGGCCAGGTCGATCTCCGCGACCACAAATTCCCCTGCCTGCACCTGATCCTTCCCGGCCGCTCGGGCCAGGATGCGTTCGGCCATCGTCATGCCCATTGGTCGATACCTTTCTCAGCCCGCGCCGACGCTGCGACCACCGCAGACGTAGAGGGTCTGGCCGGTGACATAGGACGACTCGTCGGCCGCGAGGAACAGCGCCGCGTTGCCGATGTCGGCCGGCGTGCCGATGCGGCGGGCCGGGATGGTCTTGATGAGCCTCTCCTGGACCTCTTCCTTCAGCCCCCGGAACAGGGGTGTATCCACCAGGGCCGGTGCGATGCAGTTGGCAGTGATTCCGAATCGGGCCATCTCGAGGGCCAAGGTGCGAGTGAGGCTGATCACGCCCCCCTTGGAAGCCGCATAGTTGGCTTGGCCCGGCCCACCGAGCCAGGCGCGCGACGTGACGTTGATGATCCGTCCGGACTCCTGTTCCATCATGATCGGGGCCACGGCCCGGCAGCACAGGAACTGCGACTTCAGGTTTACCTCGATCACGGTGTCCCAGTCGTCCTCGCTCATCTTGGCCAGGTAGCCGTCGCGTGCGGTGCCGACATTGTTGACCAGGATGTCGACGCGCCCGAAGCCATCCTTGGCGGCGGCGACAAGACTCTCGGCCCCTTCGGCCGTCGCGACGTTGGCGACATGGCCGATCGCGGCGTCGCCGATATCGGCCACCACCTCATCGACCCTCGCCTGGTCGAGATCATTGATGACGACCCGCGCCCCGGCTTCGGCCAGCACTCTCGCGATTCCTTCGCCGATGCCTTGGCCCGATCCCGTAACGATTGCTACTCGGTCCTTCACATTCACCGTGTTACCTCCATGATCTGTTGGGTCTTGATGGGGACGGCCATTTCAGCGCCCCCTGAATTCCGGTGGCCTCTTCTCGTTGAAGGCAAGGATCCCTTCATCGCGATCCTCGCTCGCCCGCAGAACGGCGTGGCTGGTGGACTCCAGCTCCAGACCGGTCTCGAGGTCGGTCTCGGAGGCCCGGTTGACGAGTGCCTTCACCCTGTCGTGGGAGAGCGGAGCCCGGCCGGCGATACGCGTAGCCAACTCCATGGTGCGCTCCATCAACTCCTCGTCGGGCACGACGCGGTTGACCAGCCCCATTCGAAGGGCGTCGTCGGCACCGATGTGATCGGCGGTGAACATGAGTTCCTTGGTGAAACCGGGCCCTATCAATCTCGTTGCCCGTTGGGTGCCTCCGGCGCCGGGGAGGCTGCCCACCTTCGCTTCGGGAAACCCGAGCCGGGCTCCCTCGCCGGCCACCCTCAGGTCGCCGGCGAGCGCCAGTTCGAGGCCACCTCCGAGGGCGTAGCCACGAAGGGCCATGATCACCGGCACGTGGAGATTCTCGAGACGTCCGAAGACGCTGCGGACCAGAAGGCCGAGAGGATCGTGGATCAGGCCGGCTTCGAATTTCTGGCCTCGGCTCTTCAGGTCGGCTCCCACGCAGAACGCTTTCTCACCCGTGGCGGTGACCACCAGCACGCGGGTGTCGGCATCGGCTTCGATCCCGTCGAGGATGTCGCCCATGGTCTCCAGCATCTCGACGGTGAGGGAGTTGAGCGCCTTGGGCCGGTTGAGGGTGAGGACCCCAACCGCGCCTTGGCGTTCGTAGAGCACGGGCTCCTCGTCGGCCGGGTTTGCTTCGTCGCTCACTGTTCTGTTCCTTTCGGTGCACCGCTCACGATTCCGCTGTGGAGCAGATCTCGGATCTCATCGTCTTGGTAGCCGTACTCACTCAGGACCGACTCGGAGTGTTCCCCCGGCAGGGGCGGCGGCGGGCCGGAGAGATCGCATGGCGTCTCGGAGAACCGGCCGGGAAAACGCGGAGCGCGAATGGTGCCCACCGCTGGGTGGTCGACCTCGACCAAGGTGCCTGAGGCGACAACGTGGTCCTCGGCGACGAGCTCGGGGTAGGTGAGCAGGGGACCACACAAGATGTCGGCATCCTGAAGGGCCTGCATCCATTCGTCGGTGGTCCGGGTTCGAAACAGGGGCTCCAACACCTCGGTGAGGGCCTGCCTGCCCGCCACCCTCTTCTCGTTGGTGTCGAAGCGCGGGTCGGTGGCCAAGTCGGGTCGACCGAGTACTCCGCAGAGGGCATGCCATCGTTTGGGCGCATAGGCCGCCACCATCACGTGGCCGTCAGCGGTGGGGTAGGCCTCATTGGGGGCCGCATACGGAGCTGCGCTTCCCAACCTCTGGGGCGACTGGCCGCTCGACAGATACATCGACAGGGGTACGACCTGATAGGCCATGAGGGAGTCGAGGAGCGAGACGTCGACCCGCTGCCCCCGGCCCGAGGTTTCGCGGGCGAAGAGTGCGGCGAGGATCGACTGGGAGGCGTAGACGCCAGCGGCCATGTCGGCTGCCGGAACGCCGACCTTCACCGGCGGCCCGTCGGCCGTGCCCGTCACACTCATGATCCCGCCCATGGCCTGGGCCACACCATCGACCCCAGGGCGGTCGCGCCACGGGCCGCTCTGGCCAAACGCGGAGATGGCGGCATAGATGAGCCGCGGATTCACCGCAGTAAGGGCCTCGAACCCAATACCGAGGCGGTCGGCGACCCCGGGCCGAAAGCTCTCCAAAGCCACATCGCACCGGGCCGCGAGCCGGTGCACGACATCGGATCCACCCGATTTCTTGAGATCGATCACCACGCTGCGTTTGTTGCGGTTCATTCCCAGGAAGGCAGCAGCGACACCTCCCACGAAGGGAGGGCCGAGACCTCGGCCCCACTCGCCGCCGGGTGGTTCGATCTTGATGATGGTGGCGCCGAGGTCGCCGAGTGCCATCGCGCAGGTGGGCCCGGCTGCTCCCTGGGAGAGGTCGAGGACAGTGATTCCCGCGAGCGCCCCTTTCATCGCGAGCCTGCCTCGATGAAGCGGGCGGGCTCGGATGCGCCGGTGGCACCGCGGACTGCGAAGCGGGCGAACTCCGACGCAATCTGCTCGGGGGTGTGAGAACCGTCCGGCCCATACCACCGCACCACCGAGTTGCACATCCCGAGGATCGCCTTGATCGCGAGGTCGGCGTCCTGGGTGAGGAATTCACCGGACGCGATGCCCTCCTCGAACATGGTGCGAAAGATCTGCTCGTAGTTGTCTCGTGCAACGACATGTGTCGCCATGAAATCCGGAGCCAGGTAGCGGCCTTCCTCGATGAAACAGGCCACCGCGTCCTGGTCGTGGATCGCCTCCACGGCGTGGATGGCGACGGCCCGGCTCATTCGTTCGGCGATCGGCAGATCCGAGTCGGCCACCTCCTGCACCAGTGGACCGACCCGGTTCACGGTGACTTCGATGATCTCCGACAGCAGAGCCTGCTTGCTGTGGAAGTGGTGGTACAGACTCGATTTGGTGATCCCGACCTCAACAGCAAGTTCGGCCATGCTGGTGCCGTTGAAGCCCTTGCGGCGAAAGAGCGCGGCCGCCTCAGTTCGGATTCGCTCCCGGGTGGTCGGCCCGCCGCTCACTTCGCAGCACCCACCAGACCCATTCCCGCTTCAAGGGCGTCGAGGTTCATGGCCTTGAACTTTGCGGGTACTCGAGCCGCGACGGCCTGGCGCAGGTCGTCAGCGTCGATGAAATCGGCGACCTGTTGGAGCACTCCGAGAGCGACGACGCCGGTGGCGAGTATCCCGCCGGAGACGGAATGTGCTGTTGCGACAACGGGAAACACCGTGGCCCCCTCGGGGGTGGAGTCCGGAGCGCAGTCGAGGTCGATGATGAGACGGGTGTGCCCCCCGGCCTCGGGCTGGTACTTCCGGTAGGCCTCGCTACTCAACATGATGAGGAGGTCGAGGTTGTAGGCGAGGGGGAAGCCGATCTCGGAAGTGTCGATCACCACGTCCGACCGGCTGGCCCCACCCCGCGACTGGGGCCCATAGACCTGGCTGTGGGTGGCCTTCTTTCCTGAGAGGATCGCCGCCTCGGCGAGGATTCGCCCTGCGGTGACGACACCCTGGCCGCCGGCGCCGGCGATGCGGATCTCGCTACGACTCATCGGCGTTGCCTCCCCGGATCCCCGAGAAGATCGGCCGAACCTCGCGGTGAAGAACTCCGGTGTCGATTCCCGGTGGAGGTTGGGAAGAAGGCACATGGTTGACGAACCGTTTTTCGGCCAGAGGCCCGGCGACGCCTGCATCGCGGGTGGTGAGAGACACGAGCATCTCGGCACCGCCGCCGGCCTTGTTGTAACGCCCGAAGTACTCGGGACAGTCGCTGACCACTTCGATGAACGAGAACCCGGGATGCTCGATGGCGTCGACCATGAGCTTGGTCATCTCGATGGGTGTGGCGGCGAGTACCCGAGCGACGAAGGACGCCCCGGCCCCCTGGATAAGCCGACAGGCATCGAAGGATGCCTCGGTGTTGCCCGCCGGGGTCGTCGAGGCAATCGCACCTTGAGGGGTGGTGGGAGCAGCCTGTCCTCCGGTCATCCCGTAGATCGAGTTGTTGAGCAGCATCACAGTGATGTCGATGTTGCGACGGGCGGCATGGATGAGGTGGTTGCCACCGATGGCGAGGCCGTCGCCATCGCCGGTGACCACGACCACATCGAGTTCTGGGCGGGCCAGCTTGAGTCCGGTGGCGAACGCGGGCGCTCTTCCGTGGGTGCCGTGCAAGGTGCAGAAGTCGGCGTACCCCGCCAGCCTGCTGCTGCAGCCGATCCCCGCCACCATCGCAACATTGTCCTGCTCGAGCTGGAGCTGATCTACTGCCTCGAGGAACGATCTGAGCACGATGCCATGGGCACAGCCCGGACAGAGGACGTGGGGCATCGCCCATTCGCGTAGGTAGTTCTTGATATCGGTCATGACCGCTCCCGTTTGTTCTCGACGGCTGCGATTTCGGCGAGGAGGGCGTCGGGAGTGATCGGCTCACCGTCTGCTCTCAGATGGCCTACCATCTCGGCCTTTCCCATGGCGGCTCGTTCGACCTCCCCGATCATCTGGCCGAGATTCATCTCGGCGACGATGATCGTGTCGACCTGTTCCGCGGCTTGGGTCACCTGGGCTGTTGGGAACGGCCAGAGCGTGAGCGGCCGGATGAGCCCGGCCTTGATGCCGGCGGCTCGTGCCTCCACCACCGCCTCGCGGGCCGATCGGCCCACGATCCCGTAAGCGAAAACGGCCACGTCGGCGTCTTCGAGCATGAAGGTCTCGACATCGATTATCTCGTCGTGGTGATCGTCGACCTTGGTAGCGAGTCGCGTCATCAGGGCTCCCGCCACTTCGGAGTCCTCGGTGGGAAAGCCACGTTCGTCGTGGGCCAGGCCGGTGACATGGAAGCGGTAGCCGTCGCCGAACGCCGCGAGTGGGGGGACTCCGTTGGCGGTGATGGCCTTGGGCCGAAACTCCTCGGGGTCGCCCTCGGCGCGCACTCGATCGATGATCTCGAGCGCCTCGGGCAACACGACGCTCTCACGGGTGTGGCCGACGATCTCGTCGTACAGCACTATCACGGGTGTGCGGAACCGCTCCGCGAGGTTGAAAGCGCGGACGGTGAGTTCGTAGACCTCTCCGACCGATGACGGCGCCAGAACGATCGCTGAATGGTCGCCATGGGTGCCCCAGCGGGCCTGCATAACGTCGCCTTGTGAGGGCGATGTGGGCATTCCGGTGCTCGGCCCCCCTCTCATCACATTGACGATCACACACGGCACCTCGGTCATCACCGCGTATCCGATGTGTTCCTGCATCAGGGAGAAGCCGGGTCCGCTGGTGGCGGTCATGGCCTTGGATCCGGCCAAGGATGCGCCGATGACGGCGGCAAGCGATGCGATCTCGTCCTCCATCTGGACGAACACCCCGTCGGCACCGGGGAGGAGCCTGACCATCTGTTCGGCGATACCCGACGACGGTGTGATCGGATACCCGCCGTAGAACGTGCACCCGGCTGCGATCGCACCCCTTGCACAAGCTTCGTTGCCCTGGACGAGCTCGGGCTCAGCCATTGGTGGTTACCGCCTCGGTCATCGGGGGTCGGATGGAAATTGCGAAGTCGGGGCACAGCAGCTCGCAGAGCCGACACCCGGTACACGCGTCGGCATCGACGATTCCGAGCTTGCCGAACTTGTCGACTGCCAAGCAGTACTCCGGACACGCACGGGAACAGATGTCACAGTCCTTGCACCAGGCGTGGTTGACATCGATCAGATGAGGCCCGGGGAACCCCGCGGGAGCAGGGGCGGGCACCGGAACCTGGGCATCGCCCACCGCTCGACCGGCGCGGAAGGCGGCGAGGTTGACCTCCTCGGTTCCACGGGGCACGAGGCTCTCGATGGCTGCCTCCCAATGGGCATCGTCGATGCCGCAGAAGGCGGCGACCGTGCCGAGAATCACACTGTTGGCCGCCCTGATGTTGCCGAGATCGGCCGCGGTGGTGCTGGCATCGATCAGTCGGGCCTTCAGTCGGCGGTCGAGGAAAAGTTCGGGATCGATCGTGGGATAGGCAGTGGACCATGAGCGCCGGTCGTCGCAGGCCCCGGGAGGGACGATGGTGCGGAGATCAGCCACGACCGCTCCTCCCTCACGGACATAGTCGACCCACCGAATGGCTTCGGCCCATTCGAAGGCGGCGAGCACCTCGGCGCTCCCTCGGGGCACCAGGGGGCTGTCGACACCGGGTCCCCAACGGATGTGGCTGAACACCGACCCGCCCCGCTGGGCCATCCCGTGGACCTCGCTCTGCTTGATGTCGTAGCCGGCGCGCACGAGGGCATCGGCGACGATCATGCCAGCCAGGATCACGCCTTGACCTCCGACCCCTGCCAGCACGAGGCCTTTCGTTTCCTCAGGCATCGGTGCTGTCCTCACGATTGTCCTCGGGGAGCGGGACCGCAACGATCGCGAGTGGTGGACAGAGTTGGGCGCACAGGGTGCAGCCCGTGCAGGTGATCGTATCGATCACGACCTTGCGCCTTCCCTCGAACAGTTCGTCGGACCACACGATCGACGGGCATCCCGCGGTCATACACGCCTGGCAGGCGGTGCACTTATCGGCGATCACCTCGTAGGGCCTGTCTCTCACCTTCGTCGGAGCTTCCACACAGGGGCGGTTTGTGATCACTACCGAAGGGCCGACATAGGCCATGGCCGCCTCGATCGTGTTGTAGGTGGAGGCCAGGTCGTAGGGATCGACGACGCTCACGTCCTTGACCCCCAGGGCTTTACAGAGACCGACCAGGTCGACCGGATTGGCGGTGGCGCCTTGGAGGGTCACCCCTGTGCCGGGATGTTCCTGGCCTCCGGTCATCGCGGTGGTGCCGTTGTCGAGGATGAGCACAGTGATGTTGGCGTCGGAGTAGACGGCATCGGCCAGCCCCTGGATGCCGCCATGCATGAAGGTGGAGTCGCCGATGGTGGCTACGACCGGGTCGTCTGCACCGCCCGACGCGGCCATCCCTACCGCCATGCCGATGCTGCTCCCCATCGCGACGCAGGTGTCCATGGCCGCTAGTGGCTCGAGGGAGGCGAGCGTGTAACAGCCGATGTCGCCGGTGACCACCGCGCCCAGTCGCTTGAGAGCGAGGTAGGGGGGAGTGTGGGGACACCCAGGGCACATCAGCGGGGGCCGGGCCACAGTGAGAAGCGAAGGCTTCGCCGGCGGAGGTTCGGGAACGACTCCGGCCGAGGCAAAACCCCTTCGAACGACGTCGGGATCGAGTTCTCCCATCTGGGGGAAGAAGGCCTTACCCTCCACCGCGATGCCGTATGCCTTGATGTCGTTCTCGACGAGTGGGTCCAACTCTTCGACCACGAACAAGCGCTCGACGGTCTCCGAGAACTCCTTGATCCGCTCCAGCGGAAGGGGGTAGCTGATGCCGAGCTTCAGGATCTTGGCATCGGGGAGTACCTCGCGTACGTATTGGTGCGATATGCCCGAAGTGATCACTCCGAACTCCGAGCGGGATCCGGACTCGACAGTGAGGGCGCTGGCCTCGGCGTAGTCGGCGAGGTCGCGCAATCGCTGGAGCTGCACCGGGCGACGGGCCCGCGCGTAGCCCGGGATCATCACGTACTTGGACGGGTCGCGTTTGAAGCCGGCCGATTCCGGGACGTTTCTGGTTCCCAACTCGACGAGTCCGCGATTGTGAGACACCCGGGTGGTGGTCCGTACCAGAACCGGCGTGTCGAACTCTTCGGAGATGGCGAAGGCCAGCTGGGTGAACTCCTTGGCTTCGGCGCTGTTGCTCGGTTCGAGCAGGGGAACGCCGGCCATGCGGGCGTAGGCCCGGTTGTCCTGTTCGTTCTGGGAGCTGTGCATGCCGGGATCGTCGGCGGTGATGATTACCAATCCGGCGCCGACGCCGGTGTAGGCCGCGGTCATGAACGTGTCGGCGGCGACATTGAGCCCGACGTGTTTCATGGTGGCGAGGGTCCTGACTCCACCGATGGATGCCCCCAGGGCCACGTCGAGCGCCACCTTTTCGTTGGGCGACCAGCGAACGTCGATGTCGTCGCGACCACTGATCGATTCGAGGATTTCGGTGCTGGGTGTGCCCGGATAGCCCACTGCCATCAGGGCGCCCGCCTCGACTGCGCCGCGGGCCACGGCCTCGTTTCCCGACAGCAGGACGGTGGACCCGGCGTCGGTGCCGGGAGGTGCATCGATCGTGGAGTCGATCGTCACTGGGCTGGCCCACTGCTCAGCAGGCCGTAGATCTCGGCGTCGGCAAGGATGTGGTCGGAAGCCTTGGCCGCGTCGAGGATCAACTCGACGGTGGCCTCATCGGTGGGTCTGCCCCTCTTGGTGAGCCAGGCCACCGCGTTGGCCTTGCCGCTCATTGGACCCACCATGATCTCCTGCTCGCGGCCGAGCTCGTCGGCGGGAACCCCGCTGTAGATGCGGTTGGCGAGCCAGGTGTCGCCGGTGCGGATGGCCTTGAGCACCGCGGCGGCGTGGACTCCAGTGCCGGTCTCGAATGCGTCCTTGCCCACCCCCGGCGTGTTGTGGGCCACCGGGGTGTCGGTGGCGCGTGAGATTGTTTCGCAGTAGGCGGGCAGGCTGTGCAGGTCGACGTCGAGCCAACCCAGCAGCTTCAGGTTGACGAGGAGTGTGTCCATGGGCGTGTTGCCGACCCGTTCTCCGATGCCGAGTCCGCAGGCGTGTACGCGGGTGGCCCCGGCGGAGAGGGCGGCGAGGGAGTTGATTACTCCGAGGTTGCGGTCGCGGTGCCCGTGCCAGTCGATCTTCACGTCCTCTCCACTGCGGGCCACGACCTTGCATGCGAACGACACCAGAGCCTTGACGCCCCACGGGGTTGCGTGGCCAACGGTGTCGGCGAGACAGATGCGGCGGGCACCGGCCTCGATCGCGGTGGTGTAGACCTTGTCGAGAACCTCGGCGGGGGCCCGGGTGGTGTCTTCGGTGACGAACATCACCTCGACACCTTCCCCCCGGGCGAGGGTGACGGCGTCGTGGGTGGTTCGGATGAGGAAGTCGACGTCCCAGCCTTCGACGAACTGGCGGATTGGGCTCGAGCCGAGGAACAGAGCAGCTTCGATGGCTATGCCAGAGCGTTGCTGGGCCTCACATATCGGCAGGATGTCGGACTTGTGGGAGCGACCGGCGCAGTTGGGTGAGATGCCGAGACCTTCGGTGCGGATCTCCTGGGCAAGGGCCACCACGTGGTCGAGCACCGTGGGCCCGGCTCCGGCATAGCCGATGTTGGCGGCGTGGATTCCGAGATCCTTCATCCGGTGGAGGATCTCGATCTTCTCGCTCAGGGTGGGTTGGCGAACCGATGGCCCCTGAAGACCGTCTCGCAGCGTTTCGTCGTCGAGTTCGACCAGCTTGGGTCGATCGACGTCGGTCTCACCGACCAGGTTCCAGTCGTAGAGAAACTCCTTCTCCCTGCTGTCTGCGCAATCCTTGTCGTTCATGTGCCCTCCCCGAGGCCCGGACAAGCCAACCGTCCGGCCGGTCGGTTGGCTCCTTCAAAGCGTCACAGTGGGTTCCTCCGCTGACAATGCGCCCGCTGCTTCATTTTTGTGATGCAAATGCATCACCCAAATGGAGCACGTCACTCATTGACGATCCTCGGCCATCACGAAACACTCGATCTAGCGGCCTACCGACCGGACGGACGGTTGCCTTTCATCTTGAAGGAGAAGGACATTTTGGCTGGATCAGCGCTAGGCACATCCTTTCGTCCCGGCGAACTCGAGGTTCGCGACGATGGCACCGGAAACCTGCTCGGAAGTCGCTGCCGCTCGTGTGGCGCCCACTTCTTCCCCGTGAGAGAGGCCTGCTCAGGCTGCCTGAGCGGCGATCTCGAAACGGTACGGTTCGCCACCGAGGGCACCCTCTACACCTATTCCGTCGTCCGCCAGTCGACACCAGACTTCGAGGTCCCCTACGTCCTCGGATACGTCGACTTTCCCGAGAACGTCCGCATCATGGGCCAGATAAGCGGCTGTGAGATCGACGACATCGAGATCGGGATGCCGATGGCCCTGGCCCTCGAACCGTTCGGAGAAGACGACGAGGGCAAGCCGCTCACCGGGTACCGATTCAAGCCAATGGAGCCGAGCAATGACTGATGTACACGTTGTAGGAGTCGGCATGACCCGGTTCGGGAAACACCCCGACCGCGACTCAACCGACCTCGGAGCCGAGGCCCTGCTCGGCGCGGTCGCCGATGCCGGCATCGACGCTCGAGTGATCGAGGCGGCCTATTGCGGCCATGTCTTCCAGGGCATGGTGACCGGCCAGCGGATCCTGGCCCAGGTGGGCCTGGCCGGACTACCCCTCACCAACGTCGAGAACGCGTGCAGCAGCGGCGCCACCGCCATCCGCGAGGCATCACTCGCGATTCGGGCCGGCGAGCACGATGTTGTCGTGGCGGTAGGCACCGAACACCTCACCAGCCAGTTCAGCGGCGCCCTCACCCCCGATCCGAGCGATCCCGAGGCAGCCGTCGGAGCAACCATGCCCGGCGTCTACGCCATGCGGGCGAGGCGCTACATGGAGGAGTACGGCATGACCCGTGAGCAGCTCGCGCTGATCCCGGTCAAGAACAAAATGAACGCCACCCTCAACCCCCTGGCCCACTTCCGCAAAAGCATCACCGTCGAGGATGTTCTGCAGTCGCGGCCCATCGCCGACCCCCTCCGACTGCACGACTGCTCACCCGTCACCGATGGTGCGGCCGCGGTGATCGTGATGAGCGACAAGGCGGCCAAGAAGTACGCCAACGGCCAAGCCGTGAGGCTCGCCGCCTCCACCCTGCGTTCGGGGTCGGTAGACGTCGAGCCCACCTCGATGACGTTCGAGCCCCTCACCCGCGACACGGCCCAAGACGCCTACGAAAAGGCCGGCATCGGCCCCGAAGACGTCGACTTCTGCGAAGTCCACGACTGCTTCAGCATCGCCGAGGTGCTCAGGGTCGAGGGACTCGGTCTCTTCCCCCAGGGCGAATACCCGTCTGCGGTGGAGAGGGGCGAGGCCAACATCGGTGGCCGCTTGCCGGTGAACCCCAGCGGGGGGCTGCTCGGAAAGGGTCATCCCCTCGGCGGCACCGGTGTGGCCCAGGTGGTCGAACTGGTCAGGCAGCTGAGAGGCGAATCGGGAGATCGCCAGATCGAGGGCGCCCGAGTCGGGCTCGCCCACTGCCGTGGAGGCAAGGCTGTCGGCATCGAGGGCGCGGCATGCACCGTCCAGATCCTGATCCGGTGAGCGAACAGGCCAACCTGCCCTTCGTCCTCATGCGGGGTGGCACTTCCAAGGGGGTGTTTGTCCGCGGGAGCGCTCTGCCCCCACCCGGAGCGGCGCGAGATTCGGTGATCCTGTCGCTCTTCGGAAGCCCCGATCCCCGCCAGATCGACGGACTCGGCGGCGCCGACATCCTCACCAGCAAGCTGGCCATCATCGACCCCCCGAGCAGGCCCGACGCCGACCTCGACTACACCTTCGCCCAGGTGAGCGTCAGCGAGCCGGTGGTCGACTACGACATCAATTGTGGCAACCTCTCGGCTGCGGTGGGCGCCTACGCCATCGACGAGGCCATGATCACCGTCGACGGTCCCTCGGCCCAGGTGAGGATCCACAACACCAACACGGGCCGGATACTCATTGCCGACGTGCCGATCATCGACGGGGTGGCCGCGATCGAGGGCACCGAGGTCATCCATGGGGTACCCGGAACCGGGGCACCCATCGGCTTGGATTTCAGCCAAACCGGAGGAGGAATCACCGGCGCCCTGCTGCCCACCGGTAACGAGCTCGACATCCTCGATACGTCGATCGGGCCGGTAGAAGTGAGCATCGTCGACCTCGCCAACCTCACCGTCTTCTTTTCGGCTGCAGCAGTCGGGATGGCCGGCAGCGAGGGACCCGGTGAGTTCACCGACGAGCACTTGGCTCGCGTTTCAGCGGTGAAGGAGGCCGCGGCTAGGTTGTTGGGCATGTCGTCAGACGGCCTCACACCTGTACCGGCGGTCGTCTCGCCCCCAGCTCGCTTCACCAGCTTCGCCACCGGCGAGCCCGTGGAGGCCGAAGATGTCGATCTCCTGGCCCGGGTCATCGGCGGCCGCCCACTTGTACTGCACAAGGCCTACCCCGGCACACTCGCCGCCACCACCGGTGTGGCCGCGCGCATCGTGGGCACCACGGTCCACGCCGTCGCTCGCGCAAACCCCGACGAGATTCGCATCGGCCACACCAGCGGCGTCATGGCGGTGAAGGCCAGCGCCGTTCACGACCACGACGGCTGGCAGGCAACGCAGGCCGTCTACCAGCGCACCGCCCGTCGCCTGGCCGAGGGCACCGCCTTCGTCCGCCACAGCAAGTTGCCGGCCGAGTCAAGCGCCTGATGACGGAACGCGTTCTGGCTCTCCAGGTGAACGGAGAGACTCATCGCGTACTCACCAGCGACCATCGCACCCTGCTCGAGGTCCTCCGTGAAGACCTCGCGCTCACCGGCACCAAGCACGGCTGCGACGTGGGTGAGTGCGGGGCTTGCACCGTGCTCCTCGATGGTCGGCCGGTGCTCGCCTGCCTGATGCTGGTGGGCCAGCTTGCCGACGGGTCGGTCACCACCATCGAAGGGCTGGTCGAGGGCGGGAAACCCCACGAGCTCCAGAGCGCGTTCGCGGAACTGGGAGCAGCCCAATGCGGCTACTGCACTCCGGGCATGATCCTGTCGGCCAGTGCCCTGCTCGCCGAGGTGGCCCAGCCCGACACCGATGAGATCAAGAGCGCCTTGGCCGGCAACCTGTGCAGATGCACCGGCTACAACAAGATCATCGAGGCGGTTGAGCTCGCGGCCGATCGAAGCCGGTAGTGAGCACCGGCGACTACACCGTGGTGGGCCGGCGTCTGCCCCGTGTCGACGCGCTCCAGCAGACCACGGGTCAGACCCGGTTCGCCGACGACCTGAATCCACCCGGCGTTCTGGTGGGTCGTCAGCTCCGTAGCACCCACGCCCACGCCGTCATCACCTCCATCGACACCGCGGAGGCTGCAGCGCTACCCGGCGTGAAGGCGGTGATCACCGGCGCCGACCTGCCCATCACCTACGGCATCCTCCCGGTGAGCCAGGACGAACACGCCCTGGCCCTCAACCGGGTCCGCCACGTCGGTGAGCCGGTGGCGGCGGTGGCGGCTGTCGATGCCGAGACCGCCGAACGTGCACTTGCGCTCATCGATGTGAAGTACGAGCCTCTCACCGAGGTCGTCACCCTCGACCACGCCCTCGACCCCGACCGGCCCCTGATCCACGGCGAGGGCCAGGGCCAGAACGTGCACCGCACCGCCGCCCTCGAATTCGGCGATGTGGCCGAGGGATTCGCGGCCGCCGATCACGTGCGCGAAGACGTCTATTTCTTCGGTGGAAACACCCACGCGGCCCTCGAGACCCATGCCGCGGTGGCATCGTGCAGCCCGGAAGGGAAGGTGACCCTCTGGTCGTCCACCCAGGTGCCCCACTACGTGCATCGCGCCCTGGCGAAGGTGCTCGAGATCCCCGCGGGCCGGATACGGGTGATCGCCACTCCCAACGGGGGTGGATTCGGGGGCAAGACCGATCCATTCTCCCATGAGTTGGTTGCCGCCAAGTTGGCCATGCTCACCGGTCGCCCGGTGAAGTTCAATCTCAGCCGCGAAGATGTCTTCTACGCCCACCGCGGCCGCCACCCCGTGCTCATGTGGGTCAAGACGGGATTTGAGAGCGACGGTCGGATAACGGCCATGCACTTCAAGTCTTTCCTCGACGGCGGCGCATTCGGGAGCTACGGCACAGCTTCGCTCTACTACACCGGTGCGCTCCAGACCTCCACCTACCGGATCCCCAACTACTGCTTCGAAGGCATGCGGGTGTTCACCAACAAGCCGGCGTGCGGACCCAAGCGGGGCCACGGCACCCCCCAGGCCAGGTTTGCCATCGAGAGCCAACTCGACAAGGCCGCGGCTGATCTCGGGCTCGACCCGGTTGCCATTCGGGTGAGGAACGCCGTCGAGCCTTTCTCCACCACCGTCAACCATCTCAGAATCACCAGTTGTGCCTTGAACGAATGCATTGACGCAGTGGTCGAGCAATCAGGGTTCCACCAAAAGCACGGCCGGCTCCCCAAGGGCCGCGGTGTCGGACTCGCTCTCGGGTGCTACATGTCCGGGGCCGGTCTTCCCATCTACTTCAACAAAATGCCCCAGTCCGAAGTGCAGCTGAAGGTGGATCGGGGTGGTGGGGTCACCGTCTACTCCGGCGCCACCGACATCGGGCAGGGCTCCACCACGATGCTGGCAACTGTCGTTGCCGAGTGCCTGGGACTGGAACCCCACGATCTCACCATGGTCACCGCCGACACCGATCTCACCCCGGTCGATCTGGGCAGCTACTCGAGCCGCGTCACCTTCATGGCCGGCAACGCCGCCCTCGAGGCGGCCACCAAGGTTCGCGCCCGCCTCCTCGACGCAGTGGCCGCCAAGCTGGAGGCCGCGGTCGAAGACCTCGAGGTGGCCAACGCCAGGGTCAGTGTGCTCGGCGATCCCGAGAGCGGGGTGTCGTGGACCGAAGCGGTGGTGCTGGCCACCGCAGCCACGGGCCCCCTGGTCGAGTCAGGAAGCTACACAGCACCCAAGCTGGCCGGGCCATACAAGGGAGCCGGGGTGGGGATCTCGCCGGCCTACAGCTACACGGCTTGCGTAGTCGAACTCGAAGTCGATGCTGATACCGGCATGGTCGAAGTAGACCGCGTCTGGATCGCCCACGACATCGGCAAGGCCATCAACCCTTTACTTTCCGAGGGTCAGGTGGAAGGCGGGGTCTATATGGCACTTGGAGAGGTCCTGTTCGAAGAGCAGGCCTTCCGCGGTGGGTTACATCGGGGCCCTTCCCTCTTGGACTACAAGATTCCCACATCGCTCGAGACGCCCACGGTGCACACCACCCTCATCGAGTCGCACGACCCCGAAGGCCCCTACGGAGCCAAGGAGGTCGGCCAGGGTCCTCTTCTTCCGGTGATTCCTGCGGTGGCCAACGCGATCCACGATGCCCTCGGAATTCATATCGACGAGGTGCCGATCACTCCGGACAAGATCGTTGCCGCGATGCGAGACGCGGCTCGGGGTGGGACCGGCCGGTTCGGGCCCAAGACGGTACCCGATTTCGATTTCGGCGAACTGATCAGGGTCGAGCCTCCCGAAGGGTTCATCGCGCCATGACCATGCGGCTCCCTTCATTCGATCTGGCCACACCCACCACCCTCCAGGAGGCGGCGGGCCTGATCACCGACCCCACGGCCACCATCGTGGGCGGCGGCACCGACCTGTTCCCCAAGATGAAACGCAGGCAGACCACCCCTGTCACCCTGGTTTCCCTCGCCGAGATCGACGCGCTCAAGGGCATTCGCATCGACGACGAAGGGCGCTGCGTGATCGGGGCCGGCGTCACCCTGGCCGAAGTGGTGACTTCACCCCACGTGCCGGCGGTGGTGGCATCGGCTGCGGAAGCAATCGCCTCACCCCAGATCCGCAACACCGCCACGGTGGGAGGCAACCTCTGCCTCGACACCCGCTGCAACTACATCGACATGCCCGAGTTGTGGCGCGAGGCCAGCGGGCATTGTCTGAAGGACGGGGGCGACACCTGTTGGGTCGCGCCCCGCAGCGACCACTGCTGGGCCATCAGCTCAACCGATCTGGCCCCCGTTGCCATTGCTCTGGGCGGATCGCTGAGACTCGTCGATGCTGATGGCGAGCGGCTCGTCGATGTCGAGGACTTCTACCAGAACGACGGGATCGACTATCACACCAAGTCGCCCGGCGAGATAGTCGTCGAGCTCGTGCTGCCGGCATTCGCGGGCCGCGCCACCTATCTGAAACACCGAAGGCGGGGCTCAATCGATTTCCCCCTTCTCGGAGTGGCCGGCGCCGCGACCTTCGATGACGCGGCCGCGTGCACTGGTGTCCGCCTGGTGTTGGGGGCGGTTGCGTCGGCCCCCTTGCGGGCCACCGCCGCCGAAGAGTTCCTGATCGGCCGGGAATTCACCGACGATGTCATCGAGGAGGCCGCTCGCCTGGCTTCGCACCCTGTCCGGCCCCAGGACAACACCGACACCGGATCGCGCTACCGGAAATGGATGACACCGGTATTCATCACCAGGGCTTTGCAGGAGCTAGGAGAGCGATGATCCAACCAGTACCCCCAACAGAGGAACCGTGATGGAACCCCGCACCGATCGATACTCGTGGCGCATGGTCACCCCAGGTGAGCCCCTTGAGCGCTCCGAAGGCGCGGCGCGCCCACCCGACCCAGGGGAGGTGCTCATCGAGATCGCCGGATGTGGGGTCTGCCACACCGATCTGGGCTTCCTCGATGGCGATGTGAAGACCGTGGCGCCGCTGCCCCTGGTGCTCGGTCACGAGATCAGCGGGCAGGTTATCGAAGCGGGACCCGGCGCCGAGGAGTGGGTGGGTTCCGACGTGTTGGTGCCGGCCGTGATCCCGTGCGGCCACTGCGAACTCTGTTCACAGGGTCGTTCCAATGTCTGCCCCAACCAGCAGATGCCCGGCAATGGCTTCGACGGGGGCTTCGCCACCCATGTGACGGTGCCCACCACGGGCCTATGTGCGATCGATCACCTGCCGCCGGGCCACGAACTGGCCGATATGTGTGTGATCGCCGACGCGGTCACCACCCCGCTCCAGGCCATGAGTAGAGCGGAGGTGTCCGAGGGAGACTTCGTGGTGGTGGTCGGGGCCGGAGGCGTCGGCACCTACGCGGTGCAGATCGCCGCGGCCTACGGAGCCGAGGTGGTGGCGGTCGACATCGACGATTCGCGCCTCGATCCCCTGCTCCAGTACGGCGCCCGTGCAACCGTGAACGCGAGAGGGCTATCGCCCCGAGATGTCCGCGATCAGGTACGAGGGCACGCGGCCGACTTCGGCGTGGCCGGCACCGGCTGGAAGATATTCGAGTGCTCGGGCACCGCATCGGGCCAGGAGACCGCCTACGGTCTGCTCGTTCCCGCGGCCACGCTCGGCGTGGTCGGGTTCACCCGAGACAAGGTGACGATCCGGCTCTCCAACCTCATGGCTTTCGACGCCACCGCGATCGGAAACTGGGGTTGCCCCCTGGAGCTCTACCCCGAAGCCATCGAGCTGGCCACTTCCGGACGGATCGTTCTGCTTCCCTTCACCCGCAAGGTCGCCATGAGCGAGATCAACACCGTGATGGCCGACGTGCACGAGGGAAACGATCCCCGGCGAACGATTCTCATCCCCTAAAGGAGCAATGCAATGGAGTTTGTCAACCACGATCTCGACCCGAATCGGGAGTTCACCGAGATCCTCTACGAGCAGCGACCGGTGCTCGACTCCGGCGGCGCGCCGGTGGAAGGTCTCCATTCGGTCTGGATAACCCTCGACAACCCCGAACAACTCAACTCGTACACCACCAGTGCCACCAAGGAGGTCATTTTGGCCTTCGGCCGGGCGTCGGTCGACCGTGCCGCGGTGGCGGTGGTGTTCACCGGTAGTGGTGATCGCGCCTTCTGCACCGGCGGCAACACCGAGGAGTACTCCGAGTACTACGCGGGCCGGCCCGGCGAGTACCGCCAGTACATGCGCTTGTTCAACGACATGGTCTCGGCGATCCTCGCCTGCGACAAGCCGGTGATCAACCGCGTCAACGGGATGCGGATCGGGGGTGGCCAGGAGATCGGCATGGCCTGCGACTTCACCCTTGCCGCCGACACCGCCCGGTTCGGCCAGGCCGGACCCAAACACGGATCGGCTCCCGACGGGGGGTCCACCGACTTCCTGCATCTCTACGTCGGTTGGAGCGAGGCGATGGCCAGCTGTGTTCTCTGTGATCCGTGGAGCGCCCACGAGGCCATGCGACTGGGTCTGATCAACGACATCTTCCCGGTGCTCAAGGTCGACGGGGAGTTCGTGCCCAATCCCCTCGTGATCACCGATCGCTACCTCGATGAGTGGGGCAAGATCGTGCACGGCAAGTCGAAGGATGGTGAGGCGCTGGCCGAGGCCAAGGCGACGCTAAAATCGGGAACGATCGATTTCGAAAGGCTCGACAAGGGGGTCGATGAGGTGATCACCAAGATCCTCTACACCATGCCCGACTGCACCCTGAAGACCGTCGAGTCGCTGCGCAAGAAGAAGCTCGAGCATTGGGATCAGAACCGTGAGACCAACCGCGCCTGGCTCTCGCTCAACATGATGACCGAGGCCAAGGCCGGCTTCCAGGCCTTCCACCGGGGTTCGCGTGAGGTCGGCCGGGAAGTCGACTTCATAGGTCTTCGCCGTCGCCTCGCTGCCGGTGAGGTGTGGGGAGACGACCTCATCGCGGCCGTCTCGCCCCAAACCTCGTGAGCGGCGATCTGGTCCGTCACGATGTGTCGGGCGACGGGTCGGTCCACACGATCACCCTCGACAGTCTCCCTGGCAATGTCATCGACATCGCCATGTGTGAGCAATTCGCGTCGGCTCTTGACAGTGCCGCCGAATCGATCGACGCCAAGGTTCTGGTGCTCCGCGGGGCAGGCAAGCATTTCTCCTTCGGCGCCAGCGTGGAGGAGCACCTACCGGATAAAGCGCCCCAGATGCTCGCCGCGCTAGGCGTGGTGATACGGCAGCTGATCGGGTTTCCTTACCCCACCATCGCCGCGGTGCAGGGCAGTTGCCTCGGAGGCGGGCTCGAACTGGCTCTCGCCTGCGGCATCGTGATCGCCCACGAGGGAGCCACCCTGGCCAGTCCCGAGATCCAGCTCGGGGTTATTGCCCCGGCTGCCACCGCCCTGATGGTGGGTCGAGCGGCCGAGGATCTGCTCCTCACCGGTAGGAGTGTCAGTGCCACAGACGCCCAGTCGATGGGGATCGTCAACATCGTGGTTGGCGGCGACGATCTCGACGGTGCGGTCGAAACCTTCGTCGGCCGTCATTTTGTCAAGCGATCACCCTTCTCGCTCAGGATGGCAACCAGGGCGGTGAGGGCCGGCCGTGTGGCCGAGATCGAAGCCAGACTCGATGCCGCCGAGCGCCTCTATCTCGATGAGCTTCTTCCCAGCCACGACGGCGTCGAGGGGATCAGAGCCTTTATCGACAAGCGTCCACCGGAGTGGACCAACAGCTGACCACCACGCTCATTCCACGAAGAAGCGACGGGCCTTCAGCTCGAACCGGGGCAGAGCCCCGCGCGGTACGTCTTGCACGGTGGCGCGCAGACCGAGGGTGGAAGCAAAGGCTTCGGTGACCTCGGCCACGGCGTCGACCGCCGCGGTGCCGTCGCGACACTCGATCTCGATGAGCACCTCTCCCATCTCGCTGCGTCGGGTGATCGTCACCCGGAACTCGTCGACGAACTGGTGGCGGCGCAGAAGGTTTTCGACCGCAGCGGGGAAGAGATTCACCCCTCGAACCACCACCATGTCGTCGGCCCTCGCGATGATGCCGCCGGCGAATCGCGTGAAGGTACGACCACACGGGCATGGCGAATCGTCGACGCTCACGATGTCGCCAGTGCGGTAGCGAACCACCGGAAAGCCGACCCGGCCCAGATTGGTGAGGACGAGCTCTCCCTGCTGACCGGGAATCACCGGCCCACCTGAGTCGGGATCGATCACCTCGACAATGAACTCACTGTCGATGGCGTGGGTGCCTCCGGTACGGGCCTGGCAACCGAAGCTGTGAGCTCCGACCTCCGACGCACCCGCATGGTCGTAGCACTGGGCCTGCCAGCCCGTCTCGAGTCGATCCCTGGTGGCAGGAATGCTCGCTCCGGTCTCACCCGCGTGAACCATGGTGGTGATCGGGATACTCGAAAGGTCGAACCCTTCTTCGCGCGCGGTTTCGATGAGGCGGAGGGCATAGGTGGGGGTACAGCACATCGCGGTGACCTCGAGGTCGGCCATCAACCGGAGACGCTGGGTGGAGGTGCGACCTCCTCCGGGGATCATCATCGCTCCGACTCGTCGGGCGCCGCCCAGCGCGGCCCAGAACCCGATGAAGGGGCCGAATGAGAACGGAACGAAGAAACGATCCTTGGCGGTGATCCCGGCTCCCGCCAGCACGAATCCCCAGCAATGCCCCCACCAGTCCCAACTCTCCGCGGTGTCGAACACCCTGAGCGGCTCGCCGGTGGTGCCCGAGGTCTGGTGGATACGTGAATAGGCAGCTTCTTCGAAGGTGCAGTTGGTGCTCATAACCCCGCTGGACTGGGCCGCGAGCAGGTCGGCCTTGGTGGTGAAAGGCAGCTCGGCCAGATCCTCGAGGGTGCGCACGTCGTTGGGAGTGGCCCCCGCGAGTTGGAGCTTTTGGGTGACGATCGGATTCGTGCCGTAGGTCTTGGCCAACAGGGTGGCCAGCCTGGCCTCCTGGAGATCGCGGAGACGTTCCCGAGGCAGGGTCTCGGTTTCCTGGTCGAAGAAGTTGGTTTTCATTCTTCGTGACCTCGGGTGGGAGTGTGGTCAGTCCTGTTCGGGCTTGCGGGTGAACAGGGCGAGATAGGTGGAGCAGGCAGTTTCCGCGCAGCTGGTGCACGCATCGTTGAAGCTCCCAGGATCGAGCCCGGTGGTGGTGGTCTCGAAGCCCATCGTGGAGTAGAGGTCTTCCAGCTCGCTGATTCTCGACTCGTCGGAGACGGTGCGTTGTTCCCAGCCCTCGGCGGTGAGGGCGCGCGACTTCAGGACGACGATTCCTTCTGAGCAGTAGACCGGCTCGGAACCGTCGGGTTCGCTCACGCGTCGGCGCTCGCCGCGGTGCCGACCAGCTCCTCGGCCTGGAGCTTCTCGAGGCGCAGGTGAGCGAGGATCGCGCAGCCGAGGGCCGATACGAACTGCACCATCTCGCCTTCGGGCACGTTGACCTCGGCATCGAGCAACTTGCTGACCGAGGCGCCCATCGTCTCGAAACGGAGGATCCCGCCGATGAGGGTGTACTCGGGCTCAGCGCGAACCCGTTTCATGAGCTGAACGGACCGGCCGGTGAGCGATTCGATCGCACCCTGCATGATGTCGGCCGGTGGGGTGCCCAACGACAGGTGGTTGATCACTTCGGACTCAGCGAAGACGGCGCACACTCCGGAGATCGGCACCGGCTCCCTCGAGGTGGTCATCAGGGCACTGATCTCCTCGGTGCCGAAACCCATGTAGCGAGCGGTTTTCTCGAGGAAGGCTCCGGTGCCGGCGGCGCACTTGTCGTTGAGCCGGAACGACTCCACCTTGGCGGTCTCGTTGACCCGGCTGGCCTTCATGGTCTGGCCGCCCACGTCGAGAATCGTGCGGGTGCCGGGAAACAGGTGGCACGCACCGCGGGCACTGGCGGTGAGATCGGTCACGTGCAGATCCTTGAAATCCACCTGGTGGCGACCCGAGCCGGTGGCGATCACATAAGAGACGTCGCTCTTGTTGATGCCGGCGCCGTCGAGAGCCTGCCGGTACACGTCGTGGGCCACCTGCTGGAGCTTGAACCCGGTGGGGGACAGGGCCTTGCCGGCGATCTCGAGGTCGTCGGTGAGGATCACCGCTTTGGCGTAGGTCGACCCGATATCGAGCCCGGCTGTGATGGTCATGAGTTGGCTCCGGTTTCTGCGGGCGTACGAGCGGCTTGGATGTTGTCGAGGGCAAACATTGCGGCGCCGAGTGCGCCCATGTAGTGGCAGTCCTCACTGATGTTGAGCTTCTTCTCCAGGCGTTCCTCGAGGGCCTTCACCATGCCCTCGTTGCGCGAGACCCCTCCGGTGAAGGTGATCTCGTCTTCGATCCCCACCCTGCGCATCAGGCCGGCCGAGCGAGAAGCGATCGACTTGTGGACCCCCCACAGGATGTCTTCGATCTTCTTGCCCTTACCGATCCAGGCCAGCACTTCCGATTCGGCGAAGACGGTGCAGGTGGTGCTGATCTTGATCGGCTTGGTGCTCTGGAGGGAAACCGGTCCCAGGTCGCCGAGGGGGATGTCGAGGGCGGCCGAGGCTGCTCCCAGGAAACGTCCGGTGCCTGCCGCACACTTGTCGTTCATGCAGAAGTCGGTTATCTCGCCGTCGGCGGTGACCGAGATCGCCTTGGTGTCCTGGCCCCCCATGTCGACCACTGTGCGGGTGTTGGGGAACAGGTGGACAGCGCCGCGGCCGTGGCAGCTGATCTCGGTGACCTGGCTGTTGCCGAAGGTGACCCGGTAGCGGCCGTAGCCGGTGCCGACGACGTATTCCACCTCGTCCTGGCTGATGCCGCTTTCCGCGAGAGCCTCGGCATAGGCGTCCTCCGCGGCTTGGATGACGTTGGCGCCGGTGTCGAGGAGTGCCCGGCCGACGATCTCCGCGTCTTCGTTGATGATGATCGCTTTGGTCTGGGTCGAACCGACGTCGACACCTGCTGCGTATGCCATGAGTTTCAGTCCTTCGGGCCGGCTTGGGCCAGTTGTCGGCGTGATGCCAATCCTTCGAAGAAGGCATCGATTCGGTTCTTCATCTGGGCTTCGGAGACGACGCGCCGGTCCATCATGTCGGACTCGATGAACAGGCTCGGGGTGCCGGTTTTCTCGCTGAGACTGCGGCGGCCGTCGGCCAGGCCGGTGGACACGGTGCGGCAACTCTTGATCGGGTGAAAGATGACGCCGTCGGCTTCGTGATCGGTGATCATCTGCTCGAGCACGGTGTCCTGGTGGAACATCGAGTCCATGGCGTCGCGTACCGAGACGAGCATCCCCTCGGCGAGGCTCGCCAAGGGGTTGTCGAGGTCGTATTCGAAGCCGCGGTTGGTGCCTCCCGACGCGAACCAGAGATAGGTGGAGTTCACGAAGGTGCCGCCCCACTCGCTGAAGAGCTCGTTGAACCGACGGAAGATCGGATAGCACGGCACCCCGACGAAGAGCAGGCGGTACTTCTCTTCGAGGTCTTGGCCTATCCCGTTGGCCACCTTGTATTCCATTTCTTCGACCAGGCGCTCGAAGTAGCGGGCCCCTTCCTCGGTACCCCGAAATGCGTTGGCGACTCCGAGATAGATCGTGCCGTCGGTGAGGGCATTGAACACCGAGGGCCGCGCAGAGTTGAGCTCGAGCATGCGGCTCCAGCAGCGGGTCATGGTGTTGGCGTGGCCGAGCACTTCACGGAACTTGTCGATGTCGAAGGTCTTGCCGGTGACCTGTTCGCAGACGGTGATCAGCTCCCGGAGCTGCACCTCCACATATTTGCGGTCGGCTTCGAAGTCGGCGTTGCCGGCCCAGGTCTGGCCGCCGGCCTGACGGGTGCCGGGAACATCGATGGTGTACATGGGAGTGCCGTGCATACGTTCCCATATCTCGGCCCACTTGATGTAGGTGTTGCAGGCATTGGTGAGCACCGAAATGGTGGGCTTGGGGAGCCTGCCCATGGGGTGATCGCCGCCGCGGAGCTGTACCGCGACGTCGGCCTTGACGTATCCGCAGATGTCTGGCGAATAGCCGTAGTCCTCGGCCTCTTCGAGAAGCTCGTGGGCGACGCGACGCACCGCGGTCTGCAGTGAGGTGATCTCGGGAAAAACGACCGGTAGGTCAAACGTCTTCAGTATCTCGTTGGTGCTGCCCATGACGAACACGTAGGCGGCGGCACCGCCGGTTTTCGCGGTTTCGCCGAGATTGGCAAACCAGTCGCGAAACAAGGCGGCGCCCTCGATGTTTCCTCGACCGACCAGTTCTTGGGTGTCTTCGAGAGTGCTCATGTCTGCCTCCTCAATGTTGGTGCGGAACTCATGCGAACAGCAGGTTCTCGACGAAGGTCTCCAACTGCATTTCGAGTTGGCTGAACGACGTCATGTTTTCTTCGAATTCGCTCACGAAGTAGGCGATGCCTTCGTCGTCGAGAGCGTGGGTGTAGGTGACCTGCTCCTCGAGCCCGGGCTCACACATCTTGGCTGCGGCGAGGATGGCGGCGTCGGCGCGGGCCTCGTTGATGCGGGCGATCAGCATCTTCTCTTTGGGTTTGCGCAGGTCGTGTTGAACGGGGCTGTAGGAGGATCGTTCTATGTAGGCCTCGGCCAGGTTTCGAAGCGGGTCGCCCTCGATGTCGACGTCGCTGGTGATCCAGCGCATGCCGATGTGGAAGTCGTCATCGACGAGGTAGCAGGTGCGGCCGAGCATGCGGATGAGATCGAAGGGGGGCTGCTCGCAGAAGCCGCCTTCGAACACCACCCGGATCCGGTCTTCCTGTTTGGCGGAACGTTCGCGGATCTGGGGGAGCAGGGTGGTGAGGAGCTCGTTGTGTTCTTCGCGGGGGATCATTCCGGCCAGGGCCACGAGGGCATAGGCATCCTCGGCCGCAATGAGCCAGGGCTGCTCGCGCTTGATGTCGTAGAGCTCACGCATCAGGCGCCGGTTTTCGTTGAAGACGGCGACGGAGGTGGCGAGGTCGTCGTCGCTGATCTCGCGGCCAGCTACCTCCTCCACCACCCTGCGAATCCGGTCGTATTCGTGGCGCAGGTAGTCGAGGCTTCCGGCCGAGTTGGGGTTTTGGGGGAGATAGAGGATTTGGCACGGGTAGTCGAAGTTGCGGCCCCAGATCGCCGCCAGGTTGCGGGCGGCATCGCAGATGGGATGCGAGACGAACATGTCGAACTGGACGCGATCGCTGAGTGCAAGCTCGAGTGACGTCTTCAGGATCGAACAGAGGTAGGACCCGAAGTGTGAGTCGGCCAGGTCGGGCTCGGTGGGCGCACCGCGCACCTTGAACGGGAGCATGCCTGCGGCGTGGACGATTTCTTCGGGGAACGACACTTGGAAGTGGCCCACCACCTTGCCCCCGGCTTCGCGCCAGCGCTTGACGGTATCGAAATCGGCCGACTCGACCTGGTCGCGACACTCAAGAAGGGCATCGTCGAGTGATTTGTCGCGCCATTCGGGGAAGGTGACGGTGGTGGTGGGGGTCATCGCGATTCTCCGTTTGTGTCGGCCGCGGCTCCATGGAAGAAGAGTCCGAGGACATGGTCGAGGGAGGCGTCGGTGTTTCCGAACACGTTCCCGGCGTAGTCGCTGATGGACACCTCGACGAGGGCGACAAAGGACCAGGCGAGGACCCTGGCGTCGCCGGGGGCCAATTCGCCCTCTCGGATGCCGTCCTCGACGATGGTCTTTACCTGGTCGGGAAGAGCCCTTTGGTAGGCGAGAACCAGAAGGCTGCGTTCCTCGCCGGCGAAGGTGTTGATATCTCGCCTCACGAGGCGGGTGAGCTCGCGCTCCTCATCGGGAAGCTCGAGGAAGGCCCTGGTGAGCTTGGCGAGGCGGGATTCGCAGGAGCCAGGAGCGGCGACGGCTTCGGCGAACAGCAGGCGCTTGGCCTCGAGGTCGTCGAGCATCATGGAGATGTAGAGCTGTTCCTTGCTTGCGAAGTGGTGGTATAGGCCACCCTTGGTGACTCCTGCGGCCTGGGCGATCATGTCTGTGGTGACATCCGCGTAGTTCTTGGCGAGGAACAGGCGTTGGGCGGCGGCGACGATTCGCGCGGCCGTGGCCTCCGACTTCGTGGGTGAGCTCTTTACCTGGAGTGGCATTTTGTCCTTGACTCCGATTACCGACCGACTGGCCGGTCGGTAATCACCATAAGGCGGCGCCCCGGTTGTGTCAATGGTGTCGTGGCGGTTACTTTCCGCCCATGACCGACACTCGGACAACCCCCACCGCGCTACTCCGACAGGAACACGACTTGATCCTCGAGGTCGCCAGTGCCCTCACCGTGGTGCTCGACGAGGGTGGGGATTCCCACTACGACGACATCGAACGCTGTGTCACCTTCTTCCGGGTCTTCGCCGATGCCTGCCACCACGGCAAGGAAGAAGACCTGCTCTTCCCGGCCCTGGAGGCGAACGGAATGCCCCGAGACGGTGGTCCCATTGCAGTGATGCTGATGGAACACGACGAAGGGCGTGAGCTGGTTCGAGAAATGAGCGCTGCGATGGCACCGGCCCGAGCAGGAGACGAGGGAGCCGCCGACACCCTCAGGGCCGCCGCGTTGGGGTTCGTCGAGCTGATCACTGCCCACATCGCCAAGGAAAACAGCATCTTGTTCGAGATGGCCGACCGCCTGATCGAGGGTGCCGACCGCGTCGAGCTGCTCTCCGCCTACCAAGGCGCTGCCGATTCTCGCTACGAGGGCCACTCCAAAGCGGAACTCGAACAGATCGCCGCCGGAATCCTCCAACGCTGGTCGCGTCGAGCCGGCTAGCGCGACAAGGCCTCTAGAGACTCACCCATCCGTCGGGGGGTGAGCCCTTCCCGGGGTGGAGCTCGCCACAGCTGGGGCAGGTGCGCGCTTCGGTGTCGTCGTGGAACGAGTCGTAGACCACGGGCAATACCTTCACGATGTTGGCCGGCTCGCCCAGGGGAAGCTCCACCCGGTGAACCATCGTGCCGCAGTTGAAGCAGTACCACTGGAACGCCTCCTTCATGCCGTACATCCGCGGCGACTCCACCACGATTCCGACCGATCCCACCTGGGGCCTCTGGGGTGCATGGACGGTGTGGGCCGCCATCATAAACACCTCTCCTTCGTGGATGGGCACGTCGTAGATCTCCCCGTCCTCGGCGATCTTGAGCATCATGTCGCCCTTGATCTGGAAGAACCACTCCTCGACCGGGTCGTCATGGAAGTCCACACGCGTATTGGGTCCGCCGACGACCATCACGATCATTCCCGAGTCGTGATGCAGCAGCTGATTGTTGACCGGAGGCTTCAGCCGGTCCTGGTTGTCTTCGACCCACTTCTGGAAGTTGAAAGGAGTGAGGGTTGGATGGATCCGGCCCATGGCGATGTGCCCTCTCGTGTCTCGGCGAACTCGTGAAGTGTTGCCGCGCCGGTCGCCGGGCGCAAAGTGCTCGACCGCTGCGATTCAAGCCCGAGGTGCTTGCTAGGGTCGGCGACGATGAACAGATCAGCTGCGTTTGCCAACATTGTGAAGCCATGAGCAGCCCTGCCACCACCGTGGTTGCGATCGGTGGCCACTCCCTGCTCGACCCCGAACTCGAGCCGACGGTGGCCAACCAATTCGCGGTCACTGCGGAGGCAATGGAACCGGTCGCGGAGTTGCTCGACCGAGGCGAACGCCTGGTTCTCACCCACGGCAACGGGCCCCAGGTCGGGTTCCTCCAGCTGCGCTCTGAGCTGGCTCGCGACTCCGTGCACGAGGTGCCTCTCGATTCCCTCGTGGCCGATACCCAGGGGGCGATGGGCTACATGATCGAGCGCGCCCTGCGCACTGCACTCCGACAGCGGGGTCTCGAACTGCCGGTGGTCACGATCGTCACCGAGGTGGAGGTCGACTCGGCCGACCCCGCCTTCGCGGTTCCCGACAAGCCGATCGGGCGTTTCCACAAAAAGGCCGAGGCCGAGGCTTTGGCCGCCGCTCACGGATGGGCCCTGATGGAAGACCCCCGGCGCGGCCACCGACGCGTCGTGCCCTCACCTCCACCGATACGAATAATGCAGCTGCCCACCATCGAGAAACTGATCGATATCGGCGTTACCGTCATCTGCTGCGGCGGTGGTGGGGTGCCGGTTGCCCGCGGCGCCGACGGCATGCTCCACGGGGCGGAAGCGGTGATCGACAAGGACCGCGTCAGCGCCATGCTCGCGGCCAAGATCGGTGCCGGCCGACTGGTGATAACCACCGGCGTGGAGTACGTGTTCGAGAACTTCTACTCCGACAACCCCATTGCGCACCGTGAGTTGTCCATCGACAAGGCCCGCGACATGGCCGCCGCAGGCCAGTTCGCGGCGGGCAGCATGGCTCCCAAAATCGAAGCCGCTATCAGCTATCTGGAAGCAGTCGACGGTTCGGCGGTGGTTTGTCTTCCCGGTGATCTCGTGCCTGCGCTCGCGGGGCAGGCCGGCACCCGTATTCATCGATGATTGGACAGCAAGTGAATCCCATGAGCCTTCTGGAGTCTCTCGATCAGAGCGACCTCGACGCGGTCTACCGGCGCAGTCTTCTCACCACCCAGGGCTGGTCCGACACGGATCTGGCCTCGATCAGGTCGTTGGCCCGCACCCTCGCCGGCTTCGATCGTGGTGGCCTGTCCACCGCTCTTTGTCCGGCGGAGTTGGCGTGGGCGGTGTTCTTCGACCAGTCGACTCGCACCAAGAGTGCGTGGGCAGGAGCCGCGTCCCGGCTAGGCATGCAGCCCGTCATCGTCGATGGATCGTCCACCCAGGTGTCTCATGGAGAGACCGCGGTGGAGACGGGGGCCATGTTGGGGATGAACGCCCACGCGATGGGCATCAGGCACGACCTGATCCTCGGCGAGGGCAACACGTTCATCCGCGACATCACTCGCGGCATCGACGAATACCTCGATGCCACCGACGACCCGCGAGCCGTGCCCGTTGTGAATCTCCAGTGCGATGTGGATCATCCCACCCAGTCGATGGCCGACCTGATGTGGCTAGAGGAGAAGTTCGGCGAGCTTGCCGACAAGAAGATCGCTGTGAGTTGGGCCTACTCGCCGTCCTACGCCAAGCCACTGTCGGTACCCCAGGGTCTGGTCACCCTGCTCACGCGGTTCGGCGCCCATGTGACGTTGGCCCATCCTCCGGGTTATCAGCTCATCGACGAGTGCGTGGATTCCGCCCAGTCGAATGCGGCCGGCGGCGGATCGTTCCGGGTGGTCGACGATATGGACGAGGCGTTTGCCGACGCCGACATCGTCTACCCCAAGAGTTGGGGCGCCTACGACCTCATGCTCGAGAGGGTCGCGGCCAATTCGGCCGGTGATACAGCGGAGTTGGCCTCGGTCGAGCAGAAGGCTCTGGCCCGAAACGCCGAGCACACCGATTGGATCTGCGACGAGCGACGTATGGGTCTCACCGCCGAAGGTGAGGCCCTCTACATGCATTGCCTCCCGGCCGACATCGGCGCTGAGGTGAGCCCCGGTGTCATGAACAAATACAAGGTCGATGTGGCTCGCGAGGCCAACTACAAGGTCTACGTGGTCATGGCCCTGCTGGCCGCGGCCAAGGTGCCCGACATAACCGCCCGACTCACAGAAATTGCCGAGGAGGCTTCCCAGTGAGCAGTCTTGATACCCGCGTTGCCGAACTCAGTGCCCAGTACTTGCCGCTGGCCGCCGAGATCCTGAAGGAGTGCATCCGCATTCCCGCCGACTATGTCGACCGCCCGGTCGACGAGGGTGGCGACCCCGACTGTGGCCTCAGCAATCATGAGGGACCCCGGCTCGAGTATCTGCGCGACAAGATCATCGAGATCGACGCGGTCCGTTCGGAGGCCGATGTCGGGTTCGACGCCTACGGCAATCTGGTTTGGTCGGTCGAGGATCCCGACGACGGCGTCCCCCGCAGCGAGAAGCGTGTCGTCTATTTCGACGGCCACTCCGACACCGTCAAGGCGCTGAGGAGCACCTGGGCCGACAAGCTCGGTGGGATCGACGCCTACGACGGCATGGTCGACCCTTCCGCGATCGACCGCAACTATCTGCGCAGCGAGCTCGGCCATCTTCCTCCCGACGACGAGTGGGATCAGCTGATCTTCGGGCGGGGGTCAGCCGACCAGTTGGGCGGGGTGGTGTCGGAGGTACTGGCCACCAAGATCGCGCTGGAGTTGGCCGATGAGGGAGCCCTGCGGGGCGTGATCGTGAGGGCCTATGCCACCGCCTGCGAAGAAGACAACGACGGCGGTGGCCCCATGTATCTCATGCGTGAGGTGCTTCCGGGCGCCGGAGCCGAACTCGTCCCCGACGTGGTGATCCTCACCGAGGGCACCGGCGATGCCTACAAGGGAGCGCTCGGCATCTATCGAGGTCAGCGCGGCCGCATGCAGATCGAGGTCACGGTCACCGGGCGCTCGTGTCACGGTTCGATGCCGTGGGAGGGACTCAACCCGCTCGAGCATGGTGGCGCGATGGTGGCTGAGGCGGCCCGCCGCTACTTGGAGGGTGAGGGTTTCCTCGACGATCCCTTCCTCGGTGCCGGGAGTCGCACGGGCTCCTGGGCGACGCTTGAGTCGCCGAGCGACTGTGCGGTGCCCGACCGTTTCACCTTCCGCTTCGACCGGCGCCTGACTGTCGGCGAGACTCCGGAACAGGCCCTGGCCGACATCGAATCTCTCGATGCCGTGCGTGTGGCCCGCGACGAAGGGCTCACCGTCGACATTGCCGTGCCCGTGTACGACCAGGCCACCTGGAAGGGATACACGCTCGGCAATCCTCAGGTCTACATGGGGTGGGCCACCCCCGAGGAGCACCGCTCGATCCAGGTGGCGGCGTCGGTGTACGAAGACGTTGTCGCTCCCAACCTCACTCCGAGCCCTGTCGACGATGGTGGCTTGAGGTCCGAGGCCCGGGTCGATCGGTGGATCTTCTCCACCGATGGTGTGGGCTTCCCAGTGCCGGCCGACGACACCTCCATCGACGTTCCCGCGTCGAAGGCATGGGTCGATGCCGGCAAGTATCGCCACCCCGCGATGTTCGGGATCGGCCCCGGCATCGAGCACAACACCCACAAGATCGGCGAATGTGTCGATCAGCGGGAGCTCAGGCTGGCCATTGCCTTCCTTGCCCGCTATCCGAGCGCATACGCGGAGAACCGCTGAGCGGGTCCGCTGAGAGAGGACTCGAGATGAACGAGCAGTTCAACGCCAGCGACTGGCTGATCGACCGCCACATCACGGCGGGCGACGGTGATCGCACCGCGGTTCGATGTGAAGGGGAGAACTTCACCTACTCAGAGATCCAGGATCTCGTCGGGCGGTCGGCGGGGGCTCTGCGGGCGATCGGGGTAAGGGCCGAGGAGCGAGTGGCGATGGCGATGCTCGACTCGGTCGAGTTCATCGCCGTGTTCCTCGGAGCGGTGCGTATCGGTGCGGTTCCCGTACCTATGAACCCCTTGCTCCCGGGGCGCGATCTCGGTGTGATCGTGTCCGACTCGCGGGCGAGAGTGGCGGTGGTTTCTGCCGAGCGAAGCGCATCCATAGGCGATCTCAGGTCCGGCGCACAGGAGCTCGAGCACGTGATCACCACCGGCGACGCCGAGGGCACCGACGCCACCCTGTCGTGGTCCGAGTTCCAGGCTGCGGAGGGCGACCGGTCCCTCTACCGCACATCGGCCGAATCGCCGGGCTTCTGGCTCTGCACCTCGGGGTCGACGGGCCAACCCAAGCTCGCGATGCATCGCCACGGCGACCTGCGGGTCACTTATGACACCTACGCCCGCAATGTGCTCGATGTGACGAGCGAGGATCGCTTCTTCTCGGTCGGGCCCATGTTTCACGCCTACGGGCTGGGAAACTCCATCAGCTTCCCCTTCGCGGTGGGTGCCACGTCCATCGTGGAGTCGACTCGGCCGCCCACGCCCCAGCTTGTGGCCGACGTCGTCACCACCGAGAAGCCCACCCTGTTCTTCTGTATCCCCACCTTCTACGCCGCACTCAATGCCGCTTCGCTTCCCAGCGACACCTTCGCTTCGGTTCGTTGGGGAGCCTCGGCCGCCGAGGCGCTGCCTGCTGAGACGTCCCTACGGTTCGAAGAGGCCTATGGCGTCACCATCCTCGACGGCATCGGTTCCACCGAGATGTTGCACATCTACATGTCCAACTCTGCCCAACACCATCGTCCTGGCACCAGCGGTGTGCCGGTGCCGGGTTATGAGGTACGGGTGGTCGATGAGTCCGGCGACGATGCAGCTCCGGGCGAGCCCGGCCAGTTGCTCGTTCGTGGCGACTCCGCCGCTACCGGCTACTACTGCCGCAGCGACACTTCCAGGTCCACCTTCGTAGGCCATTGGCTGCACACCGGCGACCTCTACACCCGTAGCGACGATGGGTTCCACACCTATCTCGGGCGAATCGACGACATGCTCCGTGTGGGTGGCGAATGGGTGTCGCCCGCAGAGGTGGAGGGGGTGCTCATCGAACACCCCGACGTGCTCGAGGCGGCTCTTGTCGGTGAGCGCGACGATGCCGGGGTTCTCCGCCCCGTCGCCTATCTGATTCCTGCCGCCGACACCGTGCCCGACACCGAACAGCTCGCGGCCTTCTGTCGAGAGCGTCTGGCCGGCTACAAGCGGCCCAAGCGGTTCGAGATAGTGAGCGAGCTCCCGAAAACTGCAACAGGCAAGATCCAGCGCTACAAGCTGAGGAAGTAGGGGCTTGTTGTCAGGACCGCGGCAATAGGCCGAGGCCCACGATGTCGCCGAAGGGACGACCAGATGAAGGAACTCACAGCCACCGACTAGTTTCGCGACCACGACTCCGGGAGGTTCCATGAGTACCCGACAGCCGATCATCGGCAAGGGTGAGGAGGCAGCGTACGAACGCTTCCACTTCGCACCGGCATTTCGAATCGACGACACCATCTATGTCTCGGGCATCATCGGCCGAGGTGTCGACGGTCGGATTCCCGATACGGCGGCCGAGGAGTTCACAGCCGCCTTTGCCCAACTGGCGGCAACGCTCGAAGCGGCAGGATCAAGTGTCGCCGACATCGTCGAACTCACCTCCTTCCATGTCGACATGGCCGAGATCGCCGACTTCATCGCGGCCAAGGACGCGGTGATCGCCGAGCCCTACCCGGCATGGACCGCAGTAGGAACCACGGCTCTGGTCGAGAGAAGAGCCCGCGCCGAGGTGAAGGCCACGGCGGTCATCTCCCGGAATCCCGACAACGAGGCCTGAACCGACCACACCTAGGGTGGCGGCCATGAGTGATGCGGATTCCTACGCCTGGTTCGAGGATGTCACGGCCAATGTCGAGATCCCCGAAGAGGGCACCCTGTCGAAAGTCCTGTTCAAGGACGACCAGTGCCGGGTGGTGGTGTTCGGCTTCGACAAGGGCCAGATGCTGAGCGAACACACCGCGGCGGTGCCAGCGGTGGTCCAGGTGATCTCGGGGCGTATGGAGATCAGCCTCGGTGGCGACACGGTGGAGGCCCGTCCGGGCTCATGGCTGCACATGCCCCCTCACATGCCGCACTCCGTCACCGCCCTCGAGCCCAGCGTGATGATTCTCTCGATGCTGCGCTGATCCAGCCGACCTCGAAATCCGGGTCCTGACGGGAGTACGGTCGAAGGGCCGGAGGATCACATGTCCGAGATCGAGTACGCCGATTGGATGAGCGAGACCGACGCTCTCATGTGGCACATGGAGCGAGATCCGATCCTGCGCTCCACGATCACCACTGTTTGGGTGCTCGACAAGATGCCCGACGAGCGGCGTCTGAGGGCGTCGCTCGACAAGGCCGTCGCCACTATTCCCCGCCTCAGCCAGAGGGTGGTGGCCGACCCGGCTGGAATCGCTCCTCCGAGATGGGAGATCGACGCCCTCTTCGACCCCGACTACCACATTCGCACCGGGCGACTGGGCGGCTCCGGCGATCTTCGAGACCTATTCGACCACACGGCCCCGATCGCGGCCCAGGCTTTCGACAAGGACCGGCCCCTCTGGGAGTTCCACGTGCTCGACGCGATGGCCGACGGCCGGGTGGGTGTGGTGATGAAGCTGCATCACACCATTGGCGATGGCGTGGGTCTCTTGAACATGGCCGGTGCCCTGATGGACCTCAGCCGCGACCCACCTGAGGAGCTTGCCGATGAGGGCACCGTGCCGCCCGGCTCGGTACCGCAGGCGAAACGCTCGAGTGACGGAGCCCACATTCGCAAGGCCATCCAGCACCAGGCCGGTGTCGGACTGCGGCGCACCATCGAGGGAGCGGCCGCGATCGGCCGTGGCGTGATCGACATCGCCCGCGACCCGATTGGCACCTCCAAGACGATGGCTGGCACCGCCAGCTCCATCGTCCGGGCTCTTCGACCGGTCAGCACCCCGATGAGTCCGATAATGGGTGGGCGGTCGTTGTCGGCCCACTTCGACGCTTTCACCACCGAGATCGACCAGCTCAAATCGGCGGCCAAGGTCGCCGACGGCACCCTCAACGACGCCTACGTGGCCGCCATGCTCGGTGGGCTGGCCCGCTACCACCGCCACCACGACGCCATGGTCGACGAGCTGCGCATGACCATGCCCATCAATGTTCGGTCCGCCGGCGACCCCGGTGACGTGGCGGGCAACAGCTTCGCCCCGGCGCGCTTCGCGGTCCCTCTCGGCATCGAGGATCCGGTGGCGCGAATGCGGGCCGTCGGCGTGCTGGTGAAGGAGCAGAGGGCCGAACCCGCCTACGCCCGAGTGGGGCAGATCTCATCGGCCCTATTCAGCCTGGGTCCGGCGGTATTCACCCCTCTCACCGGATCGATGTTGAAGGCGATCGACTTCGTGACCTCGAACGTGCCGGGTCCGCCGTGCCCCGTGTTCGTCTCGGGGGCGCGGATAGAGCGCCTGATCGGCTTCGGTCCTCTCAGCGGGTCGGGGATGAATGCCACGCTCTACGGCTACGACGGGATCGCCGAGATCGGCATCGCCACCGACCCTGCTGCGGTCCCCGACCCCGATGTGTTGATTGACTGTGTGAAGGCAGGGCTCGACGAGGTGCTCGGGGTGGCCTGACGGGCCGGCTCGTCTCCCGCCAGACGGCGGTCGGTAGGTGGGACCGAGAGCTAATGTGCATCTCGGCTACCGAATGCAGCAGGTCCCGGCTTGACCGCCTCACTCCCGATCATTGACGTGTCTGAACTCCTGAGTGGAGGACCCATCGATCGTGTCGCGGAGAAGATCGACCGGGAATGTCGCGACACCGGCTTCTTCCGCATCGCCGGCCATGGAATCGATCTTCGTCTGCTCGATGCGATGGACCACCACGCCCGCGACTTCTTCAGTCGACCCGCCGAGGAGAAAGCCCGGGTGGCGATGGCCACGGGTGGTTCGGCCTGGCGCGGCTGGTTCCCGGTGGGGGGCGAGCTCACGTCGGGCCGGCCCGACCTCAAGGAGGGGCTCTACGTAGGCCTCGAGCACGGACCCCAACACCCCAGGGTGAGGGCGGACACGCCACTTCATGGTGCCAACCGGTTTCCCGCGGAGCCGCCTGAGCTCGGCCCGGCGATCCTCGCCTGGCTTGATCAGATGGTTCCTCTCGCCCACGCCCTGATGCAGGGGATCGCAGCGGGACTCGGATTGGCTCCTGATTGGTTCGAGCAGAACGTCACATCTGATCCCACCGTGTTGTTCCGGATCTTCCACTACCCACCCGACGATGCCGGGTCCGACGCGTGGGGAGTGGCCGAGCACACCGACTACGGACTCCTCACTCTTCTTGCCCAAGATCACAGTGGTGGACTCCAGGTGAGATCGGGTGATCGATGGATCGACGTGCCCGCCGATCCCGGTGTGATCGTGTGCAACATCGGCGACATGCTCGACCGTCTCACCGAGGGCCGCTATCGCTCCACGCCCCATCGGGTCCGCAACGCCGCGAGCACGGGCCGGCTCTCGTTTCCCTTCTTCTTCGACCCGTCATGGGACGCGGTGGTGACGCCGGTGCCTCTCCACGACGCTCCTGGTGCTCACCAGCCGGCGGAGCGCTGGGACGGTGCCAACGTGCATGCGTGGGAGGGCCGCTACGGCGACTACCTCACCGCCAAGGTCGGACGCGTGTTCCCCGAGCTCTTCGCCTCGGTCGAGAAGGGCCCTCGCGCCTGATCCAGTGGGTGGAGTGATCAGGGAGCCGGCGGGTGGTCGTGAAACGTGTCGGTTGCCGCCCAGAGGAGTTCGGTGCGGTCGAACCTGTCGGTTGCCTCGTCTTGGAGTTGGGCCGCCACCTCCGCGATCAGGAGTTCGGCGAGGGCCACCGCCGGCAAGGCGCTGTCGAAGGGGCCGATGGCGGGCACGTAGAGCTCATACCACCACTCGGTGAGCGCGCTGAGGGGAGACAGGGGGCCGTCGGTGATCGCGACGATCTCGACCCCCGACTCGGCGAGAATCCGCGCCGCGCCCACCACGGATCGTCGATAGCGGAAGAAATCGAGAACTATCGCGAGATCGTTCGGGCCTACATCGGTGAGTTCGCTTCCGAAGTTTCGGTCGTCTAGGAGATGCACACCGGGGCGAACCATGGCGAGGCCGCTCTGGAGTGTGTGGGCGCCGGCCCTCGAGGTCTCGCCGGAGATGATCCACAGCGACTCGGCCTGCGTTACCTTCTGGGCGAGTTCGGCCAGGCGATTGCCGCGCACAGCCTCGAACACCGATGCGATCGATCGCTGGATCGCCGCCTCGATGGATGTGGCGGCCCCGTCGTCTTGTCGGATTCGGTCGCGGGGGCGGAAGATGTCGGCCGAGAGGCTCTGGCGAACGCTCCCCTGAAGTTCGGTGAAGCCTTCGAAACCGAGCTTGGTGGCGAACCGCACTATCGACGGACGGCTGGTACCGACCACGTCGGCGAGGTGGGTGACGGTGCCGAATGCCAGCAGGGTCGGGTCGTCGAGGACTGCGGTGGCGATGCGTCGTTCGGCCGGCGTGAGCCGATCGCCCGCCTCGGCGATGATCTGGGAAAGCGGCGTGTCCGTCATCTGTTCAATATGTTACATTAGCCCCCAGCAGTATTCGATACTGTACAATTCTGATCCGGCAGCCGACAAAAGGGACCGATCATGACCAGGGCTGAGAAGTACGTTCCCTCGGTGAGAGAGCAGGCCTTCCTCGACACCGTCGAGAACCCCAAGTACGACCGCCAGATCATCAAGGGCCTCAGCGTGTTCACCGAAGGCCGCGAACCCGACTACATCAAGGGCCTCTATTCCCCGACCGAACTCGAAGCCCTAACCGCCATCGAGGGCACCGAACGCGATGTCGAATCGCGCATGCCGGTGAAGATCACCCGCCACTACGGCGAACTCGCGAAGCGGAGTGTGCCGATCCAGCGCCTGGTGAAGGCCAGCCCCGACGAGACCACCGACCTGGCGGGGTCTGAGGATCCAGGCCACCAGATGGACTTCAGCCCCGTGGAAGGACTACTCCACAAGTACGAGATGGGCCTGATGTACGTTGTGTCCACCTGCTCCTCACACTGCCGTTTCTGCTACCGCGAAGAACTGATCGCCCGCAAGGAGATCGAGCGGGCCGACGGCACCGTGGCGCCCAAGGGTTTGGCCCAGATCGGTGAGGTGAGCGACTACGTGAGGGCTCACAACCGGACCGTCAGCGACAATGGCGGTCGCCACCCCGACTCAGGCAGGGAGAAGCTGCGTGAGATCCTCCTGTCCGGCGGCGACCCGATGGTTCTGCCCAACACCAAGATCGCGGCCTGGTTCGCGGCCCTTGCCGAGGCCGGCATCGAAGCGATCCGAGTGGGCACCAAGGAGATGGCCTTCCACCCCGACCGATTCGACATCACCTTCCTTTCGATGCTCGACAACTTCCACCACGCCTACCCCGAAGTCGGGTTGAGGATCCTGGTGCACTTCAACCATCCCGACGAGTTCCTCGAAAAGGACGAAGCGGGCAACTATGTCGAAAACCCCAACGGGTCGATGAAGTGGATCGAGAACACCCGCATCGCCATGGAGGGCCTCGTCTCCCGTGGTTGGGTCAGTGTCGAGAACCAGGCGCCGATCATCAAGGGCATCAACAACGACCCCGATGCGCTGCGCATCATGCAGAGGGCGCTGAAGAGGGTTGGTGTCGAAAACCACTACTTCTTCTGCGGCCGCGACATCGTGGCTCACAAGGCATTCAACGTGCCCATCGAGACTGCCTGGAGCATCCTCAACGAATCCCAGAAGGGCCTCTCGGGCGTCGAGAGCCATGCCCGACTCTCGATCACCCACTACAAGGGCAAGACCGAGGTCGCGGCTGTCACCAATGAGCCGATCGAGGGTGTTGCGGGCACCGAGCACGGGGTCTTGATCTTCAAGCTCCTCCGCAACTTCGCGGACGCATCAGACCGCGGGAAGGTCTGCATCGTCGGGCGCAACCCCGACGCGATCTGGTTCGACGATTACGCCGACCGCGTCATCTACGACGAGGCCGGCCTGTTCGAGTACGCCCGCACCGAGACGGCCAGTGATCGGGTTCTGTCGGCCGCCAGCGGCGCCTGAATCCACGCCTGGCGAGCTGAGCACGTAATGATCGACAAGGAAGTACCGACACCAGCCGAAGCGGTCGCCGATATCGGCGACGGCGCCACCGTCATGATCGGAGGCTTCGGCGAAGCGGGTAGCCCGATCGAACTCATCCACGCACTCATCGATCATGGCCCCACCGGCCTCACCGTCGTCAACAACAACGCCGGTAGCGGAGAGGTGGGGCTGGCCGCCCTGCTCAAAGCCGGACTGGTCACGAAGCTCGTCTGCTCGTTTCCCAAGAGCGCGGGCTCGAGTGTGTTCCCAGGGCTCTATCGCGAGGGCCGCATCGAGCTCGAACTCGTTCCCCAGGGCACCCTGGCCGAGCGAATTCGGGCAGGCGGGGCAGGGATACCCGCGTTCTTCACCCCCACCACCGTGGGGACCCCGCTCGGAGAGGGCAAGGAGCGGCGCACCTTCCACAACCGCGACTATGTGATGGAATTCGGCCTCACGGCCGATTTTGCGCTCATCAAGTGCAGCCGAGCCGATCGCCACGGCAATCTCGTCTACAACAAGACTGCTCGAAACTTCGGCCCGATAATGGCCACCGCAGCCACCACCACGGTGGTCCAGGCGGCCAATATCGTCGGTGTCGGTGAGTTGGACCCTGAAGCGGTGGTGACGCCGGGAATCTTCGTCGACCGCGTTGTGCAGGTGGAGAACCCGGCTCATGAGTCGGAGCTGGTGGCCCGAGGAGAGGTCTATCCATGACCAGCTCTGCGGAGTCGATCGGCTGGAGTCGCGAAGAGATGGCCCAGCGCGCCGCCCTCGACATCGAGAACGGCTCCTACGTCAACCTCGGTATCGGCATCCCCGAAAGAGTGGCGAAATATGTGCCCGCCGGCCGCGAGGTGATCTATCACACCGAAAACGGCCTACTTGGAATGGGGCCGGCCCCAGAGATCGACGAGGGCGACCCCGAACTGATCAACGCCGGGAAGCGAAGGGTCACCGCCATACCCGGAGCGTCGTACTTCCACCACGCCGACAGTTTCGTGATGATCAGAGGCGGCCACATCGATGTCTGTGTCCTCGGTGCCATGCAGGTGTCGGAGTCGGGCGATCTGGCCAACTGGTCCACCGGAGAACCCGACGCGGTGCCCGCGGTGGGTGGGGCGATGGACCTCGTGGCCGGCGTCGACTCGGTCCGGGTGATCACCCAGCACTGCACGAAGAACGGCGACCCGAAGCTGGTCGACGCGTGCTCGTTCCCGCTCACCGGTCAGGCTGTGGTCAACCGGATCTACACCGACCTGGCGGTGATCGACGTCGTCCCCGATGGGTTCCAGCTCGTCGAGCTGGCGCCGGGGGTCGATTTCGGCCATGTCCGTGAGCGCACCGGCGCTTCTCTCGCGATGATCCAAGGACACCAGCGGTGAACCCGCAAAAAGCATCGGCGTCGAGGAGCGAGGCACTCTACGAGAGAGCCAAGCGGGTTCTGCCGGGTGGCGTCAGTCGCAACACCATCCTGCGAAAGCCTCACCCCGCCTATGTAGAAAGCGCTACCGGTTGCCGCATCACCGACATCGAGGGTGTCACCCGGATCGACTTCGCCAACAACATGGCATCGCTCATCCACGGCCACGCCCATCCCGCGATCGTGGAGGCGGTCGGTGACCAACTTCGTAGGGGCACTGCGTTCACGCTGGCCACCGAGGCCGAAGTCACCTTCGCCGAACACATGTGCAGCCGCAACGACAGCTTCGACCTCATCCGTTTCGTCAACTCCGGCACCGAAGCGGTAATGGGCTGCCTGAAGGCGGCGAGAGCGTTTACCGGGAAGGCCAAGATCGCCAAGGTCGAAGGCGCCTACCACGGCGCCTACGACTATGCGGAGGTGAGCCAGACCGCCACACCGGCCACGTGGGGCGATCCGAAAAACCCGTCGAGTGTGCCCGTGGCCCACGGCACACCGGCCAAGGCCCTCGAAGACGTGGTGGTCCTGCCTTTCAACGACCCGGCCACATCGATTGCCATCCTCGATCGTCACGCAGCCGATCTGGCGTGTGTGCTGGTGGATCCAATGCCACACCGGGTGGGTCTCGTCCCCGCCACCGCCGAGTTCGTGCAGGCCCTCCGTGAATGGACCGATCGCCACGGAGTCCTGCTGGCGTTCGACGAAGTGATCTCCCTGCGGTCGCACTATGGCGGCGCCCAGGAGTGGTACGACATCTCGCCCGACCTCACCGCCATGGGCAAGATCATCGGCGGTGGGTTCCCGGTGGGGGCACTGGCCGGGCGTCGCGAAGTGATGGGCGTGATGGATCCCCTGGCCGACATTGTGCGCTTTCCCCACTCCGGCACCTTCTCCGCCAATCCGGTCACGATGCGAGCCGGGCTGACGGCCATGGAATTGTTCGATCAGGCCGCGGTGGAGCACGTGAACCGGCTCGGCGCTCGGGCTCGGGCCGGGGTGGAAGAGGCGATAGGAGCGGCAGGAATCCCGGCCTGTGTCACCGGAGGCGGTTCGATGCTGAGGGTTCATCTCAAGCCAACGCCTCCCCACGACTACCGATCGGCCTTCTCCTCGGCCCAGGAAATCCAGACGCTCACGGTGGTGCTCGACCACCTGTTCGAAGAGGGGTTCATCATGATCAACACGTGCTCGGCCGCGATGTCCACCGCGATGGGCGATTCGGAGGTCGATGCCCTCATCGATGCCCTGGCGGGCGGTCTCAAGTTGGTGAAAGGGCGGCTCTAGCCGCTTCCCTTCGACGAAAGGTCAATTCCATGTCACACGAAACGGTTCTCGATGCAGCGGGCCTCGGCCCATCGGAACTGGGTGGAGGAACCCTGTCGGTGTTCACACCGATCGACGGTAGTGAGATCGCCTCCTTGAGCGAGCACACCACCGAGCAGGTGGCGGAAATGATCGAGCGGGCCGGGGTGGCTTTCGAGGCTTGGCGCCAGGTGCCCGCCCCCCGCCGGGGCGAACTGGTGCGCCTGATCGGCGACGAGCTCAGAACCCACAAGGAAGCACTGGGTGCCCTCGTGGCTCTGGAATGCGGCAAGATCCTTCAAGAAGGGCTCGGCGAGGTCCAGGAGATGATCGACATCTGCGACTTTGCGGTCGGCGTGTCGCGCCAGCTCTACGGCCTCACCATCGCGTCGGAACGCCCCGGCCATGCCATGCGCGAAACCTGGCACCCCCTCGGCGTGTGCGCCATCATCACCGCCTTCAACTTCCCGGTGGCCCCCTGGTGTTGGAACGCGGCACTCGCCCTGGTGTGTGGTGATCCGGTGATTTGGAAGCCGTCGGAAAAGACCCCGCTCACCGCGCTCGCCACCCAGAAGATCGTTGAACGGGCCGCGGCCCGGTTCGGCGATGCGCCCGAGGATTTGTCCCAGGTGGTGATCGGAGGGGTCGAGGCAGGCAAGACGCTCACCGCCAGCCCCGATGTTGCGATCGTCTCGGCCACCGGATCGGTGCGCATGGGTCACGCAGTGGGGCCCACAGTGGCAGCCCGATTCGGACGATGCATCCTCGAGCTGGGCGGCAACAACGCCATGGTGGTGGCCCCGTCAGCTGATCTCGAGATGGCGGTGCGGGCCATCGTGTTCTCCGCGGTCGGCACCGCTGGACAGCGCTGCACCTCGCTGCGGCGCTTGATCGTCCACGACGATGTCTACAGCGACCTCATCCCCCGCCTTGCCTCGATCTATGCCGGGCTCCCGATCGGCGACCCCCTCGTCGACGGGATCCTCGTCGGTCCCCTCATCGATGCCCAGGCCTATCAAGGCATGCAGAAGGCGTTGGAGAGGGCCTCGGCCGACGGAGGAAGGGTGCACGGAGGCGATCGCCTGATCGAGGCTCAGCATCCAGAGGCGTTCTACGTGAATCCGGCGATCGTCGAGATGCCGGGCCAGACCGAGGTGGTCAGGGAGGAGACCTTCGCCCCGATCCTCTACGTCATGCGCTATCACGATCTAGCGGATGCCCTCGAACTCCACAACGGTGTTCCCCAGGGCCTGTCGTCGTGCATCTTCTCCACCGACGTGCGCGAGACCGAACACTTCCTCTCCGCCGTCGGATCCGACTGTGGCATCGCCAACGTCAACATCGGCCCCTCGGGCGCCGAGATAGGCGGGGCCTTCGGAGGCGAGAAGGACACCGGCGGAGGGCGCGAGTCGGGCTCAGACGCATGGAGGGGCTACATGCGACGCCAGACCAACACCGTCAACTATTCGAGTGAGCTACCCCTCGCCCAGGGCATCACCTTCGAGATCTGAGAGAGGTAAGTAATGAGCACAGATAGTGAGTCGGCGATCAAGAGCGTTGCCGTGCTCGGTCTCGGAAAGGTCGGGATGCTCGCCGCCGAACTCTTGAAGAGTGCAGGGTTCGCGGTTACCGGACACGACCAGAGAGCGGTGAGAGCAGATCATGGCTTCGATATTCGGGCCACCGACGTGTCCGATGTCGCCGCCCTGCGGAGCGAACTGAACTCGGCCGACGCGGTCTTGTCGTGTCTGCCGTATCACCTCAACGTGGGGGTCGCCGAGGTTGCGAGCAAACTTGGCATCCACTATTTCGATCTCACCGAAGACGTGCCCACTACCCAACGGATACGCGAACTGGCCGCCGACTCGCGGGGATTGATGGCACCTCAGTGCGGGCTGGCGCCGGGCTTCGTGGGCATAGTCGCGGCATCACAGATCCAGATGTTCGATCACTGCCGCTCGATCCGAATGAGGGTGGGTGCCCTTCCCCAACACCCAACCGGCCTGATGGGGTACGCCTTCAACTGGTCGCCCGAAGGGGTGGTCAACGAATACCTCAACGACTGCGAGGTGATCGAGGAGGGCGTGCACAAGTGGGTGTCGCCGATGGAATGGCGCGAAACGATCTACGTGGATGGGATCCAGCTGGAGGCGTTCACCACCTCCGGTGGACTGGGCACGATGTGTGAGACCTATCTCGGTCGAGTCGACAACATCGACTACAAGACCATGCGCTACCCGGGTCACATGCGCCTCATGAACTTCTTTTTCCACGAGTTGCTGATGAGAGAGCGACGCGAGCTGGCCGGTGAGATCCTCACCAACGCCAAACCACCTGTCGACGACGACGTCGTCTACGTCCATGTAGCGGCCGAGGGTCGTATCGACGGTCAACTCACCCGGCACGAGTACGTGCGCGCCTTCACATCGCGAGAAATCGCAGGGGAGAACCGCACCGCCATCGCGTGGACCACGGCGGGCTCGGTGGCCGCGGTCATCGAGATGGTGAGCCAGGGCCGACTTCCCCGCCAGGGCTTCCTGAAGCAGGAGGACGTTTCCTTCGAGGCATTCCTCAGCACCACTACCGGAAAGCTCTTCGAAACCTCGGACTGACCGGCCGAGCCAAGGTCAGAGCGCGATGTCGGTGATCACTATCGCGCGCTCGGGATTGACCCGCCCGGCCGGGATGCTGTGATCGCCGGCCACCAGCCTTCGCAGCATGTCGCGTTTGTGCTCACCGCTGACGATCCACACGATCTCTGCTGCCTTGTCGAGGGTGGCGTAGGTGAGCGTCATTCGCACCCGGCCGAGGTAGGCATCGGTGAGCGAGACCGAGCAGTGGTGTTCTTCCAGCACGGGGTCGTCCGGGGCCAGCGAAGCGGTGTGTCCGTCGTCGCCGAGTCCGAGGTGCACGAGGTCGAGAACTTCGGGTAGTTGGTCGCCGTATCGGTAGGCGCCGGCCCAGATGTCGTCGTCGTCGACAGGCATCGGATGAACCTCGGCCGGCACAAGCGAAGTGAGTGCGTCGTGAAGGTGGGTGAGGTTGCGGTCGGAGTGGCCCCGGGGGGCCACCCGCTCGTCGACCTGGAAGATGTCGACGCGGTCCCAGGGGAGATCGGCTCGGGAGAGTGCCTCGAACACCGCCCACGGTGTGCGGCCGCCGCTCAGGGCCATCGAGAACCTCCTGCCATCGGTGGTGCCCTGCTTGACTCGGCCAACGAGTAGCTCGGCTGCCGTGCGCCCGACATCGGCGACGGTACGGACCTCCATCAGGCGAGCGCTCCGATGTCGTGCCAACCGCCCGGGGGATCGAGCAGCCCGTCGGCGGACGGCCCCCATTCGCCCCGACGATGTATCTGGGTGGCAGGCCGATCCTCGAGGACCGGATCGACTATGCGCCAGGCTGACTCGACCCCATCTTGGCGAGCGAACAGGCGTTGATCACCTTCGAGAGCATCCTCGAGCAGCCTTTCGTACGGGTCGGCGCTGCCCGCATCGCTATCGTCGGCCACGACCTTCAAGGGCACCGATCGGCTGAGCAGGGCATCGCCGGGCCGCTTGGCTTGCATCACCATCGTGATGCAGTCGTCGGGTTTCATCCGCATTCGGAGATGGTTGGGGTGTGGAGCGCACTCCGGATCGGCGAACAGGAGTTGGGGTGGCCGCTTGAATTCCACGATCGCCTCGGTGACCGTGCCGGGCAGCGACTTGCCGGCGCGGATGTACCACGGCACGCCAGCCCACCTCCACGAGTCGATCTCGGTTCGTAGTGCCACATAGGTCTCGGTGTCGCTGTCGGCGGCCACGCCGTCCTCGTCGCGATAGCCGTCGTACTGGCCCCGCACCATGGCCTCCGGGCTGAAGGGCCGCATCGCGGTGAGCACTTTCGCCCGCTCGTCGCGAAGGGCATCGGCGCCCTCGGAAACCGGCGGCTCCATGGCGAGAAGCGCCACCATCTGGAGCAGGTGATTCTGCACCACGTCCTTCAGGGCACCGACGCGGTCGTAGAACGACCCTCGGCCCTCGACCCCGAAGGATTCGGCCATGGTGATCTGCACATTGTCGATGTAGTGCCGATTCCAGATGGGTTCGAGGATGCTGTTGGCGAAGCGATACACCATCAGGTTCTGCACCGGATCCTTGCCGAGGAAGTGGTCGATGCGGAAGATGGCCGACTCGGGGAAATGGCGGAGCAGCGTTCTGTTGAGTTCCTGAGCGCTGGCCAGATCGCGCCCGAACGGTTTCTCCAGCACCACCCGGCCGTTGCGGTTGAGCCCGGACGCCGCCAGCCCTTCCACCACGTCGGCGAAGAGTGAGGGTGGGATGGCGAGATAGGAAACCGGTAGAGAAGCGGTGCCGATGTCGGCGGCCAGGCGACTGAAGGTGTCGGGATCGCGATAGTCGCCGGACACATAACGGAGCGATCTGGAGAGCGTGTCGAAGGCAACCGGGTCGATGTCGACCCCACGATCGATCAGGGTGGATCGTATGTGGTCGCGGAGGGCATCGATCTTCCATGGGGTGGACGCAACCCCGACCACCACCGGTGGTAGTAGGCCACGGGCGGCCAGGTTGTAGAGCGAGGTGTAGAGCTTCTTGGTGGCGAGGTCGCCGGTGATACCGAACAGCACCAGGGCATCGCCATGTCGGCGTTCCATCACGACTGCTTCTCGTCGTGACCGCCGAACTGTTTGCGCATCGCCGACAGGACGCGGTCGGCGTAGTCGGCCTCGCCTCGCGAGCTGAAACGTTCATAGAGCGCCGCGGTGAGAACGTGGGCGGGAACGCCGGTATCGACGGCGGCCTGGATGGTCCACCGGCCCTCCCCGGAATCGGAGACCCGCCCCTCGAAGCCGTCGAGTGCGGGATCCTCGGCCAATGCCGCGGCAGTGAGATCGAGAAGCCACGAAGCCACCACGCTGCCCCGGCGCCAGACCTCGGCGACCGCCGGGATGTCGATGTCGTACTGATAGTGAGCTGGGTTGCGCAGGGGGGTGGTCTCGGCGTCGTGCTCACGCGATGCCGTGCCGACACCTGAGTGGCGAAGGATGTTGAGCCCCTCCGCGTAGGCGGCCATGACCCCGTATTCGATTCCGTTGTGGACCATCTTCACCAGGTGTCCGGCCCCCGCCGGCCCACAATGCAGGTAGCCGTTCTCAGCCGCGTCGGGATTGCCTTCGCGGCCGGGCGTGCGTTCAGCTGCCTCCACGCCGGGGGCCAGGGCACGAAAGACCGGATCGAGATGGGCCACGATGTGGTCCTCGCCGCCGATCATCAGGCAGAAGCCCCGCTCGAGCCCGAACACGCCTCCGCTGGTGCCCACATCGACGTGATGGAGTCCGGTCTCGGCGAGATTTGCGGCCCTTTCGATGTCGTCGTGATAGTGGCTGTTGCCGCCGTCGATGATGATGTCGTCGGGCTGGAGGCTCGCGGCCACGTCGTCGATGACCAGACCGGCGAGCCCGGCCGGAACCATCACCCAAACCGCTCTAGGGGCGGCCAACTTGGCGGCGAGATCCTGCAGCGACGAGGCCCCGATCGCGCCCTCCTCGGCAAGCTCGTCCACCGCGGTGGAATCGATGTCGAAGACAACACACTCGTGCCCGGCCGCCATGGCCCGCCGCACCAGATTGGCGCCCATCCGCCCCAGTCCGACCATTCCCAGTTGCATGATTTCGGGCCTCTCCTCGATCAGTGTTTGGTGGTGCTTCGGTTGTTGAGCGCCCAGAACGGAAGGGCGACAAGGAAGAAGGCACCGAGAATGTTTCCGATGGCGGCGGGGGCGATGCTCCAGCCGATGGCGGAACCCCAGCCCGGCCCGAGCCCGTCGGGTTGGGCCAGGGAGAAGAAGGCCATGTTGGCTGGGCTGTGAAGGAAACCGGCGGCGACGAATGCGGACACCATCAACAGCACCGGTATGTACTTGCCGATGATGGTGCGTCCCATGACCGAGAGGAAGGCCGCCATACCGACGAGCCAGTTCCCCAGCACCCCGGACAGAACCGCTTGGCTCCACCCCTTGGCCCCTCCCACCTCGCGGTAGCGCATCTTTGCGTCGGCGATCTCGCCGAGCAGCTCGCGAAACTCCGGAGAATAGGTCTGGGAGGCATCGACCGCTATGCCCACCAGGAAAGCGCCGATGAAGTTGCCGATGGCGGCGAGCACCCACAGCCTGGCCACCCGCGAAGCGATGGTGCGGGCGCCGCCGGACAAAAGGGTGGCGGGCATCTCCACGTTGACTTCGGTGAACAACAGGGTGCCGCTGAGGACCACCGCGAAGAATCCGGCCGAGAAGCCGAACCCCTCGAGTAGGCGTTGCACCCCTTCGTTTTCGGTGCCGGTGGCGAGAAGGGTGCTGAACAGGGCACCGATGGTTATGAAGCCACCAGCGATGATGCTGAGTAGGAGTACTTCGCCAGGACTACGCCCCATCGCTCGCCGTGCACCAACCTCGGCCATCTCGGTGATGACGAGTTCGGGAGCGAGGAACTGGTTTGAGGGAAGGTCGTGTTCCAAGTCGTCGTCAGGGCCCTGGGTCACGGCGAGGCGGGCCCGTCGAGTTGATCAATCGGTGCGTACTCGGGGTGCCACCAGTGTGACTCGACGCGCCTGTCGATCTCGGCCTCGTCCATCGGCTCGGCGACACCCTCGGCCACTGCGGCCCGGCCTACCGCACGGGCGATACGACGGCTCACGGCATGGATGCTCTCCAGCGGGGGAAGAATCCCTACGGTCGATCCGGGTTCGGAATCTGAGTTGTCGTCGGCCACTGCCCGGGCGGCGGCCAGCAGCATCGCGTCGGTAACTGACGTGGCCTTGACGGCGATCGTTCCGAGCCCGAGGCCGGGGAACACATAGACGTTGTTGGCTTGCGAGATTCGGTGAACGACGCCGTCGTGGACAACATCAGCGAAGGGGCTACCGGTGGCGATGAGTGCTCGCCCATCGGTCCAGTCGAGGAGATCGTGCGGGGTTGCCTCGGTATGGTCGGTGGGGTTGGACAGGGGCAAGATGATGGGCCGTTCGTGGGCGGCGGCCATCGATCTCACCATGGACTCGGTGAAGATCGCGGGCTGGCCCGACACACCGATCAGGATGCTCGGGCGGGCATGTTCCATCACGGCTGCCAGAGATGTCGGGCCATCCGGATCAGCCCAGTCGCTGACATGTTCCCAGCGCTGGGCAAAGGGGAGCTTGTAGTCGACGAGGTCGTCGCGACCGTCGTGCACCAGGCCCTTGGTGTCGGTTAGATACAGGTTTGCGGTGGGGTCGGGAGAACCTTCAGAAGCGATGGCATCGCGCAACATTGTGGCGATCCCACTTCCCGCCGAACCCGCTCCGGCGATGCAGATGCATTCGTCTCGGAGGGTCGAACCCTTGGCCACGGCTGCAGCATGGATCGCCGCGAGAGCCACCGCGGCGGTTCCCTGGATGTCGTCGTTGAAGCTGAGAATACGGTCGCGATACTGGTGCAGCAGGCGATTCGCGTGGTGGGCGGCAAAGTCTTCCCACTGCAACAGCACGCCGGGGAATCGGTCCGAGAGTGCTCCGACAAACGCGGCGATGAACTGGTTGTACTGGTCTTCGGTGACGCGTTCGTGGCGCCATCCCAGGTAGAGCGGGTCGGCCAGGAGCTCCTCGTTGTTGGTGCCGACATCGAGGAAGACCGGCAGGCAGCGTTGTGGGTCGATGCCGCCCGCCGCGGTGTACAGCGAAAGCTTGCCGATCGGTATGCCCATACCACCGACGCCGAGGTCGCCAAGCCCGAGGATCCGCTCGCCGTCGGTGACGACCACCACAGCGATGTCGCCTTCGACTTCATCGAGCTGCTCCGCGATGCGATGGCGGTCGGGGTAGCTGAGAAAAAGACCGTGGGGCCGACGGTAGATGTGGCTGAATTCCTGACACGCGAGGCCGACCGTCGGTGTGTACAAGACGGGGAGCATCTCTGCGAGATTGTCCTCGACCAGGGCGTAGAAGAGCACCGTGTTCGCGTCGTGCAGCGCTCGCAGGAAGATGTGTCGCTCCATGCTGTCGTGGAGGCGGTCGTACTTGTCGCGATCTCGCACGGTCTGCTCGGTGATGGTCTCCACCCGGGAAGGCAAGAGGCCATCGATGCCGAGAGTGCGTCGTTCGTCGACGGTGAAAGCCGTGCCCTTGTTGAGGGACGGCTCGTTGAGGAGGGAACGGCCTCGTAGGGCCGATCTGACGGCTGGAGTAGTCATGGCGTAAGTGTGGAACCCTGATAGAAGTCGATGCGTTCCCGCAATCATCGCGCACCTGTGTCGAGGTGCATGCAGTGCGCCGTCAGGCTCCGCGTTCCCTTACCTTTGCGGCCAGATCGAGACGGAACAGGCTTCGCAGTCCGGGCACCTGCGCCATCACCGCCGCGACCACGATCAGGGCCACACTCAACAGCAGCGACATCATGGTGATGCTGGGATCGAAGCGGAACTGGGCGGTGGAGAACTGGGCCAGAAAGGCCGCCCCCAGTATCCGTCCGATGATCAGGCCCGGGATGATCCCCCCGAACGCGGTGACCAGGTTCTCGAGGGTGATGGTGCGTCGGATCCAGGATCTCCCGACACCGTTGGCCTGAAGATTTGCGACCTCGCTCTCACGCTCGCCGATGGTGACGGTCATTGCGTTGAAGATGAGGGCGACAGCCATCACCATCGCGAAGACGAGCATCAGGCCTACGAAGAATCGGCTGGCGGCCAGCAGCGACTCGGCCTGGTTGGCGATGGCGACGTGGTCCTCCACCGCGACCACGACCGGATGGTCCACCAGTTGGGTCCGGACCGAGCCGTGATCGTCGTCGCGGTGGAGAGTGAGCACTGCCATTGGAGTGGGTGCGCCGGTGAGTTCAGTCCAGGTCTGCACCGGGAGATAGCTGAATCCCGAGATCGGCTCATCGACAAAGCCGGCCACGACGACGGGCGTCTCGACCGCGAATCCGGGAAGGGCCATACCGATGACGTCGCCGATCTCGACCGCGAGATCATCCTTGGCCGCGGTGCCGAGAACAACCCCGTCGGTCGTGATCGTCGATGCGAACTCGTGGGCGAGCGACCCGTGTTCGTAAACCTGGAGCTGCTGGGCCGCGAAGCCTGTTTCGCTCTGGAACAACACCGGAGCCTGCATGTAACCCTCGGCTGCTGCCACTCCATCGACGAGAGCGAGAGCGGCAAGTGTGTCTTCATCGGCATTGCCGTCGAGCACCACCACGAGGTCGCGCTGGTCGACCTCGTGGAACTGGCGGGTGAATACCTCGTTGATCGAGTCGTTCATCACGAAGGCGGAGACGATCAAGATGAGGGCGAGCACCACCCCGAACATCGTGGCGGCCGATCGGCGGCGCTGGCGACCGATGTTGCGCACCGCCACCAAGGCCCAACTGGGAGTTCGGCGAGGCAACAGCTTCTCGAGCCAGCTGTGGCGGCCGATGGCGATGTCGCCGAGGGGCCGCATCGCCGTAGCGGGAGCGATACGAGCAGCCGCCCGGGCCGGGAGGTAGCCGGCGACCAGCCCCATGAGCGCGCTCACCGCAAGGGCGACGATCCATGTCGATGGGTTGAGGTTGCGGCTGGTGAACGGGATCGAGAGAAACGACGTGTAGGCACCGGTGGCATACCAGCCGCCCAGCGCACCGAGCACGACCGCGGGGATGCCGCCGATCATCGCGGTGACGAGGCCATAGGTGGCGAAGTGCCGGACGATCTCGCGCTGGCCGAACCCGAACGCCCGGAGCATGCCAATCTCGGTTCGTTGGCTCTGGATCAGGCGGCTGAGCAGCACCGATGTGGCCAGCGCGGCGACGCCGAGGAAGAGCAGGGGGAACAGCACCGCCATCTGGCGGAAACCCTCCACGTCGCTCTGAAGGGCCTGATCGCTCGGATGGTGGGCTCGGTCGTAGGCATCGGTGGCGCCGGACGCGAAGGCGGCGGAGGTGACCTCGGCTGCGGCCTCGGCCGCGTGGTCGGCCACGGTGGCGACCACCTGGTTGGATCCGGGTGGGGCCAACGACGCGGCCAGTTCGTGCGATGCGAACACCACACCGAAGCCCAGTGGATCGGCCAGCAGTTCTTCTGAACTGGGTGCCATCCAAAGCCATTCCGGTGAGGCGGCGATCCCGACGACTTCGCCTTCGATCCAGCCGGACGGCCCGAACAGTTCGATGGGGGAGCCCACGGTGAGACCGAAGTTGTCGGCGGTGTTCGACTCCAGCAGGATGCCCTCTTCGATCTCCGGATCGAGATAGGTGCCGTCGACGATGACGAGCTGGTTGAGCTCGGGCTGCCCTGCCCCGGGCACGCTCTGGAGCCTTCCGATGATGGCACCCTGACCGAGATCCATCGAGATGTCGGCACTCACCCTCTGCTCGACGGTGTCGACGGAGTCGAGCGAAGCGATCGCCGACGCGACCGAATCGTCGCCATGGGCCCAGACGTCGGCGAAGGCGGTTTGCTCGTAGGTTTCGTCGTACGACCGCTGAAGGTTGCGATACATGTCCCAGGACACCACGAAGAGACCGACCCCGATGAGAACAGTGGCGGCGACGGCGATCACCTGGCGCCGCTTCTGGCGGAGGTCGCGTCTGAGCTTGGGGCGGAGCACGGAAGCGCTCATCGGTTTGTGTCCGAGACGATGCGACCATCGACCATCCGGATGACGCGACTAGCGTGTTCGGTGATCGATTCATCGTGGGTGACGAGCACGACGGTGCGCATTTCGCCGTTGAGTTCGTCGAGGAGGTCGAGGACCTGCTTGCCTGCGGCCTGGTCGAGTGCGCCGGTCGGCTCATCGCACAACAACAGGGCGCTGTTCTTGGCCAAGGCCCTGGCCACGGCCACCCGCTGCTGCTGACCACCCGACAAGGCGGAGGGGAAACGATCGAGGTGGTCGGCGAGGCCGACCGAGCCGAGGGTGCGCTCGGCATCGCTGCGCCCGCCCCCGGTGAGGGCGGCGATCAGTTCCACGTTCTCGACCGCGGTGAGGGTGGGCACGAGGTTGTAGAACTGGAAGATGAAGGCGACGTGATCGCGACGAAAGGCGGTGAGAGATCGGTCGTCGAGTCCGGCCAACGACTGACCGTCCACGATCACCTCGCCCGACGTTGCGGCATCGATGCCTCCGATCACGTTGAGGAGGGTGGTCTTGCCCGACC
>CAXMSE010000028.1:0-61212 GCA_964196195.1 uncultured Gammaproteobacteria bacterium | reverse complement strand
TGGTGGCGTTGCCGCGCGAGCAGGTCCCAGAGGGCGACGCATTCGTGGGGCATCACGTTGGCCGAGCCCCAGATCCAGCCCGATGCCCCTGCCATGGCGGCGAAAGGGGCGACGGGGTCGGCGCCACCGAGCACTCCATCGTCGACGTCGATGAGCATCTGCATCTTCGACAGGTCGCCGGTGGAATCCTTGATATGGGCGATATTCGGGTGGGCCGACAGGCGCGCCCACATGCTCGGAGTGATCTCCACGCCGGACACCGCCGGGATGTTGTAGACGACGAGGCTGGTGTCGACTGAATCTGCCAGCTGGAGGTAGTGGTGCAGCACCCCGGCTTCGAACGGGGCGTCGAGCCAGGGCGGGAGCACCATCAGGGCATCGGCTCCCATGTCGGCCGCAGCCTTAGATTTCTCGATGCAGAGCTTCAGGCTCACAGTAGATGTCTGGGTGGTGACGGTGACCCGGCCGTCTATGTGCCTCACCCCGACGTCGGTGATGTGCATGGCTTCGGCATCGCTCAGATAGGCGAATTCGCCGGTGCCCGAGTTCAAAACGATGCCGTGCACGCCGGCGTCGATGAGGAAGTCGATGTGGTCTTTGAAACGACCTTCGTCGAATGTCTCGTCGCTTTTGAACGGCGTGCACATCGCGACGTGGACGCCCTGAAGTCTCACCATGAGTTCTCCTTACTCCTCGGATCCGGCCTGCCACCGGCGCCATCTCGAATTGAGGCGAACTCCCCACCCGTTGAAGGGCTCAGGGAAGTTGCGACTCGGGGACTTGTTCTGAGTGAGCGTCGCCAGCAGCGCTGGCGGCTCACCGGCGATCGATTCGGCCAGGTATTTGCCCGAAATCGTGCCCTTGGCCATTCCGGTGCCTTGATAGGTCATCGTGGCATGGACACCGGGGGCGACCTCACCGCACACCCCTGAACCGTTGCGAGAGAGGCTGAGCGCTCCACCCCATGTGTATTCGAACTCCACGTCGGTGAGCATTGGGAACCTGGCCTCGAACGAAGAGCGGTGCACCCGTCGCACCCGCTCCTTGCCCTTGGTGATGTCTGAGCGGCGGCTGAATGTGTACTGGTTGCGGATGAGGATGCGTCGACCCCGTGTGCGGCGCACGGTGGTGCCCGCCGGATGGGCGGGAATGATGCCGTAGCTCTCGGCTCCACCGATGCGGGCGAGTTCGGCATCGGTGAGTTCTCGCGTCATCGAGCCCCAGGTGATCAGGGGCAGCAGTCGATTCTTGAAGAACCCGAAGCCCTCCCCAAAGCCGTTGGCGGCGAGAACCAGGGAAGGAGTTCGGGCCGCGCCGCGCTCGGTGGTGAGCCGGTGAGGTGGCCCTTGGTCGAATCCGATCACGGGCGAGTCTTCGTAGACGGCGACATTGGGCGGCATGGTGGCGCCAAGTCCGATCACGAGCGCTGCGGGTTGGACCAGCACGGTGTGGGGAGCGAGGAGCCCTGAGCGGTAGAAGCCGGTGCCAAAAAGGGCCGCCATTCCGGCCTCGTCGAGGAGGGAATACTCTTCGTCGATGGCATCGAGAGACCTGGCGAATGAGTTCAGCTTGGCCTCACCGCTGCCGGACGCCGCGGCGTGGACCTTCCCGATCGGTTCCCAATCGCACTCGATCGCCTCTCGGCGGACGATCTCCGACAACCAGTTGAGCCCGGCCCGGTTCAACTCAATACCCCTGCGGGCATTGTCGGTATCGTCGGCGAATCCCTTGGCGCGAATGTTGTGGGCATGGTCGATGATGAAGCCGCTACAGCGGCCGGCGGCGTTGTTACCGACTCGCCCAGCTTCGATCAGAGCGACGGATGCATCGGGCTGAAGTTCGGCGAGACGGCGAGCCGCGGCGAGTCCTCCGAATCCAGCACCCACGACAACGTGGTCTGCATCGATCTCGTGGTCGAGAACCCTGGCCTCGGGAAGCGGTGGAAGGATCCTCAGCCAGCCGTTGGTGTGGTCGTGGTGGGGGAGAAGGTTGATGCTGGTCATGTGCCGGCCCCGACGATCTCGGCGCTACGACGGTCGACGAAATCCAGCAGCGCCGCTTCGGTGTCGTCGGGCAGCGGTGGCTGCTGGTATCGGTCCAACATCTCGCGGGCCTTGGTCAGACCCCGGGCGTTGGCGTCGAGTCCTCCGCCGGCCCGCCATTGGTCGTGGCCATCGGAGTCGAAGAGGTCGGCAACCATGAAGGCCGACTGGAAATGTTCGAGTGTGTGCGCGGTGCCCAGGTAGTGCGACCCGGGCTCGATCTCGCGGATCGCCGCGACGGCGGTGTCGATCTCATCGAAATCGACACCCTCCGCGAAACGTCGAAACATCTCGGCTTGCTCGCCGTCGATGACGGTCTTGGCATAGCTCTGGGCCAGGGCTGATTCGAGATAACCGGTGGTGGAGAGGATGAAGTTGGCACCCGCCAAGACCGCCCCGAACATGTTGCGAGCGGCCTCATATCCGGCCTGGGCATCGAATACCTTGGAGGCAGAGCACATTCCCGAACACCTCGACGGCAGCTTGTAGTGGCGCGCCATCTGGCCGTGAAGAAGGTTCATGTGGTCGATGTCGGCAGTGCCAGCCATTGGTGCGCCGCTCTTCATGTCGACCGTGGCGATCCACTGTCCGTACACCGCCGGAGCGCCGGGGCGGACCAGTTGGCTGAAGGCCACCCCGGCCAGGGCTTCTGCGTTGATCTGCACTATCGAGCCGATCCGCGACGCCGGGGTGCTCGCGCCACCGAGCACGAACGGTGTCAGCAGCATGGCCTGGTTGCTGGCCGCGTAGACCTTGACGGCATCGAGCATGCTCGAGTCCCAGACCAGGGGCGAGTTGCCGTTGGCGAGACTGGTCATGACGGTGGTGTCGGCAACGACGTCGGACCCGAACACGATCCTCGCCATTTCGAGGCTGTCTTCGGCTCGCTCCCGGGTGGTCACCGCTCCCATGAACGGCTTGGTGGAGTGGCGCAGAAGGCTCGAAACCATGTGGAGATGGCGGCACGGGACGGCGACGTCCATGGGCTCACAGAGCACCCCACCGCTCATCTGCATGGCGGGCTGCATGTGGGCGAGCTTGGCGAAGTTGTCGAAGTCGGCCATCGTCGCGCTGCGGCGCTTGCCATCGAGGTCGTGGACGAATGGCGCACCGTAGGCCGGGGTGAAGATGCTCTTTCGGCCGCCGAGGGTGACGGTGCGATCAGGGTCGCGCGCGAGCATCGTGTACTCGGCTGGAGCCGCGGAAATCAGCTCCATCAGCAGGTTTCGGTCGATCCGTACTCGATAGCCGTCGACCTCCGCTCCCGCTTGAAGCCACATCGAGACGGCCTCATCGTCGCGGAAGTCGATGCCATGGTTCTCGAGCAGGTCCGTGGTGTGACCGTGGACGATCTCCACCTGCTCGGGCAACAGGAGGTCGGTGTAGGGGATGCCGCGATCGAGCTCGGGAAGAAAGCGCTCGGTGAACGAGGTTCGCTCGCTGATGCGAGCACTCCGACCCCGTCTAGGTGTCACGCGGGGGCGTTCTGCCATGTCATGGAGATGACTGCCGCGGGGATCACGCCATCTCGACCGGGTTGAACTGGAAGTAGTCGGGAGCGGGCGCGCCTGCCAGGCGGCAGTAGGTGTCGATGTTGCCGATGTGGTAGTTGCGGTGGCCGTAGAGCGCCCAGAGGAATCCCTGCACAGACCAGGTGCGGCCACTGAAGAGAACGGTCTTGGCCATGTGTTCGTCGTCGAACTCTCCAATGAGCGACAGGTTGTCGTCGTGCATGGTGAGCGAGGTGCTCAGATAGTTGCCTTCGGCCAGACGCCTGGTCATGTCCTTGTCGAGTGGGAGGGCGATGGTGTCGCCCTCTGCACAGGTGGCGAGATTCCTGAGCCACAGGTGTTCTCCGACCACCAGGTGTAGGTAGAGATTCTCGATTGTGACCTCCTCGACTCGCTCACCGAAGCTGACGTCGGCCCCCGCTGGTGGCTGCCAGTTCAGCATTTCCGGGGGCAGTCGGGCCACGCAGCTGTGGGTAAAGGTGACGAGGCGGTCATAGAGGATCAGGAAACGCTGCTTCTCGCTGTGCATGGGAGTCAGTCTCCCTTGATGCCGGCCTCCGTTGCTAGCAGGCCGTCGATTTATGGGGAAATGTCGCGCCAACGCAAGCTAGTGACGTTCTCCTCTAGACGGTGGATCGGTCGCGTTCGACGATCCGACTAGAAGCGGTAATTGGAGGAAGTCATGCCGGTCCACTCAGACAATCGCTCGCAGGTTGGATTCTTCGGCGTGGTCACACAGGCACAGAGCTATCGCAGCATCCTCTACCTCCTGTTCGGCTTGCCGCTGGGCACCGTCTATTTCACGGTCTTGGTCACTGGATTGTCGCTCGGGGTGAGCCTTTTGTTGCTCGCCCTGTTGGGGATTCCGATCCTCATCGGCCTATGGCATGTGGTCCACGGCTTCGCGAAGTTCGAGCGAGCATTGACGATGGGCCTTTTGGAAGTGGAGGTCGCACCGATCGGCCCCTTGCCCGAACGTAGCGCCGGGCTCTGGGACCACCTCAAGAATCTCGTGGGTCACCAGCCCACCCGACGTGCGATCTACTATCTCCTCTTGAGGTTCCCAGCCGGAATCGCCACATTTGTGCTGGCGGTCACCGCCATCGCGGTCTCGCTCGGGATGGCGCTGGCCCCGGCCTATATGTGGACCAGTGATGAACTGAACTGGGGCAGCCGGACCTTCGATCCGTTCCCCTGGTCTTTCGCGCTGGTGCCGCTCGGCGTGGTCTTCGTGTTTCTGGCGCTTCACCTGATGAACGCCGTTGCGGCCACCTGTGGTGAGTGGACACGGCACTCGCTTGGTACCGAGCAACACCACCATCGCCTTTCCGACACAAATGGCGCAGACAAGTTGGAGGAGCCCGACACGGCTACACGAGGCGTCGGCGAACCGGCTCACGTGTGGTAATCATCAGGTCGGTTCGGGGCTGAGGTCGTGTGATTGGACCCGCGCCCGAGCAGGTGCTCGAGTGAGGATCAAAGGGGAGTTGCATGATCGAACGACTGACTCAACGAACAATGGTGCTCACGGGCGCCGTTTTGTGCCTGGCGGGAATCATCGACGGGATTCGGGTGGACTCACCGAGTACGGCCATCCTGTTCGGCCTGGTCTTTGTGGTCGGCGCAGCCATATCGAGGCAACGAGCGGCGAGTCGACCGGTTCATGTGAGGCCGGATCTACGCGAGTGGCTCGACGACACCGCCGCATTGACTGGCGAAAGCATCGAGGAGGTCAGCAATGCCGCCCTGAGTAGCTACAGGGCAGGCTTGGGAAGCCATCATGGCGGTTGAGCTCAGCGACCTGGTCGTCCGCCTCGACGGCAGCGGCATCGCCAACGCTGCGGCTGGCGGGAAGGGGTCCGCCCTCGATCGGCTGATCGCGCTCGGTGCTCGAGTGCCGGCCACCAGTGTCATAACCACCGCGGCCTACCGAGAGTTTGTCACCGACCCGGGTCTGTCGATCCTGCTCGAGGAATTACGCACAGCTGAGCTGCCCTCTCCGGAGGAACACGAGCACGAGTTGAGGAGGGTCGATGAGGCCTTTCTCCAGATCCCCCTGCCGCCTCGACTTGCCGCCGCGATAGATGAATTCGGCCCGAGTGTGGGCGGAGGAGATCTGATCGCCGTCCGGTCGTCAGCTACCGCAGAAGACACGGCGTCGGCATCATTCGCGGGGCAGTACAGCTCGTATCTCAACGTCGACCGGGACGGTGTGAGCCGGGCCGTTCGCCTGGTTTGGTCATCGTTATGGCACCCCGCTCCTCGCAGCTACCGCCGTTTCCGCAGTGTCACCGAAGACGATCTGGCGATGGCCACAGTCCTGATGTCGATGCTCGATCCCAGCCATGCCGGCGTGATCTTCACCACCGACCCGGGCGGTGCTCCCGGCCACCTCCGGCTCGAGGTTGTGGAGGGCCTCGCCGAGTCGCTCGTATCAGGTGAAGCAACTCCAGAAGCCTACGTCGTGCTGCGAGACGAGGGGGTCGAGCAGCTGGGGGCGATTGATCCGATGTTGGGTTCTCTGGTGGCCGAGGCGATCCGGATCGAGACCGAACAGGGCGCGCCTCAAGACATCGAATGGGCCGTGGAGAACAACGTTCTGTACTTGGTGCAGGCTCGCCCGATTACCACCGACGCGGCCGAGCTCGGTACAGACGACGGCTTCGATGTCAACGGGGGGCTCGTCGCCACCTACACCACCGCGGGGATCGGTGAAACGCTGCCTGGCGTGGTTCCTCCCCTCGACTGGGATCTGAACTCATGGGCGTTGGAGAACGGCTTTCGCCGCCTCTTCAACCGCCTCGGCGGATGCCCGGATGGCCTCGCGGAGCCCCACGCGCTGATCGGTCGGTTCCGGGGTCGGGCTGCGCTGAATCTCGACGCGATGATGGTCGCGGCGGGGTCGATCCCGGGGGCATCCCCCGAAGAGCTCCAACAACAATACTTCGGAGAGGCGGTTCGCACCGACGACGATCGCCCGGCCCCCACATCCTCTAAAGCCGGTGCAATGCAGGGTGTTCGCACCCTCAGGGCCCGCCTCGCAGCGGCTCAAGAATCGGAATTGGTGGTCTGCTCGGTTAGCAAATTCCTCGATGACGAACCCGAGCTCACTTCGTGGTCCGACGAAGCCCTCCTCGAATATCGTGGCCGCCTCCTCCACCTGGCGTCACTGGCGGTGACCGCCGAGGTCTCGGTGGCGGCGATGGCGACGGCCAGCTACCGAAGCATCGAGGTGTTTCTCACCAAGTATCTGGGCCAAGGAGAGGCCAGTCGCGGTGCCCAGCTCATGACGGCCGGGAGCGGCGGGTCGCGGCGTGCGACGATCGCCCTTGCCATGGGACGCTTGGCCGATCTCGTGAACGCCGATCCCGAGCTGCGAGCGAACACCGATTTCGACACCTGGCCAGAAGCTGAAGCCCACCTTGGCACCTCCGTGGTCGGTCGCGAATTCTTGGACTCCTACCACCGCGCCCTCGAGCGGGCGGGTTCGACATCGTATTTCGGTGGCCCCACATGGGCAGAGGTCCCGGAGTTGGCCTGGCTCACCCTTCGCCAGGCCACCACTTCCGATGAGAAGAAAGACGACGACTCCGCCCGCCAGGCCGCGCGCGACGAGATCGAGGCCCGGCTGGTGAGTGATCGCCACTGGACCTACCGGCGATGGGCGACGGGCCAGATATTCGATATCCGGAGGCGTTTCTTCCGGCGGGAGGCCGCCGACGCCGCCGAATTCCTCGATCGACGAGAACACACCAAGGCCGCGATGTTGATGCTCGGTGGAGCCGTGCGGCGCTTGAACCTCGAGTTGGGTCGTCGACTCGTTGAGGCTGGACGGCTAGAGGAGGTAGGCGATGTGACGCTCGTCGGAAACGCCGAGCTCTCGGAGATGATCCGGGGTTCGGGCCCGACGATGGATGCTGTCGCCTCTCGTCGTCGCCGGCTCGGCGAAGCCACACTCGATGGCCCCCTGCCCCGCATCTTCGAAGGACAACCGGACATGATGCAAAAGCCGGAGCTCGTGGGCGAGCACCTCGAGGGCTGGGGAGCGAGCCCGGGGCGCTACGAGGGACCGGTCCGCGTGGTTCACTCCGTCACAGAGAGCCAGCTTGTCAGAGGCGATGTCCTGGTGGCCTATGCCACGGATGCCTCTTGGGCGCCCTTGTTTCTTCTCGCGGGGGCGATCGTGGTGGAGGAGGGAGGGCCCCTTTCACACGCCGCGATAGTCGCCCGCGAGCTGGGCATGCCTGCTGTTGTAAACGTGCCGGGCATCGTGAATCACCTCGACTCCCAATCCGGTTCGGTCATGCTCGCGGTGGATGGAACCACCGGGAAGATCGTGGTCAGCACCGATGACTCCTCGCGCGAGGTCTCACTCGGAGCCGGCGTGGCTCCGCTGCGAGAGCCGGTTGAGCCCGAAGATCAGATCGGGCGTCTCAACGTCTTCGTGACCGGCCTTATTGGCGCCGGTGCGCTGTTCTCCACGCTTATGGCGCTCACTGAGTCGATGAGTAGTCGACGAGGGCGCACCCGCCTCTATCGCAAGGCGTATCCAATCGCCGAGACGATGAGCGAAGCAACCCGATCCGGTTATCCCGAAACGCGGGCTCGCCACACCGGGGTGAGGCCGCGGAGCCATTATCTCTTGATGACGATCGCCCTGGCTTCGCTGGCCCTCGTGCTGGGAGGCTTCGCCACCCGCGCCTACATCGCGGAGGACACCGGGACATCTTCGAATGTGGTGTTCTGGGCGCTCAACATGTCGGGGGCAGCAACGCTGGGGATGCTCGCCGTCTACTTCGGCAACGCCGTTTCGGAGTGGCCCGACGTGCTCCCCACGGTACGCCGCCTCGCCCCATCGAGGCCGGTCCGTGATCGCGTGTGGCTGGAAGCCATCGGTCGACAGAAGCTGACGGTCATCACGGTCTTGATGGGGATTGTCGGCGTGTTGGGTGTGCTCGCCGCCTTCGCCGACAGCCTCCTGCTCGAGATCGACGAGCGAATCTACGAAGGGATCGATGCGGGGAAGGACATCGACCGCTACGGCCCTGCGATTCTCAACTGGCTAGGCCGGCCGATTGTGATCGTGCCGCTCGCGGTCGCGATCGGGTTGGCGACGATCCGCTGTCGGGTGATCGCTCTTGCGTTCCCGGTGGCGGTCATGACCGCTGGCGTTTCAAACGTGCTTCTCGGCTACCTGGTCAGGCGTGAGCGTCCTCCGCTCAGCGAACATTTCGGCGAGGTCACGTCGTTCCCGGGGGGTCATTTCATGCAGATGACCCTCCTGTTCGGCGTGCTGCCGACCGCCGCGTACATCGTGAGCGGGGGTCGCGCTTTCGTTCGCAACGTCACCGCCGCCGGCTCACTGGCGCTGGTCGCCCTGATCCTCACCGATACCTTCCGTACCGGCGGCCATTGGCCCTCAGACCAGCTCGCCGGGTTCCTGATCGGTACCTCGCTCGTGATTGCGATCTGGGGGCTTCGCTCTCCCGGTGAGCATCACGACAGTTGCTCGAACTGTCCGTCGAAGGTCGGCCGCTGACAGGGTCGGCCGCGATCGGAGAGCGCATTTAGGGCGCGACGGGAGGTGTGACCCAACTCGAGTCACTTACCGTGGTAATCTCAAGGTCACGGGCTTGTCGTCTCCGGGCGACAACAATCGAAAACAGTCGCGAGCGCACGGGCGGTCGGGGTTGTGATTTGTGATGGAGTACGGGTTCACGACGCTTGAGTCGTCGGAGCGACCACCGCGTAGAACCAGTTCCCGTGCTTTGAAGCACGCACGACGACTCGTTGCCATTTCGGTGGTGGCGGGCGTGTTCGCGCTGTCACTTGTGAGTTGTGAGCTCACGAGTCAGCGCGTCCTGATCTGGCACGACTGGCCTGATCCTGAGGCCCAGGTTCTCATCGAGTTGCTCGAGGGGTATTCGGAGCTGAACCCAAATCTTCGGCTGATCATCGAGTATGTGCCTTCAGGCGAACTCGAGTCTCGCTTTGTGGAGGAGGTGGAGTCGGGGTTCGGACCCGACGTGGTGGTGGGCGTCGATGCAGATCGACTTGCCGATCTCGTGGCCGCCGATTCGGTACGTCCGATCACCTTCGAGCAGTCGGCCGGGCACGGATTCGACCAGCTGGAAGGTCGCGCCATGCAAGCGATGGCAATCGATGGAGAACAGCACGGTGTGCCCCTTGCGGGATTCACCGATGTTCTCTACTTCCGCGAAGGGATCGAGCCTCCGGAGAGCCTGGATTCGGTCATCGATCTGGCCGAGGCCGGCTACTCCACTGGGATACCGGTTGATTTCGTAGGCGCCTATTGGGGGGTTGATGCCTTTGACGGCACTGTCTTTGGTGCCGATGACACTCTCGCTCCCGACGCAGGGTTCGTTGGCTGGATGAACTGGATACTCGAGGCCCGGCCCCAGCCGAACGTGATCCTGGGTGGCGACTACGAAACTCTAAGGGAGAGCTTCGCAGGAGGGCGTATCGATTTCTTCGTGGGAAGTTCGAGAGAGCTCGGAAAGTTTCGCTCGGCGTTGGGTGCGTCAGAGTCGTCTTCTGGATCAGAAGACAGCGGCGAAGCCGCGACGTTTGGCCTCACCACCCTCCCGGGAGGCACCAACCCGACGCCGGGGGGGTTCCTGGAGATCGAAGGGATGGTTGCGAACCGGCACACCGACAACATGGCCGAGTCCCTTGCCCTGATGGAGTACTTGACCAACGTTCCGTCACAGGGCCGGATCGCCCGTTCCGGGCTCGGACGGATTCCGATCAACGACTCTGTCGCCATCGACCCGACGATCAGCCCAGTCGAGGCGGCCCTTCTGCGACAACAGCGACGCTCCGTCGTGCTACCTCGCCTGTTCGAGGAGAACCTCGCCGGCCTGACCGACCTCGGCAACGAGATCTATCTCCAGGTTGCCCGTGGCCTACTCGAGCCAGCCGATGCCGGAGCCGTGCTGCGGGCTCGTTATGACGAGATAGCAGGGGAGATCGATGACTGAAGACGGCCGGGGCGATCAGTTGATGGTGATCGTCGATCGGGCACTCGTGTTTCTAGGCCGTGCTGAGGTCGTGGAGCAACTAGTCGCTCTTGCTGCGGTGCTCTTCGTCAGCCGGTTTCTGAGCCGGGCGCTCTGGTGGATCATCGGCTCGCGAGGGAGGTGGCGGCCCTCGCCGAGGCAAGCCTCCCGTGGAGCGGAGCCGGGAATCATGAACAGGGTGCTGGATCTGATCCGGGCCGCGAGCGCCCCCACCATCGGAATCGTGTTGGCGACAGTCGTGAAACGAGAGATGGTAGAGGCCGGACGGGTAACCGGCCTGTTGGAAGAGTTGATCGGCGTCTTCGTCGTCCTGCTGGCGGGGGAGATGGTCATGACCATCTTGACCGGCGGATTGGATCCTGATGAGGGTCGCCGCCACCGTCGCCGCTTCTTCAAGCCTCTCATTGCCATCATCGTGGGGCTAATGGTCCTGGATCACCTGGCCGACGTGGGTCGGTTGGCCCGTGCCACCGCGTTTGAGGCCTTCGGCAGTCCGCTCAGTGTGGGGGCCTTGTTCGTGGCGACCCTTGGCATCTGGTTCTGGACCGACGCGATCAACCTGATGAATACGGTCGTGGTCGATTTCGTCTCCAAGCACACGAGCTTCAACGACGGATCTGCTGAAGCCACGCTGTTGCTGGTCCGGTACGCGCTGATCCTTATGGGCATCACCTACGGCGTGGGTCAATTGGAGCTCGATGCGTCGACGGTGGCCGCCATCACCGGCGGGCTGTCGGTGGGCGTCGGGTTCGGGATGCGCGAGGTTCTCGGCAACTTCATCAGCGGCAGCTTCCTCCTCTTCGAGCGGTCACTGCGTCCTGGCGACATCGTTGAACTCGACGGTCAGATGGGCACGGTCGAGCGCCTGACGGTGCGTTCCACAACGGTGCGCACGATCGACAACGAGGAGATCGTGGTGCCAAATCAGCGCTTCTTCACCGGCTCGTTCAAGACGTTCACCGGCACCGATGAGAAGGTTCGGTTCAACGTGGTGGTGCTCGCCAACTGTGAGAACGAGGTCGAGCGGGTGCGAGGAGTGCTCCACGAGGTTGCATCATCGCATCCCGAGATTCTCGATGAGCCTCGCCCAGATGCTTGGGTGGAGGACCAGTTCGGCAACAATGTCGTGTCCTACCGGCTGAATATGTGGTCGGCCTCACCGCTCGCGATTCCCCGGCTTCGCAGCGATGTCGTCAGGCTCATCTGGATCGCATTTCACGAAGCCGACATCGCACTCGTATTCCCTGATATGGAACTGCACTTCAACGACAGCGCGGGTGTTCACCTGCCGGCCGCGGCGACAGCACCATTGTCGGCCGTGGATTCCTCCCCAGCTTCGGTAGGAGAAGTCTTGGCCTCGTTGTCACCAAACGTCGTGGGCGCGACTCAAAAGGAGATGAGTTCATGAGAACCATCCACGCAGTGAAAGAATCGTCGGAGAGGATCGTTGCCGCAGGCCGCGATCGGATGAGTGCCAGGCGGGCAAATCGTTATCGAGACGATCTTCTCCAGCAGCTCGGGCAGATCTGTCTCGACGACCGATCGGGCGCTACGGAGGGCGACGTCGACGCAGAGATCAACCGAGTCGTGGCGAGGCTCCTGCTCCTGGAGGAGTCTGGAGACGAGGGAACTGAGTCATGATCACCCAGACAAGTGTGTGGCTCGAGCCCTTGACCTACTGGCTCCGCATCGAAGATCTCGTGACGGAGCCAAGGATCGGTGATCGGCTTGTCGAGAAGGCCGATGAGGGAGCATTCTTGCTCAATTGCGGCGGCGATCTCGTCAGGTGGATCGGTGAGTCGGAGTCACTTCTGCAGGTCATCGACGCCGAGCTTCGCCACACCGGCGGCGCCGACTATTTCGACCTGGCAGAGATCGTGATGTCCATGCCGCAGGTCGAATCACTCCAGGCCGTGCTGGGCGAAGTGCGCGGCTGGCGCTGACGTCGCATGGCGCTCCGTAGTCGATCAGATTCGAGGTGCTGAACCGGGCAGGTGCCCGGTGTGGTGGCTTCTTGGCGCCGCGAAAACACCATTCCCGTCGCAGTTGATCACTGAACTCGAATCAGATCGGCCCGAGCACTTTCGCCCTGTAGGGAAGAACTGAGGTAGCGAATTAGGCATGTGCCCGATGTGGGCCGCTACCTCAGGCCCGCATCATTGAAGCATGCACACGAACCTCAACTCCCCAACCAGCCCTCGTGGACTCGCAACCCTCACCGACCGGCAGCGTTCCGAACGCGCCGCATGGCGTGCAGCCGTGCGTCCGACTCGCCTCGCACACCGTCGTTGGAGCCTCAGCTCGCGTCGTGGCTAACATGGCTCCGATGGCCGCACGCCCGAACCGGGGCGGATTCAGCCCCTTTGTGGGTCGAGACCGCGAACTTGCTGTGGCCACCGCAATGCTGGCAGACCCCGATCGTGCCGGCGTCGCCCTGATCGGTGGCGAGAGCGGACTCGGCAAGACGCGTCTGGTCGAAGAGATCATTGGCGCTGCACCCGATGGCACGATGGTGGTACGGGGGGGCGCCGTTCCGCGCCAAACACCCATCCCCTTCGAGCTGATCCGTTCTGCCGTGGGGCCGATGGACGACCGCTCGCCGATCGATGGCGAGCATCGGTTACTGGCGGATCAGATATTGGCCGCAGCCGAGGCGCTCCGGTCAATTCATCGCGAGTCGACCATTTTCGTTTTTGAGGACGTTCATTGGGCCGATGCCGAGAGTCTCGAGGTCATCGACCGCCTGATGGTCACCGGTCCCCTTGCCGCTTCGGTCCTCGTCACTTACCGCCCCAACGCGTTGAGGCCCGGCCATCTCACCAGCAGCTTCCTGCAGAGGGCCGAGCGGCGCAGTCATGTGACCCAGCTCCGGCTGGAGCCCTTGCACCGCGACGAGGTTGCTGACTATTTGGCCGGGGCGGGCCGTGCTGCTGATGCCAAGACGGTTGAGCATGTGCATAGCCGAACCGGAGGCAATCCGCTCCTTTTGTCGGAACTCGTGGCGGCGACCGACACCGACGCCGACCTCACCTGTGGGTTGCCTTGGACGTTGGCGGAGATATTGCGGCCGGAGATCGAACGCCTTCCGGCTGGTGAGCGGAGTGTGGCTGAGGCCGTCGCGGTGCTCGGCGTCGATGTCGATTTCGAACTGGTAGCGGCCGGCGTCGATGCATCCGAAGACGAGCTTCTCGCCAGCTTCAGGTCACTGGTAGACCTCGGCATACTGGTCGAGAGTGGCCCCGACCAGTTCGGATTCCGACACGATCTGGTCCGTGAAGCCGTAGCCGAAGGCCTGTTCACCAGGGAACATCGGCGGATCCACGCTGCAGTGCACGATGCACTATTGGCTGACGGATCCACCGACATCGTTGCGCTTGTCGCCCACGCCACCGGAGCAGGGCGCACTAAGCAGGCCGCCGACGCAGCCCGTGACGGTGCTCATGTCGCCCTGTCCGGCGGACGGAGTCATCAGGCACTGGCGCTTGCCGAACAGGCCTTGCTGGTGCATACCGATGACATAGGCCTGCTCAGGGTGGCCGTGATCGCAGGCTGGATGATCGGCCAGGACCGGGCTGCGCTCGATCATGTCGACCAGTGGGCCGATCTAGTGGGCTCCGCCCCCACCGATCGTGCCGAGGTGCTTCACCACCGTGTCCGCCTGCTCTGGGAAGAGGGCGACACGGGTGGGGCCGAGCGCGCTGCTGAGGATCTTGCTGCTGTTGCAGAATTGCTCGAGCCGTCAGTGGCTCAGGCTCAGGCCCTCGCCGATCTCGCTCAACATCACATGCTCAGCGGGCGTAGCGAGCAGGCGATGGTCGTCGCCAAGCGGGCGCTGGATGTGGCCGATGTAGTCGGTGACTCAGCAGCAGGCGCGGCGCGTCAGGCGCGTGCCGAACGGGCGAGCGCCCAGCTGTCCACCGGTGAAGACCTTGACGAGGCGGTGGCTGACTTGTTGGGAGTTGCCGCAGATGCCGAAGCAGTCGGAGATCACCTGGTGGCGAGCCGGGCCCTACATAACACCCCTATTCAGGTGCCACATCTTGATGCCCGCTCCCACGTCGAGCGTATGCGCAGGGCGAGTCAGCGAGCTGGGCTCACGTGTATTGCCACCGATGGCTACCGATTGTCGCTGCTGTCATTGACGGAGACCGAGGGCGACCGAGACGCCTATCAAACAGTCTTGGCCGCGGCCCTTGAGGATTTGCCCGACGTGGCCGAGGTGGTGATCCAGTCCTTGATTCTCGCCCTCGACGACGGGCGTACCGAAGACGCGCGGCGGCTCGTGGATCGACTCAAGCTCACATCGGACGCACCCAGGCACTCCTCGACCCGACGTCTGGGTGCAATCGCGATGGCCGACCTGGCCGAAGGGGATCTAGAGCCGGCACGACGTTGGCTCCAGGATGCTGAGCCCGATGAAGGCGCTCTGCGCATCCTGCTTCGTTTCTTGAGCCCCATCCTGGCCGCAGGACTCGCTGCACACGTCCGCGATTTCCTCTCCAGGCGCGACCAGGTCTGTCCGGTCGATCCGGGCTGTTTCTTGATAGAGCCGGCCTTCTTGGCGATCGAGGCAGAGTTGCTCAGTGACGACCTCGTCGAGGCCGACAAGCTGTACGCGACGGCGCTCGGCTCCGGTATCCGACGAGCTGTGATGGACGAGGCTGAGATCCACCTTGCCCGAGCGCGTGTGGCGAGGGATACGGGCGTCGATGATCACGATCATCTGGACGCGGCGGGATTGAAGCTCGCCGCATGGCCCGGTGGGCGCCAGGACCTGGTCAGATCACTACTCGGAGAACCCTGCCGCGTCGACAAACCCACCCTGTTGACTCCCCGTGAGCAGGAGGTAGCGACCTTGGTTTCTCGCGGCCTCACCAACGGTGGGATCGCCGATGAGTTGTTCATCTCCACCAAGACCGCCAGTGTTCACGTGAGCAACATCTTGGCGAAGCTTGCGATGGGCTCCCGAGCGGAGATCGCGGCGTGGGTGGCCAGCGGCGGACTCAATTGAAACGTTCGCGATCCACGATGGTCGATGGTGAATTAGTGTTGGTAGGTGGCTCGGCTTGAGGATCGTCACCCCGCGGGGGTGGCTGGTGATTGGTTTGTCGACACCCGCTGTATCGATTGCGACGCGGCACGCCAGGTTGCGCCAGGGCTGATAGCACGCAATCCCGACGACGGGGTGTCGTTGTTCACCCGCCAGCCGCGCACGCCCGCCGAGGTCGAAATGGCCTGGCTGGCCGCGATGGTGTGTCCTACGCGGTCGGTCGGTCACGCCTCACTCAAGCGCCCCGAGTCGCCGGTCTTCCCCCAGAATCTCGGCGACGGCGTTTATCGCCTGGGGCACAACTCGCGTTCGTCGTTTGGAGCTCACTCATATCTCGTGCGCCGCTCCACCGGTAATCTGATGATCGATGCTCCGCGGTGGACCCGCGAGGTTGCGGGCCCGGTAGCAAAGCTCGGCGGTATCGCTCACGTCTTGTTGAGCCATCGCGACGATGTGGCTGATGCCGAACGCTACGCAGAGCACTTCGGGGCGCGCGTCTGGATTCACACCGACGACGCCGATGTTGCGCCGTACGCCACTGACTTGATCCAAGGAAGCGAGATATCGACAATCGCCGATGGTGTAGTTGGGTTCCCCGTTCCGGGGCACACGCGGGGAAGCACGCTCTACCTGGTCGACAGCCATCTTCTTTTCTCCGGCGATTCGCTGGCGTGGAATCCGTCGACGGAGACACTCCTGGCGTTTCGGCGGGCGTGCTGGTACTCGTGGCCGGAACAGACTGCTTCGCTCGGTCGTTTCGCCGCGAGCGAGCTCACCTTCGACCGCCTCTTTTGCGGGCACGGTTGGAGCCACGACGCAAGGGTCGAAATGTTCCAGGCGCGCCTTGTCGACCTGGTCGCCGAGATGCCCCAGATGTGATTCTGGGGCTTAGCGACGTGTCACGGGCGACCTACGTCTCGCGAGGTCGCCGTTGACGACCCATCGTCGTCCTATGCCTGTGGGTAGGTGACAGCGGCTTGGGCGAACATGGCGTTTATGCCGGATCGTCGTGCATGGCTGTCTACGGTGAACACGGTGATCTCGGAGGAAATCGCTGTCCGGCCGCCGCACTCCCCGCTTGCGGGTTCCGGCACAGCGCTGTCACATGCTTGCTCCGTGATAGCAGCGGTTCACACCAGATACGGCCCGCCGGCCGTCGTTCAGCTCGCAGAGGTGAAGAAGCCGACCGCCGAGGACAATCACCTGCTCATCAAGGTTCACGCGACCACCGTTAATCGCACCGACTGCGCGACTCGAGCGGGTGTGCCCTTCTTTGCGAGATTGGTGACGGGATTCACCAAACCGAAAATGACCATCCTGGGAAACGAATTCGCGGGCGAGGTCAAGGCGATCGGGCCCGATGTGGCGTCGTTCGTGGTGGGCGACAGGGTGTTCGGCTACAGCGAGGGGCCATTCGGCGCCCACGCCGAGTTCATGAGCGTTCCCGAGGACAGTTCGGTGGCGACGATGCCGTTGGACTGCTCGTTCGACGAAATCGCGGCTGCGACCGAGGGTTCCCACTACGCCCTGGGCTGGATCAGGAAAGTCGAGCTCGGGAGTGGCCGGCGCGTGCTCGTCAACGGTGCGACCGGAGCGATCGGTTCGGCCGTCGTGCAGCTGGCGAATAGCCTGGGGGCATCGGTGACCGCAGTGTGCGCCACCGAGAGCATGGAACTGGTGAGGGGCCTCGGCGCCCACAGAATCATCGACTACACCACCAGTGACTTCACCGAGGACGATGAACGCTACGACGTCGTCTTCGATGCGGTAGGGAAGAGCACGTTCGGCCGATGCAAACGCCTCCTGAAACCGCGCGGCGTCTACTTCTCGTCGGAGTTGGGCCCCCTGTCCCAGAATCCGGTTCTCGCCCTGGTCACTCCACTGTTTCGCCGCAAGAAGGTGATGTTCTCGATCCCGCAGCACGACCAGGAGATGATGATGTACCTCAGGGGCCTGATCGAGTCGGGAGATTTTCGACCCGTCATCGACAGGCGATACCGCTTGGAGCAGATCATTGAGGCGTATGTGTATGTCGAGTCCGGTCAGAAGATCGGCAACGTGGTGATCGAGCTCGTTCCAGAGGCGCATTGACCTGATCGGCGGTGCCCACGTCGGCGAGACCGCCGCCCGCTAGGCGAATCCAGCCCGGTACTTCGACAGGAGCCGAGCCGGAACGGCTCGGCTCACCGGTGCGGTGAGCCTGCAATCCGAAGACACCGTGCCCATCCCCGATGCCGGCACCTTCCTTTGGGACCTTCAGGCGTTGGGGCGGTCGGTTGTCTCCATCATCTCCTCGGAGGGCGATCGATCGGGGCGAACTGCCGGAAGGCACCGATGCCGACTTCGCCGACCGGGTCGCCCACCTCGTCAGCAGCGGCGCGACTAACTGATGATCACGATGTCCGCCCCATCACCCTCGTAGAGGCGATCTACGAGATCGGCGCGAGCGTCGAGCACCGCTCTCTGATTGAGGTAGCCCTTGTCGGTGATCTCATTGGCGTCGATGCTCGGAGGCTGTGTCATCAGCAAGGCGCGGGCGATTCGCCTGCTGCCCGCGGAGTTCTGTTCGTTGTGGGCCTTGAGGCCGGCCATGAAAGCTTGATGCACCAAGGGCCAGCTGATGAGCTCCTCCAGTGGCGCATCGTCGGGCGCGGCGGGCACGATTTCGCGAAGAGCGGCGACGTTGGGAAACACCAGGAGCCCGACCTCCTCTCGATCATGGCCGGTGAGCACCGCATCCTGAATGAGAGGCGCACAAGCGCCGACAATTGCCACCCGAAGCTCTCCGGCATGGACCCAAGTGCCCGACGTGAGCTTGAAGTTTTCCGCGATCCTGCCATCGAAGACAATCCCGCGTGCTGGGTCGTCGTCGTCAGCCAGTCGACCAGCGTCTCCCATCATGAAGTAGCCATCCGGGTCGAAGGCAGCCGAGGTCAGTTCGGGCTGACGCCAATAGCCGGGGGTCACGTTCGGCCCCTTTACCCTTAGTTCCAACTTGGTGCCCACGGGGGCCAACTTGAGTTTGGTACCTGGCGCGGGGAGACCGATCACACCAGCCCGCTCAATGGTGAAGTGCACGGCGGTGGCCATCGGTGCAGTCTCGGTGGAGCCCCATGCCGAGAGCATCCGCACCCGCGCCCCTCGGGCTGAGATCGAGAGTTCCTCGAGCTGCTCCCAGAGGTTCTGGGGGAGGGCAGCTGCCGCATAGAAGAGCACGTCCAGATTGCGAAAGAACACCTCGCGGAGTTCGGCATCGTTCCTTAGGTGGGGAACGAGTTGGGCGTAGCCGGCCGGGACGTTGAAGTACATGGTGGCTGGTACGTCGCGGAGATTCTCGACCGTAGCGTCAAAGAGACCGGGCGCTGGCTTTCCCCCATCGATGTAGAGGGTTCCTCCGTTGAAGAGCACCATGTTGAAATTGTGGTTGCCTCCGAACGTGTGGCTCCAGGGCAACCAGTCGACGATCACCGGCGGCCGCTCACCCAGGAAGGGCCAGAGCTGGGCGATCGCTTGCTGGTTGGAGCACAGCATTCTCTGGGTGTTCTTGACCCCCTTGGGCAATCCCGTCGAGCCGGACGTGAACAGGACCTTTGCGATGGTGTCGGGACCGACCGACGCGGCGGCGATCTCCAATTCTCGGCCCGGCGATGTGGCGAGTAGCTCACCCAGGGGCTCATCGCGATCTCTGGGATTGACGCTCACGAGGGCCCGTCTTGCATCGAGCGCGTCGAGTGCTCGATCGAATCCCGCCCCATCGGCGGCGTAGACGAGGCCGGGAGTGAGCAACTCGTGGATGTGGCGGAGCTTGGCGAAGTCTTGCGACATCAGTGAGTAGGCCGGTGAGATCGGCGCCGCGGGAACACCCACCTCCATCGTCGCAAGCTGGAGTATGGCGCTGTCGATGGAATTGCCGGAGAGCAACATGACCGGGTGCTCGGAATCGGCACCCCTGTCGAGCAGGGCCTGCCCGAGCGATCGCACGGCATCGAGGGTCTGGGCGTAGCTCATCGTGCTCCAGGTTCCGTCACCGGCGCGCTCGGCGAGGAAGGGCTGGTCCGGGGTAGCGGTCGCCCACAACCTCAGCATCGACCCCACGTCGTCGGCTGGTCGGGCAAGCGCCATTGGTGAAGAAAGGATCAGCGCTCCGTCCCCGGATGATCTGGTCTCAACCTCAGCCGGCGCAAAAGCCAGATCAATGAACGGTGGCTTGGTCACGGGCACCTCATCCCTGCTCGGTCCGCGATGCTAAGTGGCTCTGGAGCCCGGGACCATATCCAGCCGGTGTGCCCGTCCGCCGTTCAGCCGGGAGTGGGTGGGGGCAGGGCGGCGGTGAACCAGTTGGTCTGGTGCATCGCGTGTTCGCCGGGTGTGTGAGATACGTGCTCGAAACCGGCGCCGCCGAGCATCGTCGTGATCTCTTCGATCGTCGGGATCCGGTAGACGTCGGGGTCCATCCATTCCGGCATCTCGTCGTCGCCGACCCGACAGGCGATCACAAGGCGCCCCCCGGGTCGAAGAACGCGAGCTGTTTCGATCAGGGTGGTCTGGGGTTCCGGCATGAAGTAGATGGTGTGGGCCGTAAAGGCCATGTCGGCGGAGTCGTCCGCGAACGGGATTGTCTTCCCGTCGCCGCGCAGCAGCTCGCCGCGGCCATCGCGGCAGGCCTGGCGGTTCCGAGCGGTGGCCTGCCTGACCATCGTGTCCGATACCTCCACACCGATGACACGGTGGCCTTGCTCGATGAGCTTTGACGCCGTGCGCCCTTGCCCGAATCCGATCTCGAGAACCACGCAGGGCTCGGTGAGGTCAAGGAGGTCGAGACAGCGGTCGTTGGCCGCCCCGGTGTCTTTCACCATCAATCGCCCGATGATCCGGCCAAGCACGCCGGAGGGGTTTCCTGCCTGTCGGGACCGGACTCGCCCAACGATGCCGGGTCTTTTGCCCTGTGAATCTTCAGCGGCGGTCATGACTTCGTTCCGGTCACGAGATCTCGAACCATTTCCGCACACATGTGTGCCGTCTCGCCTCCGTAAGGCCGGGGTGTGGGGTCCCAAGGCATCTTCACCGCCCACAGCGTCGTGAGCTCCACGATCGTGCGGGCAAGAATCTCCAGGTCGACAGTAGACCCGACGTGCTCGGAGTGCTTCGAGAGGTACTCCACCCACAGGTCGACGATCGCGTAGCGACCCGACCTGTGCCATTCGCTGGCCAGCGCAGGGAGCTCCGCGGCGCATCGATTCAGAACCATTATGCGAATGCGGTGTCTTGCCATCATCTCGAAGAGATCGAGGGCGAGGCGTTCGATCTCAGCACCGATTGGCCGGTCGGGGGTTGACTCGTCGCGAGCCACTGCAGCCGCCAACTCGAGCCGGGCGACGGAGCGAGCCAGGCCTTCACGCAGCCCTGTGGAGGCCCGTCCGAGGTCGAACGTCTCGGTCGTTCCTCGGATGGGAAGGGCATCCGGAGTGTCGGCGTACTCGAGAACAGCGGCCAGCAGGGACTCCTTGGAGTGGACGGATCGGTACACGGTGCCCTTCGCCACCCCCATTGCGAGGGCGATGTCGTCCATCTGGGTGCGTTGGAAGCCGTGCTCGACGAATGCCGCGGCGGCAACAGCAAGCAGTTTCTCGAGGCGGTCGGGCGGCGTGATTCTGGCCATTCGGTGATCATAGAATAACTGACTGAGTCAGTCAACCAATACTTGTGGGATGCTCCAACGATGGACCGGCCGACGTTCACTCCTCTTGATCCCAATTATGACGACCGAACACGCGCCAGCTTCGATGCTCAAGCAGCGATGCACACGCTCGGTATCACGATTTCCTCCCTCGGGCCGGGTTGGATCGACCTCGAGTTCGATCACCAGGACCAGTTCACCCAGCAGCACGGCTTCACCCATGCCGGGGTGATCTCCGCCGCGCTCGACTCGGCCTGTGGCTACGCTGCGTTCTCGCTGATGGCTGAGAATGCGGCGGTGCTCACAGTGGAATACAAGGTCAACCTGCTCAGACCGGCGAAGGCGCAGCGCTATCGAGCAAGCGCGGTTGTCGTCAAGCCGGGACGCACGTTGACGGTGTGTCGAGCCACCGCGACCTCAGCCGATGGGGGAGAACCGATCGCAGTGATGACCGGCACCCTCATGGCGTTGGTCGACTCAGAAATCAAGCAATGATCAGAGTTCCGTGGCGCAGTTGACAGACGCCATCGACCTGTCACGTCGCCAGGTAATGCTCGGCATGGATCTCCCCTGGCTGGTCGACCAATGGGTCAGGCGAAGCCCAGACAAACCGTTCATGATCTGGGAACCATTCGTGGGTGAGTCGGCCACGTGGAGCTACTCACAGCTTCAGACCCAGGCGAGAGCGGTGGCCACGGGCTTGATCGAACGAGGCGTAGAGGGCGGCGACTTCGTACTGCTCCACCTCGACAACTCTCCGGAGTTTGTCATCAGCTGGTTCGCGTGTGCGGAGTTGGGAGCAGTGGCGGTATCTACCAACACGAGATCCGTGGGCCGCGACATGACCTACTTCGCCGAACACACCCAGGCGGTATGTGCCATCACCCAGCCGGCCTATGCAGAGATGATCTACGAGTCCTGCCCTGATCTGAGATTCATCGCGGTCACAGACAACGATGTCGGCCGCGCCGCAGACACACCAGCCGGCATCACCACGATCGAGTTCTCCGATCTGGAGTCCGACCCCCAAGGCTGGGAATCGCGGCCCGCAGACCCTTTCGCCAATCTCAGTGTGCAATTCACCTCGGGAACAACGTCGCGCCCCAAGGCTGTTCTCTGGACCCACGCCAATGGCCTCTGGGCGGGATCGATCTCAGCAGCGCACATGCGACTCCGCCGCGAAGATATCTGTCTGGTTTTCCTGCCGATGTTCCACACCAACGCCCAGGGGTATTCGATGCTTGCCACCCTGTGGTCGGGGGGCACGTTCGTGATGCAGCCGAAGTTCTCGGCATCACGCTTCTGGGACGTGTCGATGAAACATCGCACCACGTGGCTGTCCACCATCCCCTTCTCGTTCAAGGCGTTGATGGGTCTGCCCATACCCGAACACGACTACCGATTCTGGGGCACTGCGGTGCATCTCGAGACTGTGAGTGAACACTTCGGCGTGACGACGCTCGGGTGGTGGGGCATGACCGAGACACTCACCCATGGGATCGTCTCCGACTACGACCACCCCGGCCCAGACTTCTCCATAGGCAGAGCCGCATCAGAGTACGAGATTCAGGTTCGGACTGGCGATGGAGCTCTGGCTGCACCAGGCGAACGTGGTCGCCTCTTCATACGAGGCATACGCGGCGTTTCCTTGTTCAAGGAGTACTACAACAATCCCGAGGCCAACGAGACCGCGTTCGACGCGGACGGGTGGTTCGACACCGGCGACATCATTCGCGTCGACGACGACGGCTTTCTCTTCTTCAGCGACCGCGACAAGGACATGCTGAAGACAGGAGGCGAGAACGTGGCGGCCTCCGAGGTCGAGAGTGTCGTCATGCTCACGGGCCTCGTGGAGGAGTGCGCCGTCGTCGGCCAGAAGCACTACATGCTTGATGAGGTGCCGGTTGCATTCGTCATCCCCAAAGCCGGTGCCGGAGACGACCTCGAGGCCCAGATAATTGGGTTTTGTAAAGAGAACCTGGCCGACTTCAAGGTCGTCAGGGCAGTCCATGTGGTGGATGTGTTGCCCCGCTCGACGCTCGCCAAAGTTGCCAAGAACGAACTACGAGACCGTCTTTCGCCCGTCACCGGGCCGGCGGAGTTCGACGAGAGGAAGTAGATGACTCTGGTAGGTGCAGTTCAGACGGGCTCGCTGATATTCGACACCCCTTCAACTGTCGACAAGCTCGAGCGGCTGGTGGCCGAAGGAGCAGGGTTGGGCGCGGAACTGCTCGTCTTCCCCGAAGCGTTTGTAGGGGGATATCCCAAGGGGCACGGATTCGGTGCAGTGGTCGGAATGCGCTCCGCCGAGGGCCGCGAGTGGTTCAAGCGCTATCACGAATCTGCGATAGATCTTCCCGGGCAGGAGTCTGAGCGGATTGCAGCTGCGGCCCGCGACCACGGGGTGAACCTCGTGGTCGGGATCATTGAGCGTGAGGGCGGCACGCTCTACTGCACCGTCGTCTTCTACGGCAAGGACGGGTCTTTCCTCGGCAAGCATCGCAAGCTCATGCCAACCGCCGCGGAACGCCTGATCTGGGGGTTCGGAGACGGTTCGACGATGCCGGTGGTCGACACTTCTGTCGGTCGGGTCGGTGCTGCCATCTGTTGGGAAAATTACCTACCGCTCTATCGAACAGCCCTCTACGGCAAAGGTATCGAACTGTGGTGCGCGCCGACGGTGGACGACCGCGAGCGCTGGTCGCTCACGATGCGACACATAGCGATCGAAGGGCGCTGCTTCGTGATCTCTGCATGCCAGTACACGGTCCGCTCGGACTACCCGGATGACTACGACACCGGTTTCGGCGAAGACCCCCACACCGTGTTGATAGGCGGAGGCAGCTGCATCGTCGCACCCGACGGCGAACTCCTGGTGCCGCCGAACCAGGATGGGGAGGCGATCCTTGTCGCCGATATCGACCTCGGCGACATCGTGCGCGGCAAGTTCGACCTCGACGTCGTTGGCCACTACGCACGGCCCGATGTCTTCCAGCTGAGTGTGAACGAGGTCGAACAGAGGGCCGTTCGCTCCGTTACCGCGCCGTCGCCACCAGAAACAGCCGGGTGAAGGGCAGCAGGGTCACACCGTCGGCACGTCGGGGATAGTGCGTATTCACGCGCCTGGTGTACTCGCTGGTGAACTCCTCCGCCTCGGCCGCGGGTAGAGCGTTGAGCACCGGCCGCATGGCGCTGCCCGAAACCCATGCCGTCACTGCGTCCGGGCCCTCCAGCTCCTGGGTGTAGGTGGTGGTCCAGACATCAAGGCGCTGTGAGATGGGAGACAGCAGCTCGTGATACCAATTGGGGGTATCGACGGGCACACCCTGAAGTGCAGGCCCCAGATCCACCGACCAGGCCTGGTCGCGGGCGACCTCGGCAATGGTGGTGTGGGTCGGCTCGCCGAAGTTGGCCGGCATCTGGACCGCTAGAACGCCTCCTGCACCGAGGGATTCCATCAACTGAGGCAGCAGGGTTGCGTGATCTGGCAACCAGTGAAGTGTGGCGTTGCTGAATATCAGGGAAACTGCCTGCTCCGGGCGCCAATCGCGGACGTCGGCTTCGAGCCAGTGTTCGCCCGGGTGATCGGACTCGGCGCGGGCCAGCATCTCCGACGAACTGTCGACCCCCACGTATGTGGCATCGGGCCAGCGTGCCCTCATGAACGGCAAGCCATTGCCCGAGCCGCAGCCGAGATCGACAATCGACTCGACCGTCTCGAGCCGCACCCGCGTCAGCAACTCGACCGCCGGTCGAAGTCGATGGTCGGCGAATGCCAGATACTTCGCAGGGTCCCAGGTGGTGGCCACAAGCCAGTTTGTCATCGGAGGCGGCGCTTCGCTTCGACTCGGAAACAAGTCTCGACCGGGGAGCCCCACCTACACCTTGACGGACCCCGGCGAGGCGTGGGCGAGAAGTGTACTCTCATCGCCATGGCCGGCCTGAGGTGATCTAGGACTGCAACGCCAGAGGAGACTGACAATGAGCGACGACGACAGCATCAGTGACACCCTCAAGGGGTGGTGGGGCAAACTGGCCGGCACCGACGAGGAAGGCATCGGTGAGACCGCCGCCGAGGCCGCCCAGGAGGCGGAGCCCTCCGAATCAGACGAAGATGCCTCCGGCGAACAGAGCGGCTACTTCATCACTGATGCGGTTGAGGATCTCACCGACCTGGTCATGGGAGCGCCTAGTCGGATCAGCGATGCGGTTCGCGAGTTTGGCGAGAGCGATCCAGACGGGGACAACCTCTCGACCGCCGACGAGTTCGCCCATGGCACCAATCCGTGGGATCGCGACACCGACGGCGACCTACGCGGCGACGGCGCTGAAGTCCACGGCGGCAAGATCCATACTGTCAAGACCGACCCGTTGGACAAGGACACCGACGACGACGGCATCAACGACGGCGTCGAGATCTTGGTCACCCACACCGACCCCACCGACCCCGACACCGACGATGACACTTGGGGCGATGGCCAAGAACGACTCCGCAGAGGCACCGACCCCACTGATTCCGACAGCCACCCCGAGGGAACCGGCCCCCACGTAGAGGGAACGAACTTTCTCCACGACGCAATCGATGCGGTGACCGAAGTTGTAAGCGACGCGGCGGACCGAGTCGGCGATGCGGTTCGCGAGTTTGGCGAGAGCGATCCAGACGGGGACAACCTCTCGACCGCCGACGAGTTCGCCCATGGCACCAATCCGTGGGATCGCGACACCGACGGCGACCTACGCAGCGACCGCGCCGAAATCCACGGCGGCAAGACCCAAACCGTCAAGACCAACCCCTTGGACAAGGACACCGACAACGACGGCCTCAATGACAGCGTCGAGATCTTGGTCACCCACACCGACCCCACCGACCCCGACACCGACGATGACACTTGGGGCGATGGCCAAGAACGACTCCGCAGAGGGACCGACCCCACCGACCCCGACAGCCACCCCGAAGGAACCGGCCCCCACGTCCAAGAACTGAACGTCACCGCCTTGGAAACGCCGGTGATCGCCGACTTCGACGATCCCGACCCGCTGCTTTCCGAGCCCGCTCCGATCGAACCCGAGCCGTTGTCGGAGGAGGCACCCGACGACATCTTCGACGCCGTCGACGCGTCGGCCGACGCGCTCACCGCCGCTTTCGACGACCTCGATGGCTGAAAGACCGCCAGAGGAGCAGGTCATCAAACCGGTTCGTTCCATCGGCACCAGCGCTTGAGCTCCGCTCCCTCCTTGCGGCTCACGGCCGATATGGGCGGACGCTCATATGCATTCGACCCTCGATCAGAAGTCGAAGGGTTGAAGCTGGCCGTCGTGGCTGAGCAGGAAGACATCGACGCCGAGCCAGTCCTGCTGGGCCCCACCCATGCCCGGCGACAGCTGCGGCATTCCCGGTACCACGAGGCCCATTCCTTCGGGTTGCTCGATGAGTAACTTCCGAATCGCCTCTGCCGGTACGTGTCCTGCCACCACATAACCCTCGACGTCAGCGACGTGACACGTGGATGCACTGCCGGTGAGGCCGAGCCCAGCGAGTCGCTCGGTGAGGCCCGGATCGTCTTCCGCGGCGACCGCCGCGCCGTGGTCCCGCATGTATGCGGCCCACTCGTGGCAACAACCTCAACCGACGGCCTGGTGCACTTTCACGTCGAATCCGGTGAGATCGCCGCCTTCGATGGTGTTGGTGGTGGTAGAACCGGCACTCGCCGAGTCGGCGCTTGCGTCGGTACCGGAGCATGAACCAACGAGGAATGGCAGTGCGAGGGGGAGCAGCGCCAGCATCCAGACTGGGCGCCAGGTCCGCGATCGTGATTGTCGGGGCATTGGAAGCTGCCTCTGTTGGGTGCCCACTAATCGTCTCGACATGCCACTGAGGCAGCCAGAGTCGAAGGTCCCCGCGGTGCCGATGGGCTTGCTGACTTCAAGCTCGACCGATGATCACGATCACAGGTCGTCCGGCGAGGCTGCGCTTGGTGGCTTCGATTTCGGCGAGGCCGGCCGCGCTGAGTAGGCCGCCCATCTGCTCGGCATCGACCATCGAGAACCCGTGGTGGTCATCGGAACTGTGGCGCTCCGCGAACCGTTCGAACTCGGGGTGGTCACGATCCTCGAAGTCTTCATCGACCAGCACCACCCGACCTTCGGATCGCAGCACCCTGCTTATCTCGGCTGCAGCACGCTCGGTGTCGATCCAGTGATGCATTGTATTGACAGCCCACACCGCGTCGATACTGTCGTCGGCGAGGGGCATTTTCTCAGCTGCACCGTCGAGCACGGTGATACGTCTGCGCGCCCGTTGGAAGAATCGGCGAACGGTGAGGATCCGACGCATGTACGCGGTCGGCTCCAGCGCGACCACCGAGGCGCCCTCCTGCGCCGCGCGCATGGTGCCCGCACCGACACCCGCGCCGATGTCGACAACTTTCTCGCCGGCCTTGGGGGCGAGGAGTCCGATGGCCGCATCATTGATCTCCGAGCGCCACATGCTCGGGGCCGCGCCCAGGTAGCGGATCATCGCCTTCAAACCCTGGTCGTTGGCATGCCCGTGGCCGTGGTCATGATCGTGGCGGTGTTCGTCGTTACTGTGGTCGCTCATCGCCCCACTCAACACGCGATCACCGCCCCGAACCAATATGGACACTCAGTAGCGGGGGCGAGGTATGGGACAATCCATCAGCTCGATGACAGTCAAGGGGAATCAGAATGACTGGTGAGACGATCCATACTCACACCACGCGACCAGCCACGACATGAGCTTCGCGGTTGGAGGCGAGACTGAATGCCTCGGTGAGAGGTATGCGCTCTCGGGCACCGACGTCATGCTCGGCGTCGAGGTCGAGGCGCTGGGGAGCGACTATCAGGCCAACGGCTACATGACCATCGGTCAGGCCGATGATCTCGGCCGCCTGCTCGAACTGGGCCCCGGCCAGATCCTCCTCGACCTGGGGGCGGGCTGTGGATGGCCCGGCCTCTACCTGGCGCGCACGACCGGGTGTGCGGTAGTCAGTCTTGATCCCGTGGCGGAGGGCGTCGGTGCGGCGGCGCGGCGCTCGATGCAGGATGGCCAGGACGAACGGAGCTGGCCAATTCGAGCCGACGCCCGCGGCCTACCGATCAGAGCCAGGTCGATAGATGCAGTCGTACACAACGATGTGTTGTGTTGACTTCGCCAGAAGCTCTCCGTGCTGAGAGCGTGCCACCGTGTTCTCAAGCCCGGGGGAGGACTCGCGTTTCATGTGATCCAGCCCACTCTTGGTCTCTCCGCGGCGGGTAGGCGGAGAGCGAGCCTCTCAGGGCCGCCCGCGGTGGCACTGGCGACCAGCTACGAGAGTCTCCTTCGCTCCGCCGGGTTCGCCGCGATTTCGGCCACCGATATCACTGACGAGTACGCGTCGACCGTACGACGGTGGATTGATGCGCACGAGCGCTGCGAGGCGGAAATCCGTGAAGCCGCAGGGACTGCGATGTTCGATGAACGGGCCGCGGGGCGCCAGGACACACTGCTTGCGATCGAGGATGGCCTCCTGTCGAGATTCCAATACACGGCCGAACGCCGCTAGGTCACCAGCACCCTCCGGCTGGGTGCTCTCGTGTTCAGCACCCAGTTGACCGAAGATCGCATTGGCGCCCGTGCTGGCCCATCTCAGCGGCACCTGAGCAGCCCGACTCAGCCGATCATGGCCGCTTCGATGGCCGAGACGAGATTCTTGACCGAGAGCAACCCGTAGTCGAAGACGAACTCGTCGCCGTTGGCCATGGTGACGATCGCTCGCTTCATGAGTCCCTTCTTGGCTGCCTTCACCTCGGCAATCTCCGCCGCAGGCAGATCCACCGTGGCCATCTCGTCATTCGAGTACCGATAGACGCTGTGGCCTCCGGCGGCAGCGAACGAGGTGACGTCGAGGAAGATGGCTTTGACGACCGTTGCGTTGCTCGATTCGTAGAGAGATTCGAACCTCAGACCTCGCGGTTCGACTTCAAGAATTCCTGTGTAGCGACCACCCTCGGAAGGGACGTAGTTGATCGTCCAGGTTTCGGCCTTGTCGCTCATGGTCTTTCTCCTCGTGATCGGTGCGCAGGGGGATTGCATGCCGTGCTCCATGTATACCCGTCGGCCCAGGTTGCGAGCCTCAGCGGCCGTCGGGGAATCATGGGAACCCGAAACTGGTTTCACTCCCATGACTATGTTTGCAACCCAACTCGCAGGCAACTACAGCGCGGGGTGGGCCTTGCTCGCCGGCGCTATCGGTGCCATGGCGATGCTGCCCGTGATCTATGGGGGTCGAGCCATGGGCATGACCACGATGGATCTGCTCCGAACTCTAGGGTCGATGATGCAACCGAGGGGCAATGATGCAGCGCTCTACGGCATCGGCCTGATGGTGCACCTGATGATGGGCGCTGGTTTCGGATTGTTGCACGCCGGCCTGCTCCATGCTTTCGACCCGTCTTCGGGAGGTGCTGCTGCGGGTATTGGCATCCTCATAGGTGTAGTCCACGGCATGATCGTCACCGTCATGATGCCGATGATGCTCACCATGGCTCACCCCCTGGTGAAGGACGGCACGATCGATCCCCCCGGGCCCGCCATGACCGGCTTCGGCAAAATGACGCCGATGGGCATGGTCGTGGGCCACCTGGTCTACGGGCTGGTGTTGGGAGCGATCTATGTGGGAGCAGTGGGCTGAGCCATCGGCTTACCGGACTCGCAAGCCGGGGAAGACATCACGAGCGATGCTTTCGAATACTGGGATCTGTTCAGCGAGCATCGGGTAGTAGAGCCCGAGTTCGGTGACACCGAGGTCGAGCAGCTGTTCAGCCTGAGATTCGAAGGCTTCGACCGACTCGTAGTAGCTGATGCGCCCACCGCCAGCTCGTGAGGCGGGATCGAACATGTTGTAGGAGATCCGTAGGCTGGCAGGGTCGCGTCCGATGGTCGCGCAATGGGTGTGGGCTTTTGCGATTCGCTCATGCGTTTGCGCCAACTGTTCGTCGAACGTTTCCGCGAAACTCATCGTGTTCCATGTGTCGGCGTGGGCCACTGCCTTCTTCACCATCACCGGGCCGAGGGCGGCGACCGTGATCGGGGGGCGGGGCGTTTGGGGCGAGCGAGGATTCATGGTGGCTTCGTTCACCTGGTAGTGCTCGCCGTGGTACGTGGTGACCTCGTTGGATAGAAGCTGGTCGACGATTTCGACATATTCGGTGAAGTGGGCGACACGCTTGGGATTGCTCCAGTTCTCCATTCCGATCATGTCGTAGCTCGGGTCGATCGGCAGCCCGAGTCCGAGACCCACCTCGAGGCGACCGTTGGAGATGTGATCGATCGTGAGGGCCTGACGGGCCAGCATGGCCGGGTTGCGGAGCGGGATCTGGGCCACGCACGGGGCGAGCCGAATTCGGTCGGTGGCCTGGGCCACGCCGGCCAACACAGACCACATCTCGAACCAGGGGCTGGGCGGGTTCGACCAGTCGCAGAAGTGATCTCCGGTGGTGGCCACATCGAAGCCGAGGTCTTCTGCGTGCCGGAAACGGCCGAGGAGCTCGTCCCAGCCGAGGTTGGGGAGGATCAGGGTCTGGAAGCGAACCGAGTGGGTCATTCAGTTGTCCTTGTCACGGGGAGCAGGTTTGCTGAGGGCCGAGACCGTCGGCGAGCGCGCATTCTTGCACCGATCGTCAGCCGCCGGGCGGAGGACGCCAGTGTCGCGACAGTGCATCAGAGCTCGACTATGGCCAGGTAGGACCGGAAGGGACCGTCGATTCCGGTGTCGGTCTCGTAGTCGGCCAGGTGGGCTGTGAGGACGTTGAGAGCGGCGCTCTGGTTGCCGGCGGACAGACCGAAGTACGCCAGCGACCACGGGAGCATTTTGAGATGCTCGGGGACATAGTCGGCGGCCGCTTCGAACCATTGGAGCACCGAATCGGCGCCTCGCTTCGGGAAGGCCGGCGCCGACGCCGCGGGGTCGCTATCCCCCCGCCTCTACCTCAGGGAAGAACTGGATCCCCTGTTGGCTGATGACCGAGTCGAAGCTCCGATCCGAGAAGGGCAGGTCGAGCGCCGAAGCTTCGTGCCAGTCGATCTCGGTAGGCGTCTGGCCCCTTATCGATCGGGCCATCGCCACCATGGAAGGGTTGAGATCGCTCCCGGTGATCTTGCCCGATGGCCCCGCGGCGTGTGCAGCGGCACGGGTGGCGAAGCCAGTTCCACAGGCGACATCGAGAACGTCGTCGCCGTCATGCACCGCGGGCCCAACGAGTGCTTCGACAAATGGCGACATGAACCGTGAGCCCTGTTTTCCGTAGTGCAACGGCGCCTTGCTCGCGAGCTGGAACCCAGATGTATCTCCCAAACCTCTATCCCCTCGACCTCGCGGGCGCGCATGCAGCATCGCTCGGGACGTCGATGGACAAATGGATGGCGGGGATTACCCGTCGGCGGCCGCGAGGGCCGCGTGAGCGGCGGCCAGTCGGGCCACCGGCACTCTCGGAGCCGAACAGCTCACGTAGTCGAGACCGATTGCGTGGGCGAAAGCGATCGATGCCGGTTCACCGCCGTGTTCGCCACATATCCCCACCGGAAGATCGGGGTTGGTGGTCCGCCCGCCGTCGACCGCGAGCTTCATGAGGCGTCCCACTCCCTCGAGGTCGAGGGTCTGGAAGGGATTGGTGGACGTGATGCCCTCACGGGCGTACATCACGAGGAAGCCGGCTTCGGCATCGTCTCGGCTCATGGCCATGGTCATCTGGGTGAGATCGTTGGTGCCGAACGAGAAGAACTCTGCGTGTTCGGCGATCTCGGCCGCGGTCAGTGCAGCCCTCGGGACCTCGATCATCGTGCCGATCGGGATCTCGACGGAGTCGTGTTGCTCATCGAACACGGTCTTCATCTCGTCTTCGATCAGGGCGCGAGCGGCCGCCATCTCGCTGGCGTGGCTGACGAGCGGCACCATGATCTCGGCCATGACGTGCACGCCCTCATTCTTGGCCGTGAGAGCGGCCTCGGCGATTGCCCTGGTCTGCATTCGGGTCAGCTCCGGGATGCGCAGCCCGAGTCGGACACCGCGAAGGCCGAGCATCGGGTTGGCCTCCCGGACCTCGTCGACGCGCTGCAACAGAGACCTCACTTCGTTGAGCTCGGTGAGTAGACCGTCGACGGTGGGGAGGTCCTTGGCGTTCATCAGCTGGATCTGGAGGTCGGACGCGTTCCGCGTGAGGTCGTCGAAACTCGGCAGAAACTCGTGCAGGGGAGGATCGAGCAAGCGGATGATCACCGGCTGGCCGTCCATTGCGCGGAACAGGCCGGTGAAGTCGCTGCGCTGGAAGGGTAGGAGCGCGTCGACGGCTTCGCGTCGCTCGATTCTCGTCGGACTGGTGATCATCCTCTGCATGATCGGGAGTCGGTCTTTATCGAAGAACATGTGCTCGGTGCGACACAGGCCGATGCCTTCGGCCCCGTAGGACCGAGCGCGAGCGGCTTCGACGGGATCGTCGGCGTTCGCCCGCACCCCGAGCACACGAAACTCGTCGGCCCAGTCGAGCAGGGTGGTGAGGTACTCGTTGTCGATGTCGGGGTCGGTGGTGTCGAGGCGACCGGCGTAGACGTGTCCGGTGGTGCCGTCGACCGATACCCACTCGCCCTCGTGGATCTCCTTGGTGCCGATCGTCATGCAGCGACCCGACATGTCGATCTCGATATGGGTGGCGCCGACCACGGCGGGTTTGCCGAACTGGCGAGCAACGAGGGCGGCATGGCTGGTGCGTCCGCCACTGGATGTGAGCACACCTTCGGACGCGAGCATGCCGTGGACGTCGTTGGGCTTGGTTTCGGACCGGACCAGAACCACCTGGCGACCCTCCTTGCCCCAGCGCTCGGCCAGGTCGGGATCGAAGGCAACAGTTCCCACTGCGGCTCCGGGGGACACGTTGAGTCCGGTGGTCAGGGGCGTGGCCGAAGCGATAGCTGAGCGAGACAACTGGGGATGCAGGAAGAAATCGATCTGATCCGGGCTAACCCGCAGAACTGCTTCTTGTTTGGTGATCAGGCCTTCATTGACGAGGTCGACGGCAATACGTACCGCAGCCTGGGCGGTTCGCTTTCCCGCCCGAGTCTGGAGAATCCATAGGTGGCCCCGTTCGACGGTGAACTCCATGTCCTGCATGTCGCGGTGATGCTGCTCGAGTTGCTTGGCTATCGAAGCAAACTGGCTCGCCATCTCCGGCATGTCGCCGGCCAGCTCCTCGATCGGGCTCGTGGCCCGGATACCAGCGACGACATCCTCGCCCTGGGCATTGATGAGATAGTCGCCCTCCAGGCGAGGTTCACCGGTGGTGGCGTCGCGGCTCATGGCGACGCCAGTAGCGCTGTCTTCTCCCATGTTGCCGAACACCATGGTGACCACGTTGACCGCGGTACCGAGGTCGTGGGGGATGTGGGCGGCCACCCGGTAGTCGTGGGCGCGCTTGCCGCGCCAACTTTCGAATACCGCTTCCACCGCCATACGGAGCTGCACCATGGGGTCGGTGGGGAACGGGGCTGTACCCAACCGGGCGATGATCGCCTGGAACGCCTCGATGACGTCTCGAAGGTCGGCGGATGACAACTCGGCATCGTTGGCGACACCACGGGCCTGCCGCTTGGCCGCGAGTACCGCCTCGAAGGGCTGATCGGGCACCCCGAGAACGACACCACCAAACATCTGGATGAGCCGCCGGTAGGAGTCGAGAACGAAGCGGCGGTCGCCGGTGGTCTCCGCCATCTTCTCTACGACGCTGTCGTTGAGGCCGATGTCGAGAACCGTGTCCATCATTCCAGGCATGGAGAACTTGGCGCCTGAACGACAGGCCACGAGCATCGGACGGGAGGGGTCACCAAACTTCTTGCCCGTGACCTCCTCCAGGCTCGTCAGGGCTGCGAGGGTCTGGTCCCACAGCCCTTCGGGCAGCTGGCCGTCGGAGTCGATGAAGGCATTGCACCCTTCGGTGGTGATGGTGAAGCCGGGTGGCACAGGGATTCCCAACCGGGCCATGTCGCCCAGATTGGCACCCTTGCCTCCCAGCAGCGACCGGACATCGCCCCAATCACCGCCTACGGCCTTTTGCGCCGCGTCGATTTCATCGAATCGGTAGACCCACTTTGTTCCCATGACTTCCCTCCGCTAGACGAAGATGACCTGGGCGCTTTCGGACAGTTCCATGAACTCGCTCACATTGATGATGTCCTCGACCCCATCGAAGAGATCTTCCTTCTTCAGGTCCATCATGTCGATTGACATCTGACATGCCCACATGTGGGCGCCCATATCGCTCAGCAATTCCATGAATTCGGGGATCTCGGGCACGTCGAGACCGGCGATCTGCTTCTTCATCATCTTTGTGGCCATTCCGGTCATGCCGGGAATGCCGCCGAGGGTCTGGGGCATATGGGTGGCCGGGTTGCCGAGGATGGTGAATTTCAAGTTGCCCATCGTCTTCTTGGTGACCATGTCGAGGCCCCAGAACGTGAAGAAGATGTGGGTTTCGATTCCTTCGCCGAGTGCCCCATTGGCCATGATCAAAGCCGGGTAGGCCATATCGAGAGTGCCCTTCGAGCAGATGAAGCAGATCTTGCGATCTGCTGCGTCGTCGCCGAAATCGGGCACCATTGGCGGGGCGTCGACGAGGGTGGTTTCGTTGGTGGTCATAATTTGATCCTTGCTTTCAGACGCAGCCGTGGGGCTTGGGAAGGCCCGCGACGTAGGCCATCTTCTTGGCCGGCTTCTTGGGGAACAGGCCGAACAGTTGCTTGGTCGGGATTCCGCCGATCTTGTTGACTCGGCGCAGGGTGGGTGTCTCGCCCTGCTCGCTGAAGTCGGAACGCAGGAAGTTGATGGCCTCCCAGTGCTGGTCGGTCAGATCGTCGATCCCGATGAGGGTGGCGAGCTCTCGGCCGAGACCTTCGTTCCATTCGGCGTAGACGGTCATGAAGCCGTCGTCGTCGACCTGGACTTCATGGCCGTCGATTGTGGTGGTAGCCATTACTTCTCTCCTTGGGGGGGGTGGAGTGGGTGGGAACTTGTCTGACTCGGGCCGGTCTCGACTGAGGCCACCCGAAGGGTTTCGAGGGCCCGTGACATGCCCCGGCGAACGTCGGGGTCGCGGACCATCTTGAGCAGTGCACGCAGGCTTGGGGCCTTGTCCGGTTCGGCGCCGACCCGCTCCTGTTGGAGCTTGACCGCATCGACCATGTGACCCAAAAGGGTGAGCATCTCGGGCTGGGTTATCTCCTTGATGGTCTCGAGGATGGTGACGACGTTTTCGCCGAGCTGGGTGACCTCCTCCTCCTCGAAGCCGGTAACCACACGATCGATCACGCCGGCTCCGGCCCGAGCGAAGGCGAAATAGCCACGCTCTTCGGCTTCGGCCAGGCGGTCGATGGCCATCTCCATCGCGCCCTCGCTCACCCTCGACAGGTCGGCGGAGAGGCCGTCGAAGATCTGGCGCTGCTGGCCGCGAAGCTCGGCTTCGGCGGTAAGGATCGCCATCTGCTCGGTGAGGAGGTCGATCTTGGCCTCCAGGACATGGGTCGGGCTGGGGGCTACTTCTGTGGCGGTCATGACGACACCTCCGCTGGGATCTTGCCGCTCATTGACATGGAATTGGGTAGTGGCATCTCACGTCCGGGCAGCAACACGTTCCAGTAGGTCCACTTGAACATGAGCTTGCCCCAGTGGTTCGCCTCGGTCTCCTTGAGCAGCGAGAAGGGGCCGATGCCGGGCAGTGGGTACTTGCCGGGGAGGGGCTCGACGTCGTAGTTGAAATCAATCAACATCCCCTTGCCGTGCCCGGACTCGATGAAGCAGTTTGCGTGACCATCGAAGGCACCGGTCATGGGCTGGCCCTTGATGTGTTGCAGGAAGTTGTCGACGAACACATCGACGGCGAAGTGAGCCACCGATCCGGCCTTGGAGGTCGGGATATTGGAGGCGTCGCCTAGGGCGAAGATGTTGTCGCTGCTATCGGCGAGGAAGGTGAACTTGTCGACTTCGACGTGGTTGAGCTCGTCGCCGAGACCGGACCTTTCGACATAGTCCGCACCCATGTTCACAGGCACGGTGACCAGCAGGTCGTATGGCACCTCGCGCTCGTCGTAGCTCGCGAGGACGCGGCGCTCGCTGTCGACCTCCATCACCATGAAATCGGATTCGAGCGTGATGTCGCGTCGGTCGAGCATGTCGCCCAGGTATTTGGCGGCGACCGGCTTGGTGAAGGCGCCATCAAGGGGTGTGACGTAGACGAGTTCGACCTTGTCGCGCATTCCCTTTTCGGCGAAGAAGGAGTCGGCCAGGAAGGTGAACTCGAGCGGTGCCACAGGGCACTTGATGGGCATCTCCACGATGCTCACGACCAGGCGACCTCCGGGCCAGTCCTCGAGAACCTCGGCCAGGGCCGTGGCGCCATCGAGGGTGTAGAAGTCGTGGATCGTCTTGCCGTATTCGTCGCTGTCGAGGCCTTCGGTCTCCTCGCGACGTGGGCTGGTGCCAGTGGCGATCACCAGTTGGTCGTACGACAATCGGGTGCCATCGGTGAGGATCACCTGATCGCCGTCGATCTCGACCTTGTCGATCTCGCCCATGATCAGCTCCACCCCGTCCGGGATGAAGCGGGCCTTGGGCTTCACGATCTCTTCAGGCTCGTAGGTCCCGAACGGTATGAACAGGTAGCCGGGTTGATAGTGGTGATCGGGGCTCGAATCGACCATGGTGATCTGCCATTCCGAGGCGTCAAGTCGGGGTCTGAGCTTGTTCACGGCCATGGTTCCGGCGGTACCGGCTCCGAGTACAACGAGTTTCTTCACGTTCAGCTCGCCTTCAGGGGTGCCACCGGGCCCGCCAAAGTGGCGATGGCATCGAGTTTGGTCAGAAGCTGGCTCCGGGCCGAAGCCAGCTGAGAGATCAGGTCTGCAACTCTTGGGAGCAGGCTGAGAATCCAAGTCTGGTGATCGAGATCGATGTGCCAGATCTGGTCGGCCGCGTCGAGCAGGACGCTGGGGGCGACGGACAGCTCCTGGGCTATCTGGCCGAGGCGGGCCCCTTGAGGGGGCCACGCAGCGGGTGCAATGCCGCCAACGATCACCATCCCGGTGAGCTGATGGCCGACCCGGATGAAGGAGCGAGCACAGAGGAAACCCAGATGTGAGGGCACGAAACGGGGCTCGAGGTCGGGCTGCTCGGCCAGACCACGCCATCCTCGGGTGCATGCCGAGGCTGCTATCGGGCTGTCGGCGATGGCGGCGTAGAAGCCACACTGGTTGGCAACGGAGGTGAGCGGGTGGCCTTCGATGTCGGTGACAACGGCCATGACCCCGAAGAGTTCGCCGAGCAGGTCGGCGATGGATTGGGCTGCGTCGGGCAAGAGGAGTTGGTTGAGGCCCTGGACCGAAGGGTCGGAGCCATCGAACTGGGCCGGGGGATAGGAGGCAATCGGATCCTCGAGGCCAAACAGTTCGGCGATTCGATTCGACGAGAAGCGCCACTGACGACCGATCTTCACACCGGGCAGACGACCGTCCTCGGCCATGCGGTAGACGGTCGATCGGTCGACATTGATCAGATCTTGGATTTCACGGGTGGTGAGGAAACTGGCCATCGGTGACGTCGATCTGTTGTCCTGCCTTCATCTGTATTCTGGATGGAAGATAGAGACGCAACTAGGGGCATAAGACCCTTCAGCATGTGCATAGTGCGACATCGGTCACCACGCCGGCGTCGACAGCACCCGAGAGGCGGGTATGACGATCGGGCGCCTTCGAAGGCTTCGAGTTCAGCTAGCTCCGGTCACCAACTTGCCATCCTGGATGACCTTGCTCACGCGAGGTCGAAGGTCTGAAACATCGATTTCCTGACCGCTGAACACGACGAGATCCGCCGCCTTGCCGTCCTCCAGCGTGCCGACCTCGTCGGCGATGCCCATCAGGTCCGATGCACAGCGCGTGGAAGCTTCAAGCACTTGGAGCGGCGTCATCCCCAGTCGTTGCATCTCGGCCAACTCCCGCAGGTTCTCACCATGGGGAGTCACCCCCGAGTCGGTGCCCATCGCGATCCTGACACCGGCGGCGATCGCTCTGGAGACCGAGTCGTGGTGCTGCTCCATCACCGATCGGGCCTTGTCGATGATCGTCTGAGGCAGGTCGACGCCCCGCTCCACCGCTTCGAGCACCCCCATAGGGGCGATGAGTGTGGGGACGAGGTAGGTGCCGGCATCCAGCATCATTTCGATCGCCTCATCGTCGAGAAAGATGCCGTGTTCGATCGACCGGATGCCCGCCTTCACCGCGTTCTTGATTCCCTGGGTGGCTTGGGCATGGGCCATCACGAAGCGATCGGCCACTGATGCCTCGGCCACCAGCGCTTCGAGCTCATCCATGCCGAAATGAGGGTGCTGAGGATTCGACCGTGGCGAGATCACCCCGCCCGACGTGGCCACCTTGATCACGTCAGCGCCGGCGCGGATGAGTTCCCTGACCTTCTTTCTCATCTCGACGGGACCGTCGACGACGTTGTGGGGGCGCCCGGGATGGCAGTCCATCATTCCGGGCAAGAGGGCACCGCACACCTCCCAGGAGTCGCCGTGACCGCCCGTCTGGGACAGCATGGTAAGAGACAGCTGCATCCGGGGGCCGGAAATGAGACCGGCATCGCGGGCTGTCTTGACACCGAGATCGGAGCCCCCGGCTTCCCGGACGGTGGTGATTCCGCAGGCCAGCGTCCGTTCCATTCGTTCTGCCGCGAGATAAAAGTTCATCGAGAACGGGGTGTTCGCATGGGTGCTGGCGCTGAAATCTCCGTCGGCCATGAAATGCACGTGGCAGTCGAACAGACCGGGGGTTATCAGGTGCCCCGTGCAGTCGATCGAGTCGTCGCCATCGAGTCCGCTCCCCACAGAGACGATGCGATCTCCCTCGATCACCACGTCGCCCAGAGCGGGCGCCGCCCCCGATCCGTCGAATACCAGCCCGTTGTGAAGAAGCAGTCGTGTCATTCCGCGAGCGTCGCGCGATCAGGACCGGGCCGCAACCGGAGTTCCCCGCTGGCGGGCTGCTGGTGCATGCTGGGGGAGTGTCGACATTCTTCGAACCTCCGGTCCACGTGGTGCGCGATGCGGTCAACCGAGCTCTAGAGGAGGATCTCTCCCCGCTCGGCGACACCACATCCACGCTCCTGCCCGGCGATGCACGGGGGTCGGCCACCATTTGTGCCCGCGAGCCCGGAGTTCTCGCGGGGCGGAGCTGTGCAGAGGAGACGTTTCGCCAGATCGATGAAACGGTAAGCGTCGACTGGGCCGCCGACGACGGTGACCCACTCGAGACCGGTCAGCTGATCGGCCGAGTATCGGGCTGCCTGGTGTCGGTGCTCACCGCTGAGCGCACAGCTCTAAACTTCTTGTGTCATCTCTCGGGAATCGCCACCCTCACCCGGAGTTACGTCACCGAAGCCGCCACCGGAGGCACAGCCACGGTCTGGGATACGCGCAAGACGATTCCGGGCCTGCGATCCCTCCAGAAGGCGGCGGTTCGCGCCGGCGGCGGTCGCAGCCATCGGGGAAGCCTCAGCGAATGGTTGATGCTGAAGGACAACCATCTCGCCACCATCAGGATCACCGAGGGAGTCGAGAGGGCGCGAGTCTCATGGCCCGGCCGCACCATAGAGGTGGAGGCCGATCGATTGAGCCAGGTGGAAGAGGCCACCCGCGCCGGCGCCGACATCATCCTGCTCGACAACATGGCGCCGGAACTCGTGCGCGAGTGCGTGGAATTGGTCGGTTCGATCGTGGGTCGAGGCAGGCGGCCCCTTCTCGAGGCGTCGGGCGGCATATCTCTCGACACCATCCACTCGTATTCTGCGACCGGAGTCGACCTGATCTCGGTGAGCCGGATCACCCAGTCCGCCCCTGCCCTCGACATAGGGCTCGACTTCCAGGACCCGGGGGATGGCTGAATTCGACACCGTCGTCGTCGGAAACGGATTGTTCGGTAGTGCGGCGGCGCGGCACCTGAGCCAGCTGGGCGAACGGGTAGCGCTCATCGGCCCCGATGAGCCGCCCGATCAGTCCCGACATCGAGGCGTGTTCTCCAGCCACTACGACCAGGGCCGGCTCACCCGGCTCCAGGATCGCACGTCCAGCTCGGCTGCGCTCACGCGCCGTGCGATCGAGAACTACGCCTCCCTCGAGGAGGCATCCGGGGTCAGGTTCCACTATCCGGTGGGCGCCCTCATCGTCGGCGATCCCTCGAGCGATGCGGACGGATCAGGCGACGACGCGCTCACGAGGGTGAGGGAGGATGGGATCGTCCACGACTACTACGAGCCCGGCGACAGCGCGTGGCGAGCCAGATTTCCTCAGTTTGAGTTCCCCGATAGCCACTACGTCATCCACGAACCCTCGCCCGCGGGTTTCATAAATCCGCGGCGCTTGATCCAAGCTCAGAATGTGGTGGCCGCTGCACATGGCGCGACGGTTATCCGAGATGTCGTCACCAGGCTTCGCTCCTCGGGAACGGGCGTCAGTGCGAAAACGCAGGCCAACACCACGGTGACGGCCCGCAAGGCGCTTGTGGCCGCCGGTGCGTTCACAAACTTCAACGACCTGTTGCCACTACAGCTGCCGCTCGAGATCAAGACCGAGGTGGTTGTGCTCGGTCGAGTCGACAACGCGACGGCCGAGCGACTGAGTGGCGCACCCACGATCAAGTACGCGATCGACGATCTGGTGCTCGAGGGCATCTATGTGGTGCCTCCGCTCCGCTACCCGGACGGCGATCACTACATCAAGCTCGGTGCCAACACGTCCGCCGACCTCTACCCGACAACCTTGGCCGAGGTGCAGGACTGGTTCCGGCATGGCGACAGCGACATATGCCGGCCGAGTTTCGAGGGGGCACTCAGAGCAATGTGGCCTGATACTGAGTTCCGATCGGTCGAGACGAAGCGCTGCATCTTGTGTCGTACGGCCGATACGCACCCGATCATCGACCGGGTGGATGACTCCGTCTTCGTCGCCACGGCAGGCAACGGAGGAGGCGCCAAGGGTTCAGACGTGTGGGGCGAACTCGCGGCCGGCCTCGTGCACGATGGCAGCTGGCCCGCAGACCTGGCTCCCATGTCGATATGACCACGGCGGCGGACTGGTGAAAACTGGGCGATCAGGACACACTCTCGTCATGGCATCAGAGCTCTCGACCCCGCGAGGGGCCTTTCCACATCTCCGCGAGAGCGGGGGTTTTCTGTTCGTGTCGGGTACCAGTTCGCGGCGGGCTGACAACACCATCGCGGGGGCTTCGGTCGACGAGTCCGGCACAGTCGATCTCGACATGACCACCCAAACCACTGCAGTCCTCGACAACATCGAGGCAATCCTGGCGACGGTCGGTCTCGATCGATCCCACATCATCGATGCCACCGTCTTTGTCGTGAACATGAATGACTTCGGTCCGTATAACCGGGCATGGGCGGCCTTCTTCGACGGTGTCGCGCCACCGGCCCGCACCACCGTTGCTGTGCATCAGCTGCCCCACCCCCATCTGCTACTCGAAATCAAGGCGACTGCGGAGCGTCCCGAGGCTGCGTCTTGAAGATCGACATCCACGCCCACTTCTTCCCACAGATCTCACAGAGCGAAGCATCCCGCCTCGGCGCCGACGATGCACCCTGGCTCCGAGACGACGGCGACGGCACGGGTTTCATAATGGCCGGCGACCTCGAGTTCCGGCCGGTGTTGGCACCCCTCTGGGACCCTGCGGCGAGGATCGCGGAGATGGACGAACATGGGGTGGCGATCGAGGTCGTCTCGGCCACCCCGATCCTGTTCAGATATGCCGCTGAATCCGATGCTGCGCTGGATTGGGCCAGGTTCATCAACGAGCTTGCCGTGGAGATGTGCGAGCACGATCCGACCCGACTGAGGCCTCTCTGCCAGGTGCCGTTGCAAGACGTTGGCGCCGCGTGCAGGGAGGCATCGCGGGCCATCAGCTCCGGGCACGTCGGTGTGCACATCGGAAATCATGTCAGTGGACGCAACCTCGACGATCCCGAACTGGTTCGCTTCCTGCATCACTGTGCCGATGAGGGCATCCCGGTGCTGGTGCATCCCTGGGACATGATGGCCCGTGAGCGGATGCCCAAGTACATGCTCACGTGGCTCGTCGGGATGCCGGCCGAGACTCACCTGGCCATCGTCTCTCTCATCCTGTCCGGAGCGTTCGAGCGGCTCCCTCGAGAGCTCAAGCTCTGCTTTGCCCACGGTGGTGGCAACTTCGCGGCCCAACTCGGTCGAGTCGACAATGCGTGGCGCCGTCGCGACCTAGTCCGCGCCGACTGCCCCAACCCGCCTTCGAGCTATGTCGACCGGTTCTCGGTGGACTCAGCCGTCTTCAGCAACGACGCCCTCCAGCTTCTCACCTCGGTGATGGGGATCGACCGTGTGATGCTCGGCTCCGACTACCCATTCCCGCTCGGAGAGATCCATCCGGGCCAGCTCATCGAGAATGCGCCGTTTCTGAGCTCGGCCGACCGCCAGAAACTGCTGGTCGACAATGCGGCCGACTTCTTCGCTGTCAGAACCGGGCCCTGATCGCCCACAGGTCGGCGAACACAGGGCGGAAAAGAGATTCGCGGAGATAGGTGGCGCCGTCGGACCCGCCGGTTCCCATCTTCGTACCGATCGTCCGCTGGACCATCATGACGTGGCGGTAACGCCACTCTTGAATGCCCTCATCGAGATCGGTGAGGGCCTCGCACATCTCGGTGAGTCCAGGATCGGTGCGGTAGATCTCCATCAAGGCCGCCTGAACTCCGTCAGACTCCACTACGGCCTGGGTCACATCTCGTGAGAGGGCCGCCTCGGGGATGGCAAATCCGCGACGGGCGAGGAAGCTGACGAAGGTGTCCCACAGAGCAGGCTCGGCGTAGCGGCGGGTGAGGCGCTCGTACTCGGCGGGGTTGTGTTCGAAACGATAGAGGTGGTCGGTTGCCTTCTGGCCAAGGAGGAACTCGAGCTCGCGGAACTGGGCCGATTGGAATCCACTGGCGCTCTCGAGGAACGATCGGAAGGACGAGAACTCAAGGGGGGTCATAGTCTCGAGCACATCGAGTTGGGCAACCAGCGTCTTGAGGATCTTCAGCACTCGCTTCAGCTGATGCCCGCCACGAAACTCGGCATCGTTGTCGAGATACATGGCGAAGGCATCCAGCTCGTGAAGAACCTGCTTGAACCAGAGTTCGTAGACCTGGTGGATAATGATGAAGAGGGTCTCATCATGCTCTGGTTCACCCGTGTCGGGATCAATGGATCGACACTGCTGCAGCGACAGGAGCTCCTCGACACGCAGATAGTTGCTGTAGGTGAGGTCTTCGGGGTCGGTGTTCACGGTTACTCCGTATCTCAGGTGACGGACAGGGCATCGGGTCGGGCCAGGGGATCGAGTTCGGGGAGGGGTTCGAGATCACCAACCAGGGTCGCGGCGTGCTCGAAGTCGACTTCGGCGATGTCGGTGATGTCTTTGGTGAGCTCGGTGAGGATCCCTGCTTGAGCTGAGGCGCGTAGCTGTGCCTCTGAATAGGGCATCGAGCTGAACATCACCATGTTGTAGCGAGGGCGCAGGCGATCGGGATGGCGCCTCTCCAACTCCAGCGCGAGAGCACGCTTCAGCAAATACTCAGGATCGAGCACATCGGCTCGCATTTCCACATAGTTGGCGAGGGTCATGTCGGCGATCGCGTCGGCATGGGGCCTTCGTTCGACCTCGAAAGAGTTGAACGCCGCCTCGATGTCGTGAGACGACCCAGCAAGGTGCTTTGCCAGAAGTCGCGCCGACTCCATGGCGAGATTCATTCCCTGACCATGAAACGGCACGATGGCATGAGCCGCATCACCGAGAATGACAGCCTGGTGGCCATGGCTCCAGCCTCTTGTGCGGAGGGTGGACAGACGACCCGTCGGGTTGTCGAAGAACTGGGACTCGAGATCGGGCGTGGCGGATGCGAAGTCGGGAAACTCTCGCTGGAAGAAGCTGCGGACCCGTTCCGGAGAGTCGAGCTCGGCGAACCCATCGGGTCCTTCGGTGGGTGCGAACAGGGTGACGGTGAAGTCGCCCCCCGGGTTGGCCAGCGCGATGAGCATGAATTCGCCCCGCGGCCAGATGTGGAGGGCCTTCGGATCGAGGACGAACTCCCCGTCGGGGCCGGCCGGGAGGGTGAGTTCCTTGTAGTCGTGGCCGACGGGCTCCACGTTTTGGGCGCCGCCGTTGACACCGAGCATCGCCCTGCGAACCGCCGATCCGGCACCGTCGGTGCCGAAGACCACTCCGAAAGGCAATTCGCGAGCGCCGCCGGGGGCGGTGAAGGAGAGCACGGAACGCTCGAAGTCGACGTGGTCGAGACGATGCTCGAACTCGACCCGCACCCGGCCTGTCGCTTCGGCTGCGTCGAGCAGGATCGCATTGAGATCACCACGAGATACCGAATGGATCACCTCGTGGGGAAGGTTTCCATAGGGCTGGAGGGTGAGCTCCGCAGACCCTCTCGTATGGATCATGCGGCCCTTCATGGGAATGGTGATCGTGTCGACCTGCTCGATCACGCCGATGTCGACAAGCGGGATGATTCCATGGGTGGCCAAGGCGAGGTTTATCGATCGTCCGGCGGGGAGGTCGATTCGCCTCATGTCGGGGCGACTCTCGTAGAGCACCACATCGTGGCCGGCACGGGCGAGATAGATCGACAGGACTGAGCCGCACGGGCCGCCGCCGACGACCACCACCGGGCCGCCCTCACCGAGGGCGGTCATCGCGACCCCGCTTCATCGAGTAGGCGGTCGAGTATCTCGACGAAGCGGTGGATATCGGTGAACGAGTTGTAGAGGGGTACCGGAGCCACGCGGATCACGTCGGGGTGGCGCCAGTCGCAGGCGACATCGGCGGACTCGAGCCGTTCGAAGATCTCCCTGCCATCGACGTCGGGATCGGACACCCTCAGGGCGAACTGGCAGCCGCGCTCGTGCATTGGTCGCGGCGTGAGATTCTCGATCCTCGTGCCGAGCACGGTGTCGATCAGGAAGTCGAAGTAAGCGATCTGTCGTTCTGACTTCTCGCGGAGACAGTCGATGCCACCGGCTTCGTCGATCACATCGAGCGATGCCTTCAGCGCGGCCATAGACAGGATCGGCGCATTGCTCACCTGCCAGGACTCAACGGTCGGGATCGCCTCGAAGACGGTCGCCATCTCGAAGCGCGTCTCCTTTCTTGTGCCCCACCAGCCGAGCAGTTTGGGTAGATCCGGGTTGGTGATATGGCGCTCGTGCACGTATGCCCCACCTACACCTCCCGGGCCACCGTTGAGATACTTGTAGCCACACCACACCGCGAAGTCGACATCCCAGTCGTGGAGCCGAAGGGGGATATTGCCGGCGGCGTGGGCGAGATCGAACCCGACCCTCGCTCCCACTTCGTGGCCTGCTCGGGTGATCGAGGCCATGGGTAGCACCTGGCCGGTGAAGTATTGAACACCCGGAAGGAGAACAAGGGCGAGTTGATCGCCATGCTCGGTGATGGCATCGAGGACATCATCGGGGTGGAGGGTCTCGGTGCCGGGTCTGGGGGCCACGATCACCAGCGATGCTGCGGGGTCGAATCCCCGTTGGCGGATCTGGGACTCGACCGCGAAATGGTCGGAAGGAAAAGCGTGGTCTTCGATCAGGACCTTGTGGCGCTCGGGGGTGGGTTCGTAGAAGCTCATCATCAGCAGGTGAAGGTTGACGGTGAGCGAATTCATCACCACGACCTCGTCGTGGCCTGCTCCCACCACCGCGGCCATCTGGTCGGTGAGGAGTTCGTGATAGGGCTCCCATGCCGTGGGCCCGGTGGAGTGGCCGGCCACCCCGAGCTGAGCCCAACGGCGGAGCTCCTCTGCGACATGGTCGAGGGTGCGGGTCGGGACCGCGCCGAGCGAGTTACCCACGAAGTAGATCTGGTCGCCACCCTCGCTGGCGGGGGGGATCTCGAATTGGGAGCGGATCGACCTGAGGGGGTCGCTCGCGTCGAGCCTCGCGGCAGTGTCTGCTGACGTGTTGAATTCTGTACTCATCGGTGGGCCACCAGTGAATCGGCAAGCTTTGTGTGCAGGGAGTTGAGCTCCTCGACCAGCTCTGAAATGTCGTGGATGCCAGCTCCGACGAGTGCGTCGGTCTCGGTGCGGTGAGCCTCTGACACCAAGGTGTCGGCCAGCGTTCGGCCCGACTCGGTACATGCGACAAACCAGAGCCGCCGATCGTGGGTGCCCCGGAAACGTTGCACCAAGCCCCGCTCGGCGAGCCTGGCCACAGCGTGCGACACCGTGGGCTGGGGAGACAACGCAGTGCTGGTGAGGTCGGTCATCGACATTGAATCGTGTTCGCGGAGAACGGCGAGCACCCGCCACTCGGAACGTTGGACCCCATGCCGGGTGAGCGACTGGTAGAAGGGCGCGGAGAGCGCCTGGTCGGCTCGTCGTAGTACGTAGGGCAGATAGCCGTCGAGGAAGGGATCGTTCATCTCAACAATATATTCATACGAATTCATACCTGTCGACCGGTCCACCCAACGTCAAGCCCGAGTGGTCGGCGCCGCGGCCCAGCCGAGAGAATGAACCCGCGCCCGACCCAGCGTTGGGTGACCTTCTGCTCTTGAGAGTGTCGGTCCGGCGGCGTACAACGGAACCAGGCCCCCGATGGAGGAGTGCTCATGCAGGTAGAGGATCTGATGACCACCGAACTGATCACGGCTACATCAGCGATGTCGCTGCAAGATGCCGAGGCTCTCTTCACCGCCAATGAGATCTCGGGCGCCCCTGTGATCGATGACGGAGATCTGGTCGGGGTGATCTCCCAGTCCGACATCATCCGGGTCCTCCACGACGAACAGAGGGCCGCCAGTGAAGTGTCGCAGTTCCTTCTCAGCCCATATCCGATCTCCATCCCGGCCTTGAGCGAGATCGCGCAGGAGCGTGCTGCCATCGCCCAACGCCTCATCGACATGACCGTCGGCGATGCCATGACCGGTGTTCCCATCACCGTGTCGCCATCAGACCACGTCACGGTTGCGGCCCAGGCCATGGTGGCGGAGCGTGTGCACCGGGTCCTTGTCACCCACCGCGGTGAGTTGGTGGGTCTCGTCAGCGCCCTCGACCTCGTGACCCTTCTCGTCTGACCAAGGCCCAGATGGCGCACAGCGCTCGGAAAGTGAGATCCTGCGGCTCTCAATTCGAGGAGCGAAAGCCATGACCGACATCGTCGAGGAGACGCCTGAGGCCGGGTGTCAGCATTTCGATGTGCTCATTGTCGGCGCTGGGATCTCCGGAGTGGGCGGCGCATACCACCTCACGCGACAACGGCCGGGCACGAGTTTCGTCGTTCTCGAATCCCAAGCCGACTTCGGTGGCACTTGGCGCACCCACACCTATCCAGGCATCCGCAGCGACAGCGATCTCTACACCTTCGGTTACCGATTCAAGCCGTGGACAGGTGCCCCGATCGCCACCGCCGAGGAGATCCTGACTTACATGGAGGAGGTCATCGACGACAACGACCTGGCCCGACACATTCGCTACCAACACCGGATATCGCATGCCAGCTGGTCGAGCGAGGAGCATCTCTGGAGTCTCGACGCGACTCGTACCAATACCGAGGAGTCGGTTCGCTTCACCTGCAACTTCTTGTGGATGTGCCAGGGCTACTACCGCCACTCGGAGGGGTACACACCCGACTGGCCAGGGATGGATCGATTCGAAGGCCCGATCGTGCATCCCCAAAACTGGCCCGCCCAGCTCGACTACGAGGGCAAGAAGGTGCTGGTGATCGGTTCCGGCGCAACCGCGGCCACCCTCATCCCGGCCATGGCGGACAAGTGCGAGCACATCACCATGCTCCAACGTTCGCCCACCTATTTCGTGGCTTGCAAAAACACCAACGAGCTGGCCGACACCCTGCGCGAGATCGAGCTCGGCGAGGAGTTGGTCCACGACATAGTCCGGCGCAAGATCCTCCACGACCAGCGCATCGTGGCCCAGCTCTCCTTCGATCACCCCGAGCTGGTGAAGGACGAACTCTTCAAGGGCATCCGGGAGATCCTCGGCGACGACTACGACATGGAGACCCACTTCAAACCCAGGTATCGGCCCTGGCAGCAGCGCATTGCACTGGTGCCCGATGGCGACCTGTTCCACGGCATCGCGAGCGGGAGGGCGTCGGTCGTGACCGACCAGATCGACTCCTTCACCGAAGAGGGAATCCTGCTCGAGTCCGGAGACACCCTGGAGGCCGACATCATCGTCACCGCAACCGGGTTCAACCTGAACGTGCTCGGAGACATCGCCTTCGAGATCGACGGCGAGCCTCTCGACTTCTCCAGCAAGCTCACCTGGCGCGGCACCATGTTCACCGGCATCCCCAACATGATCTGGGTGTTCGGTTACTTCCGGGCCAGCTGGACCCTGAGGGCAGACCTCATCGCCGACCTCCTCGTTCGTGTGCTCAAGTCGATGGACAAAAAGGGGGCGACGATGGTGGTACCGGAGCTAGGTGCGGACGATGCCGAGATGAGGCTGTCTCCGTGGGTGGATCCCGAGAACTTCAACCCCGGATACCTCGCCCGCGGGATGCATCTGCTTCCCTGCCAGGGCGACAGGCAGCCTTGGCTTCACACCCAGGACTACTGGACAGAGAAGGATGAGCTGCCTGCAGCCGACCTCGACGACGGCAGCCTGCGTTACTCGTGAGCGAGGCGATCCGCGGCACGCTCGTACTGGGGGGCGTCGAGGCGGATCGTTCGTGAGTGATCGCGATCTCGAGCGCCCGACTTCCACGGTTCGGGCCAGGACAAGGCGATCTGTCGGATAGCACCCGACCCTGTCTCGGTGTGGAGCAGCCTGAGGGCTTCACCGACGATCTCGAGTTGCTCGTCGGGCTGACCCGGGCGGCCCGCGGTATGCCCGAGCGGATAGTCGACGAACAGTGCCCGCGGGGGGTTCACCGCGGCGGTGATCGATCGGGCCGACGTAAGCGATGTCGTGGGAAAGCCACTTGCCTCGAGATGTCGCGCGATCAGTCCAACTGACTGGTGGCAGACGGGTCAAACGGGCACCAGGAGGACAACGTCGGCTGCCATCGCCGCGAGATCTGCGGCGAGAGCAGGGATCAACTCCTCCTTCACCCGGCGTTGTGAGTAGATACCGCCCATGAAAGAGAGGGCGTCGGGGGCGAGCGAGCCGATGGTGCCATCAGAGGCGAGCCGTCAAAGCGCCTCGATCGGGAACACCACGTTGGGATCCCGACGGGCAGCCGTTGTGTCGTAGGCGAAATGGCTGATTCGAAGGTCGTCGGTGTTGGTGTTGCCGGGAATTTTCCGATGCGACGTGTCGTCTCGATGGTGGAAGGCGACCTGGCCTACGCGGTAGATGCCACCGGACGCGACGAGGGCCACCCGACATAGCGACAGGGGTTTCTCCCGACGAGCCAGCTCCACCGATCTGCCGTGGGTCGCCCAGCGGTAAGGCTCGTAGCCGAGCCGGGAGTAGGTCTGGCGGGTCTGTGCGATGTAGTCGACGGGCTCGGGGTCGTAGACCGACGGATCTGACATGACCCGAGCCTAGGAGGCCGGCGGTGGAGGCCCGAAACTGAAGATGTGCAACGATGGTTTGTGCTCTTGGCCACCGTCGCATGACCCTCTACCCGTCAACCCCAGTCGATCCCCTCCTCGAACCGTTTGATCTCGGCGGGCTGAGTCTGCGCAACCGCGTATTTTCGAGTAGCCACGCGCCCGGATACAACACTGATGGCACCCCCAGCGAGCGATACGTCGCCTATCACGAGGAGAAAGCCAAGGGCGGAATCGGACTCACCATGATCGGAGGCTCCAGCAATGTGTCGCGTGATTCAGCATCCCTCTGGGGCCAACTCGATTTCGGCTCCGAGCGCATCGTCGAGCCTCTCGGACTGATGGTGGAGCGCATCCATCGGCATGGTGCGGCGGTGATGAGCCAACTCACCCACATGGGCCGTCGAAATGTGTCCAACGACGGCGACTGGCTACCAACCGTGGCGCCATCGCCGGTACGTGAGCCGATGCACCGAAGTTGGCCCAAGGAGGCAGAGAAGTCCGATATCCGACGCATTGTCGCCGATTTCGGCGCGGCCGCCAGCCGGGCTCGAGCCGGAGGGCTCGACGGCATCGAACTATGCGCCACCAGTCATCTGATCGACCAGTTCTGGACACCGCTGGCCAACCGGCGCAGCGACGAGTACGGAGGATCACTCGACAATCGTCTGCGCTTCACCTTCGAGGTCCTGGAATCGATTCGCGACGCGGTCGGAAACGATCTCCTCGTCGGGATCCGCCTGATCGGCGATGAGCAGCAGTTCGGTGGTCTCACTCCGGGCGAGAGCGCTGAGATAGCTCTGATACTGGCCGAGTGCGGGCTCCTCGACTTCCTCAATATCACGAGTTCATCCCTGGCAACCGAGTCGGGGCTTTCAAAGGCAATCCCTCCGTCGGGCACGCCACTCATGCCCTTCGTGCCCCTGGCGGCCGCGATCAAGGCCTCTGTCGATATTCCGGTACTCCACGCCACCCGCATCACCGACGTTGCCACCGCTCGCCACGTCATCGCGGCGGGACTCGTCGACCTGGTCGGTATGACCCGTGCCCACATCGCGGACCCTCACATCGTCGCCAAGCTCCAGCGGGGTGAGGAGCAGCGGATTCGCGTGTGCGTCGGTGCCTCGCACTGCATCAACCGACTCCACCAAGGACTCGAATCGATCTGTCTTCAGAACCCCGCAAGCGGCCGCGAAACCCAAATCCCCCAACTCGTGGCGCCAACGGACCGAGCACCGAAGAAGGCGGTTGTGGTGGGTGCAGGGCCCGGTGGGCTGGAGGCAGCCCGCGTACTCGGGGAGCGGGGCCACTCGGTGGTTCTGTTCGAAGCCCAGAGCCGCGTGGGTGGTCAGGTGGTGTTGGCAGCCCGAGCCAGCGCGCGGCAGGGAGAGCTGGTGGGGATCATCGACTGGCTGGCGCAGGAGGTGGTCCACGCCGGGGTGGGGATGCGTCTCGACACGATCGTCGACGCGGATGACGTGATGGGGGAGGATCCCGACCTCGTCATCATCGCCACCGGCGGACTGCCGGATACCTCGTTTCTGAGCGCGGGTGAAGATCTCGTACACACGACTTCAGAGGTACTCGGGGGCCACGCGAGAGTCGAGGGATCCACCCTGATCTTCGACGATCACGGCAGCGAGCGGGCACCCTCGGTGGCGGAGTACCTCGCCGACAGGGGTCTGGTCGACATTGAGCTCGTCACTCCGGATCGTCGAGTGGGCGAAGACCTAGCCGCTACCACCGGGCCTGCCTACCTCCGGATGCTCTACCAGCATGGTGTGCTCCTGACCCCCGACCACCGCCTCCTGAAGGTGGAAAAGAAAGAGGGGCGCCTGCTGGCGACGCTTCGAAACGAGCACACAGACGATGAGACCGTCAGGATCGTCGACTCGGTGATCGTCGAGCACGGCGCGGTGCCCAACGACGAGCTCTACAGGGCACTTCGACCCCACTCCGCCAACCAGGGCGTGATCGACATTCCTGCGCTTTCTGAGAATCGATCCCAACCCGAAGCCGCCACCGGCTTCGCCCTGTACAGGGTGGGCGACGCTGTCTCGAGCCGCGACATAGCCGCGGCCATCTACGACGCACGTCGCTTGTGCCAACCCCTCTGATCCGGCGACTCCGGGTCCGGCGGTACGCTCTGGCCACCGAGGATGATCATGCGCATAGGCGAACTCGCTGACGAGGGCGGCGTCAGCACCAAGACGATCCGTTACTACGAGTCGATCGGCGTGATGCGCGAACCGGAGCGCACCCCTTCCGGCTATCGCGACTACGGCCGCGTTGCCGTAGAACGACTCCTGTTCATTCGTGATGCCCAAGCCACCGGCCTGAAGCTGGCCGAGCGGGGAGCCGGGCTCGACCCATCTGGCTGCACCGACCCCAACCGTTGTCAGGTGATCGATGCCGCCCGCCACCCACAATCCTGACTCTGATCAGTAGTGCTCAGGAACGCTCGGCGACGTCCTCCATGGCCTGCCAGACGCGTCGTGCGGTGAGGGGCATGTCGATGTGGCGAACCCCCAGGTGGGAGAGAGCATCGACGACCGCGTTGTGCACCGCCGGGGTCGAGCCGATGGTGCCTGATTCACCGATGCCCTTCGCCCCCAGAGGATTGCGCGGGGTCGGAGACTCGGTGGTGTGGGTCTCGAACGAAACCAGGTCGGCTGCGGAGGGCACCCCGTAGTCGGCCAGGGTGCTGGTCGTCGGGTTGCCGTACTCGTCGTATTCGACCCCCTCGAAAAGTGCTTGTGACACTCCCTGCGCGATGCCGCCATGCTGCTGACCCGTCACGAGTAGGGGATTGAGGACGCGACCACAGTCGTCGACGGCGATATGACGAAGGAGCTTGACCTGGCCGGTCTGGGTGTCGACTTCCACCACCGACACATGGGCGCCGAAAGGATAGGTGGAGTCGCCGCTGTCGAATTCGAGTTCATGGCCCAGGCCCGAATCCATCCCGTCGGGAAGGCCGCCTTCCGCGGCCGCCGCGGCCAGATCGGCCCAAGTCAATGAGTTGGAGGGTACGCCCGCCACATGAAGGGTTCCTCCAGCGGCAACGATGTCGGAAGGGTCGGCCTCGAGGAGGTGACCGGCGAGATTGCGGGCGTTGGCGAGAACGACGGTGCCCGCCTCATGGATGGCCGAGCCGGCGATCTGGAGAGACCGCGAACCTACCGTTCCCGAGCCACGGGAGATCTCGGCCGTATCGGACTGGAGGATCGTGATGTCGTCCATCGACACGCCGAACATGTCGGCCAAGATCATGGAGAACGAGGTGACGTGGCCTTGGCCCTGAGCCGATGATCCGACCCGCGCGGTGATCGTGCCGTCGAGCTCCACATCGACCCTGCCGAACTCGTTGTGGAGCCCTGCCGGGGCGGTGACCTCGACATAGGTGGACAGGCCTATGCCGAGCTGGCGGATGTCGCCGTCGAGGCGCCGCCGTTGCTGGATGGAACGGAGCTCCTCGTAGCCCGCCGCCTCGAGCGCAGCATCGAGCGCCTGTTGGTAGTTGCCAGTGTCGTAGTTGGCTCCCGTGAGAGTGGTGAACGGAAAGGCCTCGGGTTGCAGAAGGTTGAGGCGTCGGATTTCGGCTGGATCGACGTCGAGTTCGTCGGCTGCGACGTCGAGGATACGTTCGAGGATCTGGGCGGCTTCGGGTCGGCCCGCGCCGCGGTAGGCCGCGGTGGAGGTGGTATTGGTGACCACAGCCTTTGCGCGAAAGCGCAGGTCAGGAATGTCGTATACTCCCTGAATCATCAGCTGGGTGAAGGTGATCAGGAGAGCACCTATCACGGGGTAGGCCCCGGTGTTGGCGGTCAACTCCACATCGAGCCCGGTAATTCGCCCATCGGGCTCGAGTCCGACCCGCGCTCGCATGGTGGCGGCTCGGCCTTGATTCATCGCGACCATGTTTTCGCTTCGGGACTCGACCCAGCGGACGGGACGGCCGAGACGCCGTGCGATCGCGCTGACGACGATGAATTCAACGTAGATACCGGCCTTGGACCCGAAACCTCCTCCGACTGCCGGGGCGGCAACTCTCAGATTCTCCGCTGGCATCTCCAGGGCATTGGCCAACATGTCGCGAACCGTTATCGGGTTCTGAGATGGGATCCACAAGGTGAGTTCGTCGCCCGCTGGAATGGCGAGAGCCCCGTTTGGCTCTATCGGCACTCCGGCGAGACGTTGGCTGACCATTTCCAGCTCAACGACTCTCGGGGCCTCAATGGTGGGATCGGTGTCGGACCCTACGGAGGATTCGAAGCAGATGTTGGTGCCGACATCCTCGAAGAGGATGGGAGCGGTGGGCCTTGTGGCGGCGACGGAGTCGGTTGTGGCGTCGATGGCGTCGAGGTCAGCGAATACGACCTCTGCAGCATCGACAGCCTCGGCGAGTGACTCAGCCACCACAGCCGCCACGATGTCGCCGACGAAGCGAACCTTTTCATCGGCTAGAGGGGGTCGGGCGAACAGCTCCGAAACCACCGGGACCGCGAGGAGTGGCTTCAGTTTCAGATCGGCCGCGGTGAATACGCCGACGACTCCCGGCATTTCGACGGCATCACTGGTGTCGACCTCCACGATGCGGGCATGGGCCATCGTGGAGCGGACGAAGGCCAGGTGGAGAACATCGTTTTCTTGCATGTCGGCCACAAATCGATCGTCGCCCCTCAACAAGGACGCGTCCTCTCGGCGAAGGACGGAATTGCCGAGAATCGAACCCTCGGTGTCAATCAACTTCTGGTCCTTTGGTCGCGGAGGCGCTGGCTCTACGGAGCACATCGTATTTGTTCGAGCTTCGCATGTCTCAAAGTGGGGGCGCCAGGAGAGGATGGCCTACGGTTGAGCAGATGAGAACACCCGAGTACAAGATCGCGGTGACGATCGTGTACATCGGCGGGCTCTTCGTGCAGATCCTCGACTCCACGGTCGTCAACGTCGCTCTCCCGTCGCTGGCCGAGGAGTTCGACGTGGCGGTCACCGACGTCGAGTGGGTGGTTATCGGCTTCGGACTCACCTTGGCCGCGGCCATCCCGGCTGCCGGTTGGCTCGGTGATCGGTTCGGCTCGAAACGTGTGTTTCTGTCGGCGTTGGCGGTCTTCACCATCGCATCGATGCTCTGCGGGGCAGCCCAGTCGCTCGACCAACTCGTGGCCTTCCGGATGTTGCAGGGTCTGGGCGCAGGACTCATCATCCCGGTGGGATCGGCGATGCTGTTTCGCGCCTATCCGTTGAACGAGAGAGCGGTCGCTGCCAACGCGGTGCTGAGCGTGGCGGTAATCGCTCCGGCAGTTGGCCCGGTCATCGGCGGCTTGATCGTGGAGACGATCTCCTGGCGATGGATCTTCTATGTCAATCTTCCCATCGGTCTTCTTGCCCTCGGTCTCGGGCTGCTCTGGCTGAAGGACGACTCGCAGGCTGAGGCCGGTTCTTTCGACCGGTGGGGCTTCGTGCTCTCCAGTGGTGGATTGGCGCTTTTCGTCTATGCATTGGCGGTTGCTCCCGACCGTGGTTGGACATCGCCGGTGACACTCGGAACGGGAGGACTCGGCCTTCTCTTCTTCGGCGCGCTTGTGGCTGTGGAGTTGGGCAGTGATGCCCCGATACTCGACTTGCGGCTCTACGGCGAACGCCTCTTTCGCACCATCAATCTCACCGGCGTGTTCTTGTATGCGGGATTCGTCAGTCAGATCTTCATGCTGACGCTCTATCTGCAGCGCTTGCGGGGATTTTCAGCGCTCGAGGCCGGCCTCACCCAGAGCCCGCAGGCAGTGGGGATATTCCTCTTCTCCAATCTGCTGGGCGGACGCCTGTACCAGGCCTATGGGCCAAAGCGTCTGCTCGTGGCGGGCACCTTCGGAGCGACCGCGACGACGCTCGCTTTTGTTCTCGTCACCCTCGACACACCCATTGTCGTCATCGGTGGACTCATGTTCGGTCGGGGTGTGGCCATGGGCGCTTGCTTCCTGGCGCTCCAGGCCGCGGTCTACGCCCGGGTGTCGTCGGCCGATACGGCCAAGGCGACTTCTTTGTTCAACACCCAGCGCCAGGCTTCGACTGCCATCGGTGTGGCCGTGGTCGCTACCGTTCTCAGCGCCTTGGCGCCTGCGGTGGGGGTGGGACCCGAGTCGGGCACCGAGGGGCTTCACGCGTTCCGTGGTGCGTTTCTTGCTTCGGGGCTGATGCTGATGCCGGCAATCGTCGTTTCGGCTTTTGTGCACAACACCGATGCCGCGGCCACCTATCGGGCAGCCAGACCGTGAGCTGAGACGCTGCCCCCGCCCTAACCGGCAAAATTCGCTCGGGCCGACATCGCCAACGCACCTTCCGGGGTTTCGGCCCATAGCTCGATGCCATCATCGCTTGGCTTGCCGCAGATCCGAAACGGGGCCGAGTCGAGAAGTGGAGCGACACCTCGAAACGAGAACGATGACAAGTCCGGGCCCCCGTGTTCGGTGGCGAGATCGGCTAGCAGGGTTGCAGTGAGGGGGCCGTGAAAGACCAGGCCGCCGTACCCCTCCGTCTCGGTGGCGTAGGCGCGGTCGTAGTGGATGCGATGACCGTTGAAAGTGAGCGCCGAGTAGCGAAACAGCAGCACTGGGTCGGGGTTGATGGTGCGCATCCACTCGGCATCGGCGGGCGGCGGCTTCGACTGCGGGCGTGGGCCACCGGGTTCAGGATCGCCGCGATACACGATGTCTTGGTGTTCGACGATTCGTCCTCCGCCGGCGCCCTCAATCTCATGGCGCACCTTCACGAAGCAGAGAGACCCCGTCGATCCGGTCTTGAGGGCGACGTCGACCACCGTGGATTTCTTGGAGCCGGTTTCTCCCACCGTCAGCCGGCCATCGAAGGTGAGCTGACCGCCGGCCCACATCCGTCGGGGCAGGGCCACAGGGGGCAGGAATCCGCCTCGGGCCGGATGACCATCGGTACCGAGGCCGCTCTCGGGCGCGCTGTCGATGAAGTAGAGCCAGTGCCAGAGAGCGGGGAGCGGGGAGCGAATCTCGGGCGGCGCGTCTCGATCGAGGGTCTCGGCCATTCGTCGGGCGGTGCCGGCGTCGAGAGTGTCGGCGAAACGGGCACTCTTGCCCACCCAGCCGGTCAGGACATCCTCATCGAGAGTCGGATCCATCAACTCGTCTCCTCCTTGGCGGCGAATTCGGCACGGATTCTTGCAGTATCAGCCCCGGTCAGGGGCACCGTGGGTACGTCCGGCGACGTGGTGTCGCCCGAGACACGGACGGGGTGAGCCGGAAGCCGGAGACTGCCACCCGTGCTGGTCTTGACGGTCCGGCGCCTGAGCGCCGGATGGCTGGCGAGATCCGCGATCGAACTGATCTCACCAAACGCGATCGATGCGGCCGAGAGTCGTTGCCTGAAGAGATCGGCCGTGATGGCTCCCACCGCGGCCTCGACTGCGCTTTCCAAGGCGTCGCGGTTGGCGATGCGCTTATCGTTGCCGGAAAATCTGGCGTCGACTCCGAGAGACGGCAGCCTCAACACATCGACGCAGAGCCGCTTCCATTCGCGCTCGTTCTGTATCGACACCAGGGTGAGCGCACCATCGCTGCTGGTGTAGGCGCCATAGGGGGCTATGGATGGATGTCGAAGCCCCGAACGCTGGGGGATGACGCCGCCACTCTCCTGGTGGATCAGTGGCACCGTCATCCACTCCGCCGCCACGTCGAAGAGCGAAACCCTCACCGAGGCACCGACACCCGAGACCGATCTGCCGACGAGGGCTTCGAGGATCGCGCCATGGGCGGTCATGCCGGCACCGATGTCGCAGATCGAGACACCGATCCGTCCGAGTTCACCGCGCCCGCCGGAGATGGATACCAGGCCGCTCTCAGCTTGAACGAGGAGGTCGTAGGCCCTCTTCTCAGAGAGGGGAGCAGTTTCCCCGTAGCCGGAGATGTCGCAGGTGATGAGAGCTGGACGGTGGGCCCTTAGTCCGTCCGAGTCGAATCCGGCCCTGCCCAAGGCCCCTGGAGCCAGGTTCTGTACGAAGACATCGGCCCGGTCGATCATTCGATGCAGAAGACTGCTGTCGTCAGCGTGCTTGATATCGAGCACCACCGATTCCTTGCCATGGTTGAGCCAGGCGAAGTAGGAGCTGTCGCCGCCGGCGGCATGGTCGTAGCCGCGGGCGAAATCACCGCCCTGGCGCTCCACCTTGATGACTCTGGCACCCGCATCGGCCAGCCGGGCAGTACACAGGGGCGCGGCAACTGCCTGTTCGACGGCTACCACTGTGATACCGGCCAAGGGTTGGGGCAACGAGGAACTCCGACGTTGGGCGTTGTGACGGATCGTAGACAACACTGCCAGAGACCAAGGTGCCGCATCGGGCACCAGACATCGCCACGCGGCCTCAGGGAGCGAGCACACCAAGGCCGGTGATGAGCACCAGGGTGAGCCCGATGACGGTTTGGCGCACGCCCAGTACCACAGCTCGTGCGGGCGGCCTGCGTCCGGTGAGGCGTTGATAGATCACGATTGCGCCGATGGTTGCGGCCCCGGCACTGACTCCGGGATGCACCAGTGCCGCGGCCGATGCCAGCAGGACCGCACCAATATCGCCCCCCAGCACCACGAAAGGAGTAGAGGGCCGGCCATGGAGCTGTATCACCTGATCGCGCACGAATGGGATCGCGGTAAGAACCCGCGCCGCGAGGATCAACCAGAGCGCCGCAGCGAGCGTTGTGGTCTCTCCGGCAGCGAGAACGATCATGGCTGCTACCGCGCTCACGCCGATCGCACCTGCGAGTTCGGGGACGAGGCGGCGGCTCCGAGATCGAATGTCGAACCACAGCTCGATGGCCACCAGGGGACCGGCGAGGAGCAATGGGAGCCAGAGCTTCGGGTCGCCCGACACCACCGCTCCGACTGCGCAGACCCCGAGCACGATGAGCTCAGCCGCCAGGACCCGTCGCGCCATCGAGGTGCGATGGAGCTCGCGACCACGGCGTGAATCGACCAGCGCGAGTTTGAGCGGGGTCCGAGCAAGGAAGGCGGCGACCGCGCCCAACCCGAGGAAGGCGCCCGCGGCGCTCGGCTCGATCAGGAGGCCGAGCAGAACGGGTTCGAGGGTAAGCCCCCAGCCGCCGTGTTCGCTGGGTACCCCGACCGCTCGCCAAGAGGGTCTGACAGCAGCGGGGGAGTCGGGTGGTTGGCTCATGGGACAGTTCCTCGAGGACCATAGGCGGGGCCGGCTGCGAACGTAAGGGGACAAGGGCCCCAGCCTCGGACCGATCGAGCCATTTGCCACGACACCCGAGTCGGGAGTGCGTAGCCTGCATCGAAGCCATGACCACAAGCACACTCTCGGCGGATCTCCGCCTCACCCACCTCAAGCAGCTCGAGGCCGAGGGCATCCACATCATCCGTGAGGTGGTGGCCCAGTTCGAGCGGCCGGTCATGTTGTATTCGATCGGCAAGGACTCGTCGGTGCTGCTTCATCTGGCTCGCAAGGCCTTTCATCCCGCGAAGATTCCGTTCCCCCTACTCCACGTCGACACGACGTGGAAGTTCTCGGAGATGATCACCTTTCGCGATCGGGTGGCCGACGAGCTCGACATCGAGTTACTGGTGCACACCAATCCAGATGGCGTTGCCCAGGGCATCAACCCCTTCGACCACGGATCGAAGAACTACACCAACATCATGAAGACCGAGGCCCTGAAGCAGGCCTTGAGCGCGGGCGGCTACGACGCGGCCTTCGGCGGGGCTCGCCGCGACGAGGAGAAATCACGCGCCAAGGAGAGGGTCTTCAGCTTTCGCGACAAGCATCATCGCTGGGATCCGAAGAATCAGCGACCCGAGCTGTGGAACCTCTACAACGGACGGGTCGACAAGGGCGAGAGCATCCGGGTCTTTCCGATCAGCAACTGGACCGAGCTCGATGTGTGGCAATACATCCACCTCGAGGAGATCCCCATCGTTCCGCTCTACTACTCGGCGGTTCGCCCCACCGTCGAGCGCGACGGTGTGCTGATAATGATCGACGACGATCGATTCCGCTTCGAGCCCGGTGAGCAGGAGCAGATGAGGTCGATCCGTTTCCGCACCCTGGGTTGCTATCCCCTGTCGGGGGCGGTGGAATCCACCGCGGCCACCCTGCCCGAGATCATCCAGGAAATGCTATTGGCCACCCGCTCGGAGCGCGAAGGGCGGGTTATCGACCACGACCAGTCGGGATCGATGGAGGAGAAGAAGCGCGAGGGGTACTTCTAGATGAGTCACCAGAGCGAACTCATCGCCACCGACATCGACGCCTACCTCGCCGAGCATGAGCGTAAGGATCTGCTGCGCCTACTCACCTGTGGCTCGGTCGACGACGGCAAATCGACCCTGATCGGTCGCCTTCTCCACGACTCCAAGATGATCTACGAAGATCAACTGGCCACGCTCGAAAGCGAGTCCACCACCCTGGGCTCGGCGGGCGATGAGCTGGATCTGGCCCTGCTCATGGATGGTCTGAAAGCCGAACGAGAACAGGGCATCACCATCGATGTCGCGTACCGCTACTTCTCCACCGCCCGGCGTAAGTTCATCATCGCCGATACGCCCGGTCATGAGCAGTACACCCGCAATATGGTGACCGGCGCGTCGACGTGTCAGCTGGCCATCGTCCTGATCGACGCTCGCTACGGAGTACTGGCACAGACCAAGCGTCACAGTTTCATAGCGGCACTCCTCGGCATCCGCCACGTGGTGGTCGCTGTCAACAAGATGGACCTTGTCGAGTGGTCCGAGGATCGCTTCGACGAGATCTGTGAGCAGTACGCCGACTTCAGCAAGAGCCTCGATCTCGTCGACCCCTACTTTCTTCCCATGTCAGCCCTGCTCGGCGACAATGTCGTCGACGCGGGGGACAAGCTCCACTGGTTCAGCGGCCTTCCCCTGATGGAACACCTCGAGACCGTCGATGTCGACGCCGGCGTCGACATCGAACGCTTCCGCATGCCCGTACAGATGGTGCTTCGACCCGATCTCGATTTTCGGGGCTTCGCGGGCACGATCGCCGCGGGTTGGGTACGCCCCGGCGACGAGGTGGTGTCGCTGCCATCAGGCGTCACGTCCTCGGTCGAGCGCATCGTCACCTTCGACGGCGATCTCGACCTGGCCGGGCCTGGACGGGCGGTCACCCTCACCCTCACCGATGAGATCGATGTCAGCCGTGGCGACCTGTTGGCAAAGGCCGACCATCCCCCT
>CAXMSE010000027.1:0-97248 GCA_964196195.1 uncultured Gammaproteobacteria bacterium | reverse complement strand
CCGCAGATGGCCGATCTCGAGCTTGCGTATCTTTCCGCGGGTGAACAGGCTCAGCGGGTCGCGAGTGGCGACGTCTCGCCCGTGGAACTTGTCGGCAACGCTCTCGATCGCATCGCCGAGATCAACGATTCGCTCAACTGCTTCTGCTTCGTGTGGGACGACGAAGCCCGCGTCGCGGCGCAGCGAGCTGCCGATGCGGTGGTCGGCGGCGACGATCTAGGCGTGTTACACGGCGTTCCAATTGCGCTCAAAGACACCACGCCGACCGCAGGCCACACCACGACGCTCGGGTCATATAGCCACCAACACTGGGTTCCCGAACACGATGGCGCCATTGCGTCCGCTCTCCAGCGAGCGGGCGCAATCGTGATCGGCAAGACCACCAGCCCGGAGTTCGCGCACAGCCTCGTGACAGAGAGTCCACTGTGGGGAGTCACCCGTAACCCCTGGAATACCGATCTGTCCACCGGCGGCTCCTCGGGCGGGTCGGGAGCGGCAGTCGCCTCCGGTTGCGTCGCCCTCGCCGAGGGATCGGATATGGGCGGCTCGGTTCGGATCCCGGCGGCTTGGTGCGGAGTCGTGGGCTTGAAGCCCGGACTCGGCCGAATCCCGATGGACGTGCTCCCCGCCCTGTTCGACACCATCTCCCATCACGGACCAATCGCTCGATGTGTCGACGACGCTCGCCTGTTCCTGAGCGCCACCCAAGGCCCCGAAGAATCCGACGTGCTCTCGGTCACGACGGCGCTCGACCTCACCCAGTCGGTTGTCCCCGACGTTCGCGGCAAGCGCATCGGGCTCAGCATCGACCTCGACGACTGGCACGTCGCGCCCGGCGTTGCCGCTGCTGTCCAAAACGCAGCAGATGCGCTCTCCGACGCCGGCGCAGAAGTCGTGGAAGTACACCCCCGGTTCACTGGCATTGAGGAGAACGAGTGGAACAAGCTGTGGGAGGTCTTCATGGCGACCTACTACGGGCATCTGGTTCCTGAGTTCGGCGATCGCATGGATCCGAACCTTCTCGGCATCATCGAGCGTGGATTCGCCATGTCGGCAGTGGAATACAAGAAGGTCGACTACACCCGCTCCGACCTCTGGCGCCGGATGCGCCCCATCCTCGAAGCGAACGACGCCCTGTTGTGTCCCACAATGGCGACGGGCCCCATCCCCGCCTCGATCTCAGACTGGGATCGGCCCTCTTTCGACGATGGCCAGAACTACGACCCGGATATGACCGCGGTGTGGAACCTGATCTCGCCGTGTCCGGTGCTGAGCGTTCCGTGCGGCCTCGACGAGAACGGCATGCCGGTCGGTGCTCAGCTCGTTGGGCGACGGTGGAACGAGAGTGGCCTCTTGCAGATCGGCGGCGCGCTCGAAGCCGCCGTCGATCCGATCGGCCGCCCCACCCTATGAGACGGTGACCACCACCTTGCCGAGTGCACCACCCTCACCGACGTGCGCTAGAGCTTCGGACACCTCGTCAAGACCGAAGCGACGGTCGATGTGAATGCGCAGGTCACCGGTGCGGCACAGGTCGGCCACGGGCTGGAAGTAGCGCGGTCCCTGCTTCACCGCGAGCAGCCCGATCCGTCGCCCGGTCAGCCGACCGATGATCGATCCGATCGTGACCACCCCCAACATCGTCGATACCGAACCACCCACGCATCGGTATCGGCCGCCGCGGGTGAGCGCGCGCCGGTAAGCAAAAACAGACCGATGGGCAACCAGGTCGAGAATCAGGTCGTAGCGCTCCGCGCTCCTGGTGAAATCATCGACGCGATAGTCGATCACCTCATCGGCTCCCAGCGACCGCATGAAATCGAGCTTGTCTGCGTTGTCGACACCAGTCACGTGCGCACCAAGACGCTTGGCGAGTGGGATGGCGAACGAGCCCGATCCACCCCCACCGCCATTGATCAGCACACGGTCTCCACGCCCGGTGCCGTCGAGTCCCTGCCACGCAATCGCCCCGGCCTGAGGGACGGTGGACGCTTCGGCGAACGTCAACTCCTCCGGCCGAGGGGCGAGGGCCGACTCCGGAGCGATGGCGTACTCGGCGAATCCGCCCTTCAGTTCGAGATTGTCGCCGTACACCTCGTCGCCCGGCCGAAACTCGGTGACGTCGGGCCCTACTGCTTCAACCCACCCGGCAATATCTGATCCCAGCGTGCTCCGCGCCGGGGAACGCAGTCCACCGATGCGTGCGTACAGCGGCGAGCCTCGCAAGGTTTCCCAATCGCACAGGTTGATCGACGTCGCCGCGATCCTGACCAGCACCTGGTTGGCGACGGGAGAAGGCCTCGCGACCTCGTCGAGGCGCAGCACCTCTGGGCTGCCGTACCGTTCGTAGACAACTGCCCTCATCTCGCAGAACCTACCGTCGGGTGATCCGCTCCGTGGGCCGGCTGACGAGGCTTGCTACGGTCACGCCGTGGCCCCTCACGATCACATCGACCGAGGTGACACGGTCGCAATCGCCATCCATCCAGGCACCGGCATCGGGTTCGCGACCAGCGACCACCACTGGTCCATCAGCGCCTCCGACCCCCTCGCCGTGCTGGCTGAACTCAACACCGAGTCATCGCCACGATGGGTCTGGTGGGGCCGAGAAACCGCCGCCCACCTGGCCAAAGCAGGCCTGCCGATCGACCGTGGCTGGGACGTGCTGGCCGTGCACCGCTTCCTCTACGGAGGCTGGCGAACAAGCATCGGCGAAGCGTGGGCCAAGCTCCACGACCTCCCCTCCGACACGATGCCGAAGATGGGACAACTCGGCCTGCTCGACATGCCGGCCGAAGAAGGCGACCGCGACGAACCAATCCAGCCCGACGGCCACCTCCGTCCCGAATGGATCAACGGGTCCTACCAAGCCACCCCCGAACGACTCGCAACCTGGGCCAACCTCGCCCGCCAGGCCGCCGAACTCCAGGAACACCAGCTCGCCAAGCTGCCCGATCCGGACCGCGCCATCTCAACCACCCGATCAGAATCAGCGGCCGAACTGCTCTGCGCCGAGATGGCCCACCACGGTCTGCCCGTCAACGAACACGAGGCCCTTCGACTGATCGGAGAAGCAGCAGGACCTCGACCACAATCAACCGCGCATGAGGACGAACTCCGAGCCCAGCGTGACGAGGCCGTCCTCACTCATCTCATATCCCGCCACAACGTCACGCTCCGCAACCCGGCCGATGTGAAGTCGATGTTGCGCCGCCAAGGCCTCGATCTTCCCGACACCAGAGCGTGGCGACTCGAACAGCTCCGCGACACCGAACCCCTGATCGATGCTCTGCTCACCTGGCGCAAGTCCGAGCGAATCGCCACCACCTACGGCTACCCCTGGCTCGACCAACACATCCGGGACGGACGACTGAGAGGCGACTGGTCGAGCTCTGACGGCGCCGCCGGACGAATGACCGCCTCCGCCGGTCTTCACAATCTCCCGACTGCCATGAGATCGATCGTGCAGGCCGAGCCCGGCCACGTCTTCGTGCGGGCCGATCTGGGACAGGTCGAACCACGGGTCCTCGCCGCCGTATCCGGCGACCCGTCCCTGATCGCAGCCACCGAGGGCGACGACCTCTACCAACCGGTCGCCGAGCGGCTGGGGGTCGACCGCGATATTGCCAAGGTGGCAGTCCTCGGCGCCATGTACGGCGCCACCACCGGCGAATCCGCTCACGCCCTCGCCGGCCTCACCGAGAACTACCCGATCGCGATGGGTCTACTCGACGAAGCCGCCGAGCAGGGACGACTCGGTCACGACGTGTTCACCAGCGGAGGAAGGCGGATCCGCATGTGGACCGATCCATCCGTAGAAGGCGATCTCGATCGGGCCATCACCGTTGCCGCCTCGCGCGGCCGCTACGCCAGAAACGCCTTGATCCAAGGCGCCGCGGCTGAGTTCTTCAAGATCTGGGCTATCACCGTCAGACGCCGATCCCGGTCCTTCAACGCACAGATCGTGCTCTGTCTCCACGACGAGCTGCTGGTGCACGTGCCCGCCGCCCATTCAGAGGAGGTCGCCGCTCTCGTTGCCGATGCGGTCGCCGAAGCCGCCCACTACTGGTCGCCTGAGCCCACCGTTCGCTTCCTCGCCGATATCAGCGTCGTCAAGAGCTGGTCAGAAGCGAAATAGCCCGTGCGTGACTCGTCGGCGACCCCAACCCGGCGAGCGCAACGAGATCAAAATTGCCGAAAGCCGAGGAGGGTTTCACGCCGACGTGATCCCCGTTCCTCCGCGGTCACGTCGACTAGCGTTGAGGCCACCGACAGGAGATTCCCCGTGAAACGACTCTTGCTCGCAACAGCAGTTCTCGCGCTGGTGGCATTCGCCATGCGAAAGAAGTTCTCCGAACCGCGCGAGCAGTGGCATGGTCTCAGCGAGACCGACACCAGCGAGAAGCTCGACCATCGACTCCCGAGCCAGATGCCCGCCGAACGTCGTGCCGAGGTGACCGAGAAGATCATCAGTCGAATGCGCGACCGCGGCGTGATCATCGACGCCACCGACCTAGACCCGGCTCTAGACCGGGACGAGGAAGACAAGAGGAACGACGTCGACATCGACCTGACTTTAGAGCCGGTTGCGGCCGACGACGTCACCACAGCAACGACCTGACCACGGCTTCCCGCCGAGGAGGGCATCGCCGCTCTTCGCAGCGATATGACCGGCCTCGAAGCCGGCCTGCGCAGCGACATGGCCCGACTCGAGGCGAGCCTTCGCAGCGACATGACCCGACTGGACGCAGGCACCGATCACAAGCTCCACGGACTCGAAGGCCGCCTATCGAAACAGATCGCCGAGTCCACCCGTCAGGTTGTCCTGTCGATGTTGTTCTTGATGCTCGGGGTGATCGCCGCGATCGCGGCCTCCATCAACCTGAGCTGACCTCGCTCACACTCGCGAGCCCTTATCGGGTAAAGCCGACAGCAATCATGAAAGCACTCTCGGAGCCATCATCGAGGGCGGAAACGACGAATCGCTCCGCAGACCGCGGCAAAGAGTCCAACTCCTACGAACGGTGCCGTCCGGGTCGCCATCCGGATACGGCGGAAGCGGCGAAGCATCGACTCCCGATCGTTCACCTGAGGGAACGGGTTATCAGGCTGCAACGCTCCGAGGAACTCACACAGCGGACCCCACCCGTCGGCCACCTCAAACACCAACAGGCGCTCGGGAGGCACGGTGGCGATCACTTCGGCTGTCCACGCCTCATAGCGCTCGATGGCAAAGGCCCGATCCTCGAAACGTCCGTCGAACAGGCCGTCCCAGACCATCATTTCGACCATCTCGGCCCAGCGAGCCGCCACCGGCACGAGGCGGCGCATCCACCGCGGCATCAGGTTCGTGCCCTGGTAGATGGTCTCGAGTGTCGATTCGTACCAGAGGTCGGAATCGCGCACCGTGTGCACGACCTTCACGTCGGGGAATGCCTCCATCAGATCCTGGTAGACGACACTCGCGGGAAAGTCGACGGCAGCGTCGTACTTCTCGAACAGCTCATGCCAGTCAACGGGCCGATCATGGGCGAAGTCGTGCCACGCATTCACATTCGGCGCCGACCCCATCACCTCTTGCATGTGGTAGCAGGGCCCGTAGCCGAGCTCTTCGAGCGCAAGCTTGAGCGACAAGGTTCCCGTGCGCCCGAAGCCCGATCCGATCACCCTCATAGCGGCAAGCTAGTCGCCCCCACCCCACCCACACCGACAACCAGGCAATGCGTTCAGGGCGACGAGGTACCCAGCACGATCCGCAGGAAGTCGCCGGTGGCCGCCGAACGTTGGTAACGCGCCTCCCACGAGGCGACCAGGCCATAGCGCAAGTGCCTCTCCTCGACTGGCACCAGCTCGATGTCGTGAGACTCGAGGGTGGCCGGCCTCACCGCGCCGAACTCCTCGATGTCGTCGGCGGTCACTCCGATCAGGTTTGCCTGGGTTTCGCCGGGGCCGTCGACGCACAACAGCTCGGGGTGGTCCCAGCTCTCGGTGATCCCGACCGTGTAGGTCCAGGCCCGTTCCGCGCCGCTCACCTGCTGGGCCATGAACCCATGAACTCGGATCACCAGATCCGTGTGTCGTTCGATCTCTTCCCAGCTGAATCCACTATATTTCATGCACATCTGCTGAGTATCATGCCAGGGTGTGACACCCCGGCTGTCCGTAGGCTCACCTGATGCGCAGGCCCTCTCCGCCGATCATATTCGGCGCCTTGTCCGCATCCCTCTCCATGGGTTACGGCGTGCTCTTCACCGTCGTCGGCGACTATCGCGACGAGTACGGCATCAGCGAGACCGAGATCGGCATGCTTATCGGCGCCGGCTTCCTCTCGGCCTTCGTGGCCATGATCTTCATCGCCCCCATCGCCGACCGCGGCCATGCCCGCCGCCTGATCATGGTCGGAGTGGTCGCCAACTTCTTCGGTCTTCTGCTGATGGCGTTCGGCACGTCACTCGCCCCACTGCTCCTCGGGCGGATCGTCTCCGGCGTAGGAATCGGCGCCGCCCATCCCGCCATCCGCCGCCTCGTGATCCTCTCCGATCCCGAAAACCTCGGCCAGAACCTCGGTCGCCTCCTCTCCGCCAGTGTGTTCGGCTTCGCCTTCGGCCCTGCCGTCTCTGCGGTGTTGGTCGGCCCGTTCGGTCTCGCCGCGCCCTTCCTGGTGGTCGCCGTCACTAACATCGCCATATTCCCCTTCACCGCCGCGGTCACGATCACCGAAAAGATCGACGAGACCGGCCACCGGCTCGCCCTCGACCTGCTGCGCTCGCGAGTGGTCGCCGGTGCCGTGCTCCTGGGCGCCGCGGTGTTCCTCATGATCGGCACCTTCGACGCCCTGTGGGACGTGGTGCACGAAGACCTCGGCACCAACGACTGGGTGGCCAACCTGGGCATCACCCTGTTCGCCGCGCCCCTTATCATCTTCGGCCCCTTCGGCGGTCGCCTCGCCCAGCGAATCGGACCGTTTCGAGTGGGCGCCGTCGGCCTGTCGATCGGTGCCGCCTTCATATTCACCTACGGCCAACTCCCCTCCGGCGAATGGATCTTCACCGTGGGACTCATCCACGCCATGAGTGACGGCCTCACCCTCACCGCCCCCGGCGTGGCCATCGCCATGGCGGTGCCCGAGGAACGCCAAGCCGGTGCCCAAGGAGTGATGGGTGCCGCCCAGGCCCTCACCGCCGGTATCACCGCGATTGTTGTCGGCAGCCTCTACGACAACTCAGGACGAGCCATCGCCTACGGCACGGCGGCCGCCGCGATGGTGCTGGTAATCGCCATCGCCGTGGTGCTCGCCGCCCCGTTCATACGCGGCAACCGGCCCGCCGACTTCAACGCTCAGAGAGACTCCGCGAAGAGCGTTCGATAGATCTCACGGGTGTCGGAATAGCCCAGCCCCGCACCGAGGTAGACGTCGTCGACATACAACTCCCAGTGGAGATGCAACGACTGGGGACGCTCGGTGCCCTGCGATGCCGCGTTGGTTCCCTTGTTGCCGATCTCGCCGAGCCGCTGGCCCACCTCCACCATCACCCCCGGAGTGATCGCGTCGTCGAGCGAATCGAAATGAGCACTCACCGACACCACATGGCCCACACCATCGATCACGCCGTGGTCGAGCACCACGAAGTTGCCGTACACCATCGCGAGAGTCCACGGCGGAGTGCCCGCCGTCTCCCCCGCGATGCTCAGCACCGCGCTGCGCTCCGCCGGCGTGGGGTCGACATAGTCGCCGACCGCCACCAACACCCTCCCCGGCATCGCCGCGTGGGCCTCCCGACCTCGAGCCATACAGATGAAATCGATTCCTTGGTGGATGCCGTTGCGATACTCACGAGGCGAGTTCGGCAGAGACTCCGGAACATCGAGGGGTAGCCCACAGTCGCTCGGCAGAGCCACATCGCCCGCCAGCGCACCAGCCACGGCCAGAGCTTCTTCCCCGCTTGGTGGAGCTATGGCAAACACCTGCACCACCGGATCGGGAGGCAGGGTCGTAGTCATGGAGGTGGTGCTCATCGGCGCAGTGGAGGAGGTAACCGACGACGGTGGCGGCTCCTCTTGGGCCACATCTTCGTCGGCGTCGATCCCTTCCTCATCAACCGCAGCGGCGAGGCTTCCATCGTCTCGACCTGACCACGCCAACAGTCCCCCACCCACGAACGCGACGATCGCCACCATACCTATGCCCACGTTGCGCTGACGCAGGGTCACGACCTGACCTTCATTGTCGAGGCACTCACATAACCCGTGCCCCCCTCGGGGAGGATCACCGGCCACAGATCCCCCGACGTACTCGTGGCCAACGCATAACTACCAGACGCGCTGGCAACGCCGAGAGCCTGACCACTGGAATTGAGCAGGGCCACCGGTGCCCCGGACACGGTCTGGAGCACGGTCAGCCCCGCAGCCGGCGGGAGAATGAAGGCACCGAACATCCAGCCCTGCTTCGTACCGATCTTCACCTCGTACCACCCATCGACGGGCTCACCCAGCACCACGATCGTGCTCCCCCCGAGATTGGTGATCGTGTCGACCTCGGCGGCATTGAGCCGCGGCGCCGACCTCAGCTTCGCCACATCGACGAGCAGGGTGACCTGGCGTTCTGCGGGGGCCGTCGTCGTGGTGCCTGCGTCGGCACTGGTGGTCGTCGTCACGGCAACCGTGGTGGTGGTGGTCTCCGCACCCGCGGCTGCTGTAGTGGTGGTCGCAATGGCGAACCGAGTGGTCGTCGGCACGATGAACGCCGGCGGGGTCGAAGAGGTGGTGGCGCCGGGAGCAGATCCCGTGGAGTCGGATCCGTCGCCGGCGATCCCTCCCTGGCCCAGTGTCGGCCCATCGTCGGCACTCCAGAGCGCGGTGAACACAACAAATCCACCGATGACTATGGCCGAAGTGACCAGCGCTCCGAAGATCCAACCGAGAGCCGACCGAGACTCTGGCCCGTCGTCCCAACCATCGTCATCGGCGACCGGTGTCGACCCGTCGAGCCACGGAACCGCAGACTCTTCGGACGGAGCCCCATCGGCTTCGCCGGCCTCGGAATCCTCGTCGACCGAATCAACCGTGTCCTCCGGCTCATCGCTCTCAGCATCAGGAAGGCTCGGCGCGTCGGGGCTGGCCTGGGTGTGATCGGTCCAGTCCTCACCGTCCCAGTACTTGAGCTGGGTGGGATCATCCGGCGACGGATACCAGCCCGCGCGCATGGTCATGACAACACCCCAGCCCCATAGCGCGTGGTCCTACTCCGCGAACTCAGTCGGATCGAGTAAATGCCGGTGCCTCCATCGCCTCTGGCCGCTCTGCTACGACCACCCAAGACCACCAAGAGTACCGGTGAACCATCGACCACCCCTGTCACCGACCGCACCCAGATGCCTGTCGACCACAGAAGGTGACCGCCCTCGGGTGCTACCCTCATCCATCGCCTAGGGGGGAGGGCTCGTGAGATACAGGCAAGGCCGTGTCTCCCGTGTCTGGCGGCGCTGGAGCGGGGCATCACTCCTGGCTGCTCTGACGTTCGGGCTCATCGCGACGATGCCCCAGGCATCGGCGCAGGGAGTTGAAGTCGAACTCGCCATCGTCTTCACCGCCGAGCAGTCATGCACCGATGGCAGCGACAAGCTCATCTCTGGCGCATTCCCCTTCGACGTCGAAGCCTGCTACTCCGAGGGCGGATCACCACTTGTGGGACACGAGGTGTACCTCGAGATCAACCACGGCGACGGTGCAGTCGAACTCATCGACGGTGTCACCGACGCCAACGGAGTAGTGCGGTCTACGGTCGCACCCACCTCGGCGGGTTCCACGACTGTGGCGGCCTGCGATGCCGGCGGCTGTTACAACTCGGTGGAACTCGAGTCCGACAGTGATCCGCCCCCGCCGGTGACGCCCTACGTGCCCACCGGGAACGACCTCGGCCCCTCGGCGGCGTTGGCCGATGCCCCCCTCGACATGATCGACCCCGAACGCGGCGGCGAAGCCGGGCCTGAAGAATCATCGAGGCACGGCGGCGTCGATATCAGCGCGCTCTCCTACGCGGGACTCGTCGACGGCAGAGCCACCTTCAAGATCAGCATGGTCGACAATGGCCAGCGGCTCTTCGAAAGCGGCCCGCCCCGCTGGGACATGTCACTCAGAGTCACCACCCCCGAAGGCACTGAGTACAACCTCTTCGTCAGCAACAACAACGGAGAACTCAAGACCTTCGCCGGCGATGGCGTAAACGACATCGCCTCTAGCGCCGACATCAGGCTTGAGTGGTCCGACGACGGCCACACGGCCTGCCTGAGCGCGGCCGGAGTGGACGTGCCGCCCGGCTCGTCAGTTTCCGTCTTTGCCGCCACGTCACGAGACGCGGAATCCTCGGGCTTCTACGATGAGTTGACGGGCGTCCTGGTCGCTCAGGACCCCGGCGCGGAGACTGACGATGACGCCGACTCGGGCACTGCCACCGACACCGTGGATGACGGCGTCGATATCGCCGACGAGAGCCCCTCCGGCACGCCGTCTACCAGCACCGACGACACCGACTCCGGCGGGTTCCCGATTCTTCCCATTGCGGTTGCGGGGTTCGTCGCCCTCACCGGCGGTTTCTGGTGGTGGTGGTCACAACGCGAGGAAACGTCGGAAACTCCCTCATCGCCAGCAACCACACCCGCCGATGATGAAGGCCAACGGGCGCCCGGCACCATCAAGGTGCTCGACAGTGCCGGACGCGAGATAGTCGCCGCGGTCGACGATCAACAGCTTCGAGTGCGACTCGAGCTCGACATCGACCCTGCATCGGCTCCCGACAAGATCAAGGTCCAGATCGTGGGCCCTGACGGAACCAAGGAAACGATCGAAGCGGAGAGGATCGACTGGGGCGCAAGCCGGCCCCTGTACCAGTCCGAGCTCACAACAATCGATGGCACCTTCTCCCAGATACCCGACGTGCTCGATCCGGTGCTCGGAATGGTCGGATACACGCCGACCAAGGTCTCCAATGGCGAATTTGTCACCTTCGTCTACGATGATCTCAGCCACGGCGTTCAGACGTTCGATTCGGGACTCGATGCCCGCTACTGGTACACACAGTCGGAGCTGGGCAACCGCACTCAGGACGCCACGAACCGCGGGATCAACCTGACGAATGGCCTCAGAGCACTCCGCGAACAGCCCGAGTCAGAAGAGCGCAGCGAGCTCGAAGCCAAACTTGAATCCCGGCTCTCAGACACGCGAGGTGAGCTGAAGCTGCTCGAAAGGGCCAACCACGGGTTCCACAACGAGAACTACTACGCCGGGCAGCAGATCGCCGTCGCTAACTACTACATGGCCCAGACAAATCACGATCCTCGCATGGCCATGGCGGAACCAGAAGTTGCCGCCAAAGCCAAGGAAGAGGTGCACGGCCACATCATCAGCGGCGTGAAGGACATCGTCGTCGGCGGAACCAAGATGCTGGTCGAGTCCACCGGTGTGGCTCAGGCTCGGACGGTACTCACCGGCGACAGCTACGGTCAGGCCGTTGGCTGGGACGGCAGGGCCACTGCATTCCTCGACCTGGTCGGCGATGGTTTCCTCCAGGGCGCCAGCATGAAGTTCCAACTGGACAACCTCGTCGCCCCCACACGGCCCATCGAAATCGACTCACGCTCGAGATACACCGGCCCCGACCCCGAGTCGCTCGCGCCCGCAGGTGCAATTGTCGATCCGACGCAGATGGGCATGACTCCCGAAGCAATCGCGGCAGCACACCGCACGGCGCGCGCAACCGACAGCTACCTTCTGATTCGCCCCACGACCCCAGGGGCGATCGAACATCGCCACGCCGGAGCCCATCCGAAACCTGAATCGTTGAAGTCGAAAACCGTCAGCGAGATCGACACCCTTATCGGAATGGAACCGGAGACGACGTCACTCGTAGGGATGTTCGACCCGAAGACCGACTTCTTCGAATCGGCTTATCGCGCCGGCGGTATGTCCGAGGCCGACATCACCATCCAACTCGACACGCTCAAAGGCGGAACGCTGATCGACCCCCCGCCCGGTTACGCGGGGAAGGAACTGTGGGACACGACGGCCAAACGATTTGTGCAGCGAAGCAACGAGTTCACAGGGTCGACCGGACAAGCGACCAACAAGATGGTCGAGACGGGCGAGATCCGGATCGACAACGGCGTGATCATCAACGCCGAAACCGGCAAGCCATACACCGGGGACCACGATCCCTTCGATTATGTGGATTCCAACGGTCAATCCGTCTCGCCCGAGAAGTACGCACGGATCAATTCCATGCTCGAAAATTCGGACTTCCAAGCCCAGCACGGCGCGCACGTGTGGTGGGATCCACAGCGCTCCGACTTCCCCGAGGGCGATTTCTACGACGCCAAGTACGAGACGGCTCGGGGGATCTACGACAAGATCATCGGATCACACGTATCAGACGAGATCCTGATCGTCTTCTCTCCGGTAGGCCCCCCGACGGCCATCTTCTCTGGCGGCGCCCCTGGCCCATACCTCGGCCAGACGCCCGGACCCTTCCAGCCCGTTGCGCCAGGATCATCGGTCATGATGCCGACCGACATCGGATTCTTGGACGCCGCCGGCGTGACATCACACGGACTCACCTTCGATGACTCAGTACAAGATTGGGTCGAAGCAGAGACCGAGTTCCGGTCCGGAGGTGTCGGCCCCTGAGCCTGAGCGTTGAGAGCCAGCGGCTACGGCGACGCCCCCGGCGACGACTCAGTGACGCTTCACCCCTCCGTACTTCATGCGGGTGTCGCTCATCGAAGCCGACCGTTTCTCGTCATCGTTGATCGCCGCATCCACCAGCTCGCCGACGAAGAGGGTGTGAGCTCCGAGATCCACTGCCTGACGCACCTCACAATCGAGCCAGGCGATCGCCTCATCGAACACCGGAGCACCGGTGGTGGCGCCTCGCACGGCGCGGCCGTTGAGCATCCCGCCCTCGTCAGTGGCCGGTTTCGAGAACTTCACGAACACTCGAGTGTCGTCGCTGTCCCAGAGGTTGACGGTAAAACAGCCGCCATCGGAGATGAGACGGTGCGTGACCGCCGACTTGTCGACCCCGACCCCGATCAGGACGGGCTCCATCGAGAGCTGGGTGATCCAGCTCGTGGTCATCGCGTTACGTTCGTCCCCCGCCTTCGACCCGACAAGGGCCAAGGCATTCGGGATCTTCCAGCACACACGGTTGGTGAGTTCGTCATCGAGAGCCATGACAGGAAGGTATCGCGCCGTGTCACAGCCCCGCCCTACAGTCCTTCATGCACTTCCCCTTGCAGCACCCAACCCTGGAAGGGAACCATGCCCGTCGACGAGAACACCCGCCTCCGACTCCGACAACGCTTCACCGAATTGATGGACGAAGACCTCGCGGATGCCATCATGGAGTCCATGCCACCCGTGCCGTGGACCGACCTCGCCACCAAGAACGACATCGCCCGACTCGACGGTCGCTTCGACAGGGTCGATGAGCGACTCGACAAGATGGACCAACGGTTCGACCTGATCGACCAACGGCTCGGGGGGTTTGGGCGCCAGTTCGAAAAGATCGATGACCAGTTCGCCATCTCCAACGATCAGTTCCGCGTACTCAGCGAGGGACTCCATCACGAGATGGTCGGACTCGAAGGCCGCCTGGCGCTCCGCCTCACCGAGCCAATCAGGGTGATCGTGTTCACCGCCATGCTCTTGTTCGTCGGAGTTGGAGGCGTCATGGTCACCGTTCTCGCCTGACACGCCCGCGACCCAGCCATCGCTGATGAGTCCCGGGCCGCGCTGCATACGCTCCCCTGATGTCTCGCATCTCCCCCACCTGGGTGTTCGGCTCGCTGTCGGCCGCACTCGCAGCCGGATACGGGGTGCTGTTCACGGTCGTGGGCGACTATCGAGATGCCTACGGCATCAGCGAGACAGCAATCGGAGTCGTGATCGGCGCCGGATTCCTGTCCGCCTTCGTCGCCCAGATATTCATCGCTCCCCTCGCCGACCGCGGCCACGCCCGAAGCCTCATCGTGATCGGGGTTCTGGCCAACGTGGCCGGCCTCCTCATGATGGCGTTCGGTGAGGCACTCACCCCGATACTCGTCGGCCGGGTCGTATCCGGAATCGGGATCGGCACTGCCATCCCCGCGATCCGCCGCATCGTGATCCTCGCTGACCCCGCCAACCTCGGCCAGAACCTCGGACGCCTTCTCTCCGCCGACGTATTCGGCTTCGCCCTCGGCCCCGCCATCTCCGCCGCGCTGGTCGGACCCTTCGGTCTCGCCGCCCCGTTCATAGTTGTCGCGGCCGCGACCGCCGCGTGTGTGCCACTGACCTACGCGATAACAGTCACCGAAACCTCCTCCTCCACCGGCCAACGCCTCGCCCTCGATCTCCTGCGATCCAGGGTGGTGGCCGGCGCCGTGGTGCTCGGTGCCGCGGTCTTCTTAATGATCGGCGCGTTCGACGCCCTGTGGGACATTGTCCACGAAGACCTCGAGACCCCCACCCTGATGGCCAACCTGGGCATCACATTCTTCGCCATCCCCCTGGTGATCCTCGGCCCGACCGGTGGACGGCTCGCCCAACGAATCGGGCCCTTCCGCGTAGGCGGAGTGGGCCTGTTCGTCGCCGCCATCTTCATGTTCACCTACGGACAGGTACCCACGGGCAGCTGGATCTTCGCGGTTTCGCTGATCCACGCGGTCACCGATGGCCTCACCGTGGCCGCGTCCGGAGTAGCCGTCGCGATGTCGGTTCCCGAAGATCGCCAAGCCGGCGCCCAGGGAATGATGGGAGCCGCCCAAGCCCTGTCAGCCGGCATCACCGCCATCGTGGTCGGCGCTGTCTACGAGGAATTCGGACGCGCCGCGGCCTACGCCGCGGCGGCGGGAGGAATGCTGCTGTTGGTCGCGCTCGGCTTCGCTCTCGCGGCCCCATTCATACGACGCCAGCAGCCTCACCACATCACCGGTTCCGAGCCTGTCTCGGAATCTGTTACCTAGGCGTCGGCCAGGAGCGTTTCGAGCTCGCGGTCGCGCATCGCCGCCGCGAAAGCGAAACGATCTTCATCACCCTGTTCGCCGGCGGCGAACGCCGCCAACACTGCCTTCTGGGCCACATAGTCGATGTTGGTGACACCGGCCCGACTCTGGAGCATGCGCCAGGCACGGCGCCGCTCGACACAGAACAACACCATCTGGCGCGATAACGCGATCGTGCTGACCTGACCGGATTCGTTCTCGATCTCGGTGAAAACGCCCCAGTCCGGGATGAACGAACGGTGGCTCGTGTCGAACACGCATCGCTCGACCACGTCGTTCTGGGTGACCACGGTGAGCATGTCGTGGAGATCGATCAAGCCGTCGGCCGACTCGATCGGCTTCCAGTGGCGACGGAACCGCGCCTCGGTGACCGCCCAGTGCGACGGCAGGTACTGGAAGTGCCGGCCGCTGGCCTTCGACGTCTTCTGGTACCAATCGCGGGTGACGCTCGGGTTGCCCGCCAGATCGAGGGAGTCCTCGTATGACTCGCCCTTCGCCGGCGCAAAGACGAACTGGGGCATCCCGCGTGAATCCCGGATGCGCACAGCCTGCTGGGTAGACATGTCGTCGGCGACCCCGTGTTCGGGTTGGCAGGTCGTGAAGCACTGGAAAAAGGAGGTGCCGCGATATTCGAGACCATTGAGGATCGCCTTGTAGAACTGGGCGGTGTTGGCCGCCGACACCTGGGCGACGAACGGCGAGCCATGACCACCGACGAAGGTCTCGGCCACTCCCTTCTTCTCGGTGAGCTTGCCCTGCGACGAATGACCGAACTGGTTCATGTCGCCACCACCAGGCATCGGTGTGGAGTCGGAGTTCTGACCACCGGTGTTGGAGTACACCTGGGTATCGAGCATCAACATATTGACGTTGGGGCGGTTCTGGAGCACCACCTTCGACACATTCTGGTAACCGATATCGCCCATCCCGCCATCCCCACCGATCGCCCACACCTTGGGCAGCTCACGGATCTCCTGGGCTGTCATCTCGGAGTCGGTCAAGTGCACCAGATTGTCGTATTCGGCGGGATCCATCGCCGTCTTACCGTCGAGAAGGTGATTACACAGGCGCTCGGGAATCACCGAACGACGAGCGTGAGTCAGGATGAATCCCTCCCCGAGGAGCCACGAGATCGTCGCCCCGTCCTGGAACAGGGAGTTCATCCATGGGTAGGGATGTGGGTTGTTGACCGGTGTCGAACCGTAGACGGTGTTGCAGCCGGTGTGGGCACCCATGGCCATGACCGACATGCCATTGGCAGTCATACCGTCGACGGATTGAAGGTCGCGGTGGTTGAACGCGTCACGGCGCATCACCTGGCCGATGGCATCGACGATCTCGGCGTCGGTGATCTTGCCGTGAGCCGCGAGCCGGGCATCGGTGTCCTCAGCATCGTCACCACCGAGACCCATCAACATGTGGGCCACCGCGCGACAGAAAAGGTCGTGCTCCTCGGGACTCTTCTCGGCCAGGGCAGCCAAGCGGGCCTCGCCCTCGGCCATCAGGGTCTCGGCCTTGGCCGCCAACCGATCTGCTTTGGAGTGGAACATGGGCCGCATGTACGACTCGGTCAGAGAGGCAAGCGCATGCAGAACTGTCTTCTCTCCACACCCGGCACAAGCGCCGTCGCCGCTGACCAGCGCCTCGTACTGGCTTCGCAGCATCAGGTGGTTCTTGAGCTGGGCGACGTGTGATTCTTCGGGATGCTTGGGATCGAATCGCCCGAGGTACTTCGTGGGCGTGTCGGCCAGCATCTTCAAGAAGTTGGTGCCACTCAGGTGATCGGCGTTGAGATCAGATGTCTCGTCGGCCATGTAGAGCGCCTCATGCTCACCACACTCCACCACACACTCACCGCACCCCTTGCAGAGGTCGGACACCATGATCGAGAACAGGCCGCCGCTGCCCGACTCCTTGCGTTCCATGGAACGGAATATCGGCGCCGTCTTGAAGTAGGCGAACGGCACCCGCTTGAACAAGGCCAGGAACTGATCCCGCGCCCGCTCACCGATCTCAGGCGTATCGGCAACAGCCTGGGTGAGCAGGTCGATGAACGGCGTGAGCTCCTTGTCGGCGATCGCACCGTTCATTTGGGCTCTCACGGTGGTCTCGAGGGCCGGAACCGCGGCGATCACCGCGCGTCGGTCGTCGAGATCGGTGATGTAGGCGTTGGCGGCCGTCTTGAGGATGGTGTCGATGTCTTGAGCCGTGTTGGGCAACGCGGTGTCGGGACACGCGGTGATGCAGTCGAGGCACTGGGTGCAGTTCTCCTCGATCCACACCGGTGTTTGGCGACGCGACCCGTACTTGCTCGCGGTGGCGCCGGTGGCGGCCGGCATCATGCCCACCGACGACAAGGCCGAGGCAGGCTGGTCGTATCCCAAGCCGGCTCGGAATTCCGCGTCGAAGGTGGCGGTGCGGGCGAGCGGCATACGTACCGGCTGCTCCACCGAAACCACATCGGAGGGAAGCGGCCCGCACACATCACACGCCTCCAGCGAGGGATGGCGCATGGTGGACCGGTCGGCGGCATCGATCGGACCGTGGGGGATCTCGCGCACCCGGTCGAGACCCTCGGTCATCACCACCATGTTGGATTCGACGACCCCGTCACCGAAACGGCCGAACTTCTTGACGTACTGGGCCCGCACCAACTTGTGGAACTGCTCGGTGCTGACCCCGTACTCCTCGAGTAGCCCTGAGACCGCGAAGAACGCGCCGAGGAAGGCGTTGCCCTGCATGCGCAGCTGGAGGTCTTCGCGCGATGTGGCGGCTTTCGCGATATCGAACCCCGCCAGCGCGTACACCTTGATGTCATTGTCGATTATCTGATGGCGGGCGTACACCGGGATGCGCTGCCACACCGTCTCGGGATCCTCATCGGATTCGATGATGAACGTGCCGCCCTCGCTGATGCCTTCGAGCGGGTTGGAGTGGGTGAACGCCTTGGGATCACAGCACAACACCACGTCGACATGGCGCAGATCACAGTTGACCCGGATCCGCTCGGGAGCCGCCACCAGGAAGTACTGGGTGGGCGCACCCTTCTTCTCAGACCCGTACTTCGGGTTGGCCGACACATGCACGACCTCAGTGGGGCGGCCGAACTCGTCGTAGTCCTCGCGGCGACGGGAGACATCCTCGCCGATCTCGCCGATGATCTCGCTCAGGTTCTTGCCGGTGGTGATCATCCCCCAGCCGCCGATCGAGTGGAACCTCACCGCAATCGCCCCTTCGGGAAGAAGCGACGGCGTGCGCTCGGAGACCACGGCATGGGGATGATCGATGCCCAGAACGAAGTTGCGGACACCGTCGTGGGGACCGCGCCCGTCGAGACGCTTGGTCTGGCCGACAGCGAACTCGTAGGCACCAATCGAGTGCTCAGGACGGAAGTCGCGCGAACCCAGCCCGTAGGTGCCGGCGAACTGGATCGGCACTTCTGACGGTTCGAGAACGGGAACGTCACCGTCGGGGTGTTCGCGTCCGACCTCGACTCCCTTGTTGATCGACGCCCTGATCTCTCGCCCGAGCGGATTGTCTCCCGACAGCGGATCATCGGTGCGCTCGAGCACGATCACCCGTTTCTTTCCCCGCAGCGCCTCCACCAAGGCTGCCTCCGGGAACGGCCTCAGCACGTTGACATGAATCGACCCGACCTTGGCATCGTCGTTCTCACGCAGATAGTCGACCGCGGCTTCCACATTCTCGGCGGCTGAACCAAGCGATACGAACACGGTGTCGGCATCGTCGCAGCAGTACTCGGTGATCATTCCGTAGCGCCGGCCGGTGAGCCGGGCGAACTCCTCGTAGGCCTCGTCGAGGAAGCCCGCCACATAATCGGCGAAGTTGTTGCGACGGGCGATCACGCCGTTCATGTAGTGCTCTTGGTTTTGCACAGGACCCAGCAGCATCGGATTCTTCAGGTCGATCATTCGCGGCACTCGGCGACGAGTGGGGCCGAAAAGTTCACGCTGGGCGGGAGTGGGGCAATCGATAGTGTCGTCGTGCGCCCCCAAGAACTGGCGCATCAGCTCGGACTCGTGGCGATAGAAGGTGCGTTCCAAGTGGGAGGTCAGGAATCCGTCTTGGATGTTGATCGCCGGGTTCAGGGACAGCTCTGTGACCCGCCGAGCGATCAAGGACTGATCGGCTGCCTGCTGGGCATCCTTGGCAAACAGCATCATCCAGCCCGTGTCGAGGGCCGCGTAGATGTCGTCGTGGCCGCAATGCACGTTGAGTGCATGCTTGGTGAGAGCACGGGCGGCCACCTCCACCACCAGCGTCGAGAGCTTGCCGGGAGCGTGGTAGTACTGCTCGAGGCCGTAGACAAGGCCCTGACCCGACGTGAAGTTCACCACTCGTCGGCCCGTCATCGAGAGCGCTATTGCGCCACCCTGCGCTGAATGCTCACCCTCGGTCTCGATGGCCACCTTCTTGTTGCCGTACACGTCGAGTGAGCCCTCGGCGAATGCCAACTGGTAGTTCTCCCCCATTTCGGTGGATGGCGTGATCGGGTAGAACACGCCGCCCTGAGTGATCCTCGCCTCGGTGTGATACGAAACCAGCTGGTTCCCGTTGGTGGTGATACGGGTACCCGGAAATGGGGGCTTGACGGTCAACACTGCTCCTTCAGTCGCACGTGTCCTCTTCAAAAAACCTCGACCTAGCCAACATACTCTCCGCCAGTTCGCAACGTCACTAAGGCCATTGGCCACCTTCTTCCACGCCCAGGCCAGCACCCCAGGAGCCCTCTTCACCGACCCACCCCGATCTCTGACCGCCGGCGCGCGCTATGCGCGCGTACGCGCTCAGAGAACCTGATGGGGTGCCAACCCACCCCGATCTCTGACCGCCGGCGCGCGCTATGCGCGCGTACGCGCTCAGAAAAACCCGAGAAGGGCTCGAATCGAACGGTCACCGACCATCGCGGGGACGGTTTGGAATCCGGCTTCGTTCTGGCGGGTTGCCGTGGGGATGCGCAGATTCATGATCCTGGGAATCGCCGTGGTGCTGTTGGTAGCCGCGTGCGGAAGCGACAACAACGACGACAGTGGATCGACGTCGTCCACCGCGGAACCGGCCGACGATGACGAGTCAGCCGATGATGAGTCAGCCGTTCCAGACGAGGCCTCCGACGCCGACGACTCAACCACCGCGGACCCGCCCCCTGCCGCCGGTGAGTCGGCACTTACCTCGACGGTGGCCGACGGCTGGACCGCGGTGTCGATCGGTGCCGGCACCAAGCCTTCGCTGGAGCTCGACGCCAACGGCGATCCAGCGATCGCCTTCCTGTTCGAAGACGTCCCCGAGGGCTTCGTCGCCTACGCCAGCGCGGCCGACGACTGGACGGTCGACGCCCTCACCGAAGGCTATTTCTACGGCCCGATCGGGCTTGCCTTCGACCTCGACAACCGACCCAACATCGCCTTCCACGACCATCAGGCCTCGAGCTTCAACCAGCAACTGGGCGACCTCACCCATGCGGTTCGCGACGGCACCGAATGGCAGGTCGGGGCGGCCGCGAGCGAGGGCCACGACGGGTGGGACAGCACGATCGTCATCGGTGCCGACGGCGTCGTGCGAGCAGCCGGAGTCGACCCTTCCCAGTTCGACCGCGACCCCGGAGTCGAGTATTACGAACTGGTCGACGGAGAGTGGATCGTGGAGGAGATCGGCAGCGGGCCGACCGAATACGAATGGAACGTCGATCTGCAGGTGGCAACCGACGGCACCGTCGCCATGACCTACTTCGCGAACAGCACCAGCGACTTGATCTTCGCCAGCCGGGCACCTGGGGGCACGTGGACACTCGAGACGGTGGTCTCCGACGGCGACGTGGGCCGATTCTCGTCGTTCGCGTTCGATGACGACGGAGCCGCCCACATCAGTTACTGGAACGCCGACACCGGCGAAGTCATCTACGCCGGCAACAGCACCGGCACATGGGAAACATCCACGATCGCGGTACTCGATTCGGTACAACCCGGCTTCGAGGGGGCCCGCCGCATCACCTCACTCGACCTCGGCCCAGACGGCGAAGTCGTCATCGCCTACTCCGATACCACCGGCGTCTGGCTCGCCCGCCTGTCCACCGATGGATCATGGGCCATCGAACAGGTTGTCACCGCCGGCGACCTGCCCCTCGGGCAGCTGGTCACCCTCGCAGTCGACGACGGCGGCGTGCCGCACCTCAGCTACTTCGAGGTGATCGCCAACGGTCCTCTCACCGGCGAAGTCGTCTACGCCACCACCGGCTGAGGCGGAAACATTCGCGTCCCGAACGGGCCGTGCCTACGACCCCGACCCCCGCCCCGGCAGCTGCTCAGAGCGACGATCTGATCCTGCTGGCCGATTCGGTCGATGTGGCCGGAGCGCAGGAGTTCGGCCAGCCCGGGTTCCACGAACCGGTCATTCTCACCGGCACGCTCCCCGAGGGTGTCTCGAACGGCGCCGGCCGGTTGGCCGTACGACTTCGAGATACGAGTCGTCCCTCCCAGGAATGCAACCGCGAACACCCCCTCTCGGGGTGTGTGACGGTCGATTGGTCAGACTTCGAGGGCCGGCTCGGTGTGCCCCCCGGCGGCGTCTTCGACAACCGACTCACCGTCGCTTCGAACGACGGATCGACCAACTACTTCCTTTCGGAACAAGACGGCCTTGCCGCCCAACCTGACGACTACTCGCCCACTTGACCCCACAGCGCAGTGGGCGGGTCCGTCCGGGAATGGAGCACAGCGTTCGACGCAACATTGGTTGCCGATAGCGCCATCGAACTGAGGCTCGTGCTGACGAACTTCAACCCGGAATCCGCGACGATCGGGGTCGAGGTGGCGTTCACCCCGGCACCATGACCCGAGAAGACCGGATTCAGAGCCCTCGGGAGAATGCCGCGATATCACGCGCCGTATCTCGCGAGATCTCGGGACACAGCATCGGAAACATCTCGGTGGCGTGCATGGTGCCCATCACCTGACGACAGCGCGCATCCACCCCCGCTTCCAGTAACAGTCGATAGAAGTCGATGCCCTCGTCGCGCAGAGGGTCGCATTCGTTGACACTGATCACGGTGGGCACCATGCCGGCGACATCGTCGACCGTGGCCAGACCGGGCCACGCCATCGGGTCCTTCGCCTCCCAAGCTTCGATCCCATATCCGACGCGACCCCAGTTGTTCGTCACATTGATGAAGATGCCGTTGTTTTCGACCGACGACGGATAGCGCTCCTGAGGCCACTTACCCGCAATGAAGGGACAACAGGCGTAGAGGCCCCTGATCAGGTCGAGATCCCCGTCGTTTTTGAGCCGAAGCCCCGTCGCCAGCGTGAGATTGCCGCCGCCACTGTCTCCGGCCACCACGATTCGGTTGGCGTCGATGCCGAGATCTGCATGGTTGGCCGCCAGCCACCGCAGGCCCGAGACACAGTCGTTCAGGCCCGACGGATACGGCTCCACCTCTGGCGCAGACGACGCAACCGCACAGTTGCGGAAATCCACCATCGCCACCGCCACATTGTTGGCCGCGATGATCTTCCCCCAGGCCCGATAGTTCCCATCGAAGGCCGACAGTGTGGCCATTCCGCCGCCGTGGATGTAGTAGACGCACGGCACCGATTGATGGCCTTCAGGCCGGATGAAGTTGATCTTCACAGTGTTGGCGTCGGGCGCCGACTCGAGCTCCAACGTTCGCGAGACCAGCCCCTCCGAAGGGGCGAACTCCTCGGTGTCGCACATCTCGAGCACCGGGGCCATAGCAACCCGATCCCGCGCCAACTCCGGAGTGTTGGACAGGGCCACTAGCTCCTCACGGCTACTCACGTCGGGCACCGGAGGAGCCAGAACGAAGGCCAGCAGGTCACGCACGCGGGGGTCGAGTCGTCGATCGTTCTGGCTATCGCGGCCCTTGATAACACTCACAGAGGACTCCTGTGTTCACCGCTGGGGGAGGTTCATCGTAGAAGCCCATCCTCCTACACAGTCACACGATCCGTCGGGGTGGGCCTTACTATCGGGGCCCACCCCGCCGGAAAATGTCAGCCGACTCGAGTGATGCTCACCTCGATGGATGCTCCATTCCAGTCGTGGATCGAAGGCACGAGATCGCCGCTGCCGGCCACTCCGCGATGGCGCCTGATCTCACCATCCTCAGCGAGAGTCGGATCGGTCATGCCAGTGCCCGCGCCCATCGAATCGACGCCGGTGAGGGGTCCGCAAGGCGGAACCAGATCATCGAAGTCCTCGGTGTTGACCTCGGTGCCGGCGTCGTAGCCGCGGGCCGTGTAGGTGGCCGTCTCACCAAGCCAACGCGGGAGACGGGCACTGTCAAGACCGGTGAATCCGTCGTTGGTACAGATGAGCATCGACGCCACAGTGATGCGACGAGCGCCCGGATAGGCGTTCACGGTGAAAACGGCATCGCCACCGGGTAGCACCGGAGCGCCGGCCGCAAACACGTGGCTCACGTCCTCCCGGCCTTCGACAGCCGCCACGACACCGGGAACGTTGCCGTTCTCGGCGAGGCCCTGCACCGCATCGCCGGCCTCGTCGCCCACGTCGAACAGGTCGAAGTCGTGGCCATGGGTGATGATTACCGGCGGGGTGAACGGCTGACCGTCGGTGAGGTTCCTGACGGCAACCTCGTAGACCCTGAGACCATCGGTGCGGGTGATCGTGATCTTGGCGACCGGCCCGTCGAAGTCGTGGACCGCAGGGTCGAGATCGGCGACACCGTCGATGCCGTCATGATCCTCGATGTCTTCACCTTCGGCCAGGGCCGGATCGGACATGCCGCTACCGGCACCCATCGAATCGACACCGGTGAGGGGTCCACACGGGGGCACGAGATCGTCGAAGTCCTCGGTATTGACCTCGGTGCCTGCGTCATAGCCGTCCGCGTAGACCACGGTCGGTTCGCCGTGTTCGCGTGGCAACCGTAGAGAGTCGAGCCCTGCGAATCCGTCGTTGGTGCAGATCAGCATCGCGGCGATCGACAGCTGGCGACGTGACGGTGCCGAAGTGATCTCGAAGGTCACCGAGGCACCCGGCAGCACCGGCCCGGTGGAGTCGGCCACGACGATCTCATCGACCCTCGGGTCGGCCTGAAGAGCGGCCGCGAGCCCGGGAACGTTGCCGTTCTCGGCCAGGCCCTGCAGCTCGGGCGATGCCGCGTCGCCGGGAGAGAAAATCCCGGTGCGAGGGTGGTGGGTGACCGCCACTGGAGGGGTGAACGGTTGGCCGGCCGTGAGGTTCTCGATCGTCACGAGATAGCTCCGTTCCCCGGAATCGCCTCCTCCACCCGATGCGGATGCAGCCGGGGTGAGAGCCAGGGCGGCTATGAGGCTCAATGTGACGACAGCCCATACCGGCCGTCTGTAGAATCGTTTCATCGTCATCTTCTCCTAGTGGTTGAGGTGGCGTGTCGGGCACGGCTGGCTTTCCAAGGACGGCCGTGCCCGGCTTCATCATCGCCATATGTCGAAACGCCGCCGGTCCACCATTGGTTCCCGGTCGACAGACGGAGGACCAGTGGAAATGACTTCGGTGGAGCAGATGGCACTCGAGAAGTGCCAGTCAGTGCTGGCGTCTTGGGAGGGTCACACAGTCGAGGATTTCGAGTTCGACCCGCCCAAGGGCTTCTCTTCTTTCACAATGGGGATCCGTGCTCGCCGGCCCTCCGAGGACGCGATCGATCCACCGGCCGTTCTCTACCGTCACCTCGAGGGCAAGGAGAACGCGATCCTCGACTTCTCCACCGAGCAGGCCGTGTTCGCCCTGCTTGGCCACCACAAGATCGCGGCCCGGACCCACCTGATGGACGACATATGCCGCGTCGAGGAGTTCTTCGTAGGTCGCACCCTCACCGCCGACGACGTCTTCGATCCTGCCGTCCAGAAGGGCATCGCCGATGAGCTCTGGCGCCTCCACCATCTCAAGCCGGAGGGTCTCCCCGCTGACACCTTCTTCGATCTTCTCTACTCCAAGTGGGGAGCCATGGCTCGAGCCGTGCTCACCGATCACCGCCACGAGTTTCCCCCCGAGGAGCAGCATCTGTGCGAGGAACTTTCGGCCATCCATGCCGAGTCGACCATCGAGAAGGTTCGCCGGTGCCTCCCCGACCGTGCTCCGGTCTTCTGCCACAACGACACCTACCACGGCAATGTGATGCAGCTCACCGACGGCACCATCAAGCTGCTCGACTTCGAGTTCTCGTGTCACAATCACATCGCGTTCGACTTCGCCAACCTCTTCGCGGAGACGATCATGGAGCACGGCTTCGTCGACCCACCCCACTTTCGGATCGGCGAGCCCCGTTTCACCGACGCTGATCTCGGCTCTCTCATCGGCTTCTATCTCGACAACGCGCAGTTCGACGATCCTGGGCGCAGAGCAGCGGAGCACACCGAACTCGTCACGGAGACGCGCCGGGCGATCATGCTCTCGGACTACATGTACGCCATGGCCGCGCTTCCGTTGGCGCTCGAGCCCATCCAGAAGATCCGCTTCCTTCCTTACGCCCACCAGCGCTTCCATCGGTTCCTGCGAACCTGGGATGACGAGTTCACAGAGAGCTGAGCTCGACGGGAACTGCTGACGTCGGGGGCCACACTCACTGGGCCCAGATCCGTTCGAGGATGAGGCTGGTGACGATCTCGTCGGCGAACCCCCGCCCATGGCCGAGCTCCTGGAGTAGATCGTGGAGGTCGGTGGTGGACTCGGCGGCAACGCGCAAGATGTAGTCGGTTCGACCGGTGATGAGCCAGGCCTCCACGACGCGCCGGTCCTCACGGAAGAAGCTGCGCAGCTCGTCACGTTCGACGCCGTCGCGAACCCTCATTTCCACGATCGTTTCTATCGGCCGGCCGAGCGCAGGCTGATCGAGCTGGGCGTGTATGCCGGTGATGACGCCGGATTCGAACAGTCGCTTGAGCCTCACCCCGGTTGCATTGGGACTCAACCCCACACGTTCGGCAAGGTCGCGATTCGACTGCCGACCGTCTCTCTGAAGCGCACGGAGAATAGTGCGGTCGATAGAGTCAAACACCAGATTTACTCACACGATTAGGCACGATTCGCCAACTATACAGTGCCCATTGCGGTCTGACGTGAGCGATAATCACAGGAGCGCACATCGGAAGGATCTGACATGGAAACCCTCGCCTGTACCAGCTGCCGCAAGAGCCAGCACGTCCATACCAACCAGATCGTGACGGTTGACGAAGGAAGTTTCCAGACCGTCACCTGGTGGCGCTGTCGAGCCTGTGATCAGCTCAGCCCCACCGCAGGCACCCTGATGCCCGCTGTCTCCGAACTCGCGCTCAGCGCCTGATCCCACAAGCATCCGGTCGCCGCACTCAAGCAGTGTGGGCGATCAGCTTTCGGACCTCTCGGGCCGCCACCAGCAAGGTGGTGAGATCAGCCGCTCCCGCTGCTCGTATCGCGGCGATCGTGTCGCGGTAGTAAGCCACCGGCAGCTCATGTCGCCGTATCCACCGAGCCACCAGATCATCTGACGCATCATCGGCACAGTCGGCGATGAGTTGGGTGGTCAGGGCCCGATGCTCGGCGTATAGATCGCCGCGCAAGGTGAGCCGCGCCAGCGACGACCACTGGTTGTCGCGGGGAAGATCGAGGATCCGATCGCGCAACCAGTTGAGCTCGAGCTGGTCGGCGATCATGAAATGGACCGCCGCCACGGTGGGCAAGACAACCCCGCTGGCACGGGCCACGTCGGCGATGTCGAGAGCAGCGAGAGACGGTGCCAACGCGGCAACCCTCGCGCCGAGCTCATCGGGCAAGCCCTCGTCGGCCATCTCGCGTTTCGCCAACTCGAAGGCGAGGCGATCCGAACCGGCCAGATATTCCGACAGGTGGGCAACCGTCTCCTGGACAGGAGCAGCCAGGTCGTCCACCGCCGAGGCGGCGCTGAACGGGAAAGAACGGCTGCGGATCAGCAGACGGGTGGCTCGCTCCGCGAGCTGGCGCCCCGACAGATGGATCGCCATCTGACGCTCAGCGGGCAGCACCGCTTCGCAGTCGTTCACCGCGCGGCTCAGATCATCGAGCTGGAAGATCTCCCACACCGCCATGTGCGCGGCGGCCACATCGGGGCTCGGAGCGGACGTCTCCTGGGTGAGCCGGTAGATCAGAGAAGTGCCGCCCCGGTCGACCACCACATTGGAGATTCGGTTAGAGATGATCTCCCGCCGTAGGCGATGGTTGCGGATCTGATCCGGATAGCGCTCCTGCAACGCGGTGGGGAAATAGTCCATCAACAATGACACAAACACGTCGTCATCGGGAACCTTCGACGCAAGCAGCTCACTGTCGAGCGTGATCTTGGTGTAAGCGAGCAGGACAGCCAGCTCCGGCGCCGTCAATCCCCTGCCAGCATGACTACGATCCGCCATTTCTTCTACGTCGGGTAGGCGCTCGAGTGACCGATCAAGGAGGCCCCGCCCCTCCAGGCTCGACATGTAGCGGGCGTGCACCTCCACCATGCTCGCCGCTTCACTCCTGGCGGTGCTGAGCGCCTGGGTCTGGTTGTAGTTGTTGGCCAACACCAAGGCACCGACCTCGTCGGTCATCTCGGCAAGCAGCCCGTTGCGCTGCTTCACGGTGAGATCGCCGGCCGCAGTGACCTGATCGAGAAGGATCTTGATGTTGACCTCGTGATCCGAGCAGTCCACGCCACCGGCGTTGTCGATCGCATCGGTATAGATACGTCCGTTCGCCGCTGCGAACTCGACCCGCCCCCGCTGGGTCACTCCGAGGTTGCCGCCTTCACCGACCACCTGGACCCTCAGATCGCAACCATCGACCCTGATGGTGTCGTTGGCCTTGTCGCCCACCTCGGCGTGGGTTTCATCCGATGCCTTCACGTAGGTGCCGATGCCGCCGTTCCACAAGAGCTCGACCGGCGCTCTCAGAACACCGGCGATCAGCTCGTCGGGGGTGACACTCCCGGCGTCGATGCCCAGGGCATTCCTGGCCTGCTCGCTGAGCTCGATCGATTTCGCCGAGCGAGAGTAGATGCCCCCACCCTCAGAGATCAGATCGGCATCAAAATCTTCCCAACTCGATCTCGGCAGAGCAAACAGTCGAGCCCTCTCCGCGTGGGTGGCCACGGCGTCGGGATCTGGGTCGATGAACACATTGCGATGATCAAATGCCGCGATCAGGTGAGTGTGTTCGGACAGCAGCATCGCGTTGCCGAACACGTCGCCCGACATGTCGCCGATGCCGACCGCGGTGAATGGATCGGTCTGGATATTGCGGCCGAGCTCGCGGAAATGCCTCTTCACCGACTCCCAGCCACCGCGGGCGGTGATGCCCATCGCCTTGTGGTCGTAGCCGTGCGACCCTCCCGACGCGAACGCATCGCCGAGCCACATCGAACGGCTCATGGCCAGCTCGTTGGCGATGTCGGAGAAGGTGGCGGTGCCCTTGTCGGCGGCAACCACCAGATAGGTGTCGTCGCCGTCGTAGCGAACGGTGCGGGCCGGGGCAACGACTTCGGTGCCGACCAGATTGTCGGTGATGTCGAGCAGGGCTGACACGAACAACTGGTAACACACCACCACCTCTTCGCGCAGTGAGGCGGGATCGCCGTCGGTGGGCGGACGTTTCAGCACGAAGCCGCCCTTGGCGCCGGAGGGCACGATCACCGCGTTCTTCACCATCTGGGCTTTCGCCAGACCAAGGACTTCGGTGCGGTAATCCTCCAGCCGGTCCGACCAACGCAGCCCACCGCGCGCCACGGCGCCAGACCTCAGGTGCACGCCTTCGAATCTCGGCGAATAGACGTAGATCTCATACTGGGGTCGGGGCTCAGGCAGATCGTCGATGGACTTCGGGTCGAGCTTGAACGCCAGGTAGGGAGGTGTCTCACCGTTGTCGCGGTCGTGGAGTTGGAAGCAGTTGGTGCGAAGGGTGCCGGCGATCAGATTGTGGAATCGACGCAGCAGGCGATCCTGATCAAGACTTGTGACGTTTTCCACCTGGGCGAAGAACTCTTCGGTGATCGCGGCCGCGGCAATCTCGCGGTCGTCTCGGTCGGGATCGAATCGGGCGCCGAAGAGCTCCACCAGGAGTCGTGCCGCATCGGCGTGGTCGACAAAGGTGTTCTCGACGAAGTGGCGCGTGTAACCCAGCCGGGCCTGATGCAGATACCGGGCGTAGGCCCGCAGGATCCCCACTTCTCGTGGGCCCATCCCCGCGCTAAGCACAAGCCGGTTGAGACCATCGTTGGAGACATCGCCGCACCAGACCGCGTCGAAAGTCTGTTCGATCAGCTCCGCTACCTCGCCGAAGTCGAGCTGGAGATCGGGATACTCGAGCCAGAAGTCGTAGATCCAGATCGACTCCTGCCCCTCGGGGTGCACCTCGTAGGGCCGCTCGTCCACGACCTCCACGCCGAGGTTGGAGAGAGTGGGCATGACCGCGGTGAGCGATACCCGCTCGCCGCGCCGGTAGAGCTTCAGTTTGAAGGCATTCCTGGGCTGGCCCGGCTCGCGATAGACGTTGAGACTCAACTGGCCGTTGTCGCCCAGACCCTCCATCTGCTGGACGTCGGCGATAGCGATACGCGGCGAGAACGCGCCCTGATAATCCTGGGAGAAGGCCTTTGCGTAAGTGCGACCGAGTCCGACACCGATGTGCTCGCCTTCCTCATGCACCAACTCCGCCACGAAGTCGTCGAGCCAGTCGCGCAGCAAGGCCTCGATTCGTGCCTCGAGGGCGGGCACGTCGACCACGGCAACGTGGCCACTGTCGACCCGGAGATGAAAGAGGGTCCTCGACAGCACGCTCTGCGATATGTCTGTAGTCCAATCGGCACTCGATCCTCCGTAGGCCTCGAGCAGCAGATCCTGAATTCCCGTGCGGGCCACCGTGTTGTAGCGATCGCGCGGCATGTAGACCATCACCGTCACGAACCGGCCGAAGAGCTCTGATCGAGCGAAGACTCGAACCCGACGCCGCTCCTGCAAGGCCGCGATCCCCATCGCTATTTCGAACAATTCGTCGGTTTCGATCTGGAACAACTCGTCGCGCGGGTAGGCCTCCAGAATGGCTCGAAGCGCCTTCTCGTCGTGGCCACCGGGTGGGTAGCCGGCTCGCTCGAGCACCTCACTCGCCAAGCGCCGCAGGCGGGGCACACGTGTGACCGACTGGGAGTAGGCCTCGATCGTGTAGAGACCGAGGAAACGGCGCTCGCCGTTGACCTCACCGGCCGCATTGAAAGTCTTCACGCCGACATAGTCGAGATGAACGGCTCGGTGGATGGTGGACTTGGAGGTGGCCTTGGTGATGTTGAGCAGCACCGCCGCGGTGGCGCGGGCCTGTACCGCCGGTGCCATCTCGCTGAGCGGGCGACCGCGCGCTTCTTCTCCATTCTTCGACCTCAAGATCCCGAGTCCGGATGAGGGATAGGCGATGAGGTGGTCGTCGGCAAGGCTGTATTCGCGGTAGCCGAGGAATACAAAGTTGTTCTCAGCCAGCCAGCTCAACAGCTCGTGGGCCTCTTCCACCTCTGCATCCGGGATCGGCAGAGCTTCGTCGATCAGCGCGTTGGCAATGTCGCGCATTTTCTGCCGCATCACCGACCAGTCCTCGACCGCGGCCCTCACATCGCCCAGCACCCGACGCAGGTTGTCCTCGATTGCCTGGATCTGATCTGGATCGGTCTGACGATCAACTTCGATCGAGATGAAAGAGGCCTGGCCCGCCTCACTGTCGTGATGATCGCGGGGGTCGGCGAAGGCTCCATCCTCGGAGCGCAGATCGATGAGGATCGGATGGATCGCCAGATGAATCCCGAGTTGGAGCCGGCTCAGCTCCATGGTGACCGAATCGACGAGGAAAGGAAGGTCGTCGGTGACGAGCATCACGATGGTGTGATCGCTCTCCCACCCGTCGACATCGATCTTCGGGTTCTGGAGAACAACAGTCGGCGAGCCCGACTCCCATTCCATACCGAGGCGAGCATGTTCGGCTGCCCGCCCGAACAGATCTTCGATGCGACGATCGAGCAGGTCGGCACCGCCCACGTGAGCGAAGTAGCACCGCAGAAATGCTTCGTCCACGTTCGAGCCAGGCCCGGCGACATCGCTGCCATAGGCGACAACGCGGTCGATGACCTCCGCGGTCGCCCGGTCTCCCATATTGAGATCAACCATCTCGCAGGACGCTACTCGTTCGACGACACCGCGACCGGATGCGGGCCCTAATTGGCGTCACGCCTCGACTAGCCCTGGTCGGCCTGCCAGGCGGCGTAGGCAGCCTGGGCCGAGAGCTGATCCTCATCCATGGCGTGGTCGGCGGTGTTGGCACTCTCAGCCGCTTCTACCTCGAGCTCTGCGACCCTCGGCGCCTCGCTGCCGACGAGAGCTTCGAACAGATCCAGGGGCCGGGCCTGGAGAGCAACACCGGGACGCTGGATGAGTGCGTAGGCGATGCTGTCGGCGGCGATCTCGGCACCCCTCAAGTGGTGAGCGATGGCCTGATCGCTCCACGACTCGGCTCCAGTCCGCTCAAGGAAGGCGTCTCGATCGTCGTCAGCGAGCGTGAACTGCTCCCAGGCGTGGCCGATCTCGTGGAACAGGAGGATCTCGCGGTCTGAGCAGAGATCGATCACCGCAACATCGCCTTCCCGGTGGTACAAGCCGTGATGGCCGGCACAACCGGTGAAGTCGTCGTGGATCCGAATGTCGAGGTCGGGAAGTTCCATCGAAACCGAGGCGAACCGGTCGACGGCAACGAGGACCGCCTGCTGCTGCGCCGACGAGCCGCCCCCGAAGGTGATCACCGGGGCAAGGGTGGTGACGGGCCGGGGATTCGAAGAGGCCTGGAGCGGTGCGGGATAGAGGCCGACGAGGATCGAAGCTGCGGCGATGACTGGGATGAGGATTCGGTGCATGCAGACACCGTCCGAAATTCACCTTTCCCCCCGCCTATAGGGAACTTGCGGTTCTGTCCTCCAAGAAGAAAGGTCCTGCAAGTTGGCTGAAAGGTCGCCTGATCACGGTCACCAGAGCCGGATCCGGGCCGGAGAACTACAATCAGGTAATGAGGGGATCGCAAGGCATGGAGTTTCGACTTCTCGGACCACTGGAGGTGGTCGACGAGGGTGAGCCGATCGATCTCGGCCCCAGAAAGCAGCGGGCACTGCTGTGTCTGCTCCTGCTCCACGCCAATCGGGTGGTGACCACCAACCGGATCCTGGAGGAACTCTGGGGCGATGATGCCGGCGACAAGGAGCGGGCTCTCTGGACGGTGATTTCCCGCCTGCGATCCGCACTCGAGCCCGATCGAGACGGCCACGGCGAGAGCAGCGTGCTCCTCACCCGCGACCACGGCTACCTCCTCCAGCTCGATCCTTCCTCGATCGATCTCAACCGCTTCGAGGCCGATCTCCAAGAGGCACGACAGCTGCTCCAGAGCGACCCCGGCGCGGTCACCGCCCACGTCGACGAAATGCTCTCGCACTGGCGAGGCCAACCATGTGGCGAGTTCCACGACGAAGAGTTCGCCCGCCTCGAAGTACCCCGCATAGAGGAGCTGCGCCTCGAAGCCCTCGAGATCCGAGCCGATGCCGAGCTACGCCAGGGCCGGGGCCGCGAACAGATCGGCACCCTGGAGACGCTGGCGGCCCAGAACCCCTACCGGGAGCGTTTCGTCGCCCTTCTAATGCGCTCTCTCTACCAGTCGGGCCGAGCGGCCGACGCGCTCCGGGCCTTCGATCGCCAGCGCCGAACGATGGGCGAAGACCTCGGCATCGAGCCGTCGCCCGAACTCCGTCGCCTCGAAGAACAGATCCTCCTCCATGATCCGGTGATCGGGGATCGACGGCGCGAAGCCACATTGGGCGACACCGTCCGCCACAACCCGTTCAAGGGCTTGCGCTCGTTCGGGGAGGACGACGCAGACGACTTCTTCGGCCGCGACCACCTCGTGTCCGACGTGGTCCGCCGCCTCGATCGAGGCGACCGCTTGGTTGCCCTCGTCGGGGCCAGCGGTTCGGGCAAGTCGAGTGCCGTACGGGCCGGGGTGGTGCCTGCCATCCGCAAGGCGGCCATCACCGACTCCGACCTGTGGCTCGTCGCTCAGATGACTCCCGGCGCCCATCCTCTCATCGAGTTGGAGGCGGCTCTGCTGCGATCGACCCTCGATGCCCCCGACTCGCTCAAGCAGCAACTCGCGGAGCCCGACGACGGCCTGCTGCGAGCAGCGCTCCGAGTGATTCCGGACCGGGGCCGCCTCTTGCTGGTGATCGACCAGTTCGAGGAGCTGTTCACCCTGGTGGAGGCCGAGAGCGAACGACAGGCGTTCATCGACCTGCTCGGCCCTGCCCTCGACGACCCTCGCGGGCGGGTGATGGTGATGCTCACACTCAGAGCCGACTTCTATGAGCGACCTCTGCGCTACCCCGACCTGGCCCAGCGTCTCGGCGACGGAATAGTCAATGTCTCGACACTGTCGACCGATGAACTCGAGACAGCCGTGGCCGAGCCGATGCGGCGAGCCGGCGTGGCGATGGAGCCCACTCTTCTTGCCACCCTGCTCACCGATGTGATCGGCCAGCCCGGCGCCCTACCCCTCTTCCAGTACACGCTCACGATGCTGTTCGACCGCCGAGAGGGCGACGTCGTGACCCTCGACGCCTACACCGCGATGGGGGGCATTCGCGGCGCCCTCGCTCAACGGGCCGAGGACCTGTGGGCCGAGCTGGGCGACGACGAACAGATAGCCGCACGCCAGCTCGTCTTACGCCTCGTCACGATCAGCGGTGAACGCGACTGGAGTCGGCGGCGGGTTCTGGCCTCCGAACTCACCTCGATGCCGGGCGACCTCGTCGCCACCCAAAGGGCGATCGAGGTGTTCGGTACCCAACGCCTGCTCGCCTTCGATCGCGATCAGGTCACCGGCTCCCCCACCGTCGAGGTGGCCCACGAGGCCCTTCTCACCGAATGGCCCCGTCTGCGAGGGTGGATCGACGAGGCCGGCAGCGACATCGTCCGCCACTCCACCCTCGTTGCCGCCATGAACGAGTGGAACACAGCCGACCGCAACCCCGACTATCTGCTCGTCGGCCAGCGCCTAGTCGACTACGAGACCTGGGCCGACACCGCCACCCTCGAACTTTCCGCCACCGAACAGACCTTCATCCGGGAGTCGACGGCGGCCCGCGACGATGCCGACCGCGACGAAGCCGAGCGCACCGGACGAGAACAGGCGATGGCCGGTCGGGTGCGGCGCCGGACCTACGGACTGGTTGTGGTCGTCGTCGCGCTGATAGGCGGCGGCGCGGCGGCCTGGCTGTTCGGGGGTGAAGACCCGCGTCCCCGAATCGCCTACGCGGCGTCACCGTTCGGCCCCGACGCTGCCATCGAGGTGCAGATGCGAGCGGGTTGGGCGCAAGCGCAACTGGAGCTCGACTTCGACGCCGTGCTCCTGGAGCCGGTCAGCGATCCGGCGGAGGAGATCGAAGCGCTGGCCGCTACCGGTCCCGATCTGATCGTCTCGAGTCAAGACGTGGGGGGTGCCATACCGGAGATCGCGATCGATCATCCCGACACCTGGTTCGTGGCCTTCCACAACTTCCCCGCCGACTTCGGTATCGACAACCTCACGACGATCACGATCGATGCCGCCGACGGATCCTTCCTGGCCGGCGCGGCCGCGGCCCTCACCACCGAGACCGACATCATCGGATTCCTCGGGGGGCGCCAGGAGATAATCGATCCGTTCCGCGCCGGCTACGAAGCCGGAGCCCGCCACGTCAACCCCAACATCGAGATCGTGTCGTTGTTCCTCGTCGGCGACGGCGGGGGCGTCTCTGTCTTTACCCGTCCGAAGCAGGGGGCTGAGGGTGCCCGGGCTCTCTACAACGCGGGCGCCGATGTGGTGTTCCACGCGGCCGGCGAATCGGGCGACCTCATCCCCGCGGTCGCCGACGAGATCACCGAGTCCGGAGGCCCGACGCGGTGGGTAATCGGCGTGGACACCGATCAATGGCTCGCAGTGGGAGGAGGCGTCCGCGACCACGTCCTCACCTCGATGATCAAGCGCAACGACTTCGCCCTGCGGGTAGGGATCGACCGTTTCACGTCCGGTGACCTGGAGCCCGGAGTGATCTCGCTCGGGTTGAGCGACGGGGCCGTCGGATACTCCACATCCGGTGACAATCTCACCGATGACATCATCGAGAGGCTCGACGAACTCAGCGCCAAGGTAGTCGACGGCTCCATTGTCGTGCCCCACATCCCCGATGCCGCGGCGACGATCCACCCTCCCGCCGACACGACGGTTGCAGTCAGCTGGGACGGCACCACGTGCACGGTCGGATCCGAGGTCCCAGCGGTGGGATTGGGCGACGTGCTGCGAATCAATTTCGAGAATCAGTCAGATGGTGACGGCGTCGTGGCGGTGTCCTCGGGATCCTCGGGCGAAGGCAACGTCGTTCTTGCCGTGCCGGCCCGGCCCGGCCGTGCCAACGCGGGCTCGGTGAATGTCACCACCGGCGGCACGTGGACGCTCTGGTGTAACGGTGATGAGGCGACGCGTGTGGTCGCGACCGAACTAGATGTGGTGTTGGAAGACGACGCAGCGATCACCGGGACTCTCACGATCGGCGCCGGAGCCGGCTGCAGCTATGACGGTGCAACCAGGGTTCCCGCCGGTTCGAAAGTCCTCATCGACGTGGTTCGCGAGTCCGATGTCGAGGTCGCCGTCTGGCTCGTCGATGACGATCTACCGATCGGCCTTTGGTTCTATGGGCCGGAGGAAGCCGGGCTCGTCGGGCTACGCCTCGTCCCTCCCCACGAGGTGATCGTCCTCGGCTGCAGTATCGGCGGAACCGATCGACCCGCGGCAACATTATTCATCGAGGGTTGATCCGGCCCGGCCACTAGCTTGGCGGGGTGGGATCCATCCAGGTCAGCCATCTCGGATGGTCGATACCCGGCGGCCAGACCCTTCTCGACGATGTGTCGTTCCGCGTGGGAGAGGGCGACCATGTGGCCCTCGTCGGTGCCAACGGGGCCGGCAAGACCACCATGATGCGCCTCCTCGCCGGCACGGCCACCGCCGAGACGGGCACGATCTCGGTACAGGGCTCGCTCGGCGTGATGACCCAGCTGGTGGGCTCGCTCGACAGCTCCACCACGGTTCGTGACCTGTACCTCTCTCTCGCCAACCCCACCATCCGTGAAGCCGCCGATCGACTCACCAGAGCCGAGGCCCGCATGGCCGAAGGATCCGACGACGGCATGAAATACGCCGCGGCCCTGGAGCACTGGGAAAGCGCCGGCGGCTACGACCATGAGGTGCTGTGGGAAGAATGCGCTCACCGGGTGGTCGACCTCCCCTGGCGCGAGATCGAATCCCGATCGATGTCGACCTTCTCCGGCGGTGAGCAAAAGCGCATGGCCCTCGAACTGCTGCTTCGATCCGAGCACGAAGTGCTCCTGCTCGATGAGCCCGACAACTTTCTCGACGTGCCCGGTAAGGAATGGTTGTCGCAGCGCCTTCAGGCCTCACCCAAAACGATTCTCTACGTGAGCCACGACCGCGAACTCCTGGCCGAAACATCAACCAAGGTCGTGGCCCTGGAAGCCAAAAGCGCGTGGACCCATGGCGGGTCGTTCGCCACCTGGCGGGAGGCCCGTGAACACCGCATCGCCCTCATCAGCGACGAACAACGACGCTGGGCTGATGAACGCAAGCGCCTCGTCGCCCACATGCGCGAACAGAAGCGTCGAGCCGCGATGAGCGACGCCAACGCCAGCCGGGCGCGCGCCGCGGAGACCCGCCTCCGCCACTACGACGAAGCCGGCCCTCCGCCCGAACTCGCCAAGGAGCAGCGCATCGACATGCGCCTGGAAGGCGGGCGCACCGGTAAGCGCGTCGTCATCGTCGAGCAGCTCGAACTCACCAACCTCACCTACCCCTTCGATCTCGAGATCTGGTTCGGCGAGCGGGTGGCGGTGGTGGGTCGCAACGGCACCGGCAAGTCACACTTCCTGCGCCTCCTCGGTGGTGGCGATGTGGCCCATGTGGGCGAATGGCGCCACGGTGCCCGGGTGGTGCCTGGCCTCTTCAACCAGACCCACGACCATCCCGAACTCAAGGGCAAGGTGCTGCTCGACATCCTCGCCAAGCGCGACATCATGCGGGGACCGGCCATGTCACGCCTTCGCCGCTATGAGCTCCAGGGTGCCGCGGAGCAAACGTTCGACACCCTGTCGGGTGGCCAGCAGGCCCGATTCCAGATCCTGCTGCTCGAGATCGACGGCGCCAACCTGCTCCTGCTCGACGAGCCGACCGACAACCTCGACGTCGCGTCGGCCGAAGCCCTGGAGGCAGGGTTGGAAGTGTTCGAGGGCACCGTCGTGTGCGTCACCCACGACCGCTGGTTCCTGCGCACTTTCGACCGCTTCGTCGCCTTCAGCGAAGACAACGAGGTCACCGAAATCGACAACCCGGCGAAAGCCTGGACGAACTGAGCTCCGGGCCGTCTACCTGTTCTGCCCCGGGGCGGTCTCGCGGCCGCTGCCGTTCGGCTGGGGGTCGGCCTTTTCGTGGCCGCGCCGCGGGGAGCCCGGCTCGTCGATAAGCCCGGGGTCGGCATCGCTAGCCGGGGCGGTTTCGGCTGGTTGGGAACCGGGCCCGTCGCCTTCACCACAATCGGACTTCGCAGCCTCGCCCACCCGCCGGCCAGGACTGTCGTCGGACTCTGTGACCTTGTCCTTCGCCACCTTCGATGCGATGTCGCCGCGGTTGGTGGCGGTGTCGCAAAGGATCTCGAGTTCTTCGTCGTCGAGCCCATCGGTGGGATCGACACCTTCGATCGATTCGACGCGACCAGCCGGCGCATCATCGCCCTCCGGTGTGACCGCGCCGTCTTCGGACCCCTCCGAGGAGTCGGTGATGGCAGCAGTGTCGATATCGGGCGCGATCTCCTCGACGATCAACTCGGGACCATCGTCGCCGCCGGTGTCGAGCAGCTCGAACCCCACCGTGGTGGCCGCCGCCACCCCGGCCAGACCCAACACCGCGGCCGACGCGGCGATGGCCGTACGCCGTGCGATTCGAGCTGTGAAGCCATCGCCGCCGGCGCTGATCAAGATCGGCGCCGCACCATCAACGACCTCGGTGGCCGGAGCATGGAGGTCGGCGAGCGTTTCGCCGACCAGGGTATGAACGTCGGCCACATCACCGCGCGCTGCGGCGTCGATGATCGCCTCTGCTTCCTCGAGGGTGATCTCGTTCATGTGTTACAGATCGCTGGTGAGGCCATGGGCGTTACACGACCGACGAGATTTGTGGATCTCGGGGCTCGGTGAGTAGCTCGGGTGAGTCGTGCAGGATCTGCTGCACGGCTTGGAGGCCGCGATGGCTGAGCACCCTCACGTTGGCTTCGGTGATCCCCAGGAGCTCGGCCACTTCCGCAACTGGGAGCCCACCGAGAACTCGCAAAGCCACGACTTCGGCCTGGCGAGTGGGTATCAGCGCGAGCACGCCAGCGGCCCAATCGGGCACGTCGAGGAAGGTGTCGGCGCCGGGAACAGCATCAACCTCACGACCTTCGACCTCATCGATCCCCGCGACATGGAGTGGCCGGCGCGAAGCGCGCCGCACCTCGTCGACGAGTCGACGACGAGCGATGGTGAACAGCCAGCGCCGGAAGTCTGTTCCATCGCCCCTGAAACGATGAAGCGACTTGGCCACCGACTCCCAGGTGGCGGCAGCCACATCGTCGGCACCACCTCGAGCGACCGTGCGCAGATACCGGGTGAGGGAGGGCTGATAGGTGGCAAACACAACATCGAAGGCGCCCTGATCCCCGTTGCGGGCTCGGTCGATGACCGATTCGGGCACAGTCGCCGGTGAACGGCTGAGGCCGGGCTCGCGCGCGTCTCTCTTGCTCGTGCCTGCCATTCCCATTCCAGAATTCCCGATTCGGCTCAAAGCCCGCGCGGTCACCATACTGCCCGATTTCACCACCCTCTGCGGTCCTACCTGTCTCTACATCGGCCCAACCATGCTCGAGGTTGACCAAAACATGGGTCTTGCGACCCATCCGCCGCGGTGTGGCCTCAGCATTCTCGACGGGAACCCGCAATGGCCCTTCTCGCTGCACCGCTAGCCTTGTCGCCCATGAGTGACGCCTCCCCCGACGGGAACACCGCGCCCTATCCGCACGTGGAAAGCCCAGACCTTCCGGCCATCGAACGGCGTATTCTCGCGGGCTGGGAGGCCCGGAAAACATTCGAGACCTCGGTCGAGCAGCGCCCCGAGTCCGACGAATACGTCTTCTACGACGGCCCCCCGTTCGCCAACGGCCTTCCCCACCACGGCCACCTCCTCACCGGCTACGTGAAGGATGTCGTCCCCCGCTACCAGACGATGAAGGGCAAGCGGGTCGAACGGCGCTTCGGCTGGGACTGCCACGGCCTGCCCGCAGAGATGGAAGCCGAGAAGGAACTACCGGTGTCGGGGCGGGCATCGATCATCGAATACGGCATCGAGCGCTTCAACGACCACTGCCGCACCTCGGTTCTCAGATACACCAAGGAGTGGGAGAAGACGGTTACCCGTCAGGCCCGCTGGGTCGACTTCGAAAACGATTACAAGACCCTAGACGTCGACTACATGGAGTCGGTGATGTGGGCGTTCAAGCAGCTCTGGGACAAGGGCCTGATCTATCAGGCCAACCGGGTGCTGCCCTACAGCTGGGGAGCCGAGACCCCCTTGTCCAACCACGAGATCCGTCTCGACGATGCCACCCGACCCCGCCAAGACCCTGCTGTCACGGTGGCGTTCGAGCTCGACAGCAGCGCCGGCATCCCCACCGACGAGGGCAACGACGGCAAGGTCGCGATTCTTGCCTGGACCACCACACCGTGGACCCTCCCCTCCAACCTCGCTCTCGCGGTGGGCCCCGATATCGACTACGCGGTCATGCTCGATGCCGATGGCACCCGCTACATCCTCGGCGAGGAAGTGCTCGAGAAATACGCCAAACAACTCGAGGATGCCGAGAGGGTCGGCACCGTCAAGGGCCACGACCTCGTGGGCCGCACCTACCAGCCCCTGTTCCCCTACTTCGCCGACATGGCGGAGGTCGACCCCGACAACGCCCACCACGGCATCAACCGGTCTTTCGTCGTGCTTGGCGCCGACTTCGTCGACACCACCGAAGGCACTGGCGTGGTCCACATGGCCCCTGGTTTCGGTGAGGACGATCAGCGCCTCGGCGAAGAGGCGGGGATCGGCATGGTCGTTCCGGTCGACGACTCCGGCCGTTTCACCGACGATGTGGTGGAGTGGGCCGGCCAGAACGTGTTCGAGGCCAACTCCAGCATCATCAAGCACCTACGAGAAACGGGTCAGCTCGTCCGCCACGACAGCATCACCCACAACTACCCCCACTGTTGGCGCACCGACACGCCGATCATCTACAAGGCGATGCCTTCCTGGTACGTGAAGGTCACCGACTTCCGCGACCGCCTCCTGGAAACCAACCAGGAGATCAACTGGGTGCCCGAGCACATTCGCGACGGTCGTTTCGGCATGTGGCTCGAAGGAGCGCGCGACTGGTCGATCTCTCGCAACCGCTTCTGGGGCTCGCCCATCCCGGTCTGGATCAGCGACAACCCCGACTACCCACGTACCGAGGTGTACGGCTCAATCGACGAGTTGGAAGAGGCCTTCGGGCACCGACCCACCAACCTCCATCGGCCTTTCATCGACGAACTGGTCCGGCCCAACCCCGACGACCCCACCGGCCAGTCGATGATGAGGCGCGTACCCGAGGTACTCGACTGCTGGTTCGAGTCGGGCTCGATGCCCTTCGCCCAGGTGCACTACCCGTTCGAAAACAAGGACTGGTTCGACGAGCATTTCCCAGCCGACTTCATCGTCGAATACATCAACCAGTCGAGGGGCTGGTTCTACACACTCCACGTACTGGCCGGCGCCCTGTTCGACCGTCCCGCATTCCAAAACGTCATCGTTCACGGGATCCTCAATGCCGAGGACGGCACCAAGCTGTCGAAGAAGCTTCGCAACTACACCGAACCGGAGCTGATCTTCAACCGCCAGGGATCCGACGCCCTGCGCTGGTATTTCATGAGCGCCAACATCGTGCGCGGTGGCGATATGCGGATCTCCGACCAGGGCATCGACGACGGTGTGCGCCAGGTGATCCTGCCCATCTGGAACGCCTATTCGTTCTTCACCCTCTACGCCAACGTCGAGGGCCACACGGCTACGTTCCGAACCGACTCCACCGAGCTTCTCGACCGCTACATCCTGGCGAAGACGCGTGCGCTCATCGCGTCGGTCGAGGGTCGTATGGATTCCTACGACCTACCGGGCGCGGCGGCCGAGATCCAGAGCTTCATCGATGCCCTCAACAACTGGTACATCCGCCGCAGCCGCGGACGCTTCTGGGGCACCGAGAGCGGCCATGCCGACGAGGCGGGTCTCGACACCCTCTACACCGTGCTGGTCTCCCTCCTCCAGGTGGCGGCACCATTCCTTCCGATGATCACCGAGGAGATCTGGGCGGGGCTCACCAGCCCCGACGCGGGCCAACCCGAGTCGGTTCACCTCACCGACTGGCCCTCACTCGATTCATATCCCGACGACGACGTTCTCGTCGCGGCGATGGATCGCCTGCGCGACGTCGCTTCCACGGGCTTGCGCCTCCGCGAAGACCAGGGTCTGAGGGTCCGACTCCCCCTGGCCTCGGTAACGGTGGCCGGACACGACGCGTCGACGCTCGCGCCCTTCGCCGACCTTCTCGCCGACGAACTCAACGTGAAGACGGTGGAGGTCACCGAGGACATCGGCGACCTGGCCACCTTCATCCTCCGACCCGACGGCAAGGCCCTCGGCCCGCGCCTCGGCAAGGACGTACAGGCCGTGTTCGGCGCGGCCCGCAGTGGCGACTGGACCGCCAACGACGACGGCACCGTCACCGTGGCGGGTCACGTGCTCGCCGCCGACGAATATGAGCTGGCTCTGGAGTCGCCCGAAGGGGTGGTGGCGGCAGCACTGCGTTCCAACGATGCCGTGGTCACCCTCGACACCGATGTCACCGACGAACTGGCTGCCGAGGGGCTCGCCCGCGACCTCGTGCGTGAGATTCAGAACGCCCGTAAGGCCGAGGACCTCGTGGTGACCGATCGCATCAAGGTGTGGATCGATTCGCCGACCGACAAGGTCGCTGCAGCGATCACCCACCATGAGGCCTACATCGCCGAACAGGTCCTTGCCACCAGCATCACGATCGGCGATGGCGCGGGCGCCGACCAGCGCCGCGTGCACGAAGCAAGAGTCGACAATCAGGTGCTGAACTTCTCGCTGGCTGTGCGCTGACCCTCAGGCGCTGGTGGGCCTCTCGTCGGCCTGCCACTCGGGGAATCCGCCAACCAGGCGCAGGGCACCGCGATCATGGTCGGCGAGCAGGCGGACGGCATCGTCGGCAAAGACGCAGTAGGGGCCTCGGCAGTAGGCCACGATCTCCACATCGTCGGGCAATTCATCCACCCGGTCGGCCAACTCGTCGATCGGAATCGACTGGGCGCCCCTGATGTGGCCCGCGGCGTACTCGGTGGAGTTGCGCACGTCGATGACCACCACGCTTCCGTCGTCGATGCGTTGGGCGAGCTCATCCTGGTCGATCGTCTCCAGCTGAGAACGATCTCCGAGGTAGGCCTCCGCGAGCACGTCGAGCTCAGCGATGTGGGAGGCGGCAACGTCGCGCATCGCCGCCCACAGCTCTCCCACCCGGGCCGACGCGAGCCGGTAGTACACCCGGGTGCCTTCGCGGCGGGTGGCCACCAGCCCCGACTGGGCGAGGGTCCGCAGATGAAACGAGGTGTTGGCCAGACTCTGGGAGATCTCGGTGGCGAGATCGTCGACATTGCGCTCTCCTTGGGCCAACACATCCACCAGCTCCGCCCGACGCCCGTTACCGAGGGCCTTGGCGACCTCGGAGAATCCATCAAACAGTGCGTTCTTGGCGGCTCGATCTCCCATGGAAACCGACCCTAGCAAAGATATTCAAGGAACTACTTGACAAGGCTTGATCGTTCCAACAAGATCAAGCCGTTCTTTGTCAAATATTTACTTGAGGAAAACCGATGACAACCCACACCCACCCCGCCGATCCCGCCCCGGTCGATACCGACCCTGCGCCCAGCAACAACCTCGCTTCGCTCAAGGATGTGCTCACCGACCCGGCTCACGACCGCAGCACAAACCTGCTGCAGCTCCAGGGTTGGCGCGGCGACAAGCTCGACGAATCGGCCCGCACCGCGGCCTTCGCCCACAAGCTCGCACCCGCAGCGTGTGGCACCCTCAGCCTCATCGCGGCCCTCACCGGATCCATGGCCCTCGTGCTCGCTACCCTCTCCACCGCACTCATAGGTACCGTGGCCCGCAACCACCCGTTCGAAATGTTCTACAACGCCATCGCCCGCCGATCCGGTCGCCAGGCCATGCCGGCCAACCGGGCCGCAAAGCGGCTGGGCTGCGCGATTGGCTCGGCCTTCCTCGGCGGCGCCGCCATCGCATGGAGCGTCGGTCTCGGAACCCTCGCCACCGTGCTGCTCGTCACCCTCGGATCTCTGGCCACGTTCGTAGCCATCACCGGACTCTGCGTACCCTCGATGATGTTCGTCCTCCTCTTCGGCGCCGATCGCAGCACCCGGTGCCGACTGATCCTTCCGAATGCCTGAACCCTCGGGGTCGACCGACCCCGTTGAAGGGCCTCGCCTCGGCCTGAACCAGAACCTCGCCCAGTTCTCACTTCTCGTCGGCGTGAACGCCCTCGTGGGGGGAATGATCGGCCAGGAACGCACCGTCCTACCCTTGCTGGCGGAGGCGGAGTTCGGCGTCAGCGCCCTCAGTGCCACGCTCACCTTCATCGCCGCGTTCGGCATCGTTAAGGCAGGCACCAACTTCGTGGCGGGAACCCTCTCGGATCGTTTCGGCCGCAGGCCTGTGCTGATAGCCGGATGGCTCATAGGAGTCCCCGTACCCCTGATGTTGATATGGGCACCCACATGGGGCTGGGTGATCGCCGCCAACGTCGTACTCGGGATCAACCAGGGACTCACCTGGTCGACCACGGTGATCATGAAGATCGACCTCGCCGGTCCCCAGCGTCGCGGCCTTGCCATGGGGCTCAATGAGGCAGCCGGCTACGGAGCGGTGGCCGTCACCGCACTCGCCACCGGCTTCATCGCCGACCGCTGGGGGCTCAGGCCAGAGCCCTTCTTCCTCGGCCTCGCCTTCGCCGGCCTCGGGCTCGGTCTTTCTGTGCTGTTCGTGCGCGAGACCCATCACCATGCGCACGAGGAAACCAGGCTGCTCCGCGCCGAAGCCACCGACCACAACAGCCAGCCCGACGAGCTCACCACCGGCGAGGTATTCGCCATCACCAGCTTTCGCGAACGGGCCCTCTCCTCGTGCTCGCAGGCCGGCCTCGTCAACAACCTCAACGACGGACTCGCCTGGGGCCTCTTCCCGATCTACTTCGCCGACCAGGGCCTCAGCATCGCCCGCATCGGTATCCTGGCCGCGCTCTACCCCGCAATATGGGGACTCGGCCAGCTCTACACCGGGGGCCTTTCAGACCGGATCGGCCGTAAGCCACTCATCAGCAGCGGGATGATCGTGCAGGCGGGTGCTCTCGTCATCATGGCCACCGCGGAGGGGTTCTGGCCCTGGGCCCTGGGAGCAGCAACCCTTGGCGCCGGAACCGCTATGGTCTATCCCACCCTGCTCGCGGCCATCGGCGATGTCGCCCACCCGAGCTGGAGGGCCCGAGCGGTGGGCGTCTACCGCCTCTGGCGCGATCTCGGGTTCGCGGTGGGTGCCGTCTTCGCCGGAATCATGGCCGACCTGATCTCGATCCGGGCCGCCATCTATGCCGTCGCCGCGCTCACCGCCCTCTCCGGCCTCGTGGTGATCCTGAGGATGTACGAAACCCTCCCCCCGGCCCGTCCCGAACTCAGCCGAACTCGAGCCTGAAGATTCCGGCCTCGTTGGTGTTGGAGTCGCCCCGGTTGAACATCGCAAGATCGGCGGTGCCGTCGCTGTCGCCGGCCTGATCGAACCGGAGACGAAACTGGGCTCTATCCGCATTCGCCCCCGCGAGTGAGGAGAGAGTCGAGCTGACATCGCACTCGATCGAGGAGTCACCCACCCGCTCACACGCGATCGCTTCGCCATTGGGCTCCAAGTCGAAGAGGTGGGGCCCGAATTCGGTGTAACTGACAAGTGTCGCGCTCAGAACGCCGAGATCGGCAAAAGGATCTCCCTGCACTTGGAGCGAATCGGACCTCAGGATCACGCGATCGGCGGAGGCCGACATGTCGGGAAGATCGAACGTGAGGAAGAGCTGCACTCCGTCGCCGTCCGGGAATCCCGGGTTGAGGTTGTCACCGACGAACAATCCCGTACCCATCCCGGCGAAACCACGAGGCGTGTGACCCTCGAGGGAGCCTCCCTGGTTCTCGACCACCACCAAGTCGTCGGACGAGACGACAGGCACGCCGTCGTCGACCGAATCCGAACCGTCGCCGCCTCCAGATGAGCACGCCGCACCAACCAGAGCGACAGCGATCGCGAACGATCCTGCTCTAACGAACCGCATCGAGAATCCCGTCGGCAAAGTAGCGAGCCACTGTGATCTCATCATCGGTCAACGCCATCCCGTTGGTGCCGCCGAACATGAGCCGGCCGCTGTCGTCGAGCACATGGTGAAGGCCCAGGAGGTGCCCGACCTCGTGACTCGACACCCGCTCGTCGTGCACGCTCGGCCGATCGGTCACGTAGAAGGTCCTGGTGCCGTTGGGGGCAAAGCCGTTCACTCCGGCGAGATCGGCGACATAAAAGCCGTTGAGCACACCCGGATCGGGTACGTCGAACTCGACGCCGGCGCCGCCGAGAAAGGTTCGAGCCTCGAGGCTGGCAAGGTCCACCAAGGCCTCGGTGGGCGCCTCGATCGTGGCCGCGGTGACCGGTTCGAACCGGATTCCGGCGTCAGCCCAGATATCACCCATACTCTCCGCGATCTCGAGGAGTCTCGCCGTTTCGCGCTGCGACGACCATGGCGAGTCGTCGGCATCGTCAGCGTCGTGCACCACGTACAACGAGAGGGGAAGAACGATCGCCTCCAGCGGAGTCGACACCGTCGACGCCGGTGCGGCCGTCGCCGCGGGACCGGCCGCCGGCTCGGTGGATGCGGCCGAGCATGCCGACGCCAAAAGGCCCACGACAACAACAAGGGGCGCGGCTCTCAACACCAGCTGGAAACCCTTCGACTCCGACTCCGCTTCCGCCGACAAGCGGCGGACGAACGCTCAGTTGCGCTGGCCCGGCATGTTGGCGGCCACATAACGGACAATGTCGTCGGGATTACGCGATTGCATCATCAACTCGCCGGGCCCGCTGAACACGAACACCAGCCCCTCGCCGCTCTTCATCGACTTCCACGCCGACTCCGACGCCTTCTTGAGTTCCATGGTGACGCTCTCGGCGAAGGCAACCATGTGGTTTGTGTCGACGATTACCTGCTGGCCGGCTTGGAGCTCGAAACGGTCGAGTGCCCCATAGGTGGAAAGCACGACCTGGCCCTGGCCCGAAGCCTTCAGGAGGAAACCGCCTTCGCCGCCCACGAGGTTTTTCATCCCACCCCATTGGGTGTCGATCTCCACGCCATTCTCGGCGCAGAGGAAGGACCCCTTCTGGATCATCAGGGGCAGGTCGGGGGTGATGTCGACAACGGTGACGTCGCCGGGCAGCGATGGGGCGAAGTCGATCCAACCGCCGTGGGCAGGAGCGGTGGCACTGGTGATGAACAGGGATTCGCCGCCGAGAACACTTCTCTTGAGGCCCTTCATCAAGCCCCCTTCGATCTTCGCGTCGAGGGCGATGTCGGCCGCCATGGCCATCATCGCGCCCGACTCGGCTCGGATGCTCTCGTTGGGTCCCAGGATCGCGCGGGCCACTGAGAACGACGGATTGTGACGAAGCTGAATGTCCATGTCGCCCACCGTAGCCAGGGTCGCTCGACGGAGACCGATCAGAGGCCCTAATCTGGGTTTGTGGCCGACGACGAGCAGCCAAGGCTGAGTACCAGCGAACGTCGCCGCCAACTCGCGCTCGATCACGTTCGTACGGCTCGTCGCCGCATCGAGTCGGCCCCCCGGCCAGAACCCGAGTACGGGCACGGCGAGTCGGGCCCGCCACCTCCGCGTGTCCCTTCTGATCCACCCGCTGGGGCAACGCCCGAGGAGCCGAGCACCGCATCCGACCAGCTCGAGCTCGACACACCCGAGGCACCGAAGGAAGCAGAAGACGACGAAGAGGGTGAGAGATCAAAGGCGCTGGCGGCGCTGGAGGCTCTCACCGTGAAGTACGAGATGGAGATGGCAGCCCACCACCACACCGCCGAGCGTCTCATCGAGCAACAACAAGCGCACATCGCAAGCCTCCTACAACACATCGACGAGCTCACCGCACGCCTCCCCCGCGACCAGGCCCGCTGATCCATTCGCCCGACATGGTGAAAAGGCGTCATCGACGTAGGTTCCCCTAATGGCTGTCCCCACATCACGACCGACCATGGCTGCGCTCGCTGCCTCCCTTGCTCTCATGGCCGCGGCCTGTGGTGGCGGCGACAACACCGAGAGCTCGAGCACCACCTCGTCGTCGACGTCCACGAGTTCCACCACCGACCCACCCGCCGCCGACTCCCCCACCGACACCGGTGCCGACAACCCCGAGGGCACGTCGACGAGCTCCACCACGAGCACGTCCACCACCGTCACCACCACCAGTGCAGCACCGATCAGTGCTCCACCCCCAACGGTCGATGTCGGCGACATCCCCGGCCTGATCGTGGAGTGGGGCCAGGGCACCGGCGACCCACTCGAACTCGCCCAGCGGATCATCGGCTTCCCGATCAGTGTCGACGTGCCTGCCGGCTCGACCCCTCACACCCTGTCGGTGATCTTGCGGGCCGACAGCACCGAGCCCAACTGGCGATGGGAATGGAGCTATGAGGCACTCTCGTCCCAAGCCATCGGCGACATCGATGCCGAACTTCCCGAGGGTGGCCCGGGCACGATCGACACCCGCCTCGTCTACGACCCCATCATGGAGGCGCTCGGCTGGCGCAATACCGGTCAGGTGATAAGCGACCCGAGCAGCGGAGCCGGCGGCCCCCAGTCGGTGAATTTCGTCTACCAGCTCAACGCCGCCACCTTCCCTTTGGGAGGAGTCGATGCCACACCGGTAGTGGCCCGGGTCTGGGCCGAAGAGGACATGATCTTCGGCGACGACCGACAACCCGGGTACGAGATCGAGATCACCCTCGAGTCTGAGCCGGACCTGGTTCCCGTCCCGATGCTCGATCAGCTCTCCGCCGCCTTGCCTGTGGCCCCCGGTGCTCAGTTGATCGAGCTGCGCCTTGCCACCCGCGATCGGCCGGCCGATTCGTTCGCTGCCGATGAAGGTCTCCGCTACATCGACCTCGAGTACACCTACCGCCTCGACCCCGGATCCGGGGAAGCGGCGCGAGAGATCTACTCCACGGGCCTGGATGGAGTCACCTACCAGCCGGGCGAGGAGAACTTCTTCGATCCGGGGTTCATCGAAGTGATGGAACCCACCGTCACCGATACCACATGGACCCAGCAGATAGTTGTCCTCGACCGTTATCCGGGTGAGATCAGCATCATCGACGACCCTGCGACGGGCGGCGTGATTGCGGTGCTGGAGATGAGACTCGAACCAAACCGCGAGGTTCTGCAGCCGGCAGCAGGCTGAGTCCCCGCCGCGACACCAAGACGAAATTTGGGCCCACACGGGCCGAAAGATTGTCCACCACGAACCCAAATTTCGATGTGTTCGGGGCGCTGGGCCTAGGTGGCGTCGCCTCGCGGACCCTCTCGCACGCGATGCGCAGACGCCGCGCCCACGAGTTCAGGGCGTCTCGTCGAGGGCCGAAAGCCGTGGCATCAGCTCGGCGAGGAAGTCGGTCTCGACGTCGGTGAGCCGGTCGATGAACACCCGCCTGACCTCCTCGACGTGGCCCGGCGCGGCCGCCTCGAGCCGGGCGAACCCTTCGAGTGTGAGTTGGGCCCACCAGACCCTTCGGTCGTCGCCACTGCGTGTGCGCTGCACGACACCCTTGGCAACGAGGCGGTCGATGCGTTGAGAGAGACGACTCGGGGAGTTGGTTATCTCCGCGGCCAGATCAGACATGCGCATGCGGTGATCGACGGCCTCACTCAAGTGCACCAGCACTTCGTAGTCGTCGAGGGTGAATCCGGTGTCGGCCTTGAGCCGACGATCGATCGCGGTCTGGATGCGTCGAGAGGAGTCGATCCATCCCCGCCATGCCCGCTGCTCGGTGTCGTCGAGCCAGTTGGGGTTCGGTCGCGCGCTCTTGGTTCCCATGTCCACCAGCCTAGGCAATTTACAAGGAGCGCCACGAAGCCGACCGGGCACCACGTGTGGCTGCTACATCACAACCACGCTCCGCGCGAATGAGCCTTCAGGAACCCTTTATTTCAGCACAATCCGAAGATTGTTCGAAGTAGCTCTTGACGCTGATGTAATTACGCGGCTGTAATTGCAACTCCGCACTCTCGTGGGGGCGAGGCGGTGGTACAGCCGAGAGCCACCAAGCCTCGATAGGTGTTCTGGGCGCGGGAGCAGGGGCAGCCACATGGCAATAACGGAGGATCGACTCTCAGCGGTCGAGCAAGACACCGCCACCATCGAGACAGCCACCACGATGCGGGTGCGAAAGCGCAACGGCAATCTCGAACCGGTCGATGTCAACAAGATCGTCAACGCCGTGGCCCGCGCCAGCGAAGGACTCCTCGGGATCGATCCCATGGTCGTCTCCACCCGCACGATCGCCGCCCTCGCCGATGGAGCCTCCACCCAGGAGCTCGACGAGTTGTCGATCCGAACCGCGGCAGGCCTCATCATCGAAGAACCCAACTACTCCAAGCTCGCCGCTCGGATGCTGGCGATCTACATCGACAAGGAAGTCCGAAATCAGAACGTTCCCTGGTTCTCGGAATCGGTCAGCCTCGGACACCGCGTAGGCCTCATCAGCGACGACGTGCTCGAGTTCGTCAGCACCCACGCTCCCGAGCTCAACGCAGCCATCGACAGCCAGCGCGACAAGAACTTCGAGTTCTTCGGCCTACGCACCGTCTACGACCGCTACCTGCTGCGTCACCCCGAGACCCGCAAGGTCATCGAGACTCCCCAGCACTTCTTCCTGAGGGTGGCGTGCGGCCTCTCCACCAACCCCGATGAAGCCATCCGTTTCTACGACCTCATGTCGTCACTGGCCTACCTCGCATCCAGCCCCACCCTTTTCAACTCCGGCACCACCCATCCCCAGATGTCGAGCTGCTATCTCCTCGACTCGCCCGAAGACTCCCTCGAGGGCATCTACAAGCGCTACACCGACATCGCCCGCCTCTCGAAGTTCGCCGGCGGTATCGGCGTCGCGTGGCACCGCATCCGTTCCAAGAACAGCCTCATCGTCGGCACCAACGGCCTGTCCAACGGCATCGTGCCCTGGCTCAAGACCCTCGACGCATCGGTGGCCGCGGTAAACCAGGGAGGCCGGCGCAAGGGGGCTGCGTGTGTCTACCTCGAGGCCTGGCATGCCGACATCGACCAGTTCCTGGAGCTGAGGGACAACACCGGCGACCATGCCCGTCGCACCCACAACATCAATCTCGCCAACTGGATCCCCGACCTGTTCATGGAGCGGGTCGAAAAGGATTGGCAGTGGAGCCTGTTCGACCCCAAGAAGGTGCCTGAACTGATCGACACCTACGGCGATGAGTTCAGATCGATCTACGAACAGGCCGAGGCCGACAGTCGCTACGAGAGGCAGATCCCGGCCCGCCAGCTCTACCAACGCATGATGAAGACCCTCGCCGAGACCGGCAACGGCTGGATGACCTTCAAGGATCCGTCCAACCTCAAGTGCAACCAGACCGGCCCCGAGTCAGGTGGCGAAGGCAACTCCCGCGAACGTGTGGTGCACCTCTCCAACCTGTGCACCGAGATTCTCGAAGTCACCAGCCAGGACGAGACCGCGGTGTGCAACCTGGGCTCGGTCAACCTCGGCGAGTTCGTGGTGGAGTCCGAAGGCGTCGTCGCGATGGACTACGTGCGCCTCGGCGAGGTCGTGCGCCAGGTGGTGCCCTTCCTCGACCGCGTGGTCGACATCAACTTCTACCCCACCATCGAAGCAGGCGTGTCCAACAGCCGGTGGCGGCCCATCGGCCTCGGCCTCATGGGCCTCCAAGACGTCTTCTTCAAGATGGGCGTCCCCTTCGACTCGCCAGTGGCCCGCGATGTCAGCCGTCGCATCAGCGAAGAGATCTACTTCAACGCCTTGTGGGCATCCACCGACCTCGCCGAAGCCAGCGGCCCCCACGCCGCGTTCGCGGAAACCCGCGCTGCAACGGGCGACCTCCAGTTCGACCTCTGGGGAGTGGAGCCCTCCGACGAACAGCGCTGGGCACCCCTGCGTGAGCGCATCGAGAAACACGGTCTGCGCAACTCCCTCATGATCGCGATCGCCCCCACGGCCACCATCGCCTCGATCGCGGGCTGCTACGAATGCATCGAGCCTCAAGTCTCCAACCTGTTCAAGCGCGAAACCCTCTCGGGCGAGTTCATGCAGATCAATCGCTATCTGGTGAAAGAGCTCCAGAGCCGAGGCCTGTGGGACACCGAGATGATCGCTGCGGTGAAAAAGTCCGAAGGCTCGATCCAAGAAGTCGATCGGGTCCCCGAAGACCTCAAATCGATCTACCGAACGGCTTGGGAGATCCCCATGAAGTCCCTGATCGAGATGGCCGCCGATCGCGGCGCGTTCATCGACCAGAGCCAGTCGCTCAACCTGTTCATGGAGTCGCCCACCATCGGCAAGCTCTCCTCGATGTACATGTACGCCTGGAAGGCCGGTCTGAAGACCACCTACTACCTGCGTAGTCGTCCCGCCACCCGCATCAACAAGACCACCGCTTCAGGCGCCTCCGGCCCGTCGCCTGACGGCGGTGGAGGCGGGGCACCCAAGAAGCAGTTCACCGACGAAGAGGCCGCCGCCTGCTCGCTGGAAAACCCCGAATCATGTGAGGCATGCGACTGATGGCTCTCGCCGACGACCTCAAGCTAACTCCGTCGTACGACCCGAGCACGCTCGGGCATCACGCCTCGCCCACCAGCGCCAACCCGAGCATTCTCGATCCCGGGTTCGATCTCACCCTTCGGCCCATGCGCTATCCCCAGTTCTTCGAGATGTACAAAGACGCCATCAAGAACACCTGGACGGTGGAAGAAATCGACTTCGCCGATGACCTCACCGATCTCGATCGCAAGCTCATGCCGGCCGAGAAGCACATGATCAGCCGCCTGGTGGCCTTCTTCGCCACCGGCGATTCGATCGTGGCCAACAACCTTGTGCTCAACCTCTACGAACACATCAACGCCCCCGAGGCACGGATGTATCTGTCGAGGCAGCTCTACGAAGAGGCGCTGCACGTCCAGTTCTACCTAAACCTCCTCGACAACTACATCCCCGACCACGACGAGCGGGCCGAGGCGTTCGCGGCGATCGAGAACATCCCGGCGATCCGCAAGAAGGCCGAGTTCTGCTTCAAGTGGATGTCGTCTGTCGGTAGTGGTCCTCTGCAGACCGACGACGACCGCAAGCGCTTCTTGATGAACTTGATCTGCTTCGCGGCCTGCATCGAGGGTCTCTTCTTCTTCGGTGCTTTCGCCTACGTCTACTTCCTTCGGTCGAAGGGCTTGCTCAACGGTCTCGCGGCCGGCACCAACTGGGTGTTCCGTGATGAATCGATGCACATGAACTTCGCCTTCGAAGTCATCGAGACGGTTCGCGCCGAGCAGCCCCACCTGTTCGACGACGACCTCGCCGAGCGCATCACCAACATGATCGAGGATGCTGTCGACGCCGAGTTCCAGTTCGCCGAGGACCTCCTCGGTGAAGGGGTGCCGGGCATGTCCACCGCCGACACCCGCAAGTATCTGGAGTTCGTCGCCGACCAACGCCTGATGCAGTTGGGCGTCGCCAAGCGTTACGGCACCACCAACCCGTTCGCATTCATGGAACTCCAAGACGTGCAGGAGCTGTCCAACTTCTTCGAGCGCAAGGTTTCCGCCTACCAGATCGGTGTCGAGGGCGACGTCAGCTTCGACGAAGACTTCTGACCCGCTCGGCCGAGCTCAGATCCAGCGGCGGGTCCGGCCGCAGTATTGGGTGTAGACGACGCCGAACTTGCCGGTGAGCATTCGTTCTTCGGGAATGATCTGAAACCGGGTGATCGAGGCCACGAAGAAGGCCGTCGCGGCCAATGCACCCACGATCGTGCCGAGCACTGCACACCAGGCCACGACGAGCAGGAGCATGCCGGCGTACATCGGATTGCGGGTGAATCGGTAGATGCCGGAATAGACGACGTTCGACGCCTGGTGAATCGAGTGGGGGTTCACCGTCGTCGCCGCTCGTTGAAACTGCAACACCCCTGTGGCGCCCATCGCGGCGCCGACGAGGCCGAGCAGCACGCCCACCAAACGACCAGCTGTGTTGTTGAGGGGGGCGCCGTCGAGATCGAGTCGGCCAACTCCCCAGCCCAGCACCGCAGCCAGCGCACCGACGACCACGGGGGGAATCTTCGTCTCGAGTCGATGCATCGGAGGAGTCTGGCGGGGCGTCGCCGCGACGCCAACCACGAGCCGGTCAGGCCTTGGTGATCGACGCTCGAACCCTCGGACCCAGCCAACGCACCGCCAGCCACGACCCGATGAGGCCGCCGGTGGACGACAACACCAGATCGCCGATCGTGTCGCCATACGTGAGCGCCAGTCCGCCGGCCCCACCGATGCCGTCCTCGGAGACAAGCCATTCCATCGCCTCCCACCACACGATCGCGATGGCCCCGAACCCATAACCGAGCATGATGGCGTCGCGTCGGTCGTGGACGCTACGAAAGCGGAAGGCGTGGAACGCAGCCACCAGCAGAACCCAGTTGACGGCATGGAGGACGTCGTCGGTGATGGGGTACTCGTCGTATACGCCCAGCAGGTTTCCGAGGGTGTCGAGCAGGAACGGTGCGGCGAGAAGGGCATCTCCCACGTGGGCATGAGGCGTCCAACCCCGTCGGCGGCCAATCACCGGGACCAGGATGGCCGACGCCAAAAACAGGGGCGCCCGAAACCCCATCGCCTTGCCCTCCAGCACGTCGAGAGGAACGGTCACCGCTATCGCGAACGCCCCGAAGAGCGCGAGTTTCACCGCGACGTTCAGCCATCGAGCAGCCGGCGTTCCGTCGAGGGCCAGAACCCTCGTCGGATCCTCCGCGCGGGGCTCAGTAGCCGGTGACACCGTGATAGGGCCTACCCGCCGCGTCGAACTCGGCGTAGAGCGCCAGAAACTCCTCACCAAATGGGTCTCCACCTCGCAGGGGAATCATCGCTCGACGGATCGTCCAGTCGTGAGGAGCGAGCTCGGCGGCGCGATCGAAGTTGCGCTCGGCACCGGCCGCGTCTCCGGCGATGCGCAGGTGAGCAGCAATCCGGAAATGGAGGCGCGCTGCCTCCTCGTCGGCACTGAGATCACCCACCGCGGCTCTCGCGTCGGTATCGGTCATCGGGGTCATCTCGTCGTTTACCCACGCCCGGATGCGGTCCTTCTGAGCCTCAGAATCGATGCCGGTGAAGTCCTTGAACGTGTCGGTGCCGAACGCGCTCCAGTTGGGGTAGGCGATCGTGTCGTCCTCATCGATCATCACCACTGTGGGCACGTTGGAGATGGCGTAGAGCTCGGTGAGGAGGTGATCGGCATCGATCAGCACGGGATAGGTGATGTCGGCGGCGAACCCGCGCACCTTCTCCACGTCCTCATCGATGGCCACCGCGATCATCTGGAGATTCTCGGCCCCGAGCTCATCCTGCAGTGCCTGCCAACCTGGCAGATCGAAAGCACAACCTCACCATGTGGAGAAGGCGATGAGCAGGCGCTTCTTGTGACGGTGGTCGGACAGCGCGGTGAGGCCACCGCGAAGATCGGGCAAGGTGAAATCGGGGGCCTTCAGGTCGTGAACGGCCTTGTGCCGCCGACTGCGTGGCGCACCGATCGCGACGATCCCCGACTCGGTGTCCACTGCTATCGGTCGATCCGGGTAGTGCGCCGGATCGAAGGCCTGTCCGTTCTCGAGAAGCACAGGGTCGTCGTTGATGGCCCGACTGTAGCTATAGATGCAGGCCGAAGTGGGACCCGCTTCAGCGCTCTACCACGCGGCGGCGATGTATTGGGTTTCGCAGAACTCGAAGATGCCCTCGTGGGCGCCCTCTCGACCCAGGCCGCTCTGCTTCATGCCGCCGAACGGAGCCGACGGATCAGACATCGCCCCGCGATTGATACCAACGACGCCGGCATGGATGCGCTCCCCCACCGCCATGGCCCGAGCAACATCGCCGGAAAACACATAGGCGGCCAAGCCCATCTCCGTGTCGTTGGCCCAGTCGACCATCTGATCGGTATCGGTGAAGGGGATGACGGGGGCCACGGGGCCGAAGATCTCCTCTCGAGTGATGGGCGACTCCATCGATACACCGCCCAACACGGTGGGCTGATAGAAGAACCCGGGACCATCGATCGGGGCGCCGCCGACCGCAGTGGAGGCGCCCGCGCCGATGGCGCTCTTCACGAGCGAATCGATGGTCTCGATGGCTCCGGCGTTGATCATCGGCCCGCAGGCCACGCCCTCCTCCATCCCGTTGCCGACCTTCATGGCGCCCATGGCCACCGCGAGTCGAGCGGTGAACTCATCGGCGATGGACGCTTCAACGAACAGCCGGTTGGCCGCCGTGCACGCCTCAGCGGAATGGCGCATCTTGGCCGTCATCGCGCCCTCCACCGCGTCGTCCATGTTGGCGTCGGCGAACACGACAAATGGGGCATTGCCGCCGAGTTCCATGCCGGCCTTGAGAACCCGGTCGGCGCAGCGCTTCAACAGGACCCGACCCACCTCGGTGGATCCCGTGAACGAAACCATGCGAACCGCCCGTTGATCGGTGGCCGCCTCGAACCAGGCACCCGAGTTGGCGGTGGGCACCACATTGACCAGTCCAGCCGGCACTCCCGCCTCCTCGAGCAGTTCGGCGACCCGAAGCGCGGTGAACGGAGTCTGCTTGGGAGGCTTGATGACCGCGGCGTTGCCGGCGGCGAGGGCAGGCGCCACCTTGCGGGTGATCATCGCCGCGGGGAAGTTCCAGGGAGTGACCATCACCACCACACCCACCGGTTGGTGATGGACGATCATCTTGTGGAGCCCGTTGGGAGCGGTCTTGATCGTGCCCTCGATACGCACCGCCTCCTCGGAGTTCCAACGGAAGAACTCCGCTGCGTACGTCACCTCAGCCTTGGAGTCGGCGAGAGGCTTGCCATGCTCGGTGGTGATGAGCCGAGCGAGTTCGTCGGTGTGGTCGATCAGGGTCTCAAAGCAGCTCCGCAGCACCTCTGATCTCACTCTCGGAGCGGTGCCAGCCCAGCTCTTCTGAGCTTCTTCGGCCGCATCAACCGCCGCGACGGCATCGGCAGGTGTGCCCGCGGCCACCTCGGCGATCACCTCGCCGGTGGCAGGATTGAGAACGGGGATGCGTTCTGCGTCGCTCCCGTCGCGCCATTCTCCACCGATGAGCATCTGGGTCTGCATGAGGGACTCCGTTCAACCTGCGATCGGCCCAACCCTCGCACCGGCGCCCGGCGATAACAACCCGGAAACCGTGGAATTGGGAGACCACAGGGGCGGTTTCCCCAGCATGACAAAAGCGATCTATAACGGCGTGGTGGTGGCCGAGAGCGACGACATCCGACGGGTCGAGGGCATCACCTACTTCCCGCTCGACAGTGTGGCCGAGGGTGCCTTGGTCGATAGTCCAACCACGAGCCAATGCTTCTGGAAGGGCAAGGCCTCCTACTTCCATGTCCAGGGCGACGACGACCTGGCGCTCGATTCGGCCTTCGAGTATCGACGCCCTTGGCCGCTGGCTCGACGCCTGGTGACAAATAGGGTTGGCTTCTGGCGTGACGTTGAGATCCAAGACGACTGAACCGCCGGTCGCATACCGCCAGCTCGCGATACTCGCCACCGCCATGGTGCTGTCGATGACGACCTGGTTTGCAGCGGCTGCTGTGCTGTCGGAGCTTCGTGCCGAATTCAACCTTTCGCGAGTCGGCGGATCCTGGCTCACGATCGCGGTGCAGATCGGCTTCGTTCTGGGTGCGGTCGTGTCGTCGGTGTTCAACCTCGCCGACCTCATCGCCCCCCGGCGCCTGGTCCTGATCGGGGCTGTGTTCGCTTCGATCGCCAACCTCAGCCTGCTCATCGCGCCCAACGCCGCCATTGCCCTGGTAGGGCGTGGCTTCACTGGTGCCGGGCTCGCTCTGGTCTACCCTCCCGCCCTGAAAGCCGCCGCGACCTGGTTTCGATCCGGGCGAGGCGTTGCGCTCGGAGTGATGGTGGGCGCCCTCACGCTCGGGTCGGCCCTTCCTCACCTCGTGAGTGCATTGGGCGGAGTCGGTTGGGAGGCCACGATCATCGCCACATCCATTCTCACGGTGATCGGCGGGCTCATCGCCGACCGGGGTGCCCGTGACGGGCCGTATCCCTTCGGCCGAGCCGTGTTCGACCGGCGCCGTATCTTCGTCGTCTTCACTGACCGACGGCTACGCCTGGCCACGCTCGGCTATTTCGGTCACATGTGGGAGCTCTACGCCATGTGGTCTTGGTTCGGGGTCTTCTATCTCGATCTCCTCGAGCGACGAGGCACCGCAGACGCCGACCGCTGGGCGTCGCTTGCCGCGTTTGTGGTGATCGGTGCCGGAGCGCTCGGGAGCTGGCTGGGGGGAAGGATCAGCGACCGGAAGGGGCGAGAATGGGCCGCCGGATCGGCGATGACCATCTCCGGCTTCTTTGCCTTGTTCATAGGATTTCTCGTCGACGCGCCACCGCTCCTGGTGCTCATCCTCGGTGTGTTCTGGGGCTTTTGGGTGATCGCCGACTCGGCCCAGTTCTCCACCATCGTCTCGGAGATCGCCGATCAGGAGTCGGTGGGCACCGCGCTCACCACCCAACTCGCATCCGGTTTCGTACTCACCGTCCTCACGATCTTTCTCGTGCCGGTGGTCGAGGGTCGCTGGGGCTGGGGCTGGGCCTTCTTGCTACTGGCACCGGGTCCTGTCGCCGGCACCTGGGCCATGGTCCGACTCCGCTCGCTCAGGCCCGCCCCGGAAACGAGCCCCGCTTCAGCCTGAAGCAGTGCCCGTGAATATTCGCTCGCGATGGCGTCGGAGATAGATCAGGCCGGTGGGCACCAGGAGCAGGCCCAACGCGAGATAGGCGATCAGAGCCGGGTCGTGGCGCAGTTCGGGCACCAGCACGAAGGTGGTGATCACCTCGACCGCCGCGAGCACGGCGACAAATCGGACCAGCACCGACTCCTTCACCAGCGATACCGCGAAAGAACCGAGCGGTGCCCCCCACACCACAACCGGTATGGCGGCGAGCCAGAGTCCGAGAAGATCGGCATGATCTCCCACCAACTCCACGGCACGATCGCCGACCATCACCACCTGACCCCCATCGACCTCGACGTAAAGCTGGCCGTCGAGGATTCCGAGCAACACGAATCCCGCCAACGACACCACCGTCATCACGATGATCGCCGAGGCCAGGGCCTCCTTCGGATTGATATCGGCCAGGACCACCAGGAAGAGGAACACCACGATGTTGGCGCCGGTGCCCGTGAGGGAGGCCAGAACCCCTCCGCCCAAGGCCGCAATTACGAGACCGGTGTCGTGACGGCCGGTCCACCGATGGGCGACATGGTCGGCCGACCCGTGGCGGAGGTGACGCACCATGGCGATCGAAGTAGTTGCGAGAACGATACTGAAGGTGGCTTTAACCCAACCCGACCCGATCAACGGCGGCCAGAAAACGGTGTCGTGATCGCCGAGGAAGATCACCGCCAGCAGGAAGCCGATGGTTGCGGCCAGCGATCCGAGCAGGGCACCGCGCCGATGGAAGGGGCGTCGGTTGATCAGGATGGAAGCAGAGGCGACCGTCATACCCACGGCCTGGATGGCGAGGCCGAACGAGCGGGCCACCGGAGCATGGACGTGGAGCACCTTGGTGAAAACGGGGAAGGCAACCGCGCCACCGCCCTCGGGCGACGACCCGGCGAGGAAGCTCCCCGCGAGCATGGTGAGTGCAGACTCCCAATGCTCGAGGACCCTGCCCACGAGGCCCGTTGCCACCACCACGATCAACCAGATCAGGGTGAGGATGGCCGAGATCGCCCATGCACCGCCTGCCCGGAACGAGGAAACGCTCGACTCATCGCTGGTCGGCGCGTGAGTGATCCGGTTGTGATTGCCGATCCGCCGCAACGAAGCTCCATCAGTGTCGAGCAGAGACTATCGGCGCACCCGGCTCACCACTTTCATCCGGCCATGCGAGGTCCGCGATCGAACCATGGCAGCATCCACTGGACTGTAGGGCCGATGGCCACCAGCCACCAGATGGTGCCCCAGCCCACCGTTCCTCCCAGAAGGAACCCGCAGCCGAAGGCCGCCGCTTCGATACCGGAGCGAGCGGCACGGATACTCATGCCTCGGTCGTGGAGACCGGTCATGACCCCATCTCGAGTGCCGGGCCCCAGCTGCACTCCCAGGTAGAGGCTCGATCCCAGGCCGACCACGAGGGGCGAGGCGATCGTGAACGCTCCTCGAACCACCGCGGATTCCGGCTCCTCCACCAGCCAGAGCGTGAGGTCGGTGGAGGGCCCGATGATGAGGATGTTGAGGATGGTCCCGATGCCGATCTTCACCCGCATCATGATCACCACCACCAGCAGAACGGCCCCGGTGAGGATGGTGGCGGTGCCGATCGACAGGGGCGTGCGGATCGACAGGCCCTCGTGAAAGACGGTCCAGGAGCCCTGCCCGTTGCTACCCCGCACGACGAGTCCGAGGCCAGATCCGAATACGGCGAGGCCGATGATCAGTTGAGGTAGTCGGCGCGCCGTGCTTGTCAGCATCGGCGCAACCTATCGGGTGAGTGCCGACTCAGCCGTCGAGAACTTCAACCGCTTCTCTGGCTCCGTCGACGGTGACGAGCAAGGTCCGACCGTTCTTTAGCTTCAATCGGAGGGCGTCGCCCTTGCGCAACACGATCGCGGCCCTCTTGAACAGGTGCATACCGCCGCGGTAGCCGTAGCCACCCCATTTGAGCGGATCGATCGTTTCGGCGGTGACCGACTCGATGTCCTTGCGGGCGATGCGCATCGGCCACGACCAGGGAGCGGAGAACCGAACCACTAGTTCTCGCCTGTCCATGGTGACGGCGATCGTGCGAAAGAGCATCACGATCGCCGCGGCCAGCACGAGGGCGGAAGCACTCCAGATTGCCGATGTGAGCGCCAGCCCACCTCGAGCTACAGGTGCCGGTCCAAAGAGGTTTGCTCACCCGGGGCGCTCCACATCACGAGAGTAGCCGGGTGGGAATCTCCGAGATCGGTGGACCGACATAGCGGGCACTGGGGCGGTATGTGGGGCGTTAGAGGAGCCGCCGTCAGGCTCATTCGTCCCACGCGGCGAGAAGGCGATCGACCGCAACCGACGGGGTGGTGGCTCCATCGTGCACCGCAGCTTCGAGCTCACGCCGCAGGGTCGTGAGCGAGGGGTGATCATCGAACCGCTCTAGCAGGCGTTCGCGGAGCATGGACCTCATCCACGACAGTTGCTGCTCGCGTCGACGCTGCTCACGCTCACCTGATTCGGTGAGGGTAAGACGATGGGACTCGACCCGTTCCCAAAGCTCCGCCAACCCGGTGCGGAGAAGACCCGAGCAAGTGAGCACAGGAGGGCTCCAGTTGGGTGAAGCAGGCTGGAGCAGATGGAGGGCGCGGCGGTAGTCGACGGCGGCGATTTCGGCCTTCTCGACGTTGTCGCCATCGGCCTTGTTGACCGCCAACATGTCGGCGAGCTCCAGCACACCCTTCTTGATGCCCTGGAGCTCGTCGCCGGCTCCGGCGAGCATGAGGACGAGAAACAAATCGACCATGCCGTGCACGACCGTCTCGCTCTGCCCCACGCCCACGGTCTCGACTATCACCACGTCGTAGCCGGCGGCCTCGAGCACGAGCATCGCCTCGCGGGTAGCTCGGGTGACTCCGCCCAGGGTGCCCGACGCCGGCGAGGGGCGGATGAACGCTCTCTCGTCGTTGGCGAGATTCCCCATCCGGGTCTTGTCGCCGAGGATCGAGCCACCGGTTCGAGAGCTCGACGGGTCGACCGCCAGCACGGCCACCCGACTTCCGGTGGAGGTGAGATGGGTGCCGAGGGCGTCGATGAATGTCGATTTGCCCACGCCGGGCACCCCGGTGATGCCAACCCGCTGAGCACCTCCGGTGTGGGGCAGCAGGCGTTCGAGAAGAGCGGCCGCCCCGACGCGGTGGTCGGGTCGGGTCGACTCGACGAGGGTGATGGCCTGCCCGATCGAGGTGCGCTCGCCAGCGCGCACACCAGCCTCAAGGGAGTCGAGGTCGATGTCGGACATGGCCGAACCCTAATGGGCGCCGACACGACCGACGCCGTACCCTTCTCCGTCAGACGCACCTGAAGGAGAGCTGCATGGGTCACGAACTGTGGCGACGATCGGCTCGGCAACTGGCCTCCATGATTCGAGAGGGCACGGTGTCGAGTCGCGAGGTGGTCGACGCCCACCTCGACCGCATCGACGCCGTGAACGAGCGCGTCAACGCCGTCACCGTACTTTTCGCCGACGAAGCCAGAGAGGCCGCAGATTCGGCCGATGCCGCCGACCGTGATTCACGGGGCCCCATGCACGGTGTTCCCTTCACGGTGAAGGAAAACATCGACCTGGTGGGATCGGCCACCACCCGTGGCGTGGAGGTTCTGGCCAACGAGATGCCCACGTCCGACGCACCGGTGACCGCCCGGATGAAGGCTGCTGGAGCGATCCCGATCGGTCGCACCAACATGCCAGAAATGGGCCTGCGAATCGACACCGCCTGCCCCCTGCGGGGCCGCACGTTCAACCCATGGGCTCACCACCTCACTGCCGGGGGATCGAGCGGCGGCGAGGGGGCCGCGCTGGCCACCGGCATGTCTCCCCTGGGCCTTGGAAACGACATCGGAGGGTCCGTTCGAAACCCCGCCTACTGCAACGGCGTCGCCGCTCTGAAGCCCACCCGAGGCCGCATCCCCCGCGTTTACACCACCATGCCGGAGAACCCTGGCCTCAACGGACAGATCATGTCGAGTGAAGGCCCTATGGCACGCACCATCGGCGATGTGCGCGCCGCGTTGGGAATACTCAACGGTCGCGATCCCGGCGATCCGATGTCGGTCGACGTCGCCCTGATCGGCCCCGATACTCCCCGCACTGCTGCCCTGGCCGTGTCGGCCGAAGGCATCGAGGTCGATCCTGTATGTGTCGACGCCGCCCACCGAGCGGCCAACGTGCTCGCCGCGGCCGGCTGGGAGATCACCGAGATAGCTCCGCCGGAGCTTGCCCTGGTCACCGAACTCTGGAGCTCGATGATGGCATTCGACATTGCCGCCTCCCTACCGATGTTCGAGCAGTTCCTCAGCCCCGAGGTAGCTGGGATGCTCGCCCGCGCTCCCGAATTCTGCTCCGACATGCCGGTGGCTTTCTGCCACACCGAACGCCACCGGCTGGGCCGGGTGTGGTCGAGCTTCTTCGCCGAGCACAGCGTGATGATCACCCCCGCGTGGGCTACTCGCCCGTTCGAGCACGACAGAGACCTCGAGCCCGACGGGTTGGAGCTGATGTCGCGGGTGCTGCCGTTCATAACGCCGGGCAACATCCTCGGAGTCCCCGCCGCCGCGGTGCCCACCGGAGTCGTTGATGATCTCCCCACCGGGGTTCAGATCTACGCCGACCTCTGGCGCGACGACCTCGCCCTCGACGCGGCCCAGATCGTGGAGGACGCGCTCGGGACAATCACGCCCATCGATCCCCTGTAGCGAGCGAATTCGTGCTTGGATCTCCCACATGATTCGACATCATGCTCTCATGACCCTCAAGGACGATGCCAAGGATGCAGCCGACACCATCGTGGCCGAGCTCCGCGCGTTCGTACCCACCTGTGCCGAGATCCGCTCCTACCAGGTGGGGCGCGACATGGGGCTCGCACCGGGCACAGCAGATGTGGCAGTGGTGGCCGAGTTCGACTCGGTCGACGACTACAAGGCGTACTCCGCTCACCCTGAACACCAGCGCATCATCCAAGAACACATCGCACCCAACGTTGTCTCCCTGGTGAGGGTGCAGACCGAGGACTGATCTCCGGTCGCTCTGCGCCCTCAGCCCGCGGCGAGGTGTCCGAGCAGTTCGAGAGCAGCGTCGGAGATCACGGTTCCCGGCGGGTAGACAGCCACAGCCCCCATCTCGAGCAGGGTGGCAACATCGGCGGGGGGTATCACCCCGCCGACTGTGATCTTGATGTCGGGCCGGCCCAGGGTCTCGAGTTCATCGCGCAGCTGGGGTACGAGGGTGAGGTGACCCGCGGCCAACGACGACGCCCCGACCACGTGCACGTCGGCCTCCACAGCTTGGCGGGCCACTTCCTGAGGAGTCTGGAAGAGAGGACCGATGTCGACATCGAAGCCCAGGTCGGCGAACGCGGTGGCGATCACCTTCTGACCACGATCGTGGCCGTCCTGACCCATCTTCGCGATCAGTATGCGCGGCCGTCGGCCGTGGGCAGCCGCGAATTGATCTACCTTCTCGCGAACGACGGTGATGGAGCTCGAGTCGGTTCCCACTTCGCTGCGGTACACCCCTTCGATGGTTCGGATGGTGGCGACATGACGACCGTAGACGCTTTCGAGCGCGTCGCTGATCTCTCCCACGGTGGCCTTCGCCCTGGCGGCGTCGATAGCCAGCGCGAGCAGGTTGCCGGTGCCGGTGTCGGCGGCACGCGACAAGGCGAGGAGTACCTCGTCGACCTCGGCGCCGTTGCGCTCGGCTCTGAGCTGGTCGAGCTTGACGAGCTGGGCGGCGCGCACCTGGGCGTTGTCGATCCTCAGCACTTCGATCTCTTCTGCCTCATCGAGGCGGTACTTGTTGAGCCCGATGACAGCCTGCTGGCCGGAATCGATCCGGGCCTGGGTGCGAGCGGCTGCCTCCTCGATCCTGAGTTTCGGGATCCCGGCGTCGATCGCTGCGGCCATACCACCGATCGCTTCAACCTCTTCGATGTGGGCCCACGCCTTTCGGGCCAGCTCGTTGGTGATCCATTCGACGTGGTGGCTACCTCCCCACGGGTCGACTGTGCGTGAGGTGCCGCTCTCCTGCTGGAGAAAGAGTTGGGTGTTGCGGGCGATCCGAGCTGAGAAATCGGTGGGGAGGGCGAGAGCCTCGTCGAGGGCGTTGGTGTGCAGCGACTGGGTGTGGCCCTGGGTCGCGGCCATCGCTTCGACGCAGGTGCGGGTGACGTTGTTGTAGACGTCTTGGGCGGTGAGGCTCCAGCCGCTGGTCTGGGAGTGGGTGCGCAGCGATGACGACTTCGGATTCTCGGGGCCGAACTGGGCCATCAGCTTCGCCCAAAGCATGCGGGCCGCTCGCAGCTTGGCGATCTCCATGAAGAAGTTCATGCCGATGCCCCAGAAGAAGCTGAGGCGGGGGGCGAACTGGTCGACGTCGAGGCCCGCCTCGATCCCGGCCCTCACGTACTCCACCCCGTCGGCCAGGGTGTACGCCAGCTCCAGATCGGCGGTGGCCCCGGCCTCCTGCATGTGGTAGCCCGAGATCGAGATCGAGTTGAACTTTCCCATGTGCTCCGATGTGAACGCGAAGATGTCGGAGATGATCCGCATGCTCGCGGGCGGGGGGTAGATGTAGGTGTTGCGGACCATGAACTCCTTGAGAATGTCGTTCTGGATCGTTCCCACGAGCTGCTCCGGCTTCACCCCCTGCTCTTCACCGGCCACCACGTAGAGGGCGAGAATCGGCAGGACCGCACCGTTCATCGTCATGCTCACGCTCATCTGATCGAGCGGGATGCCATCGAAAAGTTGGCGCATGTCGAGGATCGAATCGATGGCCACACCCGCCATGCCCACGTCGCCGTGTACTCGGGGGTTGTCGGAGTCGTAACCCCGGTGGGTCGCGAGGTCGAAGGCGACCGACAGGCCCTTCTGGCCCGCCGCCAGGTTGCGCCGGTAGAAGGCGTTGGATTCCTCGGCGGTGGAGAAGCCGGCGTATTGGCGGATCGTCCACGGCTGGTTGACGTACATGGTGGGGTAGGGCCCGCGTAGGAACGGGGCAATGCCGGGATAGGTGTCGAGGAAGTCGAGATCGGCGATGTCGTCGGCGCCCACCACCGAAGGGATGTCGATGCCCTCCGGCGTGTGCCACACGAGGTCGTCGAGGTCGGTCGACCGGGGGTCGGCGATGGCCGATCCGGCGCCGCCGAAATCGACGGTGGTGAAGTCCGGGATGGCACTCATGGCATCCACGGTACGCCGTCATCCGGCCCAACTCCCCCGTGACGATCGCGATCTTCCCCTACCGCGATCCCATTTCGTTGTTCCCGCCTGATCGGCTCAGTCGATGCCGAGCGTGGTGTGCAGACGGCGCAATGTGTCGAGCACATCCATCCCCGTGTGCCAAAACTCGTCGACCCCGGCCGCACGGAGCTGCTCGGCCAGCTCACCGGGCTGCCCGGCGAGTGCCACCAAGGCCGCGCCCGCCTCCTTGAGGGCCGTGGCTGTTGCCACCGCGCGTTCTGCGTAGACGCCATCCGACGAACAGATCACTGCCACATCGCAGCCGGTCTGGGTGAATACAGCCTCGGCCTGAAGGGGAGAGTGGGCTCCGTCCCCGTCGCAACCAAGCGCCACGACACCACCAACCGCCAGCAGGTTGCTTGTCCAGGTGGATCTGGCGGCATGGACCGCCAGATCGCCGAGAGTGACGACGCACACCGTTGGCCGCCCGGTCGACCCGGCCGCGGCACGATCGGCGCGATCCCTGAGGGCCTCGAACGGGGCCGCCAACCGGCGCAGGGGAAGACCACCCTCGGAGAGGCCTGTGGGGTTCGGGCCGCCGAGTGCGGCAACCTGATCGTCGTCTAGTTCCGGGAACTCCGTCACGCCGGTGATCGGCTCGGTGCGATCAGCGAGATGACCGAGACGCGTCGTCCAGGCATCATCAATCGCAGACCTTATGGAGCCATCGACCAAGCCGACCTCGATGCCGCCCCGAGCCTCGACCTCCTGGAACATCCCCCAGGCTTGGTTGGCGAGCCTGTTGGTGAGCGACTCCACGAACCATGAGCCACTCGCAGGGTCGACCAGTCGGCCCAGCTGTGATTCCTCGATCAGGAGCAACTGGGTGTTGCGGGCATTACGCCGCGCGAAGGAGTCGGCTTGTTCGATCGCGGTGTCGAACGGGAGAACGGTGACCGCATCGGCGCCACCTAGACCGGCGCCGAGGGCAGCGCTGGTAGACCTCAGCATGTTGACCCACGGATCCCGCCGGCTGAACATTGAACGCGCCGTTACGGCCTGGATCTGATGGTGACGATGATCGGTAGGCACCCCGCACGCGTCGAGAACTCGATCCCAGAGCCGCCGAGAGGCCCGCATCACGGCGATCGTGGTGAATTGATCGGCCCCTGCCGTTGATCGAAAGCCGATGGTGGACGCGGCCTGGGCCACGGTGAGGCCGGCCGCCTCCAGAGCTCTGAGGTAGGCGACCCCGGTGGCCAGAGCCCATGCCATCTCCTGGGTGCATGTGGCGCCGGCATCGCTGTATCGGGTGGTATCGACGGTGAACACGGCGGCCCCAGGGAGCCGAGGGGCGAGATCGGCAGCCAGATTCGCCGCCGCCGGGAGCGAAGACTCGTCGCCACTGCGTACGATTTCGCCGATCGGATCGAGACCGAGCCAGCTGCCGGTTGTTTCACTGTCGCCTCGTTCGGCGATCAAGGCCGCGAAGGCGCGGGCGGCCGCGCGGTTGGCGTGGGGGGCCAGAGCGACCGGCGCCATGTCGAACAACACGCCGTTCAATGCGCTGTGCAGCGATTCACTCGACCAGCCCTCGACAGGAGCCACGAGCTCGACCGAGGTGACGCCCTTCTCGAGATCCTCGAGGACGTGACGGTTGCAGGCGACCGGATCTGTCGCAGGGTGCTGCTGACGAACGTCCCAGCCGGAGAGGACCCGGTTGCCGTCGAGCGGCACACCCGACGCCTCGATGCTCACATCGTCGGCGGTGTAAAGGGGCTGAATTTCGATACCGCTGCGTGACTCGCTCACAAGGACTTCGTCGAAAGGCCTTCCCCTCAGGACCTTCTCGACGGCAGCCCGCCACGCCTCGCGTGAGGCTGCGGGGAAACCAGCGAGATCCAGGGAAGGGTCGTTCATCGTGCCCAACCCTATTGCCCCACCGTTTGACGGACTACGGCCCGGGTTCAGACCCGAGCCGCCAGCGGTGAACGGCACGGACATCACCGCCGACCCGGGCTCCGAGCGCCTCAGGCGGCGACCTCATCCTCACGCCGGTGGCGAGCGCTGAACACCAGCATCCCGAAGCCGAGGCCCAACAGCATGATCGCCCCGCCCACCCACCAGGTGAGCCCATAGCGCAACCCGGTGAAGGCCAAGGCCGTTTCGGGGAGGGCAGCGATGGCCGACGGGACCGACTTCACCGCGCGGGCCGGCGGCACCTGAGCGCGCTCGACGATACGGGGGCTGGGTATGGGTGCTCATAGCAGCGGTCTCCACGGGTTCGTCCACGACCACAATCGACCCCCGACGCCGAGTTTTTGAGTGCCTTCGTCCGCACAGCCCACCCCGAAATGACGAAGGTCATTGGTTCGCAAGACCCGTGCCCGTGGGCCGGACGGTCCATGTGATCAGATGCTGCGGTTGGTGCCGGCCCAGTACTCGTCGCGAAGCAGGCGCTTGTAGAGCTTCCCGGTCGGGTGACGGGGGAGTTCCTCACGAAAATCAACCGTTCGAGGGCACTTCACATCGGCGAGATGCTCGCGGCAGTAGGCGATCAGCTGGTGGCCGAGCAGGCGAGCGCTCTCATCGTCGACCGGCATCGTCACCGCCTGCACCACTGCCCTGACCTCCTCACCAAAGTCCTCGTTGGGCACGCCGATGATGGCGACGTCGACCACTTCGGGATGCATGGTGAGAATGTCCTCGGTCTCCTGGGGGTAAACGTTCACCCCACCCGTGATGATCATGTAGGCCTTGCGATCGGTGAGGTAAAGGAATCCATCCTCATCGAGACGGCCTACATCACCCAGAGTCGACCAGCCATTGGCGAGCCGTGATCCGGCAGTCTTCTCAGCATCGCCGTGATACTCGAAAGTACCGCCACCTTCGAAATAGACGCCGCCCTCATCCCCCACCGACACCTCGTTGCCGTCATCGTCGACAATGTGGATCACGCCTACGAGCGCCGTTCCCACCGTGCCCGGATGGGCGAGCCATTGCTCGCTGTCGCAGTAGACGAACCCGTTGCTTTCGGTGCCGGCGTAGTACTCGTGAACCACCGGCCCCCACCACTCGATCAGTTTCAGCTTCACATCAACCGGACACGGCGCCGCCGCATGAACCACAGCGTTCAACGAGGAGATGTCGTACCGCGCCCTGGTCGCCTCGGGAAGCTTGAGCATCCGGACGAACATCATCGGAACGCACTGGGCAAAGCTGATCTTGTACTCACCGACCAGCCCTATGAACTGCTCAGGGTCGAAGTGCTCCATCACCACCACAGTGCCACCGAGCGCGTTGACTGCCAGGCAGAACCTCAGCGGAGCGGCATGGTAGAGCGGAGCCGGCGAAAGGTAACGGGTATCGGAGTCGCCGTCAAACAAGAGAGCCACGAGGTTGGTCACACCCGTGCGCGACTCTTCCAGAGGTGTGAATTCCATCTGCTGGAGCACACCCTTGGGGCGACCCGTGGTGCCTGAGCTGTAGAGCATGTCGGTGCCCGCGACCCGGTTGGGGATCGCCTCGGCCGACGCCGTAGCGATGGCGTCTTCGTAGGAGTCGTAGCCGTCGATCGTCGAGTCGACCATCAGCCTCAGGTCGACCTCCGGCATCTGGTCGCCCAGCTCCGCCGCCTGGTCGGCCTTGTGGGGCGAGGTGATGAACGCCTTGGCTCCGCAGTTGTCGATGACATAGGCCATCTCCTCGGTGGTGAGCCGGCTGCTCATCGCGGTGTAGATCAGTCCCGCGTACACCGCGCCCCAGCAGATCGACAGGTAGCTGGGATGGTTTTCGAGACAGAAGGCAATGTGGTCGCCCGGCCGCAGGCCCATGTCGTGGAACACATTGCTCAACCGGTTGGCCTCGTCATCCATCTCCGCATAGGTGATGACCCTCCCCGACGTCGCCATGACCACGGCGGGGTGATCGGGAGATGATGCGGCGTGAACTCCGGGATACACGAGACCTCCAGTGGTGAGACCACGGGAGGGTAGTTCAACCCTTCGGCTCGACTCCCAACCGACTCATCAGATCGAGCACCTTTGCGGCGATCTCATCTCTGATCGGCCTCACCGCTTCGATGCCCTGGCCGGCGGGATCGTCGACACGGCCTGGCGCGAGATGGCGGAGGAACCCAGCCGCCATCTGGGACCGTCCCGCGTTGTGAACGCAGAGGAACGCCACAACTGGCGTGACTCCGGCAACGTCGACCCGATCCGATGCCGGTGCCACAGGCCCATCCTCGATGCGGAGATGTTGGCCGGTGATGGATCCGGCTCGCCGCGATGCCAAGAAACAAACGGCCTCGACCGCGATCCCCGCCCCGTTGCCATCGCGGATTGCCACGATGCTGCCTCGACCGACGCAACGCTGCCAGCCTGGTCCTCGAGCTCGAGCCCCATCGTCCAGGCTCTTCTCCCCCACTCGCTGATGTCTGCAGCCAACGACTCCGCCGTGGCCCTATTGGTGCGGTACGTAAGCGCAACATCAGAACCCCGCACCGCAAGCTCGCGACATATCGCCGCTCCAGCCGCCCGGTCCCACCCACCACGAGGGCGGCACCACCCCGATGCGCGAAGTCGCCTGTGAGATCGGTTCCGTGCTCCGTCATATCGACAGCCTGGCGTCTAGGATCATGCGATGCGAGTTGGGGTTTCGATCTCGTCCACTCATTTCACCGACGACCACCGAGTCGGCGCGCGCTGGATGATCGAGCGCACCAGGGTCGCACTCAACTCCGATCTCGATTCGCTGAGTCTGGGCGATCACCACTCGATGCCGGTCCCCTACTACCAGGGTGTCTCGATGCTCGGCCGGCTGATGGCCGAATGGACCACGGATCGACCCATCGGATGCCTGTTTCTCCTGCCCCTGTGGAATCCCGTACTGGTCGCCGAACAGGTGGGCACCCTCGCCAACCTCTGCGACGGGCCGTTCGTGGTGCAGACCGGCATCGGGGACGGGGCCGGCCAGTTCGCGGCAATGGGATCGTCGCTCTCCACCCGCGGGTCCGATCTCGACGAATCGATACGCCTGATCAAGGGACTCCTCGCAGGCGAGACCATGTCGAGCGAGCGGTTCGGCCTCACCGATGCCGCGGTGAGCCCCCGCCCGCCCCAACCCGTCGAGTGGTGGATCGGCGCTGGTGGCCCCGGCCCGCTGCGACGCGCGGCTCGTGAGGGCGATGCTTGGTACGCGGGCCCGTGGGCTACTCCGGCCCAGATGCTGGAGATGACCTCCAACTATCGCGAAGCCTGTGATGCTGAGGGTCGGGAGGGCAGGATATGCATGCGCAAGGACGTCATCGTGTTGGCCGACGCCAACCGCGCCCGTCGCCTCGGCGACGATCTCATCGATCGCGGATATCGGGGTTTGGGCAAGGAGTCGGTTGCCTACGGCGGCATCCAGGAAGTGATCGAACAGCTCGCTCCATTTCGAGAAGCAGAGGTCGACGAACTGATCGTTCGCTGCATGACCATCGATCAGGCCGATGCTCTGGAGACCCTCGAACTCTGCGGCGAGGTCAGGCGCTCGCTTCACCACTCGTGAGGGCCCAAATCACCTCGATCCCCGTCTCGCCGGGTAGATCGATCTCGACGCTGCGGCGCTCAGAAATCGAGTAGCCGAGCTTCTCGGCCACCCGCCCGCTGGCCCGATTGGCCTCATCGTGGTGGATCACGGTGGTGCCCACATCGCCGAGCTCCTGCCCGGCTTCGGTGAGGAGTCGAGCCGCATCGGTGGCTAGTCCGGCGCCGGCACGGTCGGACCGCACCCAGTAGCCGATCTCGATCACGCCCGGCCCCTGGCGCCGCATCAGCCCGCAACGACCAATCACCTCGCCCGATGTCGGTTCGAGCATCACATAGTCGTAGGCCCGGTCGGCGTCCCAGTTCGCCTCCGCTTCGACCAGATTGACTTCGTACCCGACACCGTCGACTGGTGCATCGGCGGCCCAGTCCATGAATAGCAACAGTTCTGGCAGGCTCCGTTGGACGGCGTGGGCAAGCCCTCGGGCGTGGGCCCGGCGAACTCTGACCAGCGCGAGCTCTGCCGACACCAGGGTCTCGGGGGGACGGTCCACCGGTCAGGCGGGAGCGACCTCGACGGGGATCCCATTGAGCACGGCGGTGCCCGAAAGGGGGTCGATCGCGGCCGGGTCGGTGAGGACGTTGCTGTTTACGCCGGCGTGTCTGCGCGCGACATCGAGGCGGACCCCTGGCAGGTCGTGGCCCCACCCGTGGGGAAGACTCACCACTCCCGACATGATCACGTCGGTGACCTCCACCGGTGCAATCACCTCGCCCACGCGCGACCGCACCACTGCCTCGGCCCCATCGACCAGATCGAGGCGCGTCGCATCATCGGGATGAACCTGGAGGGTGCAACGTCGCTTGCCCTTCACGAGCACCTCCACATTGTGCATCCACGAGTTGTTGGAGCGCAGATGCCGCCGGCCCACGAGCCGGAGACGGCCATCACCGGCCTGCTCGGTCATCACCGCACCAAGGCGTTGGAGTTCCTCGTCGAACGGACCCGCGAACAGGTCGATCCGGCCGTTGGGGCTCCTGAGCAACTCGGGCAGGCGGGGCTGCAGGGCACCGAGATCGATGCCATGGGGGTGAGCCTTCAACTTGTCCACCGAGAGCCCCTCGGGGTCGGCGCCGAACCCATCGCCATAGGGACCGGTGCGAATGAGAACGTCGAGCACACGATCACACCCGGCATCACCACCGACCATCGCGACCAGCTCGTCGATGTCGCGCCCGGCCACCGGCGACCCGTCGGCGCCGACCTCAGAGGTGAGCAACTCCCGTATGACCTGACCATGAGCCAGCTCGACATCGGCATCGGGCCCCAAGCCGAGCGAGATGAGGGCGAGCTTGGCGAGGATGTCGTCCTCCGCCGGACCATCGGCGCCGAATACCGGCCCCGACCAATTCGCCACATTACGCACTGACAATCCGTAGAACGCGATGTCGTAGTGGCTCTTCTCCAGAGCGCTCACCGGTGGCAGGATCACATCGGCATGACGGGTTGTCTCGTTGATGTAGATGTCGACGCTCACCATCGCGTCGAGGGCCGCGAACGCCTCGTCCATGCGGTCGCCATCGGGACACGACAACACCGGATTGCCGGCAATGGTGAACATCATCTTGAGTTGGCCGTCACCCGGTTCGAGGATCTCATCGGCGATGTCGGCCGCGGGCAGTTCGCCCTGCACCTCGGGGTGGCCACTCACCCGGCTGGCCCATCGCCCCACCCGATATTCGCGGCCCGCCCGTTCGGTTCTAACCCGCTCGATCGCCGACATCGGGAACATCGAGCCACCCGGCCTGTCGAGGTTGCCGGTGAGGATCGCGATGACATCGATCAACCAGGTGGTGAGGGTACCGAACTCCACCGTGGTGGTGCCGATTCGACCGTGAACGGCGGCCGACTCGGCATCGGCGATCTCCTCGGCAAGAGCGACGATCTCCGCAGCCGGGATTCCGGTGACGGCGGCGGCATAGTCGGGTGAGAACGGTTCGAGCGACTCGGCCAGCTGGTCGCGACCATCGACAAATGCCTCCACCCGACCAAGCGACACCCGATCGGTGGCGATGAGGTGATGAGCGATCGCGGCGAGCAGGACCGCGTCGGTGCCAGGTCGGATCGGCAAGTGAAGATCAGCCGACTCGACGGTGCGGGTGCGCGCGGGATCGATCACCACCACCCGTCCACCACGCTCTCTCACCGCGTCGATGCGATCGGGGAAACCCGGAGCGGTACAGATGCTGCCATTGGACACGAACGGGTTGGTGCCGATCAGCACCAGGAGGTCGGTGCGATCGACATCGGGCACCGGCATCGACATACCGCTTCCGTAGAGGTAGCCCGAAGCCACGTGGCGCGGCATCTGATCGACAGTGCTGGCCGAGAACCTCGTGCGGCTCCCCAGCGACCGAAGGAAAGGCCTCGTGTGGGTGGAGGATCCGAGCAGGTGCACATTCGGATTGCCGAGGTAAACGCCGATGGCGTCGTTGCCGTGGGGGTCGCGAACTGCGGAGAGCTTTTCCTCCACGACGCGCCATGCTTCGTCCCACTCCACCTCCTCGAAGATCGCGGTGCCATCAGCGCCCGAGCCGCGGCGCACGACCGGCTTGCGGAGACGGTCGGGATCGTCGTGGAGCTGCTTGAGGGTGGACCCCTTGGGACAGATGAAGCCGTGGGAGAAGACATCGTCGCGATCGCCTCGGATCCGCTTCACCGCCCCGTCGTGGATCTCTATCTCGAGGCCGCAGGTGGCCTCACAGAGGGGACAGGTGCGAAAGACCGTGCGATCTGCGTTGACTTCGGTCATGGGTTCAGACCCCCCACTTGGAAACCATCGCCACAATTGTGAGGCTGATCAACAAGGTGTCGAGCAGGCCGGCGGATGCGATCTTCTTCTCGATGTCGGCGGCCCGCGAGATATCGCCGGCCTCGTAGGCGGCGGCAGCGGCCCGATTCTTCTTGATGAAGAAGCCCATCCCCATGGCCGCGCCGACGATGATCATGAGAAATCCGACCGAGACGAACAGATCAGACATTTCGAAGCTGGTTTCATCGACCGCGAGCACCAGAAGGAGGCCGGTGACCAGGCTCACTATCGCCGCAGGCATGTAGATCCGGATCGCGAACCTCTCGAGTGTGCGATGCCACTCCGCGGCGATCACGGGCGCCTTGTTGTTGATTCCGGGATTGACGGCGACCTGCACCATGTTCGTGCCGAACCAGGTGCCGGCCGCGAGGATGTGGATGATCAGGTACGTGTCATGCATAGGCCGAAACGTAGTCGGCGACATACAGTGCCCGCTATGAGCGAACGCGAAGTTGTCATTATCGACGCGGTGAGAAGCCCGGTTGGTCGCCGCAATGGTGAACTGGCCACCGGCCACGCGATCAACCTGCTCGGCGACGTCCAGAAAGCCCTGTTCGATCGCACGGGCATGGACCCGATCGAAGTCGGCCAGGTAGTGGGTGGATGTGTCGACCAGGTCGGCATGCAGACGATGAACGTGGCTCGTAACGCATGGCTGGCTGCGGGCCTCCCTCTGGAGGTGGCCGCCACCACCGTCGACGCCCAATGTGGCTCCTCGCAGCAGGCCACCAACATCGCCTACTCACTGGTGAAGTCGGGCGTGGTCGACTCCGCGGTTGGGTGCGGGGTCGAGCTGATGAGCCGGGTGCCCATGGGTTCCACCACCAGCAACCGCGATTACGGCCGTCCGGTCAACAAGCGCTATTGGGAACACTTCGAGTTCACCTCCCAGTTCGAGGGGGCCGAGCGGATCGCCGAGCAGTGGGGCATCAGCCGCGAGCAGACCGATGCCTTCGGCCTGAGAAGTCAGGAGCTCGCGGCCAAGGCCTGGGATGAGGGTGCCTTCGCCACCCAGATCGTGCCGATCCACGTTCCGATCCTCGACGACGACGGCAAGGAGACCGGCGAGACTCTCACGGTCACTCGCGACGGGGGCATGCGCGACACCACCCTCGAGGGCCTGTCCCAGCTCAAGCCGGTGGACCGCGAAGACGGCGTTCACACTGCGGGCACGTCGAGCCAGATCTCCGATGGTGCCGGCGCGGTGTTGATGATGACCCGCGAGAAAGCCGACGAACTCGGCCTGGTCCCGATGGCCCGCATCGTCGATGTATGTCTTGTCGGCTCCGACCCCGTGCTGATGCTCACCGGCCCGATCGGCGCCACCCAGAAGCTGCTGGCCGACAACGGGCTCGAGATGAGCGATATCGATGTCGTGGAGATCAACGAGGCATTCGCGTCGGTGGTGTTGGCCTGGGAAAGCGAACTCGGCGCCGACATGAGCACCGTCAACCCAAACGGCGGAGCGATCGCCCTCGGCCACCCTCTCGGTGGCACCGGCGCCGTCCTCACCACGAAGGCAGTGCACGAATTGCACCGCGCCGACAAGGAGTACGCCATCATCACCATGTGCTGTGGCGGTGGGCTCGGAACGGGAACCCTTCTCCAGAAGCTCTGACCAGGTGAGCTAGCGGATGGTCACCGAACCCTCGGGCGCCAACTCGATCCAGGTCTGGCCGGGCATGAGGGCGACGGGAACACCGTCGGCGGTGGTCCAGGTGGCCACCGAGCTGATCGACGGCTTGGTCCAGGTGACCTCCACAAGATGGCCATCGGTGAGGACCCAGCCGCGGCCCGAGCCGAGGAACTGTTCTTCATAGACCGCAGAACCGGCGGTATCGGTGCTGCCGGTGCGCACATGGGCGACCTCGGCAATCACGACGTTGGCGGCAAGCACCGAAACGCCATCGGCGTCGACATGTTCGGAGCCGCTCTGGGTGCGGCGCCAGCCTTCCGCGACGGTGTCCCAGAACCAGTCCGATGTGAGGGAGGGGTAAGCAATGGACGCGCCGGCCGCGGCAACGGCAGATCCGGGCAGCCCGATCGTGTCGTCGCGGTATTCGAAATGGGGCAGGGGTGCGCCGCCGTCGCCGTTCTCCTCGGCAATCCCCCACAGGATCGAAGGGTCGGTCATGAGGTCGTAGGTGCCGGGGCGATCAGGCGACCGGGTGTACTCGGTGCGGGTACCGGCGCCGAGGTCGACGATGTTCTGGCGGCGCAGCAGGGACGCGTGCACACGATTGGCCCCGGACCAGACGAAGACCGGCTGGTTCAGAGACCCGAGCAGGGCTATGTCGGTGGTGCGTCCCGATCGGATCGGGCCGAGTTCAGTGGGGGTGTTGGAATGGAAAATCATCACGAGCCGAGTGAAGCCGCCCTCGATCTGTTCGACGTAGACCATGTCGGCCTGTGAGATCGCCTCCTGGGGCCGGCCCTTCTCGGTGTTGTCGATCTTCACGACGATGGCGGGTCGATCGGCGAGCGATGGACCGATGAGGGCCAGGCCAGTGAGGGGGGCGATTCCTGCGGCGCTCGCCGCGGGCGGCAAGGCCGCGGGTGCCACGATGTTGCGGTCGGGGTCGAGCTGCCCGAGCACGCCGGTGTAGGGAGGATCATCGGAGAAGACGCTGATGCTCCCAATTCCACCGAGGGGTTCGACATCAACGACGGGGGCGGGGCCGCGGGTGGATGGCGGGCTCAGTACGGGTTCGGCCGGGCTGGTGGCCGACGACGCCCCCGCATCGTCTGTGCCTGCCGCGTCATCGCCGACCGAGACGTCGTCGATCAGCTCATCGGCACTGGCGTCGCCACCCCCGCCACAGGCTGCGGCGGCGAACGCGAGGATGAGCAGGACACTGAGAAGGCGCAGGCGCATGGGTCGCAATATTACGGGGAGATTACGGTTTTCGGACCGCGATCCGGCCATTCGTCCGGATCGATGCCTCACTCACCAGGCGCGCTCGGTCATCACTTCCACCAGCTGATCCGCGAGCTCGGGCCGAGAGATGATGAGTCCGGGCGACCACGGATCAGGCTTGTTGAACTCGAGCTCGCCGCCATCGAGGTGGCAGCAACGCAGACCCGCGGCACGGGCCACGGCCACCGGGGCACACGAATCCCATTCATAGAGCCCTCCTCCGTGCACGTAGGCGTCGAAGTCGCCTCGCACCACTGCCATCGCCTTCACTCCGGCGGATCCGACTGCGTACACCTCGGCGCCGAGAGCCTCCTGGAGCAGGCGGCCGTCGTAATGACTACGAGACCGACCCACCACGATCTTGGGTGCGTCGGCCACCCTCTGGGTGATCGGCTCGGGGCGTGGGTCGGTGGCCCAGGTGGTCTCCCAGCCGGGTACCGCCACCGCGCCGGCGATGGGAGCGCCGCCTTTCACCAATGCCACATGCACCGACCAGTGAGGTGAGTATCCGAAGTCGCTGGATCCGTCGAGGGGGTCGACGATCCACACCCGATCCGAATCGAGGCGGGACGGATGGTCGTGGCCCTCTTCGGAGAGCACGGAGTCGTGGGGCCGGCAGCGATGCAACTCGGCGACGATGTGGTCGTGGGCGGCGCGATCACCCTCGTACTCAAGGCCTCCCCAACCGCGGGCTCGCGACGGATCCTTGATCAGGGCGACCAGGAGGTCGCCGGTGTCGGATGCAATACGAGCGGCAAGCGCGTGATCGTCGAGCGATTCCACGAGCAGGTGGTCAGGCTTCCCACGGCGCCGGCGCCGTACCGCTCGCGATCTGCTCCGCTCGCGCCCGCGGATGGTCTTCGGAACCCGGGTGGGTGAAGATCCAGAACCGGCCCTCGATAACGGCGTCGTGGACATGGTCGGCCACCGCCGAGGGTTCGATCCCGCCGGCAACAAGACCTCGGATCACCTCGGTGCGGACCTCATCTTCGGCCGAAGGCTCCTCCATCTGCACGAGGTGCTCCGGCATGTTCCGAGTCGAGTCGCTGATCTGGGTCTTGACGAAGAAGGGGCAGAGAACCGAGACCCCGACATTGGTGCCCGCAGTTTCCTGGGCGAGAAGCTCGCTCAGGGCGACCGTCGCATACTTGCTCACCGTGTAGCCGCCGATCGGAGCAGGCAGGAGCCCTGCCATCGACGCGGTGTTAACGACATGGCTGGGCTCGCCGTGGGCCAGCATGGCGGGCACGAAGCTGCGTATGCCGTGGAGTACTCCCATGAGATTGACACCCATGGTCCAGTTGAACTTCTCGTAGAACTGATCGTCGTCGGCGAGGAGGGGGCCACCGGTCACGACGCCGGCATTGTTGAACAGCACGTGCACCGGGCCGAACCGCTCGTGAGCCGCAGCGGCGAGGGCCTGCACCGATCCCAGGTCGGCGACATCGCAGCGCACCCCGATGACCGAAGCCCCGGACTGCTCCATCTCGGCGACCACGGTTTCGAGGACAGGTTCCTCGATGTCGGCCAGAACCAGATTCATGCCCGCCTCGGCGAAACGACGAGCCGTGGCCAGGCCGATACCCGAAGCGCCACCGGTGATGACCGCGGTGCGGCCCTCGAAGTCGTGCATCAGGCGAGTGTGTCATGTCGTTGGTGAAGCGACACCGCATAGTTGCCATCGAGATAGGGATCGCGTCCCCACGTCGACCACCGATCCCGCAGCGCGAGGCCTGCCGCGGCCGCATAGGTGTCGTACTCGGCGAGTGAGAGATGATCGGCTCCGAGTTGGAATCCGGCCAGGAGCAGCCCACCGGGTCGGAGTTGGCGCACGAGGTTGGTGAGCACTCGCTGCTCGGTGTGGGGGGCGAGGAAGATCATCACATTGCCGGGGAGGGCGATGAGATCGAATTCCCGCTGAAGGGTGATCTGGGAAAGATCTCCGATGTGCCATTCGATGTGGGGCGCCTTCTCCCGGGCGGTGGCGAGCATGGAGGGATCGAGATCGACGCCGACCACCTCGAGACCACGCTTGGCCAGTTCGATCCCCACCCGGCCGGTGCCACATCCGGCGTCGAGCACCACAAGCGGCGAGTCCGACGACTCGCGCCGGTCGACCATCAGGGACTCGATGAGGTCGGCCTCGCCGTGAATCGGCTGGCCTGCAGCTTCGAGTTCCTCCCAACGCGAGTCGTAGGCACCGCCACGCCGCACATCACGGCGCTCGTTCCAGCGGCTCACATCGCCACCCTTCGCAGAGCTTCGACGTCGCCAACAGTGATGCGCCTCCGCCCCGTGGCGACCAATCCCGAGTCGCGCAGCTGGGCGAGGCACCGTGCAGTGGACTCACGGGTCGCACCGATCCATCCCGCGAGCTCGTCCTGGGTGATCGTGAGGTCGATATCGATGCCATCGTCGTTGTACTCGCCGAATCGATCGGCAAGCTCGACGAGGCGCTGAGCAACCCGCGTGGCGGTGTCGGCGCTGTTGCGGATCGTGGTGCGCCGCACGGCTTGGCGAAGTTGGCCACTGAGGCTTCGCAGCAGGGGCAGCGCGAGTGAGGGTTCGCGCTCCAGTAGCTCAAGGAATCCGTCGGTGCCCAGCTGAGCGATCGCCACGGGTTCGATGCACGAGGCGGTGGCCGAGCGAGGCGCGCCGTCGAGGGCACCGTACTCACCGAAGATCTCACCTGGTCCCTTCAAGGCGATGACCAGCCGGCCTCCCGTGGGTGTGGCCACCTGGATCCGGACCCGACCCGCGACGATCGCGTAGACCGACGCGGACAAGTCTCCTTCATTGAAGATCACAGCCCCGGCGGGACGGCTCAGGGGGGTGCCAATCTCGACGATTCGGGTGTGAGCACCTTCGGACATATCAGCGAAGCTAGCCAGCTCAGCCCGCTTCGGACACCGAGGCAACCTTGATCCGGTAGGTGCAGCGCTCATCGCCCGACAAGAGGTGCTGGGTTCGTTCGACGCTGGCACCGGAACCGATCACATCGCGGAAGAATTCGAGCTCGTTGGCACACAGGCCCCGACAGGCGGTGGCAGCGGCGCATACCGGACAGTGGTGCTCGACGAACACGAACTCGCCATCGTCTTCACTGACCTCGGCCATGTAGCCCTGCTCGGTGCGGGTGCGGGCCAGCACTTCGACTCGGGTGGCGACGTCGGCGGCGGGCGACATGGCGGCCTTGATGGTGGCGAGTTGGCCGCGATCGCGCTCGACCAGAACCTGCTGGACGGCGGCGTCTCCGAGAGCAGACCTCATCGCGTCGAGCAGCTCCACGGTGAGGTCGCTGTGGCGGTCGGGGAAGAGTCCGATGGCGAGAGGGGCGAGCGCCCAACCGAGAGGGGGTCGACCTCTGGCACCGGTGGCTACCGTTTCGGCCACAACCAGAGCCCGCTCCTCGAGTTCGGCAAGAGGAGGACGCACCGCCTGGGTGGTGACCCCGAGGGCCCCCGCCAGGGCAGCGGTGGTGCAGGGTCCCGAGCGTTTGAGATGATCGACGATGCGGCGCTGGGCCGGGCCTAGTGGCGAATCTGCCATGCGGATAACGATAGCAGATTTCACAAGATTACCCTTGCGTTATGCCATCTGTGTACCTACATGGCGGAGGGACTCGACACCCACAGTCACCAGACCTACGACCCCGGAAGCCGCTTCTACTTCGACGACCCCGACGAAGTGGAGTGCGAGGCGGTCAGTTACACCTGGGAGGGCAGCTACTGACCCTTCACGATCTCGGCGATCCGCCACACCTCTTCCACGCTGCGGGGCGCCACATTGATCATCGTCACCGCGCTCTCATCCCATGCCTGGAGACGGTCCTTGATCCGGTCGACCGAGCCCACAAGCGAGATCTCATCGGCGAACTCGGCGGGCACCGCGGCGACCGCGTCATCATGTTTCCCCTCGAGAAATAGCTCCTGGATCAGGTTCGCCTCCCGCTCCAGACCCATACGACCCATGAGTCGGGCCTGGTAGTTCTGGCCCTGGGCTCCGGTGGCTCCGATGCGGAACGCCAGTGACCGCCGGGTGGCCCCCAGGGCCTCCTCCACATCGAAGTGCACCTTGAACGAGGTGTTCACACAGATCTCGAAACCCGGTGGCCGCTCCTTGATCTGATCGTGGTATACCTCGGCCCGCCAAGGTGAGTAGTACGCAGGGAGCCAGCCATCGGCAATCTCACACGCCTGCTTCACGTTCTCGAGATCCTCGGCTCCGATCCAGATGGGAACCTCCCCCGGCGGTTGGCCTACGCGGCGCAAGGCTCGCCGCAGAACCTCTACGTACTCCCGGGTGGGGGCCAACGACGACGACATGCCGTACCCGACCTCGACCACCTGGGGGTCGGAAATACCGAGCCCGAGGATCAAGCGACCGTCTGAGATGTGGTCGAGGCCGGCCGCATGCATGGCCGCTTCGGCCGGCCAGCGGGCCGGGATCTGCACCGCAGCGGTGCCGAGCCTTATCCGATCGGTGTGACCGGCGAGGAGCACGAGAGGCGAAAGGGAATCGGATCCCCACGGGTGCGCAGTCCACACCGCGTCGTAGCCGGCCTTCTCCGCCTCGACGGCGAGTGCGACGAAGTTCTCGGGCATCGATTGACCCCAGTAGCCCCAGAGGATTCCGAGATCCATGGCCGGACCGTAGTGCGGCGGCCCGATCTCCGGCGACCGCGGCAGCTCGCGGTCGACGGCGCCTCACCACCAAGAACGACTGACAAGTCCTGGCCCGCGGGCGGGCGACACGACAGAAGCGCGGTACCACTGGTACCGTTCGGGGCTGTTCATTGCAATCACGTGACGAAAATGCGCCTCTCTCGATTCCTCTCTCGAACTCGCCTTGTGGCGATTGTGATCCCGACCCTCGTCGCCCTCGCCGCGGCCGGCAGTCTCGCGTCGGCGGAGACCCCAACCGAACTCCGTGAGCAACGCAAGCAGGTGCAAGACGACGCCGCCGACGTCGCGGCCGAGGTAGATGCGATCTCCGACGACGTCGACCTGCTCACCGACGCACTCGAGACGCTCCAGGGAAGCGTCGATGCCCAGCAGGCGGCAGTAGATGCCGCGGAGCGGGCCGTCGCCCAGGCTGAAGTGATCCAAGCCCAAGCCGATCAGACCATCGCTGCTCTGGAAGCCCAACAAGACCAGGCTCGCACCGATCTTCAGGCCGCGGCGATCCAGTCCTATGTCTCCTTCCAGGGCCCAGAAGACATCGAAGCTCTCGGTGCCGACCCATGGGGAGCGGCGCGTGAAGAGACCCTCGTGGAGTTCGGAACCGGATCCGGTCTCGAGGAGCTCGATACCTTGCGTGGCATCGGCGCCGAGCTCGAGCTCCAGCGCCAGATAGCGGCCGACGCATTCCTTGAAGCCGGGGTTCTTCGGGCCGATGTGGAGGCTCGCCTCGATGCCCTCGCCGTCGCGTTGGAGCGCCAAGAGACAGTGCTGGTCGAGGTCAACGTCCGGCTCGAATCGCGCCTCTCGGAGATGGCCGCGCTCAGCTCCCTCGACGCCTCGCTGGCCGATGAGATCCGGGTGGGAGAGCAGCGCATAGCCGACGCGATCGCGGCCCGCCGCCCCGCCACCGGTGGCAGCGTCACCCTCCCTACCGGCACCGAGATCGATGTCGTGAGTGTGCGAGGGATCGTCGTCAACATACTCATCAGGGACGAACTGGAGGGACTGCTGGCCGCCATGGCGGCCGAAGGATTCACCCTTGGTGGGGGCGGCTACCGCAGCATCGAGAGCCAGATTCGCCTTCGTCGGGCCAACTGTGGCTCCTCCGACTTCGCGATCTGGGAGATGTCTGCTTCGCGATGTCGTCCCCCCACCGCCCGACCCGGTCTGTCCCAACACGAACTCGGCCTGGCCATCGACTTTACCTTCGGCGGACGTGTCCTACGCTCGCGGAGCTCTGAGGTGTTCCAGGCCTTGTCTCGGCTCGGCCCCGCTTTCGGTTTCTACAATCTGCCGAGCGAACCCTGGCACTGGTCCACCAGCGGAGGCTGACACCGGCGCACTCGGGCTACAAGGCGTCGCCGGAAATCGTTGAACTGGCCTACCGGACCTTCTAGCCGAAGTCGGCCAGGGAGATGCCACACACATCGAGTGCAGCGAAGAGCTCGGCAATCAGATCCGCCTCGGAATCGGCGCCCTCGGCCAGGGCGGCCACCGCCGGGAGGTCGAGATTGTCGAGCAGGCACCCTGCCTGATCGCGCGTGAGGTCGACATTTTCGACCAAGCCACTGATCAGCAACTCCCGCCCTGCATCGCTACCGAGAAGAGCCTCGAGCGCCTCGGGCGAGGCGAAGGCATCTCCGATCGATCCCGACGCGGACTCCTCAGAGGATTGAACCGACTGGCTGCAGTTGAGCTCCTCCCAGGCATCGATCCTGTCCTGGGCTGCCTCCTGCTCAGAGGACGCGGTCAGCAATTCGATGGGTTCCAGCGATGCGAGAAAGTCCCAGTCGTTGGCTTCCAGGATCTCGGCCAGCGCGTCGATGCCTTCGGCGATCGTGGCCAAATCGATTCTGAGCCCTGGAGGCGCGACAACGATGGCTTGGGCCAGCGCAGCCTGAGATTCGCGGACGAACTTTTCAGCTGCTTCAGGCCCAGCGGTTGGGTCGAAGAGATCGCTGGCCTGATCATTCTCGAGAGCCAACCGACAGTAAATGTCGGCCTCGCCGCCCGCTAGCTCGACCGGACCCGGTTCGCTCGGTTCGTCTTCAGGATCTGCACCGGTCTCGGCATCGACGTCTGCGTCGTCTGAAGACTCGGCGTCGCCGGTGGGAGTGTCGGATTCATCGCTCCCGGCCGACTCGTCGGGTGCGGTGCCCGAATCGCCACCGCCACACGCCGCGGTGAGCACGACAAGGATCGCGAGCACCGCGAAGAGACGTCTCACCGACAGGGGCCTTGTGCTCCCGATCATCACAGCCGACCGCTCGCCGCCAGCGCGTTCACCGCCGACACGATCGCTCTGAGCGACGCTGAAACGATCGACTGGTGTAACCCCACTCCCCAAGTGGTGTCGCGAAGCTCGGTGTCGATCTCGACATAGGCCACCGCGGTGGCATCGGAACCCGCTCCCATGGTGTGCTCGCTGTAGTCGACGATCTTGCCGTTGAAGAGATCTGCGGTGCGCAGGCCATGCACGAAGGCATCGATGGGGCCGTTGCCTTCGCCGGCCACCATCATCTCCTTGCCGTCGACGATCAACTTCGCCTCGAGGGAGGTGCTTCCGGAATCGAGGGTGTCGCTCGAGGAGCGGTGGCCCACGATCTCGATCTTCGGGCTCGGCGGCTCCACATAGGCAGCCATGAATCGGCGTTGGATCTCATAGGACGTGATCTCGGTGCCGGTGTCCTCGGTGACCTTCTGGATCTTCTTGGAGAAGTCGACCTGAAGGGCGCGCGGCAGATCAAGGCCGTACTCGTGCAGCAGCACATAGGCCACCCCACCCTTGCCCGACTGGCTGTTGACCCTGATCACGGCCTCGTAGCTGCGGCCGAGGTGGCGGGGATCGATGGGCAGATAGGGCACGTCCCAGGCGTCGTAGATGCCGGCGAGTTCCTCGCCGGGCTGGACGTCGTAGATGTCGGCCATACCTTTCTTGATGGCGTCCTGATGGCTGCCCGAGAACGCCGTGTAGACCAGGTCCCCAACGTAGGGGTGACGGGGGCCAATCGTCATGCGGTTGGAAAACTCGTACACCCGGCGCATCTCGTCGATGTCGCTCATGTCGAGCATGGGGTCGACGCCCTGGGTGAACAGGTTGAGGGCGATGGTGACGATGTCGACGTTGCCGGTTCGTTCGCCGTTGCCGAAGAGGGTGCCTTCGATCCGGTCGGCGCCGGCCATGAGACCAAACTCCGCAGCGGCGACGGCGGTACCCCGGTCGTTGTGGGGATGCAGGCTCAACCGCACGGTGTCGCGATCGCGAATCGTGTCGGAGAACCGTTCGATCATGTCGGCATAGAGGTTGGGGGTCGACATCTCCACCGTGGCCGGCAGGTTGAGAACAAGTGGCATGGCGGCAGTGGGCTGGAACACGTCCATCACCGCTTCGCACACCTCAACCGCGAACTCCGGCTCGGTTCCGGTGTAGCTCTCCGGGGAATATTCCCAACGGATCGACCCGGGGTCGCTGGAACGGGCAAACCCTTCCATACAGATCTGGGCGCCCCGGACGGCGATGTCGATGATGCCTTGCCGATCGGTGCCGAACACCACCCTTCGCTGGGTGGTGGACGTGGAGTTGTAGAGATGGACGATGGCGTTGGGCGCACCCTCGATCGCCTCGAAGGTGCGGTTGATCAGATCCGCGCGCGCCTGAGTGAGCACCTGGATGGTGACATCTGGGGGAACATGACCACCTTCGATGAGGTCGCGCACGAAGTCGAAGTCGGTCTGTGACGCGGCGGGGAACCCCACCTCGATCTCCTTGAACCCCATGTCGACGAGCAGATCCCACATCCGTCGTTTGCGGGTGGCGTCCATCGGATCCACGAGCGCCTGGTTGCCGTCGCGGAGATCGACAGAACACCACACCGGCGCGGTCTCGATACGACGACCGGGCCAGGTGCGGTCGGGAAGCTCCACCGCCGGATATGGGCGGTACTTCTCGAACGGCATCGTGGACATGGGTTTTTCCTTCGGGTCGGTGGTGCTCGCTGCTGTTCGGATCATTCCGAAAAACACGAAACCCCCCGAGCCGTTGGGCACGAGGGGTTCGGCGAGCGCCGGTATGTGGCGCTCGCCTACACGAGAAGAAGCAGGGTTGATAGTGGTTGCCTCACTGCGGACACGCTAACTAGATCGGCCGAAATGTCAACCCCAGCAGCAGTACCATCGGATTTCGTGACCGTTCAACGTGCCGAAGAACTCCTCACCGATCCAGCCCTCACCGCCGAGGTCGACACCATCGTTCGCCGCATCGACGTCGGCTATCGCGCGGCATCCGCGGAGGGATCAGTCGAGTTCCGACGGGTCGACGACGGCTTCGAGACGATCAGCGAGACACCGCTGAGCCCTCTTCGTAACCAGCACACCGACGAGCGCATCTCCGTGGGTGCTGAAGAAGACGGTGCGTCAGATCGCCTCGGCCAACACGCCACTCCCTACGCGATGGAATCGATGGCCCAGTACTTCGACTCTCCTCATGCGCCCGATATCGCCATCCTCCACTCGCCCACCCATCGTTTTCACACCAATGCCGGCGAGCACGGCTCACTGGGTGCTGTGCAGGCCCGTGCCCCGTTCATCGCGGCCGGCGCCGGCGTGCTGGCCCGAGGTGTGGTCGACGAGCACCTCCGCACCGTCGATGTGGCCCCCACGCTCGCTGCTCTGATGGGCCTGGATCCAATCGATGGCCACGACGGGTTGGGCGCGCCCCGATCCGGTGTGCGGCTGCGGATTCAGGACGGCAACGAACGCTCAGAACTCATCGATCCCGACGACCACGCCGAGCACGTCGTGGTCTTCTTGTGGGACGGGGTCAACATCAACACCCTCCACGAGGAAGCCGCGGCCGGTCGGGCTCCCAATGTCGCTGCTCTGATCGCGCTGGGCACCTCGTATCGCCATGGCGCCTTCGCCGCGCTGCCCACATCCACCCTCGCCAACCACATGACCGAGTCCACCGGCGTCTTCCCGGGCCGTTCGGGGGTGCTCCACAACACCTGGCACGACCGCACACGGGGGCGCGATGTAGATCTGCTCGATTTCGATCAGCTGATCAAGGCCCGCGACCACCTCCGAACCGACGTCGAGACCCTGCACGAAGCGGTGCATCGGGTCGACCCCCACGCCCGCACGGCCACCACCTACGAATACGGCGACCGCGGCGCCGATTACTCCACCTACGCCCTGATGGCTAGCGACCGGCCGGTGATCGACATGAGCGAGGAGGAACGCCGCCGGCATCGCACCGCGGAGTTCATGGGCGAACCCAAGTTCAGGTCGATGAGCGTGGTCGATGCTCACAGCATGAGCCAGGCCTGCCAGATCTGGCGGGGCCACCTCGGCGCGCTCCCCCGCTTCTCCTGGTTCACCCTCAACCTCACCGATCCGTCGGGACACGTCGGCGGCCCCGCCAGCGACATGGCTCGAGCCGCGATCCACGACTCCGATGCCCGGATGGGCGAGGTGATCGCCGAAATCAACCGTTCCGGCGCTCTCGACCGCACCGCGATCGTGGTGATGGCCGATCACGGCATGCAACAGATCGCCGAGAGCGAACCCGTCGACCTGTCGGCCCTTCTGGCCACCAACGGCATCGACCATCACATGCTCGACGAGCAGTACGTCTATCTGAGTTAGCGGGCGTCAGGCGAGGCTGTCGAGAAACTCCGACACTTCTCTGGTGAACGCATCGTTTCGGTCTCCGGCCACCATGTGGGCGGAGTCGGCGACATCAGAGAACGAGGCATTGGGCACTCTGGCCACGAAATCTCGTGCCGCTTGCTCGGTGATCACATCGCTCATCCGACCCCGTACAACCAGGATCGGTACGTCGATGGTCTTTGCGCACTCCATCAGAAGTGCCGTGTCGCGCACTTCTGACGGCAGGTCGCCGAACGCACCCCTGATGAATTCCGGGTCCCAGTGCCAGAACCATCGACCATCGCGCTCACGCAGGTTCTTGCTCAGCCCCTCGGTGCTGGGCGGCCGCTTGCGATGAGGGTTGTAGGCGGCGACGGCCATCGCAGCTTCTTCCAGAGAAGCGAATCCCGATGCCATGTTGGCGGTCATGAAAGCACCTATGCGATCGGTGCCCTCCTTCTCCATGGCCGGCACGATGTCGACGAGCACGAGGCCGCGCGCCAGTTGGGGACAATCGCGTCCGATCGCGAGAATCGAAGCGAGACCGCCGAGAGAGGCGCCCACGATCGCCGGTTTGTCGGGGAGTTGATCGACTACCGAAACCAGATCAGCGGAGAAGTCGCCGAGCGAATATCGGCCTTGTTCTGACCAGCCGGACTCGCCGTGACCACGAGCATCGAGGTTGTAGGTGCACCAGCCATGTCCGGCCAAAGCGTCGGCTGTTCCTCCCCACGAGTGGCGCGTCTGCCCGCCGCCGTGAAGGAAGAGCACGGATGGGTCGGCGGGGTCGCCGCGGCGATCCGCCGCGATCGTCACTCCGGCCCCTTGGAGGGTGACGGGTGTGAGACTCATTCGGGCGCACGTTACCGGCAAGTACCGAAAGCGACCGAATTCCTAGGCGACAACGCCCCTCGGGTCGTCGACCACAACCGGCTCAGTGCTCCAGGCAATCAGTTGATCGACCGGCATGGCGGGAGCGATCGCATAACCCTGGAGGCGATCTACCTTGATGCCGTGATCATGGAGGTGGCCTCGGATGGCAAGCTCCTCGACCCCCTCGGCCACGACGATCAGATCCAGGGCGTTGCCGAGTTGGCTCACCGCCGACACGATTGCGCGATCGTCGTCGGAAGCCATCATCGATGAGATGAACGAGCGATCGATCTTCAGCGACGAGACCGGCAGCCGGCGTAGGCGCGAGAGCGACGAATGACCGGTGCCGAAGTCGTCGATCGCGATCCCCACCCCCATCTCACCCAACGCGCCGAGCACCGCTCGTGCCGTGGAATGTTCGTCGATCATCTCATCCTCGATGACTTCTACAGTCACCCGCTGAGGGGGAACGTCGTGGTGCCGCAGCGCGGCATCGAGAGATACGGGTAGCGACGATCTCAACAGGCTGCCCGCCGAGATATTGACCGACACGCCGATCGTGGTGGGGAGGCGAGCCGCAAGTGCCGCTGCCTCCTCGAACACCAGACGGTCCATTGTCGAGCGCCGCCCGATGCCTTCGATCAGCTGGAGGAACTCGACCGGGAGGAGAAGCCCCCTTTCGGGGTGGCGCCACCGCAGAAGGCCCTCGGCATCGGCCATGCGTCCGGATTCCGTCTCGATGATCGGCTGGAAGTGCAGCTCGAACTCGCCGCGCTCGAATCCTCGCTCGACCTCGCCCGACAACGACACCCTTTTGCGAGAGGCTCGGCGAGTTGAGCCGGACCACAGCCGCATCCCTCCCTGGTTCCGTTTCGCCTCATACATGGCGAGGTCGGCTCGGCGAAGAAGCTCCGGACCGTCTTCGCCGCGGCTAGCAAGCGCTACGCCAATCGATGCTCCTATCGAAACCTCGATGTCTCCCAACGAGACGCGTCGCCGGCATGCCCGTAGCAACTCGGCTGCCACCCGCTCGGCGTCTCCGCTCCGAACCACGACCGCAAACTCGTCGCCGCCGATCCGAGCGAGCACGCCCCGCGGTCCGACAGTCTCCTCCATTCGGGCCGCGAGGGCCTGCAGGAGCTGATCGCCGGCCAGATGACCAAGGGTGTCGTTGATGTCCTTGAACCCATCAAGATCGATGGCAACGACCGCTGCTACCGACTCGGCGCCAAATGCCTGGGCGAGTCCGGAACGGTTTCGGAGGCCGGTGAGGACATCGTGCTCGATCCGATGGCGGATTCGGACCTGATGGTGTGCCTCGCGTTCATGTTGGGTGATCGACATGAACAAGAGAAGTGGGAGTAGGAGGATGTATATCGCGACCAGCGGCACCCAGTAAACGGGCTCCTGCATGACGCCGGCAAGCGCGAACCCCACAACGCTCAACACCGAGGCCCTTACCAGTGCCTTCACATCCTCATTGGCGACGAACGCGAGCATCGCGATGCCAATGAGCATCGCACAGGCGAAGACCTCCGGCATGAGTTGCACTATCGATACCGCCCAGACGGTATCGACGAGGGTGGCGTTGATCAGCACCCTGTCCGGCGCCGACAAGCGATAGACCACAAGGTTGCCGCAAGGCACCGCCACGATCATCACTCCGGCCAACCAAAACCGGCTGTCGCCAAACGTCGGCAACCAGAGGAGTACAACACCCATCGATGCTGCAGAGATAGCCCGGATCGCGACAATGCGCCGCACAAGCGCGGGATCCCACCTGGGGTCCACCATCAGATCTGGGCTCTCCGACATTCTGATGGAACCAATCGGTCCGAGAGGTGGCTGAATCAAGCCCACCGGGCATGCTGGGGCCCGTGGACCCGCTCATCTGGACTGCTGATCCTCCATCGAGTCTTCGAGCCCCGATCCTCGTGGCCGCCTTTCAGGGGCTCTTCGACGTCGGGAAAGCGGCAACCGGAGCGGTCGAGGCACTGAGCGGACGGGCCGCCGTCGAAGTTGCCCACATCGACTCCGATACCTTCTTCGACTTCACCGAACAACGCCCGCTCGCACGAATCGACGCCCATGGGGCGAGCGTGATCGACTGGCCGGGCACCAAGGTGCACTGCCTACCGCTCCCCGACCGCGACCGCGATCTGGTCCTCGTGGACGGCGTCGAGCCCCATCTCCTGTGGCGCACCTTCGTCGACTCGGTCGCCGCTGTTGCCCACCGCGTCGACGCCGCCATGGTAGTCACCTTCGGAGCGATGATCGCCGAAGTCCCCCACACCCGACCCCTGTCGATCACCGGCTCCACCGCCGATGCCCAACTGGCTGGACTCCTGGGTCTCGACCAGCCCTCCTACGAGGGTCCCACGGGGGTGGTGGGAGTGCTTCACGAGCGCCTCGAACGCGACAACATCCCCGCTGTGTCGCTCAGGGTCAGGGTGCCCCACTATGTGTCCGGTTCGCCTAACCCGAAGGCCTCCAGAGCGCTGCTCGAACGCTTCGAGAGAGTGAGTGGTCTACCCACCCGATGGGCAGATCTCGATGAGGAAGCGCGGGATTGGGAGGCGAGGGTCAACGAGGCCATGGCCGACGACGACGACCTCATTCGCTACGTGCATCGCCTCGAGGAACGCTTCGACAAGCAGGCCGCATCCTCGCTACCCAACGCAGACGACCTGGCCGCTGAGTTCGAACGGTTCTTGCGGCGCCAGAGCGAAGACTGACCCACCCGCCACGATGCACCATCTCGTCGAGGTCTCCGTCGTCTCCGACATCGATATCGTCGCCGCGGAGATGTGGGCGCTGGGGGCGGTCGGTATCGAAGAACGTGACCACTCCCTGAAGGCGGCCTTCACCGACCACACCCAAGCCCTGCTAGTTGCCGGTCGCTTCCAGGCGGAAGTTCAGACCGTCGCCGACACCGAAGGTCTCGACGAATGGCGCGGCCACGCCACCGCTCACCGGGCCGGCCCGTTCCGAATCCGTCCGCCCTGGATCGAGCCGGGCGAGGGCCTCGACCTGGTGGTCGACTCCGGCCGAGCCTTCGGCTCGGGCTCACATCCATCCACCCGACTGGCCCTCGAGCTGCTGGCCGCGAAGGTCGAGCCGGGAGATCACCTGCTCGACGCCGGAAGCGGATCGGCCATCCTCTCCATTGGGGCCGCACTGCTCGGCGCCACAGCGGTGGCTGTCGACATCGATCCCGCGGCCGAGTCGGCCACTGCCACCAACGCCGGCACCAACGACGTATCGGAGAGGGTCGAGTTCCGACTCGGCTCCGTCGACCTGGGTGCCGGTAGCTACGACCTTGCCGTCGCCAACGTCACCATCGATGTTCACGAGGCGATCGCACCCGCCTTCAACCGCCTGGTCACCGCTCCCCACCTGATCGTGTCCGGAATCCTCGCCGGTCCCCAGGAACAGCGCTGCACCGACGCCTACGAGCGCATCATCGGTAGCCGAGTGAGCGAGGGCGAGTGGGTCGCCCTTGTCCTGGAACCCTAAACTCACACCCCGTGACCGTCATCACCCCACGGGAGTGGCTGGGCCTCCAGGCAACCCACAACCCAATGCGGTGGTTCCTCCCGATCACCCCCGCGATCAGTGTGCGATCGCGGTTTCTCTTCGGAGGCGCCGCCCTCGCCGCGGCCACTACGGTGCTGGAGGAGACAACGGATCGGCCGGTCGTATGGGCCACCGCCCAGTACCTCGATTTCGCACCGGTAGGCGAGGTGATGGACCTCGACGTTCACATCTCGGTGAGCGGACAACACACCACCCAGGCGCGTGTGATCGGCCATGTCGGCGAGCGCGAGATCGTCACCGTGAATGCCGCCCTGGGCAGCCGCGACCTCGATCTCGAGGAGTCATGGCCCGTCCCCCCGCCGGTCAAGGCACCCGACGACTGTGAGCCACGCGAATACGACTACGCCGCAGAGTCGATGGGCAAGTCGCTCGATCAGCGGTTCGCGCCCACCACCGGCGAAGACCTGGGCGGACCCACCGGGCACGGCCCGGGTCGGCTCTGCGCGTGGACCAAACCACCGGATGGAGTACAGAGTTCGGCCGCAACGCTCGCTGTGCTCGGCGACTTCGTGCCCATGGGTATCTCGAGCATGGCGTCCGCCAGGGTGGGCAGCAACAGCCTCGACAACACCCTCCGAATCATCGACGTGTTCCCCAGTGAGTGGTATCTGCTCGAGATCGAGGCAGAAGCGATCCGCAACGGGTTCGGCCACGGCCAACTCCGTATCTGGAGTGACGACGGTCGACTCCAGGCGATCGCCAGCCAATCGGTGATCGTGCGCGAGCGCAGTCGCCACCACTGACCCCCGCAACAACTACGCGATCCTCGACGGCGCCATTCGGGCCCGCTGCCCGTTCGGTGATGGAGGCGTTCGTCTCGATCGAGTGTGTGGGCCTGCGAGCTGAGGGCAGCGAAGGACAGCTTCGCTTGTGACCCAGGCGGGATCGGGCCCGGCTGGGAGCTCAGGGATGCATCTCGGTAGCGTTGGTGTCATGGCTGAACACATCAGACTCGAACGCGACACCGCACCCGGTGTGGCCACCATCCGCCTCGACCGACCGAAGGTCAACGCCATCAGTGGAGACATGGTCGCCGACCTCACCGGGATCTGCGCCGATCTGGCCGGCGACCCCACTGTTCGGTCGGTGGTGGTGTGGGGCGGACCCAAGGTGTTCGCCGCCGGGGCCGACATCGAGGAGTTCCCAAGCTTCGACCGGGCCCGAGCCCTCGAGTTCAGCCGGCGCTTCAACGCTTCCTTGCTCGCGGTCGAGAATCTTCCCCAGGTCACCATCGCGGCCGTGGCCGGCTACGCCTTGGGCGGGGGCCTCGAGGTGGCGGTGTCCACCGATTTCCGCATGGCCGCCGACAACGCCAGGTTCGGCGTCCCAGAGATCCAGCTAGGACTAATCCCCGGTGGCGGTGGCACCCAGCGCCTCGCCCGCCTGGCCGGGGTCACGATGGCCAAGGAGATGGTCTACACCGGCCGCCATGTCACAGCGGACGAGGCGAAGGCGTTTCGCATTGTGTCGTCGATCCACGACCCGGAGTCGCTCTACGACGATGCGGTCGCGCGAGCGGTCGAGTTCGCCAAGGGTCCGGCGGCACTCCGCTTGGCCAAAGAGGCGATCCTCGAAGGCCTCCACCTACCCCTCGGCGAGGCCGTCGAGGTGGAGGCCGAGAAGTTCGCCGCCGCCTTCGAAACCGCCGACGGCCAAACCGGGATCCAGAGCTTCCTGGAGAACGGTCCCGGCAAGGCCACGTTCACCGGGAGCTGACCCGACGACTCAGGCGACGTCGAGTCGGCTCAGACGCCACGACCCCAAGATGATGGCGCCGAGTGCAATCAGTAGGGGCACCACGATGCCGGCGGCAAGGCTGACGTCGGCCAACTCGAGTTCGAGACCCACCTTGCCGGTGAGGATCGACCGGGTGTAACCGCGAATGGCCATCCGGGCCGGGAAGGTGCCGAATCCGGCCGCGACCGTCTCCCACACCAGGATGTAGGTGAGGCCCCACACCACCGCGTTCTTGACCAACAGGCCGAGCAAAACGAACACAGCGGTATAGGCCACTACCCCCACAAACCCCGCGATCATTGCTCCGTAGATGAGATCCGCGCTGCCTCCACTGACCACCGCAGACACAGTCACTGGCACGATGGTGAACGGCACACTGATGACGAAAGCGGCTAGGCAGGCGCCAACCACCACCGGCCACCTCGTCATAGGCCGCAGCCAGAGGTAGACGAGGGTGCCGTCCTCGCGCATGTCGCCCAGAGACGCGGTGGCGAATACGAGAACGACGATCGGGATCATCACCGCGAATCCGAGTTCGACGACGACCCTCAGAGCGTCCTCCTCGGGATTGGCACTATCGGAGGCGCCCACCGCCCACGACACGAGAATCACTGCCGCGGCCAGGACTCCCAGTGCCGCTCCCCGACCGAAGGAGAACAGCTGTCGAACCAGCACCCGATAGGTGAGCGAGACGGCACCGATTGACGAAACCGTGTGCTCGCTCATCAGCGCTCCACCAGATAGCGAAACACCGATTCGAGGTCATCATCGACCGGCACGAGCTCACTGACATGGATGCCGAGTTCACGAGCCAAGGGAGCCACGGCCCTGCCGAACGCATCGACGTCGTGGGTGTCGAGGGTTAGCGACAGGGTGGAGACGTCGACACCATCGGCCAGTCCGCGCTCGATCAGAACCGATGCCAGCCGGCGCGGGTCGCTGACACCGACGCGGATCCGGTGGGGACGATCATCCATCAGATCTCGCAGCGCGTGATAGTCGCCGGTGGCCGCGAGCCGGCCCTGGGCAATCACCAACACCCGCGAGCCGAGGCGGGCCACCTCGTCGAGAACATGGCTCGATACGAGGATGCACTTTCCCTGGTCGGCCAGGCGGTTGAAGAGCTCGATCATCCGGGTGCGCTGCACAGGATCGAGCCCGGTGAGAGGTTCATCGAGGATGAGGACGGACGGATCGTTGACGAGCGCAGCGGCGAGCTTTACTCGCTGACGCATCCCTTTGGAATAGGCGCCCAGAGACTTCTCCTCATCGGAAGACAACTCGACCAGGTCGAGAGCAGAACGCGCGGCAGTGTTCTGTTCGGGGAGTCCGTGGCTCGCGGCCGCGATGCTCACGAACTGGTGGGCGGTGAGCCGATCAAAGAGGGTGTCCTGCTGAGGAGCCAACCCGATCCGGCCTCGCACCGCCCGATCGGTACGGGCATCGCGGCCAAGCACCCTCACCGCACCCTTGGTGGGTGGAGTGAGACCGCAGAGCACACGAAAGAGGGTGCTCTTGCCCGCGCCATTGGGGCCCAACAGAGCGGTGACGCCGGGACCCACGTCGAAGCTCACATCCGATACCGCCACCACATCACCGAAAGACTTGGTGACATTGGTGACCTGCACCATCGGCGGTGGAGGGGGCATCGGGGGCGGCGGGAGGGTGGACGCGGTCGTCATACGGCCCCGATTCGCCGATAGCGCGCCCACACCACTGCGACCGAGACACCGATCCAGCCGAGCAAGCCCGCCAGGTAGGTGGAACCAGGCAGCGATTCCACAGGGCCTCGATCGCCTACTCCCTCAGCGGCGCCAAACACGCGGGGCGAGACGTCAACGGCCATGTCGACCACGTTGAACACGCGAAAGTTCTCGCTCATTTCGGCACCGTCGACCAAGGCGGCGACGATCGCTGGTGATCCGAACAGCATGAGGACCACCGCCACGCTCGCGAACGCCCTGCGGTCGGTGAGGCTTGAAACCGCAAGACCCACCGCGGCGAACACCGCAGCCATACCCATGCCGCCGAGAAAGATCTGGCCCGCGACCTTCGCCCAATTGAGAGGCCCGTCGGGACCCTCCCCCTCGAAGGTGACCCCGAGCAGGAGGAGCAGGGCGGGACCGGAAGTGACGATCGCCAGGCAGCCCATCACCGCCACCACCTTGCCGAGAAGATAGGTGGCCCGGGTGAGGGGGGTGGAGAGATAGAGCGGGAGCATGCCGTTGCGGCGGTCCCTCACCAGCGCTTCGGGAACCACCATGGCCGAGAACAGCATGATCGCCACCACGATCAGAGGGAACCTCGCCAATTCCCAGTACTCCGGCCGAAGCTCGTCGTTGAAGAAGTCGACCGGGAACAGGGCGGCGATCCCGATGAAGATGATCGGCCAGAGGAAGGCAAGAACGATCACCAGCACAGGGAAGATCTTGTGGCGGGCCTTGCGGCCGAGGCCGAGAATGCTTCGGGTGCTGTGCCATGCCAGCGAGCGAACCGCTCCGAGCGTTCCAGACCGGTCACCGTCGAAACGGCGGTAGCCGCGATCGAAGATCTCCGCGGCGGTCACTGGGGACCCTTGGTGAAGAGGTCTTCGAGGGTCCGGCGCCGGGTGGTGATTCGACGAACCCGTGCTCCCGCATCGGCGATCGCGTCGCGGGTGAGGTCGAGCAACTGATCGCGATCGGGCCCGATCACCTGGAGCGTCACCCGGTCGACCCTCACCTCGAGCCCGGCTCGTTCGAGCCTTGTGGCCACATCGGCTACAGAGTCGGGGTGGTCGTCGATCTCGACCAACTCCACGGTGACGCCATCCTCGTCACCGATCAGATCGACAAGCGCCCCTTGGGCGATGAGCAGGCCCGCATCGAGGGCGACGATATGATCACACACCCGCTCCACCTCTTCGAGCAGGTGCGACGACAACATCACGTCGATCGAGTACTCCTCACTGATCTGGCGGATCAGGTTGAGCATCTCGTCGCGCTGCACGGGGTCGAGACCATCGGTGGGTTCGTCGAGCAGCACCATGCTGGGATCGGCGGCGATCGCCTGGGCGAGCTTCACCCGTTGACGCTGGCCGGTGGACATCGTGCCGAGCGCTCTGAAGCGCTCCTCTCCGAGGCCGACGAGCCAAAGGGCGTCACTCGCGCGGCCGCGGGCCTCGACCCGGGGCATACCGCGCACCTCCGAGAGGTGCTTGACGAAATCGAAGGCGGGCATGTCTTCTGGCAACAGGTTGCGCTCGGGGCCGTACCCCACCAGGGATCTCAACTCTGCCCCGTCACCCATCGGGTCGAGACCGAGAACCTTGATCGTGCCGGCAGTCTGGGGCCTCAGTCCGAGGGCGATCGACATCAGGGTGGTCTTGCCTGCGCCGTTTGCTCCGACCAGGCCGGTCACTCCGGCTGGAACATGGAGGTCGAGCGCGTCGAGGGCGCGCTGCGTTCCGAACTGCATCGTGAGTGCTGTCGTCTCGATCACCGCCACCCGCGCATCCTAGACACGAGTCAACGGGGGCGACTCTTCACCTAGTTGATTTGACTCTTGATCTACGAGGCCAGTCGCCACGAGGTGTGGGACCCCACCGAACTCCCTTGGGACACCTTCGATGTCGAGAGCTACTCGTGGGAAGAACGCGAGGCCATGGCCTACTGGTGGTAGCCCCAGGCTCCGGCCGAGACACGCGTCACCGACCGCCTCGCCGGCTGAACCGT
>CAXMSE010000026.1:0-5367 GCA_964196195.1 uncultured Gammaproteobacteria bacterium | reverse complement strand
GGCGTGATGACCGATGATCAGGTCGACCTCATCGGACGGCAGGATCTCCTCCAACCACGCGTTCTGGGCCGACGTGGGCTCGTGGCGGTATTCATTGCCCCAGTGGAGGCTGACGATCACGAACTCGGCGCCGGCTTCGCGGGCCAGGGCGGCCTCGTGCACGATGTCTTCGGGACGGATCAGATCGACCAGATACTGCTGGTCGGCAGGTAAGGAGAACCCGTTGAGGCCGTAGGTGGCTGATATGTGGGCGATCTGGATGCCGTTGGCCTCATACAACACCGGCGACAGATCTTCCTGGTCGCTGCGAGCCATCCCCGCCTGGGGCATCCCCATCTCACCCATAGCGTCGAGGGTGCCCACCACACCCGAGGCGCTGCGGTCGTAGGAGTGGTTGGAGGCCGTGGAGCAGCCGTCGTAACCGGCGTCGATCGCGCCTTCCACCAGGGCTCGGGGCGCATTGAACGTGGGAAAGCCGCTGAGGTTGGTGTCGTTGAAGGAGATCGGTGTCTCGAGATGACAGATTGCGAGGTCGGCGCCGCTCAGGATCGGCCGCACCTCATCGAACATGGGCCTGAAATCCCAGCCCTCGTCACCGTTGGCGGCGGCATTCTCGGCCGCGGTGCGCACCACCGACCCGTGAGGTAGGAGGTCGCCGGTGAAGGCGAGGGTGGCGGTGCGAGGCGGAGGCAGGGTGGTGGTGGTCGTGGTGGTGGTGGAGGTCGTGGTGCTCGTGGTGGAGGTGGTGGAGCTAGACGTGATCGTGGCCGCTTCGACGTCGGCCAACTCAGCGTCGGTGGAACCATCGCGGTTCTGGGTGCCGATGAATGCGCCCAGCGCGAACATCACCACCAGGCCACCACCGATCACCAGGCGGCGATTCACCGAAGCAACTCCGGGGCAACCGGACAATCGGTGCGGAGGCGGGCCTCACGAACGGACTGAGGTCCCCCCGGACCCACCACCCGATCAACCAGATCGAGAGGCACGGCCTCGATGGTGTCGTCCCACGGCTCAGCAGACACGACCCGGTCTCGCATCGCCTCCCACATACGGTCGGGAAGGCACCGTCCGACCCCCGCCACCAGCCATACCGGCACCTTGCGGTACTGAGCAAGCGCCGCAGCAGCCAGCGAACCGGCGCGAGCCAGCGCGAAGTTGGTTCCCATGGCGTCTGTTTCCAACAGGACAAGATCTGCCTCGGCAACCGCCGCGCCGATACCACCCGCTGGAACATCGTAAGCGTCGTGGTCGGCGGCGTGCATGCGGTGGATCAGGCCGTAGCCCTCTCCGGTGGTGTCGGCGACGAGAGCTTGTACATCACCACGCGACAGGAGGGCTGCACCGGAAAGTTCGGGTGCCCCTACCACCATCACGGTTGCGTCCGCGGGCAAAGCATGGCCGAGTTCACGAGTCGTGGTATCGCGTTCGATCATGTCGGCCGCGTCCCAGGCTTCCTGCCGAGCATCAGCACCGGTGATCATCCGGGCCGACAGCCAGACGAGTGGCCCGGAGCCCGGGCGATGATCGATGAGCTGACGACAGGCCATCACCAGGGCCCTCGGGTCGCTGGCACACGCGCCCAGCGCGCCGGCTGCCTCGCGGATCAGGGGAGCGGTATCGACATCGCCGGCACGGGCCATGTACCGAAGACGCTCGATCGGATGCATTGAACGGATGGTAGTGAGTTGCTTGAAGAAGCGGGTCCCTATGTGAGCCGGTCTCCCGTGGGCGCGCTAGCTTTGCGCACCGTGGCAGCTGTTGATCTCGAACTCACACCGCTCGACGGTGACGCCCGCTCCATGAGTGAATGGCTCACCACGTTTCCCCTCGTGGCGGTCGTGCTCGATCCCTACACCCACGAGAGCGCATGGGTTCTCGACTCCGCCCGCCGCATCCTCACCCACTTCAACGAGGCCGACTGCCGGCCCTGCTGGATCGTCACCAGCGATGCCGCCGCCGCCCGCCGGTTCCTCGGACCCTACGCCGACGAGTTCCTGACTTTCACCGATCCCTCCGGTTCCGCAGCGCGAGGGCTCGGTCTGGGCTCAGCGCCCGCGATCGCTCTCATCCGACAGGACGGTGAGCTCACGGCCAAGGCCGAAGGGTGGAACGCCGACGAGTGGCGCGAGGTGGTCGAGGCGATCACCACCCTCACGCGTTGGAGTCGCCCCGAGATTCCCGCCCCGGGCGATCCTGTCCCGTTCCCGGGCACGTCACTTCCCGAGTGAACCCCCTCGGTTCGGTCGCTCTCGTCACAGGCGGTGCGGGGTCGATTGGTGCGGCCGTCTGCCATCGACTTGCTGCAATGGGCATGAAGGTAGCGGTCGCTGATCTAGCTGGCGATGCAGCCACAAAGACCGCGGCCGCCCTGCCAGGCGGTGGACACCTCGGAGTGGTGATGGACGTCGCCGAGCTCACCGCCGTGAACTCCGCCATGGAACTCGTCACCACCCAGCTCGGTCCGGTCGATGTCCTCGTCAACGCGGCCGGCTGGGACCGTTTCGTGGCCTTCGTCGATACCGACCCCGACTTCTGGGACCGAGTCATCGACATCAACTACCGGGGAGTGCTCAACACGTGCCGAGCGGTAGTGCCTTCCATGCTCGAAAGGCGCCAGGGCCGGATCGTTTCTGTTGCGTCTGATGCCGCACGCGTGGGTTCGTCTCTCGAAACGATCTACAGCGGAGCGAAAGGGGCGGTGGTCTCCTTCTCCAAGAGTCTCGCCCGCGAGGTGGCCAAGGCGGGGGTCACCGTCAACGTCGTGTGCCCCGGCCCCACCGACACGCCGCTGCTGCGAGGAATGGCCGAGGAGATGGGCGGGGGCGAGAAGTTCATCGATGCCCTCACCAGAGCTGTGCCGATGCGTCGCCTCGCCGAAGCAGACGACATCGCCCCCGCGGTCGCCTTCCTGGCATCGGCCGATGCCGGCTACATCACCGGCCAGACCCTGTCGGTGAGCGGCGGGCTCACGATGGCCTGAGAGTCATCCCCGCGAGCCTGCGGCGCGCCGCTCTCGCCACTGGTTCACGGCTCGGATCGAAAGCAGAGGAACGATCGCCGCCACTATCAGGCCATGGATGGACGTGACAACCCACTCCACCGTCGAATCGGCAACCATCGCCCGTTGAACCACCGTGACCGCCAGTACTGTCGCCAACACCACGACCCCGACCACCAGGGAAGGCCCCGACCACTCCGCCGGCGTAAGGGCGTGAGCCAGCCGCTCGATCGCTCGCCCCGCGTCGCCGTTCCGGCTCTGCTCACCTGGGTCGCCGTTCCGGCTCATGGCCCGAGGGTACTGCCGGGTAGCGTGGCATCATGACCGAGTTTGCCTACTCCGACCTGCTCCCGGTCGGTCCCGACACCACCGAATACCGCCTCCTCACAACCGACGGCGTGTCCACCATCGACATCGATGGAACGACCCTCTTGAAGGTGGAACCCGAGGCCCTGCGGATCCTCACCCGCGAGGCGATGCGAGACATCTCCCACTACCTCCGCACCGAACACCTCGAGCAGCTGGCGTCGATCCTCCACGATCCGGAAGCATCCGCCAACGATGTGTTCGTCGCCACCGAGTTACTGCTCAACGCCAACATCGCGGCCGCCGGCGTGCTCCCGATGTGTCAAGACACCGGCACCGCCATCGTGATGGGCAAGAAGGGCGACCAGGTCATCACCCTCGCGGACGACGCCGAATGGATCAGCCGGGGCGTCTACGACACGTTCACCGAAACCAACCTCCGCTACTCCCAGCTCGCTCCGGTGTCGATGTTCGAGGAGACGAACACCGCCAACAACCTCCCCGCCCAGATCGAGCTCTACACCAAACCCGGCCAGAGCTACGACTTCTTGTTCATGGCCAAGGGTGGCGGTTCGGCCAACAAGTCGTTCCTCTTCCAGAAGACGAAGGCACTCCTCAACCAGGAATCGCTGTTCGATTTCCTCGATGAATCATTGAGGGCGATCGGCACCGCGGCCTGCCCTCCGTATCACCTCGCTCTTGTGGTGGGTGGCACGTCAGCGGAGTTCAATCTGAAGACGGCGAAGCTGGCCTCGGCGCACTATCTCGACACCCTCCCCACCTCCGGCGATGCCGCCACCGGTCACGGCTACCGCGACCTGGAGTGGGAGCAGAAAGTACTCGAGCAGACCCGTGAATTCGGGATCGGTGCCCAATTCGGCGGCAAGTACTTCTGCCACGACGTTCGGGTCATCAGGCTCCCCCGTCACGGCGCGTCGAATCCGGTCGGCATAGCGGTGTCGTGCTCAGCGGACCGTCAGGCAAGAGCCAAGATCACCGCCGAGGGCGTCTTTCTCGAACAGCTCGAGACAGATCCCGCGCGGTTCCTACCCGAGGCTGCCGACGATGAACTGTCCTCCGACGTGATCGCCGTCGATCTCGATCGCCCCATGGACGAGATCCGCAATCAGCTCACCCAACACCCGGTGAAGACCCGCCTCTCGCTCAGCGGCACCCTCGTGGTGGGCCGCGACATCGCCCACGCCAAGATCAAGGAACGCCTCGATGCCGGCGAGCCGATGCCGGAGTATCTGCGCAATCACGCCATCTACTACGCCGGCCCGGCGAAGACCCCCGAGGGGTACGCGTCAGGCTCGTTCGGGCCCACCACGGCAGGCCGGATGGACTCCTACGTCGATCAGTTCCAGGCGGCCGGTGGCTCGTTCGTGATGCTCGCCAAGGGCAACCGCTCGCGCGAGGTCACCGACGCGTGCGCGGCCCACGGTGGTTTCTATCTGGGTTCGATCGGAGGCCCAGCGGCGCGCCTGGCGAAGGACTCCATCCGCAAGGTCGAGGTGCTCGAGTTCCCCGAACTCGGTATGGAGGCCATCTGGCGGATCGAAGTGGAGGACTTCCCGGCCTTCATCATCGTCGACGACAAGGGCAACGACTTCTATGCAGAGGTCACCACTCCGGTGAAGCTCAGGAAGCCGCCACAGTAAGAGAGGCGCTCATCCCGGCGTCGAAATGACCCGGCACGAGGCACACGACGAGATACTCAGCAGGGGGCAGGTTGAGTGAACCGCTTCCACTCTCGCTGCCGCCGATAGTGCCCAGATCGGCGACCACCATCGAGTCGCTGATACTGGCTTCATCGGCCGGGTTCACGCCTTCGCGTAGCACCGCGAAGTTGTGATCGACCACCCCGACATTGGTGAGCGACACGGCCACATCGGTGTCGGCCGCGATGGTCGAGTCGCTGAAGCTGAACGCGAACTCACTAAGGGTGGCGTCCAGCGTTTGGGCACCGCCCCCGGACGCGGTACCACTCTGAACGATGGTTGTGCCACCCGCATTGACGGCGACAATGATGGCGATGATCGACAACACCAGCGACACGA
>CAXMSE010000025.1:0-72885 GCA_964196195.1 uncultured Gammaproteobacteria bacterium | reverse complement strand
CACATGGCGAAACACACCGCCCCGCGGCTCGTTCAGCACGAAGTCGCGCAACGACCCATCGGTGGCGATGAAACGGGACTGCTCCCAGAGGGTGTCACCGGGGGGAGGATCGACCCCGGCGATGATCACATCACCCACCTCGCCTTCGGCGTGGCAGGTGACCACCCGCACGGCACCTCCGACAGCGACTCCGCGCGGTTCAGACATGGTCTGCTTTCTAGCGCGGTCCGCGATTTGAAACCCTGACCTGCACCGGCGTCATCGCATCCCCCAGATAAACGCGGCACCTCTCACATCGTGCCCCAGTCGTAGTTCTGTTGCACCATGCGCAGGTAGCTCATGATCTCCACACCGTTGACCCCCGCCACGGCTCGGATCGAGTTGCTCACATCGAGCAGGTGATCGGCGTCGGTGGCCACCACCTCGGCGAGCACGTCGAATCGGCCCGCGGTGATCACCGTGTAGTCGACCGCGTCGATCTGGCTGATCTTCTCGGCTGCCTCCGCCACATCGCTGCTGATCGACACGCCGAGCATGGCCTGATGGGCGTAGCCCAGCGTGGTGGGATCGGTGACCGCCACGATCTGGATCACACCGCGATCCTGAAGTCGGTTCACCCGCTGACGAACGGCCGCCTCCGACATCCCCACCAGGGGAGCGAGCCTGCTGTAGGCAGCCCGCCCATCGATCTGAAGCTCGCGGATGAGCGCCTTGTCGACGGTGTCGAGTTCTTGGCGGGAGCTCAACGTTTTTCCATCTCCGCCATTGCCTCGGTGAGCACCTGACGAAGGATGGAATTGATCGCTTCGAACTCGTCGGGACCCGCGATGAGCGGTGGGGCCAGTTGGATCACCGGGTCGCCGCGACTGTCGGCCCGGCAGAGAAGACCGAGTTCGGCGAGGCGGATGCTCACGAACCCCCGGAGGAGGTGGTTGGCCTCTTCTGGGGTGAAGGTCTCCTTGGTGTCGCGGTCCTTCACCAGTTCGATGCCGTAGAAGTAGCCCATCCCCCTCACGTCTCCGACGATGGGGAGATCGCTCAGATCGTCGAGAGAGGCGCGGAAAGCATCCTCGTTGCCGAGCACATTGCCGAGGAGGTCGTCGGTGATGATCAGATCGAGATTGGCCAGCGCCACCGCGCAGCTCACCGGATGGCCGGCAAAGGTATAGCCGTGGAGGAAGGGCTCGTCGGTGTCGGCGAAGGGTTCGGCAATGCGATCGCTCACCAGCATCGCGCCGAGGGGTGCGTAGCCGGAAGTGATCCCCTTGGCACAGGTGATGATGTCGGGCTGGTATCCGAGTCGCTCGCTGCCGAACCAGTGGCCGAGTCGGCCGAAGGCGCAGATCACCTCGTCGGAAACGAGCAGGACGCCATATTTGTCGCAGATCTCGCGTACGCGGGCGAAATAGCCGTCGGGAGGGGTGAAGCAACCTCCGGCGTTCTGGACAGGCTCGAGGAAGATCGCCGCTATTGTCTCCGCACCTTCACGCAGGATCGCCTGCTCGATCTCCTCTGCGAAGTAACTCTCGTCGGCCGCGCCCGCAGGCAACCTGTAGCTGTTTGTGTTGGGCACCTTGATGGCCCCCGCGATGAGTGGTTCGAAGGGCGCCTTCAGCCCCGAGATGCCAGTGATCGACAAGGCGCCCATCGTTGTGCCGTGATAGGCGAGATAGCGGGAGATGACCTTGGTACGAAGCGGCTCGCCCTTCATCTTGAAGTACTGGCGAGCCAGCTTCCAGGCCGACTCCACCGCTTCGGAGCCGCCGCTGGTGAAGAACACCCGATTGAGGTCTCCGGGGGCTAACTCCGCGAGTCGGGCGGCCAGCTCCACTGCCTTGGGATGGGCGTAGGTCCAGATCGGGAAGAATCCCAGCTCTTGGGCCTGGGCGCCTGCGGCTCGGGCCAGTTCGACCCTTCCGTAGCCGACCTGGGTGGTGTAGAGCCCGGCGAGACCGTCCAGGAATCGTTTGCCGTGGTTGTCCCATACGTAGCAGCCTTCACCTCGCTCGATGATCGGCATACCATCGACACTGCGCCCCAGGGACGAGAAATGCCCCCAGAGGTGCCGGTCGGCCTGCTGCGCTAGTTCGACGTCTGATACCGAAGCCATGCAATAACCTCCAAGTTATGACGGATTCAATACCCCCTCCCCCAACTATGCAACCGAATCAGTCGATTTCTCCCTACCCGAGGAAGAGAATACGCACATGAAACGCCCCCCGATCAGGATTCTTGATCTCGCCGGCAGCCCCGAAGAGATGGGCCATACCCATGGCACCACCTTCGGAGACGAGATTCGTCATTACACAGAAGAACGACTCGATCTCGTCGTGTCCGGCCTCTGGTCGGGCGGCCCGATCAGCCGAGGCGACGTGCTCGATCTCGCAGACTCGATGCTTCCCGCCCACGAGCGCCACTCCCCCACCCTTTATGCCGAGATGGTTTCCATGGCCGCCGCCGCCGGCATCACTCCCGCCGAGGCAGTGGTGGTGGGCGGGTTCACTGATTTCGTCGACACGGTTCGCGCCGAGTTGGGAGGACCACACCCCACAAGCGTCATGGAGGACGACTGCACCTCGGTGATCGTCCCCGACGGCCGAGCCGACGGTGCGGGTTTCCTGGCCCAGACGTGGGACATGCACGACATCGCCACCAAGCACGTGATCCTGCTGCGGACTCGCCCCGAAGATGCCCCCGCGGCCCTGGTGTTCACCACCACTGGTGCCCTGGGACAGATCGGAATGAGCGAGAGCGGGGTTTGCGTCGGGATCAACAATCTTTCCGCTGCCGATGGCTCTCCGGGGGTCACCTGGCCCCAGGTGGTTCGCCACGCGCTCGAGCAGCCGACCGCTGCAGCCGCTCGAGATGCCGTGCTCGACGCCGATCTCGCCGGCGGTCACAACTTCTTGACATTCGACGCACAGGGTGACGGCTACAACATCGAGGCCATGCCCACCGCACGACCCGTCACCGCCCTCGGCGAATCCGCGATCGTTCACACCAACCACACACTCACCCCGGAAACCAGCGCGGTCGCGGCGCCACGAGCGCCGGAGCTGCAGGACTCGTCGATCCGCCGACTCGCGACTGCTGAGACCTGGCTCGATCGCACCGGCATCGATGCGGAATCGCTGATGGCTCTCACCCGCGAGCCCGATGCGGTGTGCCAGCGCGCCGTTGAGCCCTACTACGTCGAATCGGCGGGAGCGACGGTCATGCGCCCGCGCACCGGAGAGTTCTGGGCGGTCTGGGGAGTGCCCAGCATGAACGACTTCCAGAAGGTCGCGTTCAACTGATGCTCCCTTGAGCGCGAAGGACCGACGGGAGTTCCACAAGCGAATCGACCACCACGTCGGCCCGGGTCTCGTAGACGTGATCGGGATCGATCAGCACCGACCGGGCCCCGGCCGCCACCGCGGCGGAGACGTCGGTCGGAGTGTCGCCGACCATCACCAGTTCCTCGATCGGGCAGCCGAGTCGGCAGCCGGTGGCGAGCAGCATTCCCGGCCCGGGCTTGGCGCCGGATCCGGAGTCGTAACCCATCACCGTGTCGAAGAACCCGGTGAGTCCCAGCTTGTGAAGCTGGGCTCGCGCCGTGGCTTCGGCATCGTTGGTGGCAACCCCCAGCGGTAATCCCATGAGCTGAAGAGCAGAGAGAGTGTCGCCCACCCCGGCAATCGGCACCACGGACTCGGTCGCGAACCGCAGAGTCAGAAAGTCCATCTCGGAGGCCAGCTGATCGACATCATCACGACCGAAGTCGGCCGCGATCCGCTCGGCGATCTCCGCGGTACTCTCAGCCACAATCGGCGACCCGATTGCGATCGATTCCGTCGAAATTTCGAGCAGGAGGCGATCGGCCGCAGCTTGGAGGACACTTGTGTCTCCCATGCTCAGCTCGGTGAGTACCCGCACCATGGCTGGACCCCATGTGGCGTGGAAATCGATGAGGGTGCCGTCCTTGTCGAATACCACTGCCCGAGCGGCGATGGGCTGCATCGGCGGCATGTTACGCCTAGATGACTCGGCTACCTCAGCCGCGACCTGGCCCTCACTAAGCTGGGCAAACTGACCGCAGCAGCGAAGGGCATCGACTGACCCATGCGTACCATCGGCCTCATCGGCGGCATGAGCTGGGAGTCGTCGATCGAGTATTACCGGATCATCAATGAAGAGGTTCGCCGGCGGCTCGGCGGCACCCACTCTGCGAAATCGGTGATGTATTCGGTCGACTTCCACGAGATCGAAGCGATGCAACACCGCGGCGACTGGCCCAGCGCGACCAGCGCCATGGTCGACGCGGCCCGCTCAATCGAACGGGGTGGCGCCGAGTGTGCGGTGATCTGTACCAACACGATGCACCGGATGGCCGACGAGGTGCAGTCCGCCATCGACATCCCCCTGCTGCACATCGCCGATGCCACCGCGGCCGCCATAGGTGCTGCTGATGTGAGCGTGGTTGGCCTTCTCGGCACCCGCTTCACCATGGAACAGGATTTCTATCGTGGTCGGCTCCAACAGCTGCACGGACTCGATGTACGGATTCCGGGCGCCGACGAACGCACGGAGGTGCACCGCGTCATCTATGAGGAGCTGGTGCTCGGCCGGGTCGAGTCCTCATCTCGTGCCCGCTATCTCGAGGTCATCTCCACCCTGGTGAACGAGGGGGCCGAGGGAGTCATCGCGGGCTGCACAGAGATTGAGTTGCTCATCAGCGCCGACGATGTGGACGTGCCGTTCTTCCCCACCACCCGCCTCCACGCCGAAGCCGCGGTGGAGTGGGCACTCAGCTGAGCAGCTCCTCGAGCCTGTCTACAAATGAGCGTTGTGACTTGGCCAGGAGCCTTCGGGCATCGACCGGCGCTGCCCACATCGCCCGGTCGATCTCGGGGAAGCTCTGTACCTCGCCCGACCCCCGAGGCCACTGCATTTCGAAGGTGTTCGACACCATCGATGCCACGTCGAAGTCTCCCTCGCGAGCGAAGATCGTGACCCGCTTCCCGTTCGCAGCCACCGTTGCCAGACACACCGAGGGCCCGTCGGGCGCATCTCCGCCCATCTCTTCGGCGAACTCCCGCTCGGCCACCAACAGCAGGTCGTCTTCGGTCGGTTCGGCCAGGCCCTTCGGCAACGACCACGCGCCTTCGTCCTTATGAGCCCGGTAGGGCCCGCCCATGTGACCAATCAACAACTCGGCCCCGCCGCCGACAGCGCGCCGCCAGAGAAGCAGGCCCGCGCTCTGTTTCATCGCGCCGCAGCCACCAGGAGAGACTGCACACTGGTGCCGAGGTGGCCTCCGGCATCGGAGAGCTCACATTGGGCCATTCCGTAGCCACCGCGCCGGGCGTGGGAGACCCCGTCGAGCAGCACCCATTCGTCGGACGGGTAGCGATGCAGGCTCACCGTCAGATCGGGGTTGATGAACTGGTGCTCGAGAGGGTCGAGAATCCTCGACACTCCGTTGGGAAAGTCGGCCGCGGTCAGGACACGATCGAGGGGATGCACAGGCTCCCCCGCCATAACCGGCACGAGGAGGCTGAACCACACCTGGGCCGGGCCCATCCCAATGAAATCGGCCTCCACAACCGCGCGAATGTCCAAGGCATCCATGAAGAAATTCCCGAACGGACGCTGGTGGGTGTGGTCGTAACTCGACAACCCCGCCGGCCCCAAGACATCAGGCGGTTCGGGATGCATCAGTCGGTCCTCGTCGAGGCCGTTGTCTCCACGTCGGAGCCGGAGTCCGCGCGCCACGACAACCTCGACCCCGTCGGGGTCGCGAACAACCGCATCGACGAGCTGGAGCCGTCTACCCTGGCGCCGGACCTCGAGGTCGACGGTCACTGGTCTGAGCGGGACGGGCCGCACCAACTCGACCGTGAGCCGTGACAGGAACCAGTCGGCGTCGTTGCCATCGTGGTCTGCGATGAGGCGGCCGACGAGCGCGGCAACCGGCCCACCATGCATGGCGCCGGGATCCCAGGGCCCGGCGCATACCGGGTCTGGCACATACCGGCCGGAGTCGCGGGCGAACAGCCCGGACGGCATTGTTTCCATGTCGTCAGACGTTATCGGGCGGCGTTGAGCGCCCGCTCGGTGAGAACGCGGGTGAGATGGCTGCGATAGGTGGCGTCGGCATTGCCATCCTCCACCGGCGAGGTGCCCTCAGCAGCGACTGCCGCCGCGTCGGCCGCCGATGCGCCGCCGGCCAGAGCCGCCTCCACACCCGTTGCCCGCAGCGGGGTTGCACCCATGTTGACGAGGGCGATGCCCTTGCCTGCATCGGCCACGACCACACCCACGATGGCCCAGTCCTGAGCCCGGCGGTTGAACTTCTGGTAGTTCCAGCCTCCGCCGCCCGATGGCACCCTCACCTCGACGAGCATCTCGTCGGCGGCGAGCACCGATTCGAAATAGCTGGTGAAGAAGTCGGTGGCCGCGATCTCGCGTCGGCCATTGGGACCCTGAGCGACGAGCGTTCCTCCCAGTGCGAGGATTGCCGCCGGGAGATCGGACGCGGGGTCGGCGTGGGCCAGGGTTCCTCCCAGTGTCCCGCGATGACGCACGGAGGGATCGCCCACCACCGAAGCCACGTGCTTCAGCAAGGGACACGCTTCGGCCAGGACATCGGAGTGCTCGAGTTCGGTGTGGCGCGTGAGCGCACCGATTGCCACCTGCCCGTTGTCGGCATTGATGTAACGCAGCTCGTCGATCCTGCCGACATCTATGAGCTGGGCCGGGGTTGCCAGCCTGAGCTTCATCATCGGGAGGAGCGAGTGACCGCCGGCTAGCAGCTTGGCCTCATCGCCGTGTTCGGTAAGAAGAGAAATCGCCTCCTCGGCGCTACCGGCACGGGTGTATTCGACTGGTGCGGGGATCATGAGGCACCTCCTTCTCCGTTGCCGGATGCTCGATTGATGGCGTTCCAGACCCGCTTGGGCGACGCAGGCATCTCCATATCGGAGATGCCATGGGGTGAAAGGGCATCGCACACAGCGTTGATCACCGCGGCAGCCGAACCAATGGTTCCTGCCTCACCGACACCTTTCACACCCAGCGGATTGGTGGTGCTCGGGGTGGTTGTGTAGTCGAGCTTCATGCTCGGCACTTCGGTGGGCGAAGGCACCAGGTAGTCCATCATCGACGGGTTGGTGATGTTGCCGTACTCGTCGTAGACCGCTTCCTCGTAGAGCGCCTGAGCCACGCCTTGAACGATCCCCCCGTGGAGCTGGCCCTCGACAATCAGCGGATTGACCTGGTTGCCGCAGTCGTCGACAGCCACATAGTCGATCAGCTCCACCCGCCCGGTGGCCTCGTCGACCTCGACGACGGCCACATGGGTGCCGAACGGGAAGGCGAAGTTGGGTGGGTCGAACGACACCTGCTCTTGGAGGTTGGGTTCGATACCATCGGGCAGATCGTGGGCCGTGAATGCTGCAAAACCGAGCTCCTGGATGTGCACCGTGGTGCCCGGTGATCCCGCCACCGAGAACGCACCGTTCTCGAACTGGACATCTTCTGGCGCCGCTTCGAATTGATGAGCGGCGATGAGGCGAGCCTTCTCGATGACCTTGTCGGCCGCCATGGCGATTGCCACGCCACCAACGGCGAGAGAACGCGACCCGTAGGTGTCGAGTCCGAGCGGACTGATTGCGGTATCGGAGTGAAGCACCGTGACGTCGTAGGGGGAGATCCCCATCTTGTCGGCGATTATCTGGGACCACGACGTCTCATGGCCCTGGCCATGGGGCGTGGAGCCCGAGACAACCTCCACCTTCCCGGTGGGCAGCATGCGGACGGTGGCATGTTCCCAGCCGCCTGCGCCGTAGTTGAGACCCCCGAGAGCACGCGACGGCGCCAGGCCGCAAATCTCCACATAGGTGCACAGGCCGATGCCCAACTGGACCGTCTCTCCCGCTTCGCGACGGCGGGCCTGCTCGGTCCTCAAACCGTCGTAGCCAGCCATCTCAAGTGCACGGTCGAGGCTGGGGCCGTAATGGCCGGAGTCGAAGATGAGGGTGGACGCGGCCTCATGATTCTCGAAGGCTTCACCACCGTTGATGTAGTTGCGGCGCCGAATCTCATCGGGCCCCACTCCAATCTCGAGGGCCAAGAGGTCCATGGCGCGCTCGATGGCGTAGCTCGCCTCCGGTCGCCCCGCACCTCGGTAGGCATCGGTGGGGGTCATGTTGGTGAAGTAGCCCTCGCACACGAACCCGAAGGCGGGCACGTCGTAGACACCGGTGTAGAGGAAGCTGCCGAGCAAGGGAACGCCCGGCGTGATGAGCATCATGTAGGCGCCCATGTCGGCGTCGAGATGGACCCTCACGCCGCGTAGCTTGCCATCGCTATCGGCGGCCAGCTCGATGTGCTGCAGCTGTCCTCGTCCCTGGTGGGTGGACCCGGCGGCCTCAGAGCGCGATTCCGTCCAGCGGACTGCACGCCCCAGCTTCTTGGCGAGGGTGATCGCCAGGATCTCATCGGGGTTGATGTTGAGCTTGGCTCCGAATCCGCCTCCGACCGCAGGCGCAATGACACGGATGTTCTGTTCCGGAATCCCAGTTGTGGCCGCCGCCATCACCTTGAGGATGTGGGGAACCTGGGTGGCGCTGTAGAGGGTGATGTCATCGCCGTGCGGCGACGGGACGGCCAATACTCCGCGAGGCTCCATAGCCATCGGAATCAAGCGTTGTTGGACGAAGTTGCCGGAAACCACATGGTCGGCCCCCGCGAACGCAGCTTCGACGGCATCAGGGTCGGGGATCAGTTCCCAGCGGAACGCGCGGTTGGTGTCGAGGTCGGCGTGCGCATGGACATCGCCATCACGAGCATCGGCAACCGACACCGCCGCGGGGAGGGTGTCGTAGTGGACGATCACCTCATCGATGGCGTCGGCTGCGCGGTAGCGACTGTCGGCCAGCACCACCGCGACGATCTCGCCCACATGGTGCACGTCGCCGCTCGCCACCGGGAAGTGGGGCGGGTTGAGCATGTCGTCGGTGACGGGCCACGCGCATGGCAGAGGCGCGATCCACAGGCCCATCTCGGCGAGATCGGCACCGGTGTGCACAGCGTGAACACCGGGCATCGCCAAGGCCCCGGAAGTCTCTATCGAAGTGATGGTGGCATGAGCATGGGGGCTTCTCACCATGCCCATCCAGAGCTCACCGGGTACGTGGATGTCGTCGACGAACTTGCTCTCGCCGGTGAGGAGTTTGCCATCCTCCTTGCGGAGCATCGGGGTGCCCATGACTGCAGTCATCACGCACCGCCCTTGGCCTGGAGGACTGCTTTCACGATGTTGTGATAGCCGGTGCAACGGCACAGGTTGCCTTCGAGTCCCTCTCGCACACCGCGTTCATCGGCGTCGGGGTTTTCGTCGAGCAGGGATGTGGCTGCCATCACCATTCCCGGAGTGCAGTATCCGCACTGGAGGCCGTGGCACTGGTGGAAGGCCTCCTGCATGGGGTGCCAGTCCTGGTCGCCGGTGGAGATGCCGGCTTCCTGGGCCTGGCCTGCGAGTCCTTCGATGGTGGTGATCTCGCCGCCGTCGGCCTGAACGGCGAGCATCGTGCACGACTTCACCGATTGGCCCTCGAAATGCACCGTGCAGGCGCCACAAGAGGAGGTATCACAACCGATGTTGGTGCCGGTGAGCCCCAGATTGTCTCTCAGGTGGTGCACCAACAAGGTTCGAGGCTCGACCTCGCTCGTGTGAGTCGTGCCGTTTACGGTCAGTGTAAGTTTCACCGTTCCCCCATCATGTGCGGTTGTGTCGGGAGTCTCGCGCGTTCTGCGACCTTGTGCCCATCGAGGTTTGGCTGGGTCAGGCCGTCTCGGTCGCCGCCGCCTCGCTCAGCCCCAGATCTGCGATCGACTTCTCGCGCATCTCAACCTTGCGGATCTTGCCCGTGACCGTCATCGGGAACGCCGACACGAACCTGATGTAGTGGGGAATCTTGAAGTGGGCGATCTTGCCGCGGCAGAACTCCTTCAGCTCCTCATCGGTGAGTTCCTGGTGTGCGTCGAGCTGCACCCAGGCCATGACCTGTTCGCCGTAGCGCTCGTCGGGCACCCCGATCACCTGGGCATCGGCCACCGCGGGATGGGTGTAGAGAAACTCCTCGATTTCTCTCGGATACACGTTTTCGCCGCCGCGGATGATCATGTCCTTGAGCCGGCCGACGATGTTGACGTACCCGTCCTCGTCCATTGTGGCGAGGTCGCCGGAGTGCATCCAGCCTTCGCTGTCGATCGCCGCGGATGTCTTCTCGGGCTCGTTCCAGTAACCGACCATCACGTGATAGCCGCGGGTGCAGTATTCGCCTCGTTGCCCTCTCTGCACGGTCTCGCCGGTGTCGGGGTGGACAATCTTGGATTCCACGTGAGGGAGCACTCGCCCCACGGTGGACACGCGATGCTCGACGGAGTCGTCGGCGCCGGTCTGGGTGGACACCGGAGATGTCTCGGTCATGCCGTAGGCGATGGTGACCTCATCCATGTTCATCTCGCCGATGACCTTGCGCATCACTTCGATCGGGCACGGCGAACCGGCCATGATGCCTGTGCGCAGGCTCGAGAGGTCGAAGGATCCCAGGTCGGGGAGGCCGAGCTCGGCCACGAACATCGTGGGTACGCCGTAGAGCGAGGTGCATTGCTCGGCCTCGACGGTCTTCAGCACCGCGCCCGGATCGAAGGTCGGGCACGGCACCACCATCGTTGCGCCGAACACAGAGCACGCCAGGTTCCCCATCACCATTCCGAAGCAGTGGTAGAAGGGCACCGGAATGCAGACGCGGTCGTTGGGGGTGTAGCCGCACGACTCGCCGACGAAAAGGGCGTTGTTGAGGATGCTGCGATGACTGAGAGTGGCTCCCTTGGGAAACCCGGTGGTGCCCGACGTGTACTGGATGTTGATCGGATCGGCCGAATCGAGGGAGTCGGCTCGTTCGGTGAGTTGTCGACCACTGACAGACGAACCGGCCTCGACGAGCTCGTTCCAGTCACCGGTGTCGAAGTAGATGACCATCTCGAGATCGGGGAGCGACGACCTGACTTCCTCCACCATCTCGCGGTAGGCCGACGCGAGATACCCGGTGCACGTCACCAGCATCCGGCAGCCGGACTGGGCCAGCGCGTACTGGAGTTCGCTGGTGCGGTAGGCGGGATTGATGTTGACCTGGATCGCACCGATTCGAGCTGTGGCGTACTGGACATAGGTCCATTCGGCGAAGTTGGGGCTCCACATGCCGACCCGATCGCCCTTCTCTATCCCTCGAGCCATCAGGCCCTTGGCCACCGCGTCGACGGTGGCATCGAACTCGGCCCAGGTCTGGCGAATCCCCTGGTGCACCACCACGAATGCCTCCAGATCGCCGTAGCGCCCAGCGGTGGCGGAGAGATTGGCACCGATTGTCTGCTCGATGAGCGGCGTATCGGCTGATCCCACCGCGATTGCTGCAGTCATCACGTCCCCCTGTTCGACGCCATACTTTCGGTCTCATCGGTCACCTGCAACACTAGGACGACAAGGCTTGAACGAACAACGACTCTGCGGAGACCAAAATGCTCATCAGCGAGATTCTGAAGCGGAAGGGCGACGACGTCGCCACAACCACTCCCGACTCGACGATTCGCTCCGTCGTGGCGACCCTCGCGGAGCTCAAGGTCGGCGCCCTGGTGGTGTCCGCCGATGGTGACACAATCGATGGGATCATTTCCGAGCGCGACCTCGTCCGCGGTCTCGCCGCCGATGATGTCGGCCTGATGCAACGCACCGCAGCCGACCTTATGACAGCCGACGTGGTCTGCTGCAGCCCCACATCCAGCATCGACGAACTGATGGGCCAGATGACACAGGGCCGGTTCAGGCACGTCCCGGTACGCGAGGACGGCTCTCTGGTGGGCATCGTGAGCATCGGCGACATCGTCAACGCCCGCCTCGACGAGCTCGAGACCGAACGTCAGCATCTCACCGACTACATCTCAGGCCGCTGACCCCCGCCGCTGAGCCTGATTCCTAGTCGACTCCCATGAGCACAATCAGCTTCGCCGACGTCACCAAGCAGTTCGGCGACACCACCGCGATCGAAAAGTTGTCCCTGCACGTGGCCGACGGTGAGTTCCTCGTGCTGTTGGGGCCTTCGGGCTGCGGCAAGAGCACCGCACTGAGAATGCTGGCCGGTCTCGAGGACCCGACCGAAGGCACGATCTCGATCGGAGATCGTGTCGTCAACGACATCGATGCCCGCAACCGCGACGTGGCCATGGTCTTTCAGAGCTACGCCCTCTACCCGCACATGACAGTGGCGAAGAACATCGAGTCGCCCCTCATCGGCCATCGCTCCGAGACCAACGACAAGCAATCGAGGCAGGAACAGGTCGAGTCTGTCGCAGCCCGGCTTGGCCTCGGCGACCTCCTCCACCGTAAGCCCGGCCAACTCTCGGGAGGCCAACGCCAGCGGGTGGCCCTGGCCAGAGCGATCGTTCGCCGTCCCGCGGTGTTCTGCATGGACGAACCACTTTCGAATCTCGACGCCAGCCTGAGGGCCCAGACCCGCTCCGAGTTGGTCGAGCTCCACCGCTCGCTTGGCACCACGTTCGTCTACGTCACCCACGATCAGGTCGAGGCGATGACCATGGCCACATCGATTGCGGTGATCAACAACGGAAAGCTGCAGCAGTCCGGCGACCCGCGGACGATCTATGAGCGGCCTGCCAATGAGTTCGTCGCCCGGTTCATAGGAAGCCCGCCGATGAACCTCGCGGCTGGGACAGCAACATCCGACGGCGCCGGAAGCTGGTCGGTCTCGAGTTCCGGTGGCACCGTTGCCCTCGATCAGAGATGGATCGGGCTCACCGAAGGTCTCTCGGTAACGATCGGTGTCCGCCCCGAGCATCTTTCGATCGCCGATGCCGGGCTGGCTGCCACGGTCACCACCGCCGAGTGGTTGGGTCACGAGCAGATCCTGTACCTGAGCGCGGGCGACGACCAGTTTGCGGTCCGAGCGGTGGACGCGGGCGAGCTGGTGGAAGCCGGTAGGTCGGTCCGACTCTCGGCGGCGCCCGACGACATCCACCTCTTCGACTCCACCACCGGCCAGCGGCTCGCCGAGGTCGAAGCGTGAAGTCGAGTCGAGCCCGGCAGGCACTCGCCGGGTACGGACTGCTCGCCCCCGCTCTGATCGTCTTCACCACATTCTCCTTTTACCCCTTGTGGCGGGTGATCTGGCTGGGCCTGCACGAGCAGAATCGCACGGGCACTCGCCAGCGCTGGGTCGGCGTGGACCAATACACCGATGTCCTCACCGGTGAAGAGTTCCGCGACGGCCTGTGGATCACCGCCCAGTTCGTGCTGCTCACCGTGCCTATCGGGGTGGCGATGGGAATTCTGCTTGCGGTTGCGGCCAACCGCCGCCTCCGTGGCATCAAGGCATTCCAGGTGATCTTCTCGAGCACCATCGCCAGCTCCACTGCGGTCACCGCGGTGGTGTTCTTCGTGCTGCTCGAGCCCAGCATCGGGTATCTCAGCAACCCCTGGATCTTCGACCTGCTAGATCCCGATCGGGCAATCTTCGCGGTCGCGCTCACCGGGGTCTGGCAAAACCTCGGTCTCACGTTCATCATCACCCTGGCGGGTCTCCAGGCGGTGCCCGACGACCTGCTCGAAGCAGCGCGGCTCGACGGATTCGGCCCCATCCGTACTTTCGTTCGCGTCACCCTGCCGATGATCACGCCCACCCTGCTGTTCTTGTCGGTGGCGCTCACGGTGTTCGGGCTCCAGGCATTCGCCCAGATAGACGTACTCACCGGAGGCGGCCCGGCCGGGGCCACCGAGACCCTGGTGTACAAGATCTTCAGCAGCCAGGAACCCCGCCAACTCGGTGAGGGCTCGGTCATGTCGGTAGGACTCTTTCTGGTGACGGGAGCCGTGGCCACACTCCAGTTCTGGCTGCTGGAGCGAAGGGTGCACTATGCGAACTGACTCGGTTCCGCGATGGGCACGCAACACGGGCTGGTATGTCTTACTCACCCTGCTCGCCACGGTGGTGTTGTTCCCGATCTGGATGACCATCGTGCGGGCCCTGTCCAACCCGATCACCTGGTCCTTCGACCGAGGTCAGCCGCCCTATCCGGTCGACATCGAGTGGGATGTCTTCTCTCGTGCCTTCGATGAGGCGAGCTTCGGGCGCCAGTTGGCTCTCTCGGGTGCGGTCACCGTGATCATCGTCGTCGGTCAGCTAGTCACGAGTGTGCTTGCCGCTTACGCTTTCGCCTTCGTCGAGTTTCCGTTCAAACGGATCATGTTCGCGATCGCCATGGCAACCCTGATGCTGCCCATCGAGGTGACGCTGGTGGCCAACTCACGCACGATCCGTGAGCTCGGTTGGACCAACTCGGTCGAAGGCCTGACCGTTCCCTTCCTCGCCACAGCACTCGGGATCTTCCTGGTGCGCCAGGGCTTTCGCGGGATCCACCCAGATCTTCGAGATGCGGCCGCGCTCGACGGCTACGGGCACCTGCGGTTCCTTTGGCGAGTTGCCATCCCTGTCACCCGCCCGGTCATTGCGGCGTTCACGGTGCTGTCGTTTCTGGCGGCTTGGAACAGTTATCTGTGGCCCCGAGCAATAACCGACGACGCCGACTGGAATACGATCCAGATCGGGCTACGCGCGGTGGGGAATTCCACTGCCGATCAGCTCAACGTCGGGGTTGCCGCGGCCCTTCTCGCCGCACTACCGGTACTCCTCGTTCTCATCTTCTTTCAGCGTCACATCGTCCGGGGACTCACCGCCGGCGCGGTGAAGGGCTGATCCCCTATCCCCAATCGGAGCCCCAAACCATGAAACGACTAGTTGCAATCCTTCTTGCTCTGGCCCTCCTCGCGGCAGCGTGCGGAGGTGGAGACGGTGACACCACCGACAACACCGCCGGCTCGGATACCGCAGACACAACAGATGATGACGACTCCAGCGATGACGATTCAGACAGCGCCGACTCCAGCGATGACGATTCAGACAGTGCCGATTCAGACAGCGACAACTCCGACGGCGCCGACGAAGCAGCCGGAGGCGGTGATGCCACCGGCGACGGCGGCGGTTCTGCCGATCAGGATCTGAGTGACGATCTCGACCTTCCCGCCTGTCCCGCCGGCGCTCATCTCGACGCTGACGGAGTCGTCGAGATCGACTTCTGGCACCCCTACACCGCTCTCACCGAAGAGGCGATGGAAGACCTCGCCGCTGGGTTCAATGCAAGCCAGGACAAGATCATCGTCAACGTGCAGGCCCAGGGCAGCTATGGCGAGCTGCTGGCGAAATACCGTGAGTCGATCAGCTTCGACGACCTTCCTGCGGTGGCGATCGCCGACACCGGAGCATTTCGCGACATGGTCGATTCTGGCACCGTTCTTCCCGCCCAGTCGTGTGTGGAGGCCGACGATTTCGATCTGTCGGCGATCGACGAGCAGGTTCGGGCGTTCTACTCGATCGACGGAGCGCTTTACCCCGCCCAGATGAACGTGAGCACGCCGGTGCTCTACTACAACCGCGACCACTTCGAAGCGGCAGGCCTCGACCCAGACTCTCCCCCCACCACCCTCGCAGAAGTACGTGACGCGGCCCAGGCCATCAAGGACGCGGGGATCGCCGAGACACCGGTGTCGCTGCTGATGCAGGGCTGGTTCGTCGAGACCTGGCTCACCGGTGCGGGCGTGCCCTTGGTAAATGCCGACAACGGACGGGCTGGAAACGCCACCGAGGCCACCTTCGACGGCCCCGAGGCTCTGGAGCTCTACACCCTTCTCGCCGAGATGAACGACGCCGGACTCATCGTGGCCTTCAGTAACACGCCCGGTCAGGTGTCTCACTATTTTGCGGTGGCCACACCAGGCGTGGCTTCGATGATCATCGAGACATCCACGGCATCCACCACTGTCTCCGGTGTCCTCGGCGGAACGGCGAACCTGGCCGAATTGGTCGAACAGTCCGGTGCCGGTGAGACCGATCTCGACATCAATATCGATGTCGCGCCGCTTCCGGGACTCAACGAGGCGGGGAGGATCTTCATGTCCGGCGGCGCCTACTACATGACCAACAACGGATCCGATGCCGAGAAGGCGGCGGCCTGGGAGTTCATGAAGTACATCAGCGGAGTCGACCAGCAGAAGATCATCCACCTCAAGGGCTCTTACCTGCCCACCAATGCAGCTGTGCTCAACGACTCAGAGGTGCAGGCGGTGTGGCAGAACGACGCGGCCGGCCAGTGGTTGGCCACCGCCTACGCCCAACTCGAGCGAATCGACACCGACTTCCCCGGCCCGGCCATCGGCCCATTCACCGAACAGAGGGAGATCTTCAGTCGCTCTCTCGAAGAACTCTTGCTGGGTGGGGGCGATCCCGCGGCCATCCTGGCCGACGCCTCGGCAGATCTGAACGAGGCACTGACCGACTACGCCGATGCAAACTTCTAATCCCGTGGCCGTCATCGATGTTGCCAGCGTCTATTCCGACTTCGCGCGCCATCACGGCGACCGTGCTCCCTTGTTCGAGGCACTGTGTCGTCATATCGAGCCCGAGTCGGTGTTGTATCCCGGTAGCAATGTCGACATCGCCCCTTCGGTGGCCTTCGATCGGGTCACCTACGTCGACTCCGACAAGGGGGCGAAGCGCTTCTTCTCTCAGGCCGAGGCGGTCAAGGAACTGATCCGCTCGAAACGAGACGACTCGTCCGTTTCGTTCGAGGTCGACTTCATAGCCGCCGACTACCGCGAGCCACTCGATACGCCCGATGGGTCGGTCGACCTCCTGGTGTCGCTATACGCGGGCTTCGTCACCGAGCACTGTGGCCGCTGTCTCGCATCTGGTGGTTGGCTTCTCGTCAACAACAGCCACGGCGATGCAGGTGTCGTCTCGCTCACCCCGGGGTATGAACTGATAGCGGTGGTCGACAGCCGAGCCGGTACCTACCAGGTGAGCACCAGTCGACTCGACGACCACCTGGTACCCAAGCGAGGCGGAGAACCCTCCATCGAAAGCCTCCACGCCTCGGGGCGCGGAATCGCCTACACAAGGAGCCCCTTCGCCTACCTTTTCGAAAAGCAGTAGGCAGCGTGACGGTGGCCCCCCGCCAGGCAGGCCCCCATGTATGGGTAGGAGAGGAACTCGCGGCCGACCCCGAGAGTTGGACCTGGCGGCTCAGCGATACCGAGGTCGATGAACTCCTCACCGCATCCGCCGGATTCGCAGATGGAGACGCCGACCTCCCCTCGATATCTACTCTGGAGTTCCCTCTGCCGCAGGTGAGCCGGCGCCTCGCGGAACTGAAACACAACCTCATCCGGGGTCGAGGGTTCGAGGCCGTCCTGGGTTGGCCGGTAGCCGACGTGCCCGTTCGACAGACCGCGGCCGTCTTCCTCGGTATCGGCGCCCATCTCGGTTCGGCTCGATCCCAAAACGCGGCGGGCCACCTGTTGGGCCATGTCCGCGACGTCGGACTCGACATCGACGACCCCGACGTCCGGATCTATCAGACGAACGAACGCCAGACCTTCCACACCGACTCCGCCGACGTTGTCGGGCTGCTCTGCCTCGAGACCGCTAAGTCCGGCGGCCGCTCCCTTCTCGTCAGCGCGGGCACGATCTACAACGAGATGCTCGATCGCGAGCCTGCCCTCGCAGCCCTCCTGTTCGAATCGGTCGCCACCGACCGACGCGGGGAGGTTCCAATGGGAGCAGATCCCTTCTTCACGATTCCCGTGCTCAACTGGTACGACGATGCTCTCACCGTGATGATCCAGCGCCAGTACATCGACTCGGCCCAGCGCCTCACCAATGCCCCCCGCCTCAACCTGTCTCTGGAGATGGGCGCCAGCGACATGTTGTTCGTCCACAACCACTCATTGCTGCACGATCGCACGGAGTTCACCAACAAGCCGAACGCACCGAGGCACCTGCTCCAGCTCTGGTTGGCAATCGACGGCGACCGCCGACTCCCGCCGAGTTTCGGCCAGCGCTACGGTGACGTCACCGTGGGCGACCGCGGGGGCATCGTGACCTCGGTGACAACGCCCCACGCGCCTCTCTCCCCCAGCGCTTGAGCCTCCCTACCTCTTAGGTTCGAAAGCGAACCAAGGGGAAGGAATTCTCGTTGCCGCGGTGTTATTCCCGACATGGAACCCACCCGACGGTTGCTGATCTCGGCTGCCCTGATCCTGGTTGCCTTGTCGGCGTGGGCATTCAGCGAGAACACCGATGCCGTGCGCACCGCGGCAGGCATTCGAGTGGGTCCCGACGATGCCTATAACCCGGTGGCGGCGGGAGAGTCGTTGCCTGACGGGTTCCGCCAACTTCTGCCGCGCGACGCGATCCGGCCTGTGTACGACCCGACTTTTGTAACCGCTGAAGCCACGCCGTGGGCCGACGACACCCACGTCATCGGTGTCACTCTGGGTGGCGAAGCGAAGGCCTACCCGGTGAGTTTCCTCAACGGCCGGGAGCTGGTGGTCGACGAGCTCGACAAGGTCCCGATACTCGTTTCCTGGTGACCGTTGTGCGCAACGGCGATGGTCCATCGTCGTGAGGTAAACGGAGAAACCCTGATATTTGGCGTACACGGTGCCCTGTGGGGGAATGCCATGACATGGTGGGATCACAGCTCCGGCAGCATCTGGAGCCAGCCCCGCGGTGAGGCGATCGCCGGGCCCCGCAAGGGCCAGAAGGTCGAATTGCTTCCCTCGGAGTTCACCTCCTGGGGCGCCTGGCGCGAGAAGCACCCCCGCACCCTCGCTCTCGCTGCTCCGGCGGGCAGCTCCGGCTTCGATCTCGGCGACTTCGTGATCGTGGTGGACTTCACCGAGGAGGTGCGGGCCTATCCGGTGCCCGAACTCCGACAGGTCGGTGTGGTCAACGATGTGGTGGCAGGATTGGAGATCGCGGTGGTGAGCGATCCGTCCGAACCCGACAGTTGGGCGGTGTTCTCCCGGCGGCTCGGAGAGATCATCGTGGATCTCGAGGTCGACGGCGATGTGCTGAGAGACACCGTGACCGGCACCACCTTCGACCCGGCTCGGGGCTTCGCTCTCGAGGGAGAGTTGGAGGGCCAGATTCTCGACCTGCTGCCCGGTCTCACTTCCTTCCCTGACGACTACGACACCTTCTGGCCCGATGGCACCGTGTGGGCACCGTGAACGCGGTGCCTCGCCTTCTCGGCCTGGATGCGAGTAAATGGGCACGGGTGGGACCCGGCTCTTTCTGGTCGGCGCTCACCCTCGTGACGATGGCGTCGTTCCTGATGGCGCTCAACCGTTTCGGGGGCCTGATCGTCGACACCCCGAGGTCGTTTCTTCGCCTGACGCTGGTGGGCGTATGGGGTTGGCTGGGCCTGGCGGGGTCCATCTGGCTGGTCGAAAGCGCGGTCCGCGCCGTTGGCGGTCGTCGAGACGAGGGCGTCTCGACACCATCTCTTCAGCTTGCCGTCGTAGCGGTGGGATTGGCCCACACCCCCTTGCTCGCTCTTGGCATGGTGATACTGGTAGCCGCTGGCCTCCTCGAGATCCTGGGACCGGGCTTCGTCGCGGCGGTGTTCGTATTTGGGTTCTGGTTTCCCGCCGTGCTCATCGCAGCGACCAGCCACACCTATCGCCTCGACCCGTTCCGGGCCTCCCTGGTGGTGCTCGTGCCCTACCTGCTCTGGCTCGCGCTTATCGGCCGCCACCTGCTCGACCGGGTGCAGCACCTTCTCTGAGTCGACTCACAACATTAGCCTTGACTTATCATAAGTAGTTGCCTATTAATAGTCGAGTGGACGTCGGACCCCAACTCACAGCCCTGGCCGACCCGACCAGGCGTAATATCTACGAGCTGATCAGGCGGTCATCTTCATCGGTACGCGAGCTGACCGATCAGGTGCCGATCTCACAACCCGCGGTGTCCCAACACCTTCGGGTGCTGAGCTCGGCCGGGCTGGTCACCGCAACGCCCATGGGCACCCGACGCATCTACTCCGCCGACCCAGATGGCGTGGCCGTGCTGCGCTCATGGGTCGACACCTTGTGGGACGACGTCCTTGATTCATTCACACAACAAGCAGCAGAGGAACACCAGCAGTGAGACTTTCTCCCACCGCCATCATCCCCATACACAAGACCCGCACCGTGGTCCTCGAGCAGGCGGCCGCATTCGAGTTGTTCACAGCCCGGATGGGCTCGTGGTGGCCGATGACAACACATTCGATCGGCCAAGGCGAGGCCACCGGTGTGCGCTTCGAACCGAGGGTCGGGGGCCGTGTCGTGGAGCTGACCGAGGACGGCTCGGAGCATTCATGGGCCGACGTATTGACGTGGGACCCGCCTCATCGGTTCGTGCTGGCCTGGCACCCCAACATCGATCCGGAAGCAGGCTCTGTGCTCGATGTGCGCTTCCATGCCCTCGATGCCGGAACCCGGATCGACCTCGAGCACCGCGGCTGGGAGGAGTTCGGAGATGCCGTGGGCCAGTCGCTTCGCGATCGCTATGACCCCGGCTGGGAGGCTGTCCTCAGCGCTCTGGAGGAGAGTCCAGAGTGGCGAGCCAGTTGAGAAGGTCCTGGTGCACTTCGGCTCGGTTGGTTTCATTGAGCATCTCGTGGCGTCCGTCCGGGTAGATCCGCAACGTCACCGGGCCGATACCCATCTCCTCGTAGCGGGCAGCTAGGGCGACCACCGACTCGGCCTTCTCGCCTCCCACGGGATCATGCTCGCCCGAGAAGAGATAGACGGCCAGATCACTGCTGATTCGCGCCTCGTTCTCCGGCTGCCACATCTCGGCCGACCCGCTGAGCATGTCGGCCACGAATCCGTTGGAAAGTGGGTCGCCACAGTCGGGGTCTTCGACATACTTGCCGACCTCCACCTCATCACGGCTCAACCACTCGAACCCGGTTGCGCCCGGCCCGTCGAAGGGAGCATTGAAGCCTGCGAACATCGCCGCGAACAGTTCGGATGGCTCGTCGGCCGCCTCACCTGCTCCGAAGTCGACGATCATCTCGAGAGTGGCATCGTCGACCACCGAGGCTCCGGTTGTGCCCGACAACACCACACCGGCCAGATCATCGGCCCACTGCTGGATATAGCCCTGAGCGATCATCGAGCCCATGCTGTGACCGAAGAGCACGATCGGCGTGCCCGGGCGCTCGCCTCGGATCACTCCGGTGAGACTGTGTTGGTCGGACACGAGCCCAGCCCAACCCCCCGGCCGCGCCACCCCGAACCGACCGAACTCAGCCCCCGTGCGCCCATGACCGCGATGGTCGTTGGCGTATACCTCGTAGCCGGCATCGACGAGCACCTCGGCGAGCCGGGAGTAACGATCCGAATGCTCTGATGCCCCATGGGCGATCTGCACCACCGCCCGGGGCGTGGCGTCGCCGTACCAACGCCGACAGAGAATCTGCTGGCCGAGAGCAGCCTCAAATGTGAACGTCGTGTCGTGCATGTGGGAGCCCTTTCGTACAGATCCAAGCTACTGAACCCCGACCCCAGCAGTAGGGTCGGCGAATGCGCAACTTCAAGCAGATCGACGTGTTCACCGCCGTGCCCTATCGGGGCAATGCGCTGGCGGTGGTGCTCGATGGCGACGGTGTCAGCGACGATGCCATGCAGCGTTTCGCCCACTGGACCAACCTCAGTGAAACCACCTTCCTTCTCTCCCCCACCGATGATCGTGCCGACTATCGCGTGCGGATCTTCACCCCGGGCGGCGAACTCCCCTTCGCCGGCCATCCCACGATCGGATCGTGTCATGCCTGGCTGGAAGCGGGCGGTTCGCCCCAAGACGTGGGCACAATCGTGCAGGAATGCGGGGTTGGGCTGGTCTCGCTGAGTAGGCACAACGGGCGCCTCTCCTTCGCCGCTCCGCCCCTCATCCGTGAGGGTCCGGTGGACGACGCCGACGTCGACCAGGTCTGTCGCGTTCTCCAGATTCCCCGCCACAGCGTTGTCGACGCCCAGTGGGCCGACAACGGTCCCGGTTGGATCGCGGTGAAACTCGCCAGTGCGGCCGAAGTGTTGGCGCTCGTTCCCGACTTCGCCGCGGTGCAAAGCTACGACATCGGTGTGGTGGGCCCCCACCCCATCGGGGTGGTCGGTGAGCATGTCGCCGGCGACGCCGCCATCGAAGTCCGAGCTTTCTTCCGGTCCGCCGGCCAGGCCGCCGAAGACCCGGTCACCGGAAGTCTCAACGCGGCGATCGCCCAGTGGCTCCTGTCCACCGGCGACCTAACCGCTCCCTACATCGCGTCTCAGGGTGCCGCCCTCGGCCGCGCCGGACGAGTGCACGTCCACGAAGCCGACGGCGAGATCTGGGTTGGTGGAGATGCGGTCACCTGCATCGACGGCAGTGTCGACATCTGAACGTCCCCAGGCGCAACCAAACAGCTTCAGTATCGATAGATCGAGATCGCCTTCCCCAGAGCGACCGCGACGAAGCCGATGACGAGCATGACCAGAAACCCGTCGGCCCCGTAGTCGTGGCAGCTGTCGCCGGCGCTGCCTGAGCCCCGGCACCGGCGGACGAGTTCATCCGAACTCGACCCGATGAGGCCACAGAAAACGCCGAATACTCCTATCGAAATCCAGAACCGACGTCGCGTATCGGGCAAATCGCGTTGCAGGGTCAAGACCAGGGCAGGCGCGCTCGCCACGAGAGCTATCCCCGCGAAGATCGCGAACGAGTCGAAGAACGCCCCCATCACGCCTCCGATCAGGTGCCGACACCCTTGCACGAAAGCAAAGTGAACCACACTGGCGCACGATGAACGAGTCGACCCACGAGGATCCCACCGAGTTGAGGGCACGGCGGATCTTCCTCACGTCAGGCTTTGTGTGGCAGCTTTGCTGGTCGAGCTACTGGACCCTGTTCTTCATCAGGGTTGTCGTCGATGTCGGGCTGAGCCCCCTTCAACTCGTCTTGTTGGGAACAGCAAAGGAGATCACGATCCTGCTCGTCGAGATCCCCACCGGCATCGTCGCCGACATCCGAAGCCGCCGCCTCTCGGTGATTCTCGGCTTCCTCATCTGCGGTGTGGCGATCATCGGTGCCGGTGTCGCCCAGACTTTCGCCGCGTTGGTGGTGACCCAGGTCCTGTGGGCCTTCGGCACGACGTTTCGCAGCGGAGCCGAAACCGCCTGGTTCACCGATGAGCTGGGGTCTGTTGATCGCGTCGACGTCGTTCTCCCGCTCCGCGGTCGCGCCGAAGCCCTCGGTTCGATCATCGGCGTCCTCACCTCAGCGGTGATCGCGGCCCTGGTCGGGCTCTCGATTGCCCTCGCCGGGGTGGGCTCTCTGCTGGCGGCCTGGGGACTCGTGCTCATCGCCCGCATGCCCGAGACCGGATTCGAACGACACACCGCCTCGGCGCGCGCCCGTTTCGGCCAGCTCCTGACGGAGGGTTTCGCGGCATCGCGCCGACCCGGGTTGAGGATCCTGTTGGCGGCCACCGTCATGGCGGGCTTCGCCAGCGAAGCAGTCGACCGATTGGGGATCGCCCGTCTCGACGAGATCGGCTTCTCCAATGCAATCGATGTGCCCCTGCTGATCGGCGCCGCGGTGGTGCTCCAATCCCTCGGTGCCATCATCATCCTGTTCGTGTTCGCCACGCGCCTCGCCGGCGAGCAGCTGGTTCGAGTAATGGTCGGCCTGCACGTCATAACCGCCATCGGGGCGGCGGTACTCGCCCGCGTTGATCTGCTCGCCGTCGCCCTCGGTGGAATGATTGCCCAGGGAATGGCTCGCAGCGTGGCGGCAACCGTGACGATCGCCTGGACCAACCATTTCACCGACCGATCCAACCGGGCGACCGTGCACTCTTTTGTTGGACAGGCCAGCTCGCTAGGCGAGATCAGTGGTGGCGTGGGCCTCGGCCTTCTCGCCCAGCAGCAGGGTCTCGGTGCGGCCTTGAGTGCATCGGCACTGATCTACCTTGTGGCCGCAGTGTGGGCCTCGCGGGGAAGGGCCCGTTGGCACGCGCCCCCTGTGGCCGGGGGTGACCCTAGGGCTCCAGGACCACCTTGATCGCCCCTTCTGCTCGAGTCGACGCGGTAGCGAAGGCTTCTGCTGCGGCATCGAGGGGATAGCGGTGGGTGATGAGCGTCTGGGCCAACGCTGAGTTGCCCGCGAGCAGGGCAGCTGCAGCATCTATGTCGCGGCCACCGGCATGTCGGCCGTACAGGGTTGCGGGACAGAGCGAGACCTGCTTGAAACAGAGCGCCAAACCCGGCATCGAGACCGCCCCCCAGTAGATCCCGGGGATCGACACGCTCGCCGATGGCTTGGCGAGATCCACCGCGGCCGCGAGAGCGCTCTCGGTTCCCGCCGCCTCGATCACGAGGTCGTATTCGCCGGTGACTTCGGTGGCTCCGAGCCGTTCACCCGCCACCCGCTGAGGGTCGTGCCGGGCCACGAGACCAACTTCGCAGCCTCGTGCTCGGGCAACCGCCACCGCACACAGCCCTATCGTGCCCCCTCCCACCACGGCAACCCGCTGAGCGGGTCGAGCTCCGGATCTACGGAATGAATGGACGAGAACGGCCAGGGGCTCCACCAAAGACGCGTCTCCGGGTTCCAGCCCCGATGGGAGGGGCACGAGAGCTCTCTCCGGCACCCATATCTCGTCGGCCATCCCGCCGTCGATTCCGATGCCATGGATCATCGCCGAACTCTCGGCACACAGGTTGTATTCACCGCTGACGCACATCTCGCAGTGACCACACGGAGACAGGGGCTCAATGGCAACTGGCGTGCCGTTGTCGGTGAATCCCGCGACTTCATGACCGAGAGTCACCTCGATCGGAGGAAGGTCGGGTGATCCCACAAGATGAAGGTCGGACCCACATATCCCGGCCGACGCGACTCGCACCCGGACCCCGGGCCCGCTCGGCGCTGGCACATCGACCACCCGCACCGCACCGTGCTCCACTCTCACCGCTCGCATCCGACCCCCTGAGATTCGAAACCATACTCCGGGCGTCGTTGGCGCAACGCCCGACCGCTTGGCGGAATCGTCAGCTACGTTCCCAGAGATGCCTCCCCCGCTCATCACCGCCCGCTCCCTCGTGAAGCGCTTCGGCGATCTAGTCGCGGTGGATGGCATCGATGTCGATGTACAGCCAGGCGAGGCATTCGGCTTTCTCGGCCCGAACGGCGCAGGCAAGACCTCGACGATGCGGATGATCGGCTGCGTGTCTCCGGTCACCAGCGGTCGGCTCGAGATTTTCGGCCTCGACCCCGCCCACGAAGGGCGGTCCATTCGCTCCCGCATCGGGGTCGTTCCCCAACTCGACCAGCTCGACAACGAGCTGACCGTGATGGAGAACCTGGTCATCTATGCGCGCTACTTCGACATTCCTCGCGCTGTCGCGCGGGCCCGTGCCGCCGAACTGCTCGAGTTCGTACAACTCACCGAACGGGGTGGCGACAAGGTCGACCCTCTCTCGGGTGGCCAGAAGCGCAGGGTAAGCATTGCCCGCTCCCTCATCAGCGAGCCCGAACTGTTGCTGCTCGACGAGCCCACCACCGGCCTCGACCCCCAAGCCCGCCACCTCCTCTGGGACCGCCTCTACCAGCTGAAGGAACAGGGCTCGACCCTTGTGCTCACCACCCACTACATGGATGAGGCCGAGCAGCTCTGCGACCGCCTCGTGGTCATGGATGGCGGCCGAATAGTGGCGGAGGGCTCACCCCGCAACCTGATCTCCGAATACGCCACCCGAGAGGTGTTGGAGATGCGTTTCGGCCATGGCCGCAACCAGGAACGCGTCGGCGATGTAGCCGGGGTAGCCGAGCGGGTGGAAGTCTTGCCAGATCGCCTGCTCGTCTATGTATCCGACGGCGAGTCGGCACTGGCCGAACTCCATGCTCGCGACGTCATCCCGGAGAGTGCGCTGGTGCGGCGCAGCAGCCTCGAGGATGTCTTCCTCCGCCTCACCGGCCGCACCCTGGTCGACTGACATGGCCCGATTCTGATGAGCACCCCCGCCCCGCTTCGAGTCGCCTACCGAGACCTCGTGGTCTACCGGGGAATCTGGAAGGCCAACTTCGCGGGCTCATTCATCCAACCGATGCTCTACCTGCTCGGGATCGGCCTCGGCGTGGGCGAGCTCGTCGACCGCGGGCCCGACTCCGCGGAGCTGCTCGGTGGAGTCTCCTACTTCGGGTTCTATTCGTCGGCGCTGTTGGCCACGACCGCCATGTTCACCGCGAGCCAGCAAGCACTGTGGCCCACCATGGACGGCTTCCAGTGGTCGAACGCGTATCGGGCGATGGTGTCCACTCCGATCGAACCACGCGACGTCGCCACCGGGCTCACCATATATTTCGCGGCTCGCGCCGCCGTCGGTGCGGTAGGTGTGGCGCTGGTTCTCGCTCTCTTCGACGACACCCGATCGTGGGGGCTGATACCGGCAGTTCTTGCCGCCGTTCTCACCGCGCTCGCGTTCGCGGTGCCGATCGCGGCGTGGACCTCCACTCGCACCACCGGCGATTCGTTTACGGCCATTTTTCGGTTCGGCGTCCTGCCGATGTTCCTCTTCAGTGGGGCGTTCTACCCGATCAAGCAACTTCCCGACTGGCTGGAGCCGGTGGCCTGGCTCACCCCGCTGTGGCACGGTGTCGAACTCTGTAGGGGCATGGTGTTGGGAGGCCTCACCGGTGCCGAAGGGGTCGGCCACGTAGCCGCGCTCATGGCCTATGCGGTCATCGGTTGGACCGTTTGCACCGTCACCTTCCGACGGAGGTTGCAGCCATGATCGCAGCCCGCATCCTGCCCGCGGCCCTATTCGACGTAAGACGCCCCCATCGGCTGCTGGAGCGCAACGCGATGGTGTACCGGCGCAGCTGGATGGTGATCTTCAGCGGTTTCTTCGAGCCCTTATTCTTCCTGCTGTCGATTCGCATCGGCCTCAGCGCCCTCGTCGGCGACATCGATGTGGGGGGCAAGTTGGTCCCCTACGACGAGTTCGTCGCCCCGGGGCTCATGGCCGCCGCGGCCATGAACGGAGCCGTTCTCGAGTCCACGATGAACGTGTTTCACAAGTGGAAGCAGGCGAAGCTCTACGACTCTATTCTGGCCACCCCGATGTCGGCCGGCGACGTCGCCCTCGGTGAGATCGCGTTCGCGGTGATCCGCGGCCTGATGTATTCGACAGCCTTCGTCTTCACGATGCTCGCACTCGGCATGGTGCGGTCGCCGTGGATCGTGCTCTCGATCGTGGCTTGCGGTCTCATCGGATTCGCGTTCGCGTCGATCGGGATGGCTGTCACCACCTATATGCGGTCGTGGGCCGATTTCGAGTACGTCCCCGCTGCCACTCTCCCGCTTTTCCTGTTCTCGGCCACCTTCTACCCCTTGTCGTCGTACGGATCGTGGAGCTGGGTCGTGCAACTCAGCCCCCTATATCACGGGGTGGTTCTGGTGCGAGCGTCCAATCTGGGCGAGTGGTCGTTGTCGTTGGTAGCCCACGCCGGGGTGCTCGTGGCCCTGACGGTACTGGGCATGGCCGTCGCCGCCCGCCGCATCGAGACACTGCTGCTCAAGTAGTGGGAGTTGACGCGGTGAGGTGACCGTCGCTCATTTCGAGCACCTGGTCGGCAACCGCGATCGGGGCCGGGTCGTGGGTGGCGAAGACCGCGGCGACGTTCTCACTCGCCACGAGGGCGGACACGAGCTCCACGATCGAGCGACCGGTCCTCGAATCGAGCTGCCCGGTTGGCTCATCCGCGATCAGTAGCTTGGGACCGTTGGCCAGGGCCCGAGCGATGGCAACCCTCTGTTGTTCGCCGCCGGAGAGTTCGTGGGGCCTGTGCCCGGCGCGATCTCCGAGACCAACGAGCTCAAGCAGGACTCGCGCTCGTTCTTGTCGCTCGGCAACGTCTGTCATCGTCATGCGCATGGGCACCTGTACGTTCTCGACCGCGGAAAGGATCGGAAGGAGCCCGAACGCCTGGAAGATGAATCCGACCTTATGGCGCCGCATTTCGACCAGTTCGGACTCGGTGGCCTCGGTCAGATCCAAGCCGTCGACCCACACCTTGCCCGTTGTCGGCTGATCGAGGCCACCGATGAGATTCAGCAAGGTGGTCTTTCCGCTACCCGACCTTCCACGGATGGCTACGAGGGTTCCGGGTTCCACCTTCAAGTCGATGTCGCGTACCGCCTCGACCGTGTGCGATGCCAACACGTAGTCGCGACACAGATCCTTGGTTTCGAGAATGCTGCTCACTCCCCGGCGCTCTCGTCGTCGGGATACACCCTGATGTGATCGGGGTCGAGCGTGAGACGAACCCGCCGCTGGAGTTCGAGGGCCTCGACGTACTCGTCTGGCAACTGAAGTCGACCCACCCTGTCGAGCACGGCAAATTCCTCGGAAGTGACGGTGTGTTCTCCATCGTCGGACACATCGGTTCGGCGGAGCACCTCGCTGCTGGTGCGCCCGTCCCTTATCGCAACGACCCTGCTGACGTGATCTGCGATCAGCGGATCGTGGGTCACGACGATGATCGTCACTCCCTCTTCTCGGTTGACCGTTCGTAGTACCTCGAGCACCTCGTTGGAGGTCTTGGTGTCCAATTCTCCGGTGGGTTCGTCGGCGAACAGCACTCGAGGCGAATTGGCCATCGCAGTCGCGATGGCAACCCTCTGCTGCTCGCCCCCCGAGAGTTGCTCGGGCCTGTGATCGCTCCTGTCCTCGAGGCCTACGAGCTCCAGCAGCCCCAGCGCACGTTGGTGCCGTTCCGCTTTCGAGCTTCCGTTGAGAACCATGGGGGTCTCCACATTCTCGAGTGCTGTGAGGTAGGGAAACAGATTTCGGCCGGTCTGCTGCCACACGAACCCGATGGTCTGTCGTCGGTACTCGGTCCGGCGCGTACTGGACATATTGAGCAGCTCGTAGCCCGCGACCCTCACACCTCCTGCGGTGGGCACATCGAGCCCTCCGAGAATGTTGAGCAGGGTCGACTTGCCCGACCCTGACGTGCCGACGATCGCCATGAACTCCCCCTCGTCCACGACCAGGTCGAGCCCTTGGAGCGCCACCACCTCAAGATCGCCGATCTTGTAGATCTTGACGAGATTGTCGCAAACCACAGAAGCGTCGCCGCCGAACTGAGACACCCGAGCCGATGCCGCGGTGTCACGCATGGCTTGGAAGTCGAGGCCATCGGTCATCTACTCACCACCTGCTCGGAGGAGCCCGCCGAGATCCTCATGGCGTCTGGCATACCCAAAGATAGCTGACACGATTGTCAAGCCCAGCAGAATGCCCGCGGCCGCCAGTGCCACAGGAACCGAATCGATGGAGATACCTGGATCGAAAGGGCTACCGCTGAACGCGGCGAGACTTATCGTAGGTTCCAGCACCACCGCCACGCCGATGCCCGCCAACACTCCCGACACGGAGGCCACCACGATTGCCGGGAGTTGTTCGATGACGGTGAGCCAGCCGGCTTGGCGCGTGTTCAATCCTTGGGTTCTCAGGTATCCGAGATCCCTCCTTCGAGTAGATGATCCGAGGGCAAGCGACGAGACCGCTCCCACCGCGGCCAGCAGGATCGCCAACCAAAACGTGATCCACAGACCCCGATCGAGTCCCGCGGTGAAGCGTTCATCGTGGATATTTTCGAAAAGGTCGTCCTGAGAGGTCAGCGTCGTGCCGAACGTCTGGCTAGACACCAGGTCTGCGACTTTCTCCTCTGCCGAAGATTCGGCGCGCACGTACATGACAGTCGGGCGCGTATGCGTCGGCCCCACGAGACCATCCAGGCGGCGGATGTCGACGACCACCACGGCACTGTCGACCGGCATCGAGGGGAATCTGGCACGGATCTCGCCAACCTTGATGTAAACCGGTCCGCCGCCGAGGTTGACACCGAAGACATCGCCGATCGATGCAGCGGAGTCCCCCCACTCTTCTAAGACGATGGCCGGAATCGGGTTGTCCTCGGTACCGGCGCCGACAGTCGGGGGTTCGGTCATGAAGCCGGGAAAGTGCGGATCGGACGGCGTCGCGTGGGCCACGGCTGCGTAGTTGTCGATCTCGAGGAACAAGAGGTCGACCACAGGGGGGATACCGGCCTCGTCGAGGGTATGGGAACCCGGGAATCGGACGCCCGTTGCCTGGGTCTCGAACGACTCGAGCCCGGCAAAGTCGGGAAGCCCGGTGAGCGCGTTGCCCGGATTGGGCTCGCTCAGACGAAACGCAGCTCCGGTTTCGTGCCATGTTGCCTCGACTTGGGCTTCATTGATCGACATGCGCGTCACAGATGCGAATGTGGCCACCACCACCGCAATGAGCATCACCAGCATCGGCAGTCGAGCCGCTGTCGGCTGCTGCAGAACGCGCCTAAATCCCACGAAGATCGTGAGACCCCGCCGACGCGACCCCAGGTAAGCGAGGAACCTGATGAGATAGGGGTAGAGCCTCATCACCACAAGCCCGATGGCGAGAGCAAGCAGCGCAGGGGTCAGCGCGAGCAGGAGGTCGGCCTCGCGCCCAGCGACTCCCACCACCCCCCGCCGGCGGACGACGACGAGCGAGATGATCGCCGAGACACCAACCAGTACCTCCCAGACGAGTCGCCGCTCAGACACTCGCCCGGCCCGGTCCCGTGTCATCTGCAGAACGCCCAGATTCGAGAAGATCACCGGACTGGCAGCGAGCACAAAGGCCAGCGTCGCCGCCAGGATCAGTGCGGCGGTCAATCGGCCGGTGGTATCTGAGGACTCGTCTATGAGCGCACCCGTGAGGATGAAAGCCCCCACCGCCGGGGGGATGGCAAGCCCGAGCCCCTGCACCGTCCGCGTCACGCCCATCTGGAGCCGAGACGCGCCCCGGTTTCTCAACAAGACGAGAGCCGACCGTTGGCGCTCGCTGGCCAGGGCCGACAACATCAGTATGAGTGCCACGGTGAGCACGAACAGGCCGGAGATCGAGGTCGATATCATCGCCACAGTGGCATCTTGGCGGTCGCGAAAACCCGCCACGAAGACGGGCAGCTTGGTGCTCACCGCGATCTGTCCTGTTTCCGAGAGGCTCGACGCGGGAGCATCTCGTTGGAGCTCCTCCAGATCTGTCACGACCTGATCAACGGTGTCCTCGCGAATCGTGTTGGGGTCGACGAAGAAGCGCCACTGGTAGCTCCAGTGCGCCAGCCCTGTCTCTTGCAGCAAGCGACCGTAGTCGTCGGGGGCCATCATCCCGGTCGCGAATACGAAGGTGAAGTCGGCGTTCGATCTGAGCCGGGGTTGTTGAAGACGCGGGTCGTTGAACCAGTAGTCGTCGCCTGGGTCGTCGATCTCGATAAGACCCGAGATCCTGAGAGCAATCGCGTACTGAAGGTCCTCGCGCGGAATTCCGAAATATGCCTCGTCGTCGAGATCGGGAGTCAACAGGAACATTCCGCCAACCGGGATCCCGAGCAACTCGAGAGTCTCCGCGGTGATCGCGGCTTCGAATACCGACACCTCCGCCGCGGCACAGTCGCCGTCGATCCCCGGGTCGAGATCTTGGCTGCCTCGGTGGTGCGGGCATTGGCCATCGTGATCGCGCCCGAACTGCACCATGATCGGATCATGGGGCTGCGGCAGGGAGCCGGAAACGAGAGACGCGCGATCGTCGAGGTCGCCCTGATACCTGAAACGCATCAATGTGCCGGCGAAGCGGCTCCCTGAATACTGGGGCGCAACGCCGCCGCTCGGCAGCGCATCCACCTTGAACTGGGGACTGTCAACCACCCAGCTCTGATCCTCGATGATCGCCTGGATCGACTCAGGCATCTGCAGTCCGCTGTAGATTTCACCCCGCTCCCGCACCCTTCCGAATGGATCATCGGGGGTCGATGCGCCGATCAGGGAGTCGAGCGATGCGCTGATGTTTCTGAGCTGAGGCTCCGGCGCAGACACTGCCTCCACCAGCGCATCGTTGGCCAGCTTCGTCAGCAGCAACGGCGTGGCCGTGAGAAATAATCCACAGAGAAACACCGCCGCGACGATCGTGCTCATGACAGTCGGGTCGGCCCTCAGCTGTCGGGCCGCCATGCGAAGCCCGGTACCGGGAGGATGGGGTCGAAGAGCGCGCCTCAATCGATGCCCACCCTCAGTAGAGAGCTGATACCAAGACGCCTCAGTAGGCGCATCAGGATGATCACAATGACCACCAGCGACATTACGACGGCCAAATCGATGAGTAGCACCGTGGTCCAGGGAAACACCAGGATCGTGTCGGGGACCGGGGCAGCTCCGGCCTGGGTCACCATGACGAGTGGCAACACAACCCAGGAGAGCAGTAGGCCGATCAATGTCCCTATCCCGACACTCAGGAACACCAGCGCCGTCTGTTCCAGCGCCAGCCATGACGCCAGCTGGCGATTGGAAAGGCCAACCGCTCGCAGCAGAGCAAACTCCGACACGCGCTCGCGTGCCGAAACCGTGGCGCTGACCGCGAAGCCGACAGCGGCAAACACCGCGGCAGCAACAAAACCCAGCGCCAGCGATCCAATCGTGCCGAGAGCAATGGGGTCGTTCCTCTTGAGGTTCGACAACTCGATGCGATCGATGACCTTCACTGCCTCGAGCGGCGACTGGGTCAGGACCGCGGCCACCCCATCGCTGGCTTCGCCTCTCGTGCTGAGCCAATACTCATCTACGACTGGAATGTCTGTCCCCGGCCCGTAGCCCAACATCTGGAATGTGGGGAGATCGATCAGGACTGCCTCACCGCCGTCGGGGTCGATGGTGGGAAAGCCCTCGATGGTCGCAACTACCTCGGCCTGGTCACGAGGGAGCGGGAGGCTCCCCAGCCGGATGCCATCTCCCACCACCGATCCGCCCTCGTCGAGGAAACGACGGGTCGTCACAATCGGAAACGGCCCCGTCTCGACTTCGCCCGCGGGCCTGAAGCTGAAGAACGCCGGCAACGGAAACTGCCCGAAGACCCGTCCTGTCACGATCCCTGCCGTCAAGACTCCCTCTCGGCCTTCGAGAGGAAGGATCGCTGGCTGCCGATACGCGGCGGCCACCGCGGTGGAGCTCATCTCCCACGACTGCCGATCAAGCCGTTCTGTGGCCAGCCTCCATGAACTTCCGGTTACGTCGTCGCTCACGAGGATGCCACCGAAAACAACCGAGGCTTCGCGACTGAAATCCATGGGAGTCGGCGATCGAATCTCTACCGCGATCAACGAAATCGGATACGTCGGCGCGAGCTCGGAGCCATCGTCGAGGGCCACCACAAGGTCGGCCTCCAACGTCTCCAAACCGGCATCGCCCTCGGCATCGAGCGCGCCGAGATCCAATCGGTGCAGCAAGCCGTCGCCGTCCTGTATTACCACCCTCACCGAGGGACAAAAGCAGATGCTGGGGTCCTCGTGAACCTCGAAGTCATCGGGCAAGGGTTCGAGATCCACCCCGAACCTCGCCGCGATCCGTCTCGGAGTTCCCGGCAGTTGGATCGTCGGCAAGCTCGGTCGGCCGGCAACGAGGAGATCCATCGTCTCGGCGAAGTCGGGGCTTAGATCATCTCGTACGAGGGCCACGTCGTTTGCTTTTGCCGCATCGAGAACGAGGAAACGCCGGATGGTGCCGGTGATGCCGCCGCCGCCGGACATACGCAGGACCGGCATCGCCGACTCGAGTGAATCGATACGCCGGAACGCCTCACCCAGGTGCATGTCGGTTAGCGACTGACCGATCCGTCGGTCCGGGAAGGCCCTCAGGTCGGCTCCCACTTCGAAAGCTGACTGATCCTGCTGCGATCGGGTCCACGTGGACGTATAGGAGGCAGCGAAAAATCCGATGCTGACGGCCATGATCAGCAGTAGCGCCGACCTCGCGTAGCGACGCGGGCGGCGAGCTATCTGCCATGTAGCGAGCGCAGACACGGTGCCTCGGGATCTCCCGATCAGCTTGTCGGCAACGCCTGCCAGGGCCGGAATTGCGCGCAGCGCCAGCACTGCGCCCGCAACGAGACCGATGGCAGGCGCACCGATCAATAGCGGATCGACGCCATACCGGCCTCGGACACCCGCCGTAATCGTCGCTCGATGAATACTCAGCTGCCAGAACCCGATCGCGGCCACAGCCACCAGAGCGAGGTCGAATCCTCTCTTCTGCACCGTGCTCCTGGCCTGCTGGCGGCCCTGCGAGGCGTAGGAATCGCTGAATGACCTGGCCGATCGATAAGCGGGCAGCGCCAGCACCGCCATACACCCCACGGCAGCAAGAAACGAAAGGGCATACGCCGTGGCGCCGGGCCTCGGATCGAGGCTCAGATCGATCGCGGCAAGTGGGCCGAGATGATTCAGAAGCGAAAGTGCGAGCACGGCCAACCAGGGCGCCACCACCGCTGCAGGGATGGTCAGCAGGCCTCCCTCCATCAGTGCCATCCCGAGAACGTGACGGTTGGTCGCGCCACGCGACCGCAGCAAGTCGGTTTCGGTGCGCCGGCTCTCGACCAGAAGCCCCGCTATGAACATCAGGGCGACGCCGGCCAGTATCGAAAGCTGGATCGAGAGCATCAAAACCCCCGACCGGGTGACAGTCAGGGATCGCTCGGCCTCGAGGAGGATGGGACGTAGGAGGGCGGCGACGCCGAATCCCCGATACTCACTCCCTCTCGAACCGAGCGTGTCCGCGGCCACAACATTCAGGCGATTCTCGAGTGTTCGGAGACGTGCGCTCAGGGTCGGGAGATCGCCGGTGGTGATCGTTTCGGAGTCGACGAACACCCGCCATCGAAGCCGGGTGTTCACGACGGCGATTTCTGTCAGCAGGGTTTCGCGATCGACGATGAATGGTCCGAAGGTGTCGAACGAGGCCGAGTGAGCAACTCCCTGAAGACCGGACAAGTCGTCGAACCAGAAGGGATCGCTTACATCTGTGACTGCGTAGATGCCGACTATCACGACTGTTCGTTGTTCTGCCGGCCTCAAGCGGCTCGACATCGGTACCTGATCGCCGGTCGAGAGGTCGAGCTCAGCCGCGAGTCGGTCCGAGATCGCCGCCTGCTGGGAACCGTGAGCCTGCTGGGGCCAAACACCCTCAGAAAGGGTGGCGTGATCCTCGATACCTTCCATGTATTGGAAGAAGGCGATGTCGACAGCGCCGTCATCGGCCTGCTCCCGCAGGCCGAACGACTCCGAGATGGCGCTCTCGTAGATGTCGTGCCCGACGGATGAAAACGCCCGTCTGATCTCCGGCACGGCGAGTTCGCCGGCGTCGGAAATTCTCTCGGGCTTCACCAGGACACTGATCTCGACGTTCGCCTCGTCGGCCGGTGCCTGCTCGAGCGTGCGCTGGAGGGCGCTTAGCGTCACCGCCTCTGAATAGATGGGACCGACGGCGAGAAGGGTGGTGGCCAGCCCAACGGTTACCGCGACGGCTGTCAGCAAGAGTCGATCCGCGGCCGCTCGCTTGACCACGAGACGCCAGGCAGCCACCAAGGTGAGCACGGCGAAGAGTCTGGCATCTCGCCGACCCCGCTTCACGCCTCAGATAGCGATCGAGACGAGAAGTGTGATCTGATCGGCTAGACGTTGCCCACTCCGAAGGGACCCGACGCGTGTCGACCATCGATCCGAAGTTTCTGAGCCAGATCCGCTATCGCTGCATCGGCCCCACTCGAGGTGGACGTGTTGTCGCGATCGCCGCCGATCCCCAGAACAAGGCAGTCTTCTATTTCGGTGCATGCGCCGGCGGTGTCTGGAAGTCCGAAGACGCCGGCCAGTACTGGGAAAACGTGTCCGACGGCCAATTCAACACGTCATCGATCGGCGCGCTCGCAGTGGCACCATCTGATCCCAATGTGATCTACGCGGGCACCGGAGAGTCGACCATTCGCCTCGATGTCACCCACGGCGATGGCGTCTACCGGTCCACCGATGCCGGCCTCAACTGGCAGCACATGGGCCTCGATGAATCCCGCCACATCGGCGAGATAGCGGTTCACCCCGAAAACCCCGATCTCGTTTACGTCGCGGCGCTGGGCCACATGTCGAAGGACAACCCGGAACGAGGCCTCTACCGATCGAGCGACGGGGGCGAGAACTGGGAGCTGGTCTTGCACGTGAGCGAGGGCGCCGGCGCGATCGACGTCTCGATGGATCCCAACAACCCCCGAATCCTCTTCGCCACCATGTGGCAGGCCCGGCGCACCTTCTGGTCGATCGACAGCGGCGGCCCCGACTGTGGGTTGTGGCGATCACGCGACGGGGGCGATACCTGGGAGAACATCAGCGAGAACGACGGAATGCCCGACGGCACCCTCGGCAAGATGGGTGTTTCAATCTCCCCCGCCCAATCGGGGCGGGTATGGGCGATCATCGAGGCGGAAGGTCGCAAGCGCGGCCTCTATCGCTCCGACGACACCGGCGATACGTGGACCAAGGTGTCGTCCAAGCCCGAGCTCGGGTGGCGGCCCTGGTACTACCAGCACGTCGCCGCCCACCCCACCGACCCCGAAACCGTCTTCGTGATGAACATGAAGGCATGGAAGTCGGTCGACGGTGGCAAGGAGTTCGAAGAGTTCCACACTCCGCACGGCGACACCCACGGCCTTTGGATCGATCCATCCGACCCCGATCGGATGATCGGCTGCGACGACGGTGGCGCGTTCGTGTCGCTCAACGCCGGCGACTCATGGTCGACGATCTACAACCAGCTCACCGCTCAGCTCTACCACGTCGCGGTCGACGACCAGTACCCCTACCTCGTCTACGGCTCCCAGCAGGACAACTCCAGCATCGCGGTGCCCAGTAGCACCGGGCTCGGTGCCATCACGTGGGCCAATTGTTACGCACCCGGCACTGCCGAGAGTGGCTATATCGCGCCCAAACCGGGGGATCCCAACATCGTCTATGTGGGAGCCATCGGTAGTTCACCGGGTGGCGGCGACGCTCTCCAGCGCTACGACCACACCACAAAGCAGATCCAGCTCGTCAGCGTCTGGCCCGAGGCCTACCACGATGGCAACACCTCGGAGGTACGTTTCCAGTGGACCTATCCGATCGTGTTCTCCCCCCAGGACACCAACACCCTGTACGCCACCGGCAACAAGGTTTTCCGATCCACCGATGAAGGCCATAGCTGGGATGCCATCAGTCCCGATCTCACCTACGCCGATCCCGACACCATGGGGGTCTCGGGTCCCCTCACCATGGACACCGCCGGCGCGGAGATGTACGCCACGATCTTTTCGTTCATGGCGTCGGCCCATCGCCCCGGAGTGCTCATGGCGGGGTCCGACGACGGCCTGGTGCACGTCAGCCTCAACGACGGCGACGATTGGCAGAACGTCACCCCACCCGACCTGCCCAAGTTCTCCCAGGTCACGATGTTGGCGGAGTCGCCTCACAACTCCGGAACGGTCTACATGACCGTGGCCCGCCACAAGATGGGCGACTACGCGCCCTACGTCTACAAGACCGACGACCTCGGCTCCTCGTGGACACAAATCTCCAACGGCCTACCCGACAACGATTTCTGCCGGGTGATCCGGGAGGACCCGAACCGTGAGGGACTTCTGTACGCGGGCACCGAACTCGGGCTCTACGTCTCGTTCAACGACGGCGCCAACTGGCAGTCGCTGCAAGCCAATCTGCCCGTCAGCCCGGTCTACGACCTCGTGGTCAAAGACACCGACCTGGTGGTGGCAACCCATGGTCGCTCCTTCTGGATTCTCGACGACCTCACCCAACTCCACCAGATCCACGACGAGCTCAGCGGCACCGATGCTCACCTCTTCCAACCTCGCGACGCGGTGCGAGCACCGGACCATCTCTTCGCCGGCTTCTGGGGTTCTCCTGGGGGCAAGAACTACCACGTCACCCTCGGCCAGAACGCCACCTTCTATGTCGAGGAGGCCGATACTGGTCACAAGACGAAGCGGGTAATCGACGCCGGCGAGGACATCCAACGTGGCGTTCGCGTCACCTACTACCTGCCGGAGGCACCCGAAGACGAGGCAACACTCACGATCCTCGATGGCAACGGCAACGAGGTCGACACCTTCTCGAGCAACATCCCAGACGACAAGGAGGATCGCGACGGCTCCGACCAGCGCTACATCTCCGAAGGGGGCTCGTTCCAGGGATCTTCCAAGGGGCTCTACATCACTGCCGATATGGGAATGAACAGCTTCCAGTGGCCGATGACTCACCCGTCCGGGGAGAAGATGGTCGACACGAAGTTCCACGATCGCCCCGACGGACCGCTGGCGATGCCGGGGGCGTACAGCGCCAAGTTGACGATCGGTGATTGGTCGATGGCCCAGAGCTTCAGCCTGGTTCTCGATCCCCGCGTCAGCACCAGTGAAGCCGACCTGGCCGAGCAGTTCGATCTGCTCGTCGCGATCCGCGACAAGATCTCCGAAATCGCCGCGGGTGTAAACAAGGGCCGCGAACTCAAGAAGCAACTAGCGGGCCTGACCGAACGCCTCGGCGAGGATGAGGCAGAGATCATCGCCGCTGCATCAGGCCTCACGGAGAAACTCGATGCGGTCGAAGCCGAACTGGTGCAAGCCGAGTTCACCTCGCCCGGCGACTCGCTCAACTATCGCGAGAAGCTTTTCGAGAAGCTAAGCGGTCTGCCCCCGGTCGTCGCAAGTGCCGACACTGCGCCGACGCGCCAGTCGCACCAGGTCTACGAGAAGCTCGCGGGTCAGGCCGACGTGCAACTGGCCGCCCTCGAGGCACTGTGCGATGGCGACCTGGGCGCACTCAACGAGCAGATCTCATCGCTCGGCATCGGGTTCATCGGGACATAGCCAATTGGACATCTTGGTGACGATCGGGGTTCTCGCCCTCGTCTTCGCATCCTTCACGGTTTCTGCGTCGGCGGGGCTGGGTGGCTCCCTGCTGCTTGTCCCGACCCTTGCCTTGTTTCTCGGATCCAAGGAGGGTGTCGCCCTGGCCGCATTGTTGCTGGCCAGCAACAACGTGATGAAGATAATCGCCTATCGCCGGACCCTGCCGTTCCGGGCCGCGGCCGGTGTCACCGTGCTCATCGTCATCGGTGCCGCGCTCGGGTCGACTCTGCTCGTGAAGGCACCGACCGCATGGGTGACGATCGGCGTGGTCACGATGTTCGCGGCCTCTGTCGCCGTCGAGCGCTTCGACCTGAAGCCGGTGCGCGCAGGTTTTGCTCCGTTCCTTGCCCTGGTGTCTGGCGCGTCGAGCGGGTTCTCGGGAACCTCGGGACCTCTGAAGGGGGTGGCGATCCGCAATCTTGATCTCGATCGCCGCCACTTCGTCGGTGCGGCATCGCTGGCATCGTTTGCCGGCGATGCGACCAAAACGGCGATCTTCGCCGATGGTGAACTGCTGGGCCGGACTTCCGTGCTGATCGCGGTTGCCGCTATCCCTCTCATGGCGCTCGGCACCTGGACCGGATCGACTCTCAACGAAAGGGCTGGAGAGCAGACCTTCGCGGTGCTGTTCTGGACTGTGATGGGCGGCTACAGCATACGACTCGGCCTACTGCTGCTCTGAGCACCCTTCGCGCTCTTCGAGTCAGAGCCGCAGGGCCGCCCAGCCGCTGATCAGATCGAGATATCCGGCTACGAAACCTCCCGAGGACGACGCAGCGATCCTGTGGTCGCCATCGGGGAACACGACGACCGTGGCGTCGTCGTTGCCCGCTCGTTGCAGAGCGTTCCCCACTTCTTCGGCACCCCGCCACGCCGGCACGAGATCATCGCGACCCCCGAAGACCGCCAAGAAGGGACAGCGCACCAGCGCCAGCGCCTCGAGCGGTTCATAGCTCTCCTGGGCCAACATGCACCCGAAAGCCCAGTCCTCCGCGTCGTCAACTGTCGCGTAGCCGTACCAACGCTCGGTTCTAGCCTCGAGCAGAAGGTCACTCTCGACAGCCGAGAAGTCGAGCTTGCGTCTGGCTGCGTCGTGCAGCCGGTCCAGGAACGCCAGTGCCTGGTGAATCTCGTCTTCGGAGTTACCCGAACTTCGCATGGTGTGCTCACAGCCGTACCGGTCCTGCTCCTCGACACCGATCGAGGGGCCAGAATTCGAGATGGCGAAACAGAGTGCCGGGTCGCGACCGGCGACCATCTGGGCCAGCCAGCCGCCCTGGCTCTGGCCCCAGACACCCACTCGATCGCTCGCTATCGCCGCATCTGCTCTAAGCATCGCGAGCGCGGCCAGCGCCTGGCTCGCCCGTTCCTCGAGTGCGTAGTGGCGCCAGTCGCCGGTCGAGTAGCCACAGCCCGGTTTGTCGAACGCGTAGGTGGCCATCCCGGCGTCGAGGAAGGCGGTACGGATCGGGGGGAAGTAGCCATCGCAGTCGCGATCTGCGTCACCGGAACCCTGCATCATCAGGACGACCGGGAGGGGAGCATCACCTTCCGGAAGGTGCAGAGTCCCGGCCAATGTCTGGCCATCCCAGACAAATGACAAATCCCGCTCTCTCAACTCCGACTGCACGGCGCTCCCTCGATCACGACACCATCTGAATACCACATCGAAGTTCGCCTTCGAGCGCCCATTGTTCAACCGGGTGGACGTCACGGCACAATGACGCCCATGCCTAACGTTCCGATAGAGCCCGGGCCCGAACTTCGGATGGAGCTCGGGGAGGCCGTCCTCGCCCACATCAACGACTTCATCGATCAGCGGGAGACGTCACCTGCTTCTTCGGATCCGATGGATCCCGAGCTGATGCAGGAACTCCTTGCCCAGCCAGGAGAAGACGGTGTCGAGCTTTCCACCCTGCTCGACCGCCTGGAGCGGGCCACAGACACCGGATTCGACAGTGCGTCGGGTCGGTTCATGTCCTTCATCCCGAGTGGGGGCCTCTATACCGCTGCTCTCGGTTCGTTCCTCGCCAACGCACTCAACCGGTACACCGGTGGCTCTCATGCCGCTCCTGGAGCGGTGGCAATCGAGCAGTCGGTGGTCGATTGGATGGCAGCGTTGTTCGGCTTGCCCGACGCGGGCGGCGGCCTGTTATGTCGGGCGGGTCGATTGCCAATCTCACCGCGGTGGTGACGGCCCGTTCGCAGCTGGGAGAGGGCTTCCACGATGGAGTGATCTACGCATCAGAGCGAGCACACCACTCCATCAACAAGGCTGCGCGCATCGCGGGGATCGCCCCGGGCAGGGTGACGTCCGTGCCGACCGACACCGAACTGCGGCTCGACCCAGAGGCATTGGAAATAACAATCCGTAGTGACCGCCGCGCCGGTCTGAGGCCGATGATGATCGTCGCCACCGCGGGCACCACCGACACCGGAGCTATCGATCCACTGGGAGCATGTGCCGATCTCGCGAAAGCGGAAGACACCTGGTTCCACGTCGATGCCGCCTACGGAGGCTTTTTCCAACTCACCGATCGAGGAAGGAGCCGGCTCACCGGGATCGACCGAGCCGATTCGATCACCGTCGATGCCCACAAGTCGCTCCTGTTGCCCTTCGGGGTTGGCGGGCTGCTCGTGAAGGACCCCGCCACCCTCATAGCGGCCCACGAGGGGCACGGTGCCTACATGCAGGACGTCACCGACAGCGAACTCCCCCACTACCTCGCCATGGGGCCCGAGCTCACCCGTCCCAATCGCGGCTTGCCGGTCTGGCTGGCCCTGCAACTCCACGGACTCAGCCAGTTCCGCGCCACCCTCGACCGAATGCTCGACCTCGCGGAAGCTACGGCCGACCAGCTCGCGGAGATCCCCGGAGTCGAACTCGCGGGGCGACCAGAGTTGTCGATCGTCGCGTTCCGGGCCAGTGCCGGCGACCCGACCACACTGCGGGTGCTCGACGCCCTGAACGGCTCGAGAGAGGTGCACGTGTCGAGCACCACCATCGGCGCCCGCGTGTATGTGCGGCTCGCGTTCTTGAGTCAGCGGACCACCGAGGAGCTGGCAGGCCGCGCCGTGGAGATCGTCCGAGAAACCATGACATCGTGACGGGGTAGCATTCGCGATGCCCTCCTTTCAGGCCGACGACATTCCCTTGATGGTCGCGGTCACCATCGACTGCAGCGATCTTGATCGCATGGCCGAATTCTGGTCGGCGCTTCTCGGCGTGGAGATAACCGGGAAACAAGATGGGTTCGGATTTCTCGCCCATGCCCCCGATCGTAAGGTCACGGTCTGGCTCCAACAGGTGTCCGAGCCTCGCTCGGGGAAGACCAGGATCCATCTCGATCTGGCTGTTCCCGATCTGGACGCGGCCGAGAAGCGAATCGAATCGCTCGGCGGAAACCTGCTCGACCGACACGGGTGGGAAGGTTTCGTCTGGCGAATGTGTGAGGACCCTGAAGGCAACGTCTTCGACGTGATGCAAGCACCCTCCGAACCCGCCGACTAGTCGATTCTCAGCGCCGCCTCGAGGGCGATCTCGATCATCTCGTTCAAGGCAGCCTCGCGCCCATCGGACGTCATGGCTTCTTCTGAATCGATCATGTCGGTAACGGTCAGGATCGTTGCCGCCCGAGCACCATTGTCGGCCGCAACCCCGAACAGGCCGGCGGCTTCCATCTCCACGGCGAGGAGACCCATCCGGCGACAGAGGGTGAAGATCTCCGCGTCGGGGTGGTAGAAGTGATCGGAACTCAGGATGTTGCCGACCCTCACCGTGGAGCCCTTCTCTTCAGCCGCATCGAAGAGCAGCCGGGTGAGGCCGAAATCGGCGATGGCCGCGAAGTCGTAGCCTCCGAAGCGGGCTCGGTTGACGCTCGAGTCGGTTGAGGCTCCCGCCGCGATCACGATGTCGCGAATGGCCAGATCGGGCTGGATTCCACCGCAGCTTCCGATCCGCATCAGCGACTTCACGCCGTACTCCCGAATCAATTCGGTGGCATAGATCTGCAGGGACGGGATCCCCATCCCGGTTCCCATAACCGACACGGAGCGTCCGCGGTAGGTTCCCGTGTAGCCCTCCATGTTGCGCACCGAGGTGACGAGAGTGGAGTCATCGAAGAAGTTCTCGGCCACGTGACGGGCCCGCAGCGGATCGCCCGGCAGCAGGCAGATGTCGGCGAAATCACCCGGCTCGGCGGAGATGTGCGGGGTCGGCATTTGACACGTCCTCAGTAGGTTGGCCCGCCCACGCTATGACCCCTCGGCCTAGTGTGCTGGGATGAATGACGTCACCATCGTCGCCGCCGTGCAGGCCGCGCCGGTGTACATGAACCGCGAAGCAAGCCTCAAGAAGGCCATCCGGCTGATCGGCGATGCCGCCGCCACCGGAGCCGAGTTGATCGCCTTCGGTGAAACATGGCTACCCGGCTACCCATTCTTCGCGTTCGCGAGATCCAACAGGCTGCGTTTCGCCGCGGCGGAGGCCTATCTCGATCAGGCGGTCGAGATCCCCGGACCCGAAACCGAAGCGCTCTGTGATGCAGCCCGGTCGGCCGAGGTGGATGTCGTAATCGGCGTTGCCGAGCTCGACCGCCGCACGAAGGGCACCGTCTACTGCACCATGCTGATGATCGGTGGCGAGGGCGAGATCGTCGGGAAACATCGCAAACTCAAGCCCACCATGGACGAGCGCATCGCCTGGGGTGAGGGCTCCGGTGAAGGGCTCCGGGTTCACGAACGCCATTACGGGCGTCTGAGCGCGCTCAACTGTTGGGAGCACCAGATGGTGCTGCCCGGCTACGCGCTCATGGCCCAAGGGACTCAGTTCCACATCGCCGGTTGGCCCGGAGGAGAACCCGACACCCCTCCCGAGCCACCAGTCTCGCTCTGGTCGCGACAGGAGCTCCTGTCACGGGCCTTTGCCGCGCAGGGAGCGTGCTATGTGATCGCGGTCGGCGGCCTTCTCACCCCCGAAGACGTACCTGAGGAATTTCGGAGCCTTGCCTACACCAGTACGGGCGACACGACGATCATCGACCCGCGGGGTGAGGTGGTTGCCCGCGCTCTTCGCGGCGAGGAAACGATCCTCGTCCACGAGGCACGACGCTCGGTCATCCGGGCCGCCAAGACGGCGACCGATGTAGCCGGCCACTACTCGCGCCCTGATGTGTTCCAGCTCCTCGTCAATGGCGAGGACGCCCTCGAGCGGAACTAGAGCCGGCCTGCGAGAGAATCGACACGGCAGCATCGGCCAGGACCTGGCAGCCGGTGACGATGTCGTGATCGTGGCTGTCCTCAGCGAAGTCGTGGCTCACTCCGTCGATGCTCGGGATGAACAACATCGCGCACGGCAAATGATGGGCAATCACCATCGGGTCGTGACCAGCTGCGCTCGGCATCTCCATCCAGTCCCCCGGCACGCGGGCCTCGGCTGCTGCGCCAAGTTGGTCGCGCAGATCGGGGTTCATATCTGTCGGGGTGATCGGCTCACGGGGGCGAGACGCGGTGACCGCAACCGGTCCGCTGGTGGTCATCGACTCCGCAGCGGCGACGATCACGGCCTCCATGGCTTCGAGTACTGCGTCGTCGGGATCGCGAAATTGGATCACCAGCTCAGCGAACCCAGGGATAATGCTCTCCGCACCCGGTTCGAGGCTCACATTCCCGATCGTCCAGACGGTGTTGGGGCCGCTCACCTCCGCCAGCTGGTGGCTGATGTGTGCGCCGAAGTCGAACATCGCGGCACCGGCATCCTTGCGGTGCGACATCGGGGTGGTTCCTGCGTGATTCTGTTCGCCCGAGAAAGCCACCCGCATCGCGCGAATGCCCACGATCGAGGTGACGACGCCGATGCGTAGCCCGGCATCCTCCAGGTGAGGGCCCTGCTCGATGTGTGCTTCGAGATAGCCGAGGTGTCGGCCTGGGTCGAGGCGTGATCGCGGCGTTTCGCTCAGACCAACCCGTTCGATCGCCTCGCGGACCGTCTCGCCCGACTCGTTGGAGTGTTGTAGCTCTACCTCAGTGAGCTCACCAACGAACGACACGCTTCCCAGACAACTGGTGTACGTACCCTCTTCGTCCGACCACGCCACCGCATCCACGGCGAGCCCACTCGTGGACTGGTTCTCCGCGAGGGTCCGGGCGATCTCGATGGCGTAGGCCACCCCCATGGCGCCATCGAGCCAGCCGCCTCGCGGCTGGGTGTCGGAGTGAGAGCCGATGATCAAGACCGGTCCCGGATTCGGCGACCATCCGACGACGTTGCCGACGCCGTCGATGGTCGCCGAGAGTCCCGCACTTTCCATCTCGTCACGCAGCCAACGGCGAGCAGCCATGTCGGGCTCGGAGAAGGTGGGCCGGACCACCCCCGTTCCGACTGCGCCGAAACCTCGGAGTGTCCTCAGGCTCTCGAGCAGCCGGGCGCCGTTTATCTCGATCATGACGTCAGACCTCGATGTCGTCGGAAGGCAGAGACCCGTAGGAACTCCATGCCTGGTCGAGGATCTCGGCGGGATCGCCGTTCCAGCCCAGGGCTTCGACCTGGCGCCGGCTCCGGCGTCCGGTGACCGAACGCAGGAAATCGTAGGGGCTGGCCTCCAGCGAAACCGACGAGGACGCCGCGCCGCCAACCGCGGGGAACCGAGTCCCGTCGGTGAGGGCGATGTCGACCCCCACGCCAAGTCGATCCAGTACCCGTTGCTGGAGATTGAGCACGTAGCCGTGAGCCGCGCTGATCGTCGCCTCGTCGCCTCGATCGATCGGTAGCCCCAGAGCGTGCCTGATGTCGTGGAAGTGCACGATGAGGTCTCCGGCCAGCCGGGTGCCGAAGAAGGGGTCGGCGGCGATCGCCTGGCGCATTGGTACCTCGTGCCCGATCCACTCGTCACAGATCTCCTTCATGCTGTGGCCCCTCCTGACCGCAACCTGGTGAGCGGTGCGTTCATCGGTGCCCAGGCCAGTGAGTCGACCCGAGGCCACCTCGGCGTTGAGCCCGCACAGGTGAGACGCAACATCGGTGACCGTCCACTCCGGACTGAGAGGAACCCAACGTGCAGCCTGCTCGGAGTCGAGAGAGAGCAGGACTTCGATGCAGCGATCCCTCGTCTCGGCGTAGAGGGTCCAGGAATCGTTGGCGTTCATGTCCTCGAACTCCTCGGTTGCGGCATCATGGTGGCGTCTCATCATCGCAGCACGTCTTACTCTTGCGCTGGTGGACATCGACGATCACGAAGATTTCGATCCTGAACGACTCAGGGGATGCGCCTACTGGCGCTGTGAGGAGATCTTCGAGGCGCGCACCAGCAATCAGATCTTCTGTCGCAAGGCATGCCGTAGCCGCCAGCGCAAGTGGGAACGAGCCCAGGAACGCAAGCGGCGCCGTGCCGAATGACCCCGAAAAGGAGAAACATGTTCGATCAGCAGGTGACCTTCCTCTACAGCCGCGACCTCGACGCAAGCACCGCGTTCTATGGCGAGACGCTCGGCCTGGAGCTCGCACTCGATCAGGGCCCGTGCCGCATCTTTCAGACCAGTCCGAACGGCTTTCTGGGTATCTGTCGGTGTAGTGAGCAGAGGCCCGTCAGCCCCACAGGGGTCATCATCACCCTCGTCAGCGCCGATGTGGACGGTTGGCACCGGCGACTCGAAGCGAAGGGCGTCGAATTCGACACGGCCCCCGCCGGAAACGAGGAGTACAACATCTACCACTGCTTCTTGACCGACCCCGACGGCTACAAGATCGAGATCCAGTCGTTCCTCGATCCCGCCTGGCCCCAGCCGACCTGATCTTCGAGCCGGTCAGCGGATGGCGAACGCCTGGTTACGGTCGAGGGCCTCGATGGCGTCGTTCACCATTGCGGGCATGAGGTCGGCCACCGAAGGCAGGTCGGTGACCATTCCAACGACCTGGCCGGCAACCACCAGCCCCCCATCAACATCGCCCTGCATCGCGGCCTGGGGGAACTTCTGGTAGCCCACCTTCCTCCGGATCTCGGCGATGTCGTCGCTGGCGCTCTCGAATTCCGCCATATCGTCGGAACAGGCATTGATCGCCACTCGTAGAGGACCCGTCTTTCGACCCACCATTCGGGTATCGGTCTCGCGCAGCTCGATCAACCGCCTCTTGTAGTTGTCATGAATCGGCGACTCCTCGGTGGCGATGAATCGCGTTCCCATCTGGATTCCGGTTGCCCCCAGGCACAGGGCTGCGGCCAGTCCTCGACCGTCGCCCAAACCCCCGGCGGCGATTACCGGCAAGCCGGTTGCATCCACCACCTGGGGGACCAGCACGATGGTTGACACCTCCTCGCGGCTCTTGAACGATGCACCCTCTGCACCTTCGGCCACGATGCCAGTGCAACCAGCGTCCTTCGCTTTCATGGCCATCGCCACCGTGGGCACGACGTGGTAGTTCTCGATTCCGGCATCGCGAAACATCGGCGCCAGCTTCTTCGGCGAACCGGCGCTCGTGGTGACGAACGGCACCTGTTCCTCGATTGCGACATGAGCGTGACCCTCCGCGGTCGGGAACCCGGCCATGATGCTCACTCCGAACGGCTTGGCGGTGAGGGCGCGGGTCTCCCTGATCACCTCACGGAGTCCCTCACTGTCGTAGTTGGCAGTGCCCAGAATGCCGAGACCACCGGCCTCGGACACCGCGGCAACCATCGGCGGCACGGACACCAACCCCATCGGACCGAGGCAGATCGGGTGCTCGATGCCGAGCAGTTCTGTGAGGGGCGTCGACAGGTGTGACATAGCGGTCTTTCAGCGAGAGGTGCCCACACGCTAGCCACCTGCCAGAATCGGTCCATGACCACCTCGATCGAAACCCTGACCCAGGAGACCACGGAACTGTTGCAGCAGCTGATTCGGCATCAGTGCGTCAACGAATCCACGCCGGAATCGGGCCAGGAGGAGCGCAACGCCCACCTTCTGCGAGACGAGCTCGAAGGGTTGGGTCTCGACTTCGAAACGATCGAGACCGCGCCCGGCCGGACCTCGCTGGTGGCGCGTTATGAGGGCACCGATCCGAGCGCACCCGACCTCTGCCTCATGGGCCACACCGATGTGGTTCCCGTGAACCCGGACGGGTGGGTCAACGACCCGTTCGGTGGCGAGCTGATCACTTCTGCTGATGGGGTGACCGAAGTGTGGGGTCGCGGTGCGGTCGACATGTTGAACCTCACCTCGTCGATGCTGGTGGCATTCCGCGAGGTGGTCCGCTCGGGCAAGCGCTTCCCTGGCGACCTCATCTATTTCGCGGTTGCTGACGAGGAGGCGGGCGGGCTGCTCGGCGCTAAGCCGATCGTCGACGACCACTGGGACCTGGTGCGCTGCGACTATGTGCTCACCGAATACGGAGGTACTCCCTCGCACGGGCCGAACGGTACCTCGATCCTCCTCACCAACTCCGAGAAAGCGGGGGCGACACGACGAATCACCGTGCACGGAACCCCCGGCCATGGCTCGATGCCCTATGCCACCGACAATGCTCTGATCAAGGCCGCCGAAATAGTCCGACGGCTGTCGGCCGCAGAAGTCGCTCCCCGCATCGACGACATCTTCACCGAGCGGGTGCGAGCGCTCGGGCTCGAGCCCGAGGTCGAGGCCGGCCTTCTCGATCCCGCCCGTATCGCCGACACCCTCGCCCAGATCCCTCCCGAGCTCGCGCGTAATATCCACTCCTGTAGCCACACCACCTACAGCCCCAACACGATCGTGGCGGGCGAGAAGTCCAACACGATTCCCGACCGGGCCGAGATGGTGGTCGACATCCGTCGACTGCCGGGTGAATCGAACGAGGAGGTCGACCGCCACCTCCGAGAAGCGATCGGACCAGATCTCCTGCCCTCGGTCGACATCGAGTGGTACTTCCCGAAGGCCCCCGACCTGCCGGCTTCGTCCAGCATCGAGACGCCACTGTGGGATGCCCTGGTCGACTCGATCAGGGTCGCGTACCCCGATGCCCGTGTGATTCCGAGCCTTGTCACGGGAGGAACCGATGCGCGCTTCTTCCGGGGACGGGGCGTGCCCGCTTACGGCGCCGGATTGTTGAGCGACAAGGTGCCTCTTCCGGAGTTTCTCAACCGCTTCCACGGCCACAACGAGCGCATCGACATCGAGTCGCTCCAGCTCACCACCCAGCTGTGGCTCGACGTGCTCGACCGCCTCTGGGACTGATCAGGCCCAGGCAACTCGGGCCAGGGTGGCAGTGCTGCAGTAGAAGATGTCGCGGTTGCCACCCGGGCTCAGGAACATGCCGTTGGCGACCCGCGAGCCGGTAGCGACACGGTCGAGCAAGGCTCCGGTCGCTATGTCGACGACGATCAGATCGTCGTCGCCCTCCGCGGTGAAGTCGTTGATGACCAACTCACCTGACTCTGCGAAGACCACCGGTTGCATGCTGGCTCGAGCGTCGAGATGCCAGGCCACTTCGAGTGTCTCTCCTCCGGTGGCGACGCCGGCGATACCACCGTTGACCGAATCCCACGCGATCGCCATGTCATGGCTCGGTATGTGCACCGGCGGAGCGATGATGCCTCCACCAGGTGTGCCGAACGGCTCGATGGAGTCCATGACCTCTTCGTCGTCCAAAGAGACCCTGATGAGGCGCTGGGCCCCCACCCACGGCGCGGGTTGACGCCAGGAGAGGGCCCGGCCGGGCGGCACCTCGTAACGCCCGTTCGGGACGGTCTGGTGGATCAGGCGCACGGATTCGATGTCGCCACAGTCCATGATCCAACACCTCCCGTCGGAGAGACACGCGTCCCACGAGAGTCCCCACCCACCATTCGGGGTGCGATACCGAGGCCGCCATGTCTCGATCGCAAGCTCGTGGGCATCGACGCTCAGCCGCCAGAGATGCTCGGTGCCCGGTACGTAGACGAACTCCTCGCCGTCGACGACATCGGCGGCAATGCGACCCATCGACCCCTCTGGCAAAAGGAGGGGTTCGCCCACCAGTTCCAGCGAATCCGGATCGAGACGGGTGATGGTGGTGCCCCCCTGGCCCTCGAGTCGGAGATCCTTGGTGATTAGGGTGCCGTCGCTCAGAGCAAGCAGACCGTTGTGGGCCCGGTCGGCCGGAAGCCGCCGCTCCGCCACCACACTCAGATCGTCGGGGTCGAGGCGGTGAAGATAGGAGCCGTTGACCGACATGATCGATCCGTTCGCATGAGCGAGGATCGCACCACACCAGACATGGTCGCCGCAGGGCAACTCCGGCGAGGAAGCCAACGGTGCAAGCGTGTCGACATCGATTCGTTGGACCCAGCCGAAGGGCGGAGGGCCGGTAAAAGCCGCCATCGTGCCACCCACGTACCACTGCCCCGGTTCGCGTTCGACGACCATCACATTCCAGCGGCCACTGAGCGAGGTGACGACCGTCGCCGACCCCTCGGCTGCATCGAGTCGCCCGTTGGCAGTCTTCTGTCGACGGTTGCCGCCACACTCCACCGGCCATGCCGATGGCCAGTATCCAGAGTGGGTCTCGTCTCGGTCCAGACCGGTCACCGCGACATCGTAGATGGATGTCTCGAGGGAACCCGAGTCGATCCCTCGAATCCTGTCTGTGATCCAGCCCGAGAGATTTCTTTCCGACGAGCGGTGACCTTTCCCCCCGGGAGGACACACAGCTATTGAACAAGGATTTCGACAAGGAGCCGAGAGTCATGCGTCTTTCCGCCGTCCTCACGATCATCTGGGCGCTGGTGCTGGTCACAATCGCTACGCCGGCGTTCGGCTCCCAGCCGGAAGGCAAGGGGAAGCCGCTCCCGCACCCTTCGGAGGCCACCCTCATACTCGAGGGCTACAACCTCGATTACGACCCGAACTCTCAGACATGCAACTTCGACGGTGTGTTCAGCTGGGAGAACGCCAGAGGGGCTCGAACGCTGACATATTCGGTGGTGCTGAATGGAACCGAACTCTGGTCCGACGAGGTCTCGGTTCGCCGCAAAGATTTCGTCCACTTCTTCAGTTACTCCGTCGATCCGGGAGTTGGCAATAAGAAGTACACGGTCAATCATCGAGCAACACTCGCCGACCGAAACGGCCAGGTGGTGGCTTCGTTCGATGATGATCCTGGCACCCCCATCACGTGCAACGTAGGCGTCCCCGGGTGACGACCACCGCTGGCGCTGTGACCTCTGCCTCTACTCCCTCCACACACCTGGGCCCATGCTGACACCCACCTCCCAGCTGGTGTGATGTGGGGTGCAGCGGACCCACCCCCGGGATATCGGGGAGGTCATCGTGACAAAGCCAGAAGATCGCTTCGAGAGGCTCTACGAAGAGCATCACCGCTCGATCTACGCGTACCTACGACGTCGCACGGACGCGGAGTCTGCCCGCGAGGTCGCCGCCGATACCTTCATCATCGCCTGGCAGAAACAAGATGAACTGCCCGAAGCCGATGCTGTGCGGAGCTGGCTGTACGGAGTGGCTTGGCGCCTTTTGGCGAATCGCCACCGCAAGATTCGGCGCTACAGAGCCATGGAAAGAAATGTCGCCTCGATCACGCCGCACCCGCAGGCCACAGCCGATATTGATCTAATCAGGGGCGAGGAGATCGCAGATATTCACTCGGCGCTGAGCCAACTCCGAATGTCCGACCAGGAGGTCCTGCGCCTAGCCACATGGGAGGAACTGCCCCACGCCGACATCGCACAAATCCTCGGGTGTAGCCGACATGCCGTAGACCAACGCATCCACCGAGCGACTCGACGCCTTGGTCGCCAACTCGAGAGGCAGACCAGAGCCACTCCAAGTGGGATCGCCTCACCTCAAGGGGGGAACCGGCCGTGACGAACCACACCCAAGTGCTGGAGAGACTTCGGGCTGCCAACCCGATCCCTGATGAGCGGTTGGTTGATCCGGACCTCCCCGACCGGTTCTCGTTGGAAGCCTTCACCACCGACGAGTCGGCCGGCGGTGGAGTGCATTTCAACGAGCCACTTCCCCGTGGTCGTTTCCGCCTGGCAGCAGCCAGCGTCGCGGCGGTTGTGTTCTTGCTGGCGATTTGGGGCGGTTGGTGGCTTGCGCAATCTCGCTCGGATGTTCAACTCACCACAATCGCGGCGACCCCGGACGAACCTTCCGGCGCGTCGGTGCCAGAGACCAGCCCTCCTCGGCCCGATCTCGATTCAGCACCGGGATCGCCGAGCGTCGATGCCGCTTCGTTCGCCCGCGACTGGCACCCGATTTCAGACCTCGACCTCATCTCGGATATGCACGGCGTGACCCTCCTGGCAAGTGTCAACGGGCTGGGGATGGTGGTGGTGGAGGCGGGCAACGACGCCTGGACCATCGACGCCGAAGACCCGGACCGCTTCCGTTCCTGGTTCAGCTCCGATGGGGTCAACTGGACCGGCGGGGAATCGTGGCACGACGGGCGGCTCTCTTCGGTGGTCGGTACGTGGACAGGGTTCACCGCCGCAGGCATCGATGAGACCAGCGGAACCAGCGCCCTCTGGTCGTCCACCGATGGTGTCACCTGGGAGCGGCTCCCCGACTCTTCATTACCAGTCGGCTTGCGATCGTGCGAAGCAGACGACCCCCGGGTGTCCTGCATGATCTCGATCGATGCAACCGATTCGACACTCCTGATCAGCGGATACGACCCTGACTATGAACTTCCCCGAGACAGCGACATCGTGACTCAAGCCAACAGCCCAGATTGTGCATGGTGGCTCTCCCGAGATGCTGGCGCGATTTGGCTAAGAGTTGAACCCCCCGCTTCATGCACTGGCCTACGACGACTGGACGATGGCTGGGCCGCGATCGACACCAGCGGTGCTCTCTCGGTTACATCGAATGGCCTCGACTGGGAGCCCTACGGTCAGCTCCCCGAACCCGCCTCGTTATGGGCTACTGAAGGCGACCAGTCCGTTGCCGCACGAGGTGACTCGTGGCTCGCCACATCTGTCGATGGCGGCCGGACCTGGGATGTCTCGGACTTGCCCGTCGCAGCCCAGACCGAGGCAGCTGCCGTCGTGCAGGGCAACTTCATCGTTGTGGCGATATCAGCCGAAATTGGCACATACGTGTTCCAACGCAGTTACGACCAGTCCGGCTGGACTGAGTGGACCTCCGCCTCGCTCACCGACGTGCCACTTATGTCCGACATAACCGCCTTGGGCGGAGCCCTGTTCTCAGTAACGGGCGACGGAATCTGGCAGTGGGGCCAATACCGGGTGCCCGACTCCGACGTCGACCAGCAGGCACTCGATGACAAGTTGGCGCAAGATGCGCTCGGGGCGTTCCCTGGCGAGCTACTCGTCGAGTCCGGCTCGATAGTGATCCCAGCAGAGTTGCAGGAAGGCGTGACATACCGGACACGTCCAGGGCGGATGCCCGCAGTACGATTCACACCCCCGACCGAGGGGTGGGCCGCGATCGACAGCGGTTGTGGCCCGGAGTTTGGTTCCATCCGACTGGGGAATGACCTAGGGCGGATGTTCGTGATCCACACGAAACAACTCACCGTCGACGATGCTATTGAGTCGCTCGACACAGGACCGTTCGTCGACACCTCCCGCAGCGACACCAGGATCGCGCAATGGAGCGGACGATCTCTGGCCGGCACCTTCGACTCGGACGTTTGGGGAGGCAACCTCGGCCCGTTCGACCCAACCGCTTTCGATCCCGAGACGATGCTATTCCCGTACCACACCGTTCAAGAGGCCATGTTGGTCGGATCGCAGTTCGAGCTGGGGCTCAGCGGTGCAGCGGGACGCAAGGTCTACGGGGAACTCGAGCCTGGTGGGAGCCTCGAGATTCATGTGGTCGCGACGGCATCCGGCGCGTTGTCCGTGGCGTTGGTGGCGGATCCTGACTCGATGGAGGAGTTTCGGCCAACCGCCTTGGCCCTCGCCGACACACTGGAGCTCTATGAGGCGGACGGCGCGTCGTGTAAGCAGTGATCGAGAGGACTTCCCTCGACTCGCGAACCTATAATCGGCGCCGATCCACCAAGCGAGGTCCCCGTGCCAAGGCCACTCATCTCAGTCCAGTTCCAGCCCCAACATGGCGATTACGACGATCTCCGGCGCCAGGTCGTAGCGGGCGAAGAGTTGGGAATCGACGTCGTCTACACGTGGGACCACTTCTTCCCCCTGTTCGGCGAACCCGAAGACAAGCACTTCGAGTGTTGGACAACCCTTGCATCGCTCGCGGAGGTCACCGAACGGGTGCAGCTCGGGCCGCTCGTGGGGTGCAACTCCTACCGAAACCCCAACCTGCTGGCTGACATGGCCAGGACCGTCGATCACATCTCTGGCGGCCGCGTGGTGCTCGGGATCGGATCGGGCTGGTTCGAACGGGACTACGACGACTACGGATACGACTTCGGCACCGCCCGTTCGCGCCTCGCTGATCTGGAGCGAGACCTTCCGATCATCAAGTCTCGACTCGGTCTGCTCGACCCCGCTCCGCAGGGCCCGATGCCGATCATGATCGGAGGAGGGGGCGAAAAGGTCACCCTTCGACTTGCTGCCGAGCACGCCGACATCTGGCACTACTTCTGGAGCCCCGAGTACCTCCACAAGAACGAGGTCCTCGATGAGTGGTGCCGGAAACTCGACCGCGACCCTGGCTCGATCAGGCGCTCGACGGGCATCGACTTGTCGGCCACAGAGCCCACCAAGGAGATGGAGTCGCTCTATGAGGTGACAATGGGGATCGAGGGCCCCAACTGGGACCTGGCACCGATTCGGGAATGGTTGGAGTGGAGGGATGCCCTTCCGAACGACTGAATCAGCCGGGAAGGGGTTGGGGAACGTCGACACGCGCGTCCCCGCGGGGACGCGATCGCTCTCTGGTTCGAGCGGTGTGCTCGGCGAGCACCGACACGACGAATCTGAAGTCGAGTGGGCCGCAGGGCAGGTTTGGTTCGCGCATTAGCCGCTCACCGATCTCGCTCACCAACTTGTCGGCTGATCCGCCGAGAGGTTCGACGGTGGCGGGTACCCCGAGGGGATCACTCCAGACAACCGCGCCGTCGGTGATTGCCACCCGCCAGCCGCCCTCGTGGACGAGTCGGTGATGAAAGCCGCAGACCATGACCAGGTTGGTCAGATCGGTGCGGCCACCATCGGCCCAGTGCACGACATGGTGGGCATGCAGCCACGAACTGGCGCCACAGGCCGGGAAGCGGCAGAGCCCATGATCACGCCGATGCAGAGCGCGGCGCAGACGGCGGCTGACCACGCGTGTGTCGCGGCCGACATCACAGCCATGGCCCTCCCTCGTCTTGACCAGAACCGCAGCCACCACATCGCAGGCCATTCGTCGGGCCACCTCCGCCGGCACGTGTCGCGCACCCAACGTGCGCTCCTTTGCATCCATGGGCGCGGGGACGGGGTCTGTCACCACCTCCTCCGCCACCTCTTGCAAGCCTTCGAGATCGGCAACGAGAGTGAGACGGCCCACATCGCCGCGGAGGGCTGCCACCGGCTCCGAGGCCACGATCCGTTCGGCTATCTCGACCATGGCATCGGCGCGAACCGCAGCCATCCCTCCCCGCTCCGCGATGACATCCCTTCGTGAGCCCCGACCGCCTGCCGCTGCCTCATCAATCTGACGCGACGACACGACCTCTACCGCCGCCCACACGGTTTCGGCCATATCAGTGGGCAGCCGCATGCGGATCTCGTCGATGCCGACGCCCTCACCTCGGCCGCAGCGAGAGATCGACCGCTGGGCAAGGGCATTACCCGCGGCAGCATCGTCATCTTCCAGGGATCGCCGCACCCCCGCCACGATCCGCTCCAACATCGCCCCAGTGGAGTGGCGGGCGACAGCTGTCCACTCCTCATCATCGGCTCCGATCGCCACCCTGGAGACGGCACGAACTTTCGAATAGGACAACTCACCCGCCGCGAAAGCTGCGCCGATCACCGGGAGAGAGCTGAGCGCCCGCGCCACCCGCACCTTCTCCCGTGCCGTGTGGAGCGAGTCGCCACACCTCCACGACAACCAATGGGCTGTCGACCGACATCCCCACCCCGCCCAGCCCTCACGTCGGTCGTACTCCGCAATTGAGGCGAGCAGCCGCGCCGAGGCCGCTGCGATCTGAGCACTGAGCATCGTGATCTCCGACTCAACCCGTTCCAGCGGCAACTCGCCGGCCGAACCATGACCTCCCGTGTCAACCATCAGCACTCCTTCGCGTCGGTACGAGCCCCAAACTACGACGGAGGTGTGACGGTCGAACGAGCCCTCGAAGGCGTCCCCGCGGGGACGCCTTCGAGGCCCGTCGTTGCACGACTTCGGTGACTACGATCTAGGCCATGACCAGAGTCGCCGTGTTCGACATCAACGAGACAACTCTCGACCTCCAACCCGTTCGCCAGGCCGTCGACCAGTGGCTGGGACCACAAGGTGGGTTCCTCGCCTGGTTCCAGCGTCTTCTGCAACTCTCGATGGCAACAACGGCCACCGGGGTTTATCTCGATTTCTCGACGCTCGCGGCTTCGGCCTTTCGAGCGGTCGCCGATACCTCCGGACCCGAAGTAGGGGCTGAGGGCTGGGCCGATGTCGCCGCCGCCATGGGACGCCTCGAGCCTCACCCCGACGTTGCCGAGGGGTTGGCCCGACTACGCGAGGAGGGCTGGACCGTCATCGCCCTCACCAACAGCGCACAGGCATCGGTGGATGCCCAACTCGAGCGGGCCGGTCTCGCTCCCCTATTCGATCATGTTCTCTCAGTGGATCAGGTCAAGGCCTACAAGCCGTCCGCGGAGCCGTACCGTCTGGCTGCCGCGGTTGCCGGGGAGATGATCGAGGGCATCTGGATGGTTGCCTGTCACGACTGGGATCTGGCAGGTGCCCGCGCTGCAGGAATGTCGACGGCATATGTTCGCCGACCAGGCCTGTCCTACGCCGATGTGTTCGCCCCTGCAGAACTCGCCGTCGACGACTTCGTACAACTCGCCGCTGCCCTGATCGAGAACGGCTGACACCAGGCCCAACTCATCCGAAGCCAGACCGGGCAATAGCCAGCAAGACCTCTCGCTCCGCGCCGATGTCGTCGCCCAGCCGATCGGCAGCCAATAGGGGTGCCAACGTCGGGCCAAGTCCAGATCGACCGGGCGGGCCTTGCGGTAGGAGCGCTCCTAGAGACGGCGCAACGCACCTCGACCGATACCGGCCAGAATACGAATCATGACCGGCGCCCCTGGTGGCAACTCCCCCACCCTCGCATCAGCCGGGTGCGGACAAAGTCTGCGGTGGCATCACCCCGAGCCGCATTCGACCAGTCGAGGAGTGCAGGTCCGTTTGCGGTGAGCAAGACGTTGCCGGGGTGGAAATCACCATGACAGATCGCAGACCCGTGCGGAAGGCCAGCAAGGACGCGGATGGCCTGGCTCTTGGACGTCATGCAGCTCGGCGTGCACCTCACCGAGCTTTCGAGCCATCGAAACCGCCCGAATGGGATTGGCCGCGATGTGGGAGAACATGTCGGGCCCCTCGACCCGCTCCATCACCTGGGCGGGGCGTCCCTCCACGTCCACCACCTCCAGCACCTTGGGGGTGCGTACGCCGCCTGCCGGCCAGGTCGGTCATGGCGCCCATTCAAGCAGGCAGTCCGCATGGAGCATGGTGTCGACCGCGCCGGTTGACATCGAAGACGGCGCGGGCCACCTTGTTGCACCGTGACGTCCCCCGAGCAGGCTCATTCACCCGCCATCGACACGACACGCCATCCGATCGGCGACGACTCCTGGGTGTCGAACTGTCGTGCGCAACTCGACTCGCACGGCGCACTCGTGCTCGCTGGCTTCTTCACCCCCGAAACCATCGAGCAGCTCGTCGAGGAGGCGAGTCACCGCGAAGGTGAAGCGTTCTACGCCGCTTCGACTCACAGCGCCTACCTGACCCCACCCGACCCGGCTCGCCCCGACGAGCACCCCATCAATCGGCAAGTGGCCAGCAGCAAGGGCTTGATCGCCGACGATCAGATCCCCTCGGGCTCACTGCTGCGGGAGGTCTACGACGACCTCCAATTCAGGGCGTTCCTCTGCGACGTGCTCGGAATCGACGAGATCCATCCCTATGCCGACCATCTTTCATCGATCAACATCCACTTCGCGGCTGAAACTATGGAGCTCGGGTGGCACTTCGACAACTCGTCGTTCGCCGTCACAATGCTGCTCCAAGCTCCCGACGGAGGCGGCGCCTTCGAATATGTGGCGAACGTGCGCGATGCCGACGTCGGTGAGATGGCTTTCGAGCGCGTCGAGGCCGTGCTCAACGGCGACGTCGCAGTCGAGACCCTTTGCTTCGACCCGGGCGACCTGGTGATGTTTCGCGGTCGCAACGCGCTTCATCGTGTCACCCCCACCGAAGGACCTGTCACGCGAATGCTCGTCGTGTTCGCCTTCAACGACCAGCCCGGCGTTGGCTTGGCCGACTCGGCCCTCAACACCTTCTACGGTCGAACGAGTTGACGATCAGGCATCAGAGAGCGTCGGAGACCGTCGACTCGACGTCGTGCTTCTCGAGCTCGCTGGCAAGTTTCAGCCTCTCGAACGCGTCCCCCGTATAGCGCCTCACCCCGAGGTAGTAGGTCTCCTGCACGTAATGAACCAGATCGAAATAGCCGTCCTCGACCTCGGCATCCACCGCGAACCTGTCGTAGTTGACGACGGAGTAAACCTGCTTGCCGAGGGGTCCGAGCAGCCCGTCTACAGCTTCCCTGATCGCGCTGAGGTCGTCGTTGGACCGGACCCGCATTCCCGAGTAGTCCATGAACACCGTGTTGGTGTCGGGCTCATAGGTGAGGCGGTCTTCGATACGGATGTCGAACAGCCGCGCCCGGAGTCCCATGGGCTCGTCTTTGAAGATCGCCTCGTCCATCGGCTGCACGTTGTCGATGATGGGATCAAAGGGCAATAGGTCGAGCACCTGGGTCTGCAGATCGACGCCGGGAGCAAGCTCGATCAGTTCAAACCCATCTGGCGTGAGTTCGAACACGCACCGTTCGGTGATGTAGCGCACCTGCTGTGTGCCCTTCGCAGCGACAGCGGCACTGAACGTGATCTGATCGACGTCGTCCACGAACTTGGAGAATCTGCCCTCCTCCAGGATTCGCAGCTCGCCGTCTACCACCTCGGCCTTGAACCCACCTGACGTGAACGTGCCTATGAACAGCACCTTCTTGCTGTTCTGGCTCAGGTTGATGAACCCACCGCAGCCGCTGATGCGCTTGCCGAACTTGCTCGCGTTGATGTTTCCGGCGCCATCACATTGGGCCATTCCCAGGAAACATGCGTCCAGTCCCCCACCATCGATGAAGTCGAACTGGGAGGCGTGATCGATCACGGCCTGGGCGTTGACCGCCGCTCCGAAGTCGAGACCACCGAGTGGAACACCGCCGATCACTCCGGGATCCACGGTAAGGGTGATCACGTCGCTGATCTGTTCTTCGTTGGCGACCACGCCGATAGCGTCGGGCATTCCCACGCCGAGATTCACGATGTCGTCCTGGCGCAATTCGAGTGCAGCGCGACGAGCAATGACCTTGCGCGGATCAAGGGGAAGCGAAGCCACGCGCTCGAGCGGAACGCGCACCTCGCCCGACAGGCCGGGGTTGTATTGGGTTCCGTAGGTCTGCATGTGATGCTCGGGATCGGCGACCACCACGCAATCGACCAGACCACCCGGGACACGAACCTCCCGCGACTGGAGGCTGTTTCGTTCGGCAACGCGTTCTACCTGGCAGATCACGTATCCGCCGGAGTTCTTGGCCGCAAGAGCCACCGCCAGGTTCTCGAGCACCAGGGCCTCGCGCTCCATGGTGATGTTTCCGTCAGGGTCGGCCGTGGTGCCCCGGATCAGGGCGACGTTGATCGGGAACGCCTGGAAGAACAGGAACTCCTCGCCCGCCACCTCGGTGAGCTGAACCAGTTCCTCGGTGGTTCGGCTGTTCATACGTCCACCATCGAGGCGGGGATCGACGAAGGTGCCCAGCCCCACCCGCGAGAAAGTTCCGGGCCGCTGGCCCGCAATGTCTCGATAGAGCTGGATAATGACCCCTTCAGGGAAGTTGTAGGCCTCGATCTGCTCATCGACCGCCAGTTTCTCGACGGCAGGCATCAGCCCGTAGTGGCCGCCGATCACCCGCTTCAACAAGCCGGCATGGCCGAGGCGGTTCAGGCCTCGCTCCCCGCTGTCACCCTGACCACCGCCATACATCAGGGTCAGGTCGCGGGGCTCACCCGTGTCGACGAACCGCTCCCCCAACGCCAGTAACAAGGCTTCGGGCGTACCGCATCCCGCATAACCATTGCTCGCGATGGTGTCGCCAGACTGAACGATCTCTACCGCGTCAGCCGCGGACATGACCTTGCCGACCAAAACGCCCCCCTTTTGTTAGGGCCTATGCGTAGCCCGGGTGTCGCAGGCTCGCAAGCGCATGGCCGGGGTGCAGACGTATTACTCAGTCGAAGAGGCCCGGGTCGGTCTGGCTGATCTCGTCCCAGAGGGTCTGGAATGACAGCCATCCAAGTTGGGGCGACCCAAGTGCACCACGGACCATCATGGCGGCATCGGCGGGCCAGACTTCGTATTCGCCCGCTGCGCGAGCGAGAAGCTGAACGTTGGCGGCCTTGTCCATGCCGATGAACCACCAAGCCGCTTCCTCAACGGTCTCGCCGGTGGTGAAGAGGCCGTGGCCAACATGGATCCCGACGCGCTTGGGTCCCAGGGCCGCAGCAAACTTGTCGGCCTCCGCGGCGTTCAGCGCCAAACGCGGCTCGCGGATGACCGCCTGATCATCGAAGAAGACCGCTGTGTCCTGGGTGATGGGATCGACGGGTGCTCCGAACGCCGACCAGGCACTCCCGTAGGTGGAGTGGGCGTGGCAGACCGCCGTCACTTCCGGACGGGCGCGGTGGATGGCCGAGTGGAGCAGTAGACCAACCGGATTCACCTGATGATCGCCGGAGAGGACCTTGCCATCGTGGTCAGCGAGGACCAGGTCTGAGACCTTGACCAGGTTGAAGGAGATGCCGAGAGGATTGATCCACAAGCGGTCGTCGTGCTCAGGGTCTCGAACTGTGACATGGCCAAGCAATCCCTCGGAGAACCCCATGCGACCGAACACGCGACACACGCCGGCCAGCCGCTCGAGTCGATGACGGCGCTCGTCGGCGACCGAATCGAAGGTAGGGGGCGTTCTCACCACCAGCTTGTCGGCCGCTGAAGTCAGCTCGGTATCAGTCATCGCAGGCGTCCCTCCTGAAGTCACGTCATGCTAGACAACCGCTGGGTGCTACAGGGACGGAGACAGCGTGAGCGGCGCCGACAACTATGACTGGTCGGACTTCGAACTCTCGATGTACTACCTGCGGCCCCGTTCACAAGTCTTCGGGTCGTGGGCTACGGGTCGAGGGCTGGAGTCGTTCTTCATCGCGCGGGCCGAACAATACGGCGCTGGCGGGGAGGTCCGAGGTCCGGACGAAATTGTCCAGGTCGGCGATGAATACCACTGGAGCTATGTCCACGACTTTCAGCATTCGGGCCGGTACCTCGCGGTGGAGATCGACGAACGCCTGACCTTCACTTTCGGCCCGATGACGGTCGACATCGGCTTTCGAGACGTCGAGGCTGGTACCGAGGTCCACCTCCACCAGACGGGATGCGCGGCGACCGACCCCGACCGCGTGTGGCAACACCTGAACTGTCGCAGTTGCTGGATCTACTTCATGACCAACCTCCGCGCCGTGCTCCACGCCGGCGTCGATCTACGAGACCACGAGCATCCGGCCCTCAACGATTCCGTCAGCGTGGGGTGGATACGACCCGATCGGTACGACGCACAAGCGAAATCCCGACCATAAGACACCCGATAGCCAGGGTGCCGGTGATCAAGTGAGCCCACACCAGGCCGTCTCGGATCGCGTTCTTGGCGTCGACGCCGAGGGCGACGTCCTCACCGGCGATCACCTCGCGTAGGGCTTCGACGTCGCCCACCTGACGGTCGACAACGAAGAACAGAATCGCACTAGCGAGCGCGACCCCGTAGGTGATCGAAACTTGGCGGATGAACTGGTGGGTTGAAGTGACCCGACCCATCTCCGCCATCCCGCTGCTGTCTTGCAGCAAGTTGATACCAGCAGTGGTCACCAGGCCGATCGCCAGACCGATCAGGCCCAAGGCGACGAACAAAGACGTCAGCGGCCAAGTGAGAGCGATCGAGATCCCGGCCAAGACGAGCGAAGGGATGAAGAGCACGCATCCGAGAAGGACCACGTCACAGTCACGCCACTTGTCGAGGACTCGGCTGTACAGCAGCGAGCCCACCGTCCAACCCGCGCTGAGGAAGACGAGGGCGAAGGCCGCGAACTCCACCGACCGTTCGCGTGAGGTCTGAACGTATAGGGGCACGTAGTTCTCCAGCCCCAACGCAATGAACATGACCAGACCTGAGGTGAGGTGGATCCACATCAAGGGGAACCGGGTGATGTGCTCGCGGGCGATAACGGGTGCGTCGGCACGGCCGCTGTGATTCCAGTAGGCGGCGGTGAGCAGAACAGATCCGAGCACGGCCACCCCGACCGCCCACCAACGCACCCCTATCTGGGCCACAGCCACAAGCGAGCAACCGATGAGTGCCGTGAGGACGCCCGCCCCCCTCCAATCGATCTCGATTCGGGCGGGGCGCTCGCGTGTGGTGGGCAGGGCTCTCCAGCCCACAGCCAGCGCCAGCGCGATCAGTGGCAGTTCGGCGATGAAGACCAGCCTCCAACCACCAAGTGCCAACATCGCGCCCACTACCGCCGGGCCCCCGAATGCTCCTGCCCCGAACACGACGGACTGGGCCGCGAACGCTCGGGGGCGAAGCTCGCTGGGGTAGCCCACGCCAATAGCGGTGAATGCCACACCGAACACGAGGCCACCTCCGAAGCCTTGGATGACCCGGGCAAGAATCAGGATCGGCATGGATGGTGCGGCTGCCGCCGCGGCGGTGGAGATGAAGAGCCATAGCCCGGTGACACGAAACGTCCGCCGAACTCCGATCGCGTCGATCACCGGGCCCGCAAAGATCAGCGCCACCGCACCCGCGGCCAGTTGGCCGGTGATCACCCACGGCAACAGTCCGACTCGGCCAAGGTCTTCAGCGATGCTCGACAGGGCCGCCACCACCGCCAGCCCTCCGAACGCAACCAGGGCCACAACTGCCAAGTGGGCGAAAGTCAGCGCCAGATACGGCCCTGACCAGATGCCCGGACCATTCGGGGTCGTCTCCTCGCCGGCGGCGCTCGGCGTCATATCACCAGGCCTGACAGTTCCATCACTTCTCCAGTGCAGCGGATTGCGAGTGCCATGAAGACGGCAACTCGAGCCCGTTGAGGATGGTGGACTCGTCCGGAGGACGACGACCATTCACCGTGCCAGGCCCAGGACGCTACCAGCGATGGGCCGATGCCCAGTCACCCTGCGACCGACTGGCCAACCATGTCGTACGCTCGGTCGCACATGGCATCTGAACCGGCAGAACTCATCAGAGTCGGTGTGGCCGCCATGTGTGGTGTCCCCAATGACGACTTTAATGACAAGCACTGGGGGGCCGCTGTGCTCTCCGCGGGGCTGCTCGCTCGTGACCCTGCCATGTCGCGGATTGCGCGAGTTGCGCTGATAACCCAGGCCGAGCGGCTTGCTGAGACTAAGGCAGAGTGGTTTCCCCCACCCGTCGAGGCGGGACCAGGTGACCTCACCGACGTGGTGGCCGCGCTGACCAACACGGCGGGATCGCTCAACCTGCTCGGCCACGACACCATCTTTGCGACCCTCGCGCTGCGAGCCTTTGCGGACCAGCCGAAACTCGCCACATCGGCCAATGTCGACGCACTCGTGAACATGGTGGAGTTCGCCGCAACGCGGGGCCCCGGTGGCCCCTTCGTCGGCTGGGATGACCCAGGCGCTGTGCTGGTCGAGGAAGGCGACGGCATCCCCTACATCGGGACAGCCGATGAGCTCGCGGTCTCGGCAATGACCTCGTTCGCCGGGGTCGGCACGGTGTACGACGGTTTCGACCGGGGCGTCGTCCAGCACCTCCTCACCCACGCTCATGCCTTGATCGAACTCCATCGGCAAGGCCACACGGACGCGATGAGATCAGGGATCGAGGCGCACCGCGTGTACCGCAAGCTCATGACGCGGCGCCCGTCCAGCGGCGCGGACCCGCTGCCAGCCCGAGCCGACGTTCCCAGGCTCTTCTCCGAGGAATACTGGCGGCGAGATCTTCGCGGTCGGGGCGATTGGCTCTTCGGCCACGTCTTCAAGGTCGGGTTTGCATGGACCGCGATGGAGCACCGTGTCCCAGCCGATCTCCGAGCTCACGCCGTTCCGATGCTCGCTACCACGATGGTCATCACATGACGTCGCTTTCGTTAGCGCCAGATACGGCCCCGACCAGATGCCCGGACCACTCGGGGTCTCGTCTGACAGTGCCATCGCTCCTCCATAGCAGGTCGTCGGCCACACCTGATCCGTGACATTCGCTTCTTGGCAAGGGCCCTCCTTCGGCGAAAATATGAAGGTCACTTATCGGCCAAGAAGGAGTGGGCCGCCATGCGTCGGATCGCCATGGGACTCGCCATCTCGATGATCGTCGTGTCCTGCGGGAGCACCGATGATCCGGTCCTCAGCGGCGTGTGGAGTGGGATCGAGGTCGATGGCGAAGCGGGACGATGGACCTTCACGTTCAGTACTGCCGAGACGTCAGTCACGTTCGAGGGAATGGAGCTGTACACAGGCACGCATGAGGCCGTTCCCCCTGCCGATCCGACGCGGCTCGACACAAGAATTACCGACTCGGTCTTCCCCCAGTACATCGGTGATGTCACTCACGGCATCTATCGCATCGACGGGACCAAGTTGACGTTGGCAAGCAACGAACCAGGCATCGGGGACGTACCAGCTGGCTTCGTCGCCAACGGCGAGACTCGAGTTTGGGAGCTCACCAAGGAGTGATGCACTTCACCCTGCGAGGGATATAGATAAATGGCAGAGGAGGGCGCCTTTGGCGTCTCAGTACAGGCGCTTGGCCTCGTCATCGAGAATGATCTCCTGCATCTGGTCGACGGTGACCGGCAGTTCGCCATGTTTCACCATCGTCTCAGCAAGTAGCCGGTCGTCGATGCCCGTGTCGACGACATCATCGGAGGACCACAGCTCCGACCGGATGATGCACTTGGCGCAATGGAAGTAGGCGCTGGTCAGCTCGACCACAAGAGCCAGATCGGGTGCGCGCCCGTTGATCGCCATGGATGAGCGCAACTCCTGGTCGCGGACGATCGTGGCTCGACCCCTCACCCGCAACGTGTTTTTCGCTCCCGGGATCATGAAAATCAATCCGACATACGGATGGCGGACCACGTTGACGAAAGTGTCAGCGCGGTGATTTCCCAGACGGTCGGGTATCGCGAGCGTGTGATCGTCGAGAACCTGCACAAAGCCGGGTGGGTCGCCTTTCGGGGAGATGTCGATCGAGCCCTCCCCGTCGCTCGACGCGATCAGGACGAAAGGTGACCTTGAGATGAAGTCACGACAGAACTCGTCGAACTGACCGACCTCCTTTGCCGTAACGAACTCGCTTGGCGGAGCGATGACCTCGCGCAGCTCCGCCAGGGTCGAGATCGGATCCTTGAAGTCCACGCGGCAAAGCTACAACAGCGGTATCCCACGGACCACGAAGGTGTGAATGGCGCCGTCCTCCTCGCGGAGGACCTTCACCACCGCACTGCTTTCGAACCATTCCGGGGATGGTCCGAAGTACTCGACGTCGTCGGTGGGTCCCATATCGGCAAGTGGCGGCTGGCCGACCGCCACACGCAGTTCGTTCACCAACTCGGTTGGGTCGAGTTTTCCGACTGCCGCGGCCTGCTTCAGGGTGGCAACTCGGCCGACGCTTCGCCGCAAGACCGGGTTGCGAAGCTTGGCGAACGCCGGGGCCATGGCGATGAGTAGGTCCTCTAGTTCGGGGTACTCGCTCAGCAAGGTGGCGACCTTGGTCTCGGCGGTGATACCCGTTGCACTCACCCGCCCATAGAAACAGGCACCGCTCAAAGCATGCAAGGCGAGCCGGCGATCCGTCGGCGGCTGACCGCTCGATCCAGGGCCTTAGTCGTCGATCAGGCCAAGCTGGCGGGCGATCCCGGCAGAGTCGTAATAGTCGCGACCCTCCACGACCTTTCCTTGGGCCACCCGCATGACGCTGCAGTATCGGACTTCCATGAAGCGACCGGAGGGAGGGAAGGTGCCGAGATTGGATTCGAGCGGCCCCGTCTGGGTGCCGCGGTTGACGAACTCGACCACTGCCCTGTCGCCCTCGACGATCACGCTGGTGATCTCGAGGGTGCCATCCGGGAACGCTGAACGCCACCGGTGATAGTCGCGCACGTAGCCCTCCGGACCGGACAACAGCTCGCCCCTGGCAACATCTTCGAAGTGACAATCGTCGGCGATCACCGCAGTACCCCTCTCCGGGTCGCGTAGGTCCCACGACTCGTGAAAGATGCGCACGATCCGTTCTGTTTCGTTCATCGGCCCTCCTGGGTCCCCGTTGGTGAGGCTCAGCCACCGGTCGGCAATGCCCGACAGCATCGCACGACGCGATCGGCGCCCGCGCGGCTGGCTAGTGTCATGGCATGAATCGACGCTACGAGGATTTGACCGGACCAGAGATCGGTGAGGTCATCAGCCCGTCGAGCATCCTGCTCTTGCCGATAGGAGCGATTGAGCAGCACGGCCCTCATCTACCGATGTCGGTCGATGCGGTGATCGCCGAGGAGGTGGCGACAGCGGTGGTGGCCCAGTGCGGCGAGGAGCTCGACGTCTGGCAACTACCCACCCTCTCGATCTCGAAGTCGAACGAACATGCCTGGTCGCCCGGCACGCTCTATCTGTCGCCCGAGACGATGCTCGCGGTGTTACGCGACATCGGCCGTTCGATCGCCACCACCGGAGCACAACGGCTCGTGTTGCTCAACGGCCACGGGGGAAACACCACCCATCTGGGTACGGCGTTGAGAGAGTTGCGCCTGGCCCACGGGCTCAAGACGTTCCTCATGCACCCTTCACTCCCCCCGGCCTACGGCGGAACGTCCACCGAGGAGGAGCTGGGCATGGGAATCCACGGGGGCCGAAACGAGACCTCGGTCTTCATGTATCTCCGACCCGGTGAAGTCGACCTCACCAAGGCCGAGCGCAAGGTTCCCGAGAAGCTCGCGGAGAACACCCACGTCAAATTCGGCGGGTCGGTCTCGTTCGGATGGCTGTCGAACGATTTCGATCCCGACGGCTATATCGGCGACCCGACCGGTGCCAGCGCCGACCTCGGCCAGCAGTTGTTCGACATGGCCGTCGCCAAGTTGGCCGAAGCCATGGTAGAGGTCAAGGAGTTCGACTTCGGGCGCTGAGGGCGCCTCGGTCTAGAGCCGTGGCATCACTTCCTCGGCGAACCGCGTCACCTGTTCTTCGAAGACCTCGTAGGGCTCCCCCATGCACTGCGGGTAGATCGTCACATGGCTGGCGTCGACCTGGGCCACGCGGTCGGCCAGCTGCTCGGCCACCTCGTCGGCCGTGCCGACGATCACGACTCGCTGCTCCATGGCGGCCTCGAGCGTTGGGATCCAGCCGTTGGGGGCCGGCTTGCCATCGGGCCCCTTGAATCCCTTCTGTCGCCCGTAGGGGCCGAGGAACTTCCAGTGCTCGTCGAATCCGGGCCGGGCACCCGAAACCGCCTCTTCGTGGGTGTCGCCGATCCTGACGTTGATCACCATCATCCGTCGGTCTCCGGGGCCGAGCGCTGATCCGTGCTCCTCCTCCCAGATCCGGCCGAACTCGTGCCACTGTTCGGCCAGGAAGTCTGGATGCACGTTCCACCAGACGCCGCCGACACCTCGACGGGCCACCGCCTCAAGGGTGGGGGGCGATGAGATCGTCTGCCATTCCTCAAACGGGGAAAGGGGCCTCGGAGTCAGCGATAGCTGCTCGACAACACCACCGCGGTCGGGAATGCCCGGAGGCGGGAAGTCGAAGTGCTTACCGTGGAAGGCGAACCAGTCGTTCTTGAGCGCCAGGTCGACCACCTCCACGGCCTCCGCGAACAGCTCTCGATTGCTCTGATCCTGCTCGGCGCGTTTCGCGGGGTCGTCGGTGCTACCGATCACCGCGCCAAGGGGCAGGGCTTCGCGCGGCACCGTGCCTCGACCGAGCGCCATGACCGCGCGACCCCCCGAAAAGTTGTGCAGTGTCGCAAAGTCCTCGGCGAATCGGAGTGGATGCCACTGAGGAAGAACGTGGACCAGGGCTCCGATCTTGATTCGCTCCGTGCGCTCAGCCACCACCATGCCCGTGAGGATGGCATTGGGGATGACCTCGTAACCCTCGTGCTGGAAGTGATGCTCGGTCAGAAAGAAGTAGTCGTAGCCGAGCCGGTCGGCCAAAACACCTACATCGACCAGGCGTTCGGTTGTCTCCCAGACGAGCTCATTGGAAGCAAGCCGATCTGTGGGCTGGGGGTCGCCGGCGCCTGCGTCGGGCATCGGCACCGCCCCCAGCAGAAAGACGCCAAAGTGCACGCTTGCCTCCTCGAGAATGTTTCGAGAGGTTATGACGGGCACCGACCACCGTCAAAGTCGCTCTCAGCTCCCAGCCATTGCCGCGCCCATGAGAGCGAGGAACGCTCCGATGTGAGGAGCGCCGTCGACAATCTCGAGGTGGTGGCCGGCGAACTCTTCGGGCGAGATCCGCCCTTCGCCTGCGTCGAGGAACGCCTCATATTCGGTACGGACCACGAGGTCCGGTTCGCTGCTCGTATCTCCGTAATCGACTTCCACTCCGTCCGCCGTGGAAGTGATCGTGAAACAGTCGTCATCGACGAGCAGGCGAACCACAAGATCGGGGCGATCCGGCACCGCCCCGAGCACCATTCGCAACGGCACGACGATGTTTCTCAGATTCCCGGGCTCTCGAGGGTCGGGTTCGGGATCGAGTTGACCCCCAAATTGGGATAGTTCCCAGAGCAGGCGGTCTGTGTGACGACCGAGCTCGGTGAGCTGGTAGCGGGACCGACCCGGTTCGGTGGACTTCTCGATCAGTCCAGCTTCGGCCAGCTCGATGAGCCGGGTCGACAACAAGTTTGTGGCAATACCGAGCCCGGTCTCGAGGTCCTGAAACCGGGCAGGCCCGGCGTGCAGGTCGCGCAGGATCAGCAGGGCCCATCGATCCCCGACGACATCGAGAGCTCGAGCGATCGGGCACAACAACCGGTAGCGGCGCTTCGCAGTCATTTCGTCACCATCATCAAATACTACTTGCAAATATCAAGTGTAGGACACAACTTGCACTTTGCAAGTCGTAATCCTCCAGATGAACCTGGAATCAGAGGGAGCCACACGATGTTAGGTTCGCCCATCGTGGAGAGTCTGAGCGGAACGATCCTGGCTGTATCGGTGGGAGCGGTTAGTGAGCTCGTTACGACCCGGCGGCAGATCGAGAGTGCCTTCGTCAAGACACCGACCGAAGGGCGGGTGTGGCTTGGCGCAGCCTCGGTCTCGAACTGCCCGATGCGGCCGCCCTAGGTGAGAATTTCACCGTCGCAGGCCTGCTCGAGACGGAGGTCCATCTCGGCGACGTCTTCGACGTCGGCACGGCCGTGGTGCAGGTCTGTCAACCGCGCACGCCGTGTTACAAGCTGGCCGCGCGGTTCGGACGCAAGGACATGCCGGTCCTCGTCCAGGACACGGGCTACACCGGTTATCTGCTCAGAGTGCTCACCGAAGATGTGGTCGAAGCAGACGACGACATGGTCCTTGCCCACCGCGACAACTACCACGCCGTCACCGTCGCGCCCGGCTGGTCCGAGGCCGAGCTCGGTATCGATACCGCCAGGCTGTTCCTGCCCCCTGATGATCAGTCCCACAATGTTGGCGCGTAGGTCACCGGTTTCGGATCCGGCTGGCCTTGAGGAGGCGGACCACACAACCGCTCCAGCAGTCCGGCCCAGTCGAATGTCTCGGTGACTTCGGAGGCCCAGAGTTCGACCAACCGGTCGGCGTCGACGTATTGGGGGATGATCAGATCGAGAATCTTCTCGATCTCGTTGCGGAACCGCTCGTTGGTGCTGCGTACGCCATCTGCCTTCAAGGCAATGTCGGGCCGGAGTCGCACGAAGAGGTCATATGTTTTCGACCACCGCGCCACGAGGGGTTTGACGTCGAATGGATCCTCGCCGCGCGTGGCCCGCAAGAAGTAGGCGAAGTTGTCGACCACCGCCCGATCGAGCACCAGGACGTCGGCTCTGGTGCGCAGCTCGAGTTCCTCTCGGACTTGAGCCATGATCGCCCAGAGCTGAGCCTCTGGGGTTGCGCCCTCGTTCAGCCCGAGCGGACTGAACCGGACCACCTCGCGACCCACCTCGACGCTGCGTCCGCTGCGGCCCACCGCGCCGGCGAAGCAGTGGACCGCGTTGGTCTTGCGCACCGAGTGCGAGCCGATGAAGGCGATCTTGTGAGCGGTCGACATCAAGGCGGAACCTAGCGCGGTCCCGCCCGGAGCCTCGTGCTGACCAGCGCCCTCGTGGCGGGCATCCTGCACCCCGACGACCCAATGGAGGATGTGGTGGCCGCGCTGTTCGTGACCGCCGTTGGCCTGTACCACCTTGCTCAGGCGGTAGCTGCGATTCCGGTCCAGGATCCGCGGTGAGGTCCCCGACCCCGAGACCGCGGTCGTCTAGCCACCAGCAACGACAGTGGGCGCCGACAGCCCCATCGAAGATACGGCCCCTGCACTCCCCTCTCATCTTGTCGCGGCACATCATCAAGGGAGATGATGACCTGTCCGCCTCCAGCACTGCCTCTAGCTCCGCTCCATCCCCACGATTTCCGAATCATGAATGGCCGTTTACGCACGATGAGATGGAAAGCAGCTCTGTTCCTTATGGGGACCCTGGCGCTCGCGGGGTGCGGCAGTTCCCTCGAAGGCAGCGGCGATGTTGTCACCGAGACCCGCACTGTTGCGGATTTCATCGCCGTCGATGCCGACAACGGAGTCCGAGTGCTGCTCACGGTCGATCCGACAGCAGCCGGTGACGTGGCTCTGGCGGTGATCACCGATTCGAACCTTCAGGAGTTCCTGACCACTGAAGTGTCGGGCACCAGGTTGAGCGTTTCGACCGACCGAAACGGCGGAGTCACCCCAACCGGAGCATTCGACGTGTCCGCCACGGTTGCTGTGATCGGGGATATCTCGGTCGACGACGGAGCCCAACTCGAGATCACCGGCACCCTTGGGGCGGTAACCCTGTCGGCCACCAATGGCGCCCAGGTCGACGGCGAAGCGCTCGAGGCGTCCACCGTCATCGTCGAGGCAGACAACGGTGCTCAGATATCGGTGTGCGCTACCGGAGCCGTGACCGGCGAGGTGAAGAACGGGGCAATACTGGCGGTGTTCTGCGGCGGAAATGTCGACGGCGTGAAGACCTCCGATGGTGGTGCGATCTCATCACCCTGACCAGAACGCCTCGTTGGCGCTGGCCGCCATACTCAGCCGCGGCCCGCCTGCTCCGGGCTCGGGAACTAAGAAGGGTGAACGGTCGTCTCACCTGCATGAAACTCACAACCGCCAAGTCTCTCCCTATCCCCATCACGGCAGCAACACCCCTTCTGGGTGCCTGCGGAACCTCGGCATCGGCTGGCTCTCAGCTCCCGGTGAATGTCGGCGACGAACCCGGCGACGAACCGTTCTACAGCAGCTCTGGTGACAACCGATGATCTTGCCGTCACGGCTGCTGTGCGTCGGGTTCCTGGTGGCGATGTTGGGAACGGCGTGCGCCTCCGGTTCGGGCGCCGCTCCAGATCCTGTTGTCTCAGGTGCCGGTTCCACCACAGCGGCAGGCGACGCTGCGCTGTCGACCGGGCCGCTTGATCCACTGACCTGTCAAGGGGTACTGGCGATTCCCTCGGGAACCCTTTCGCTCGACCTGCAGTCCTTGACCGAAACCGCCCAGGCCGGCGGCCAACCGATCGACACGATGTGCGCCGCGGTGTACGAAACATCAACACCCGGCGACCCCTTCCTCACAGTGGCGCTCATCAACTTCGACGGAGACTTATCAGCCACCGCTCACTACGACTTGCTCAAGGCGGCGTTCGTCGCCCAAGGCGGTGCATTGTCGGAGGTTGACAGCGAAGACGACGCTTCCATGGACCGGATTTCAGCGCTCATCGACAGCGATGGAATCGGGCGAACCACCGTGCTCCGCAAGGCAACCTGGGTGATGACAATCAGTGTCGGTCCGACTACCAGCGATTCTCCGTGGACCGCGACAGACCTTGAGGTGATTGGTCAGTCGATCCTCAACCGAGCACGCGCCTGACACCGCACCCGGCCAAACGACGATCTGGAGTGCTCATCGTTGAGTGAACAGAGGGTGCTGCTGCAACTCGGCCAGCAGTTGATCGGCGTCGTCGGGTGTGACGCCGATCTTGAAGAAGCGTCCGACGTCGAGCGTGACCCGGTAATCGCTGTACATGGTTGAGACTCCTTCAATACCGATGAAGTTCACCCTTGGACGGGATGACGCTGACCCACCCGACAACGATCACCGGGTCGCGATACGTCACTCCTCCACGTCACCACCGTCGGCACCCGCACCAGCGAACCGCCCGAGCCGAAAGTCCCCGGCCCATTCCGTGACCACTATGGAATATCACTTGCAAAACTCAAGTCAAAGTATTAGCTTTAGCTTTGCAAGTTCGAATCAACCAGGTCACGACCTGGCACTAGAAGGGACACAACATGAGAATGATGATGCGAGCCAAGATCCCGGTCGAGGCCGGGAACGTCGGCCTCTCCGAAGGCACCCTGCCGGCCACACTGCAGCAGGTGGCCAAATTGGTTGATCCTGAGGCGGTCTACGTCGGCACTGAAGACGGCGTGCGGCGCGTTCTGATCTTCTTTGACCTCAAGGATCCGTCCGACATCCCAGCAGTCACCGAGCCGTTCTTCCAGAACGCGAACGCATCGGTGGACCTCTTTCCGGT
>CAXMSE010000024.1:0-6257 GCA_964196195.1 uncultured Gammaproteobacteria bacterium | reverse complement strand
CACACACTCTTCGGCGACGATCGTTCGATACCCCCGCGACAGGCTGTCGACTACCGCGGCGCGAATACAACCAGACGTGGAGCCACCGGTGAGGATGACGGTGTCGACCCGATGCCACACCAACAAACTCTGTAAGGGCGTCTCGTGGAACGGCGACGGCATTTTCTTTTCGTAGATGATGTCGGCGACGTGGTTGATCTCGAGTCGGTCGTCGAACTCGGCTCGTCGCGAGCCCCGTTTGATGTTCTGAAGGGAGTTCTCGGTGTCGGTGCGGGTGCCCCATATTCCGCAGTCCTCACCCGACTCCATGTAGGCGACGTGGGTCCACACGACGGGCCAGCCGCGGGCGCGGGCAGCGTCGTTGACCTGGTTGACGTAGTGGAGCTGATCGGGGTCGGTCTGGTACGCGGTGGGGAACTCGTCGACGCACGTATACGCCTTCTGCAGGTCGATGTTGACAACTGCGGCCTTGGCGCCGAATCCGAATCGAGGCCGGGTGGGATTGGCCGTGATGTGCTCGTAGTACTGCCGGGCGGTGAGGTCGGAAGCTTCCATTACTCAGTCCTCGCTGTGGGGTGGGGGTGCTGGACGCGTTTGCGACCGATAGGGGTGCTGGCGGTCGGTGACGGAACTGTGGGTCAGGACGTAGAACCGGAAGTGGGTCCGGCCGGCCGGGCTACGGTCTACGGGGATCGGGTTGGTGACGAACCAGTCGAGGTAGCGGTCGTAAGCCCCTTGATCGGCGAAGTGCAGTTCGACGATGCGATAGAAGGTGGTCGGCTCCTCCATGGATGGGGTTCCGGCGCTGGTGGCGGTGATCGGGCGAACGACGTCGTCGACGACGAGTCGATCCAGGTGGGGGTTGGCGAGCAGGTCGGGGAAGTGAACGTCGGTGAGCCACGCCTCGTACTCGTCGATGCGCACACCGTCGACGATGTCGTAGCCGAGCAGAGCTTTCACGCCTGGCGAGTTCATTTGGGCTGCTCCATTCATGATGGTGGCACTTTTCCCGCTCGCTCGGCGATGTGGGCCTCCCACTCGTTGACGTCGGAGAGGCCGAGCAACTCGTTCACGTCCTGGAAGGTGGCCATCTGGTCGAGCCATCCCGCGGTGGTGCCCGTCCTGGTCAACTCCGCGAGCACGGCGCGTGCCGCGGGCACGATCGTGCGGGTGAGCGCGCCCGGGTAGATGACCAGGGAGAAACCCAGTTCGGCCAGTCGGTCGGCGGGCAGCAGCGGGGTCTTTCCGAACTCGACCATGTTCGCCATCAGCCGGTACTCCGAGAGTTCCGAACCCACGCGAGCCAGTTCCTCCTCGGACCGCGGTGCCTCGACGAACAAGATATCGGCTCCCGCTTCGCCGTATCGTCGAGCCCGGTCTACGGCCTCGTCCAAGCCCAGGGGGGCACGAGCGTCGGTGCGGGCGATGATCAAGATCCCATCGGGGCTTGACCGCGCTTCCCGCGCGGCATAGATCCGCTCGAGCATCTCCTCTGGAGCAACCACCTCCTTGCCTTCGAAGTGGCCACACTTCTTGGGGAAAGCCTGATCTTCGATCTGGATGGCGGCGACACCGGCGCGTTCGTAGAGCTGGATGGTCCGCGCCACATTGTGCACACCCCCATAGCCGGTGTCGCCGTCGGCGATGACCGGGACTTCCACCGCTTGGCAGACCCGGTCGGCGACGGCGACCATTTCAGTCTGGGTGAGGATGCCCAGATCGGGTACGCCGAGGAAGGAGTTGGCCACGCCGGCGCCGCTCAGGTACACCGCGGGAAATTCGGCTTCCTCGATGACCTTGGCGAACAGTGCGTTGAATGCCCCCGGTGCCACCACCGGTGCGGCTCCATCGAGCAAGGAGCGAAGGTGAGATGCCGGTGAGTTCATGTCGTTGCTCCGGAGAACTTCGCGGCGAGATAGTTCTCCATCCCGCCGGCGCCCAGAATCGCACCGATCTCGTCGGGAAGCGCGACGGCATCGAGTTCCTGGCCGGTGTCGAGCAGGGTGACTCGTCCCACTGCAAGGTCGATCGAGATGTGTTGTCCTTCCTCGATGAGGTCGGCTTCGCCACACTCGACGGGTGCCAGTCCGACGTTGATGCAGTTGCGGTAGAAGATCCGAGCGAAGGAGCGGGCCACGACAGCGATGACACCGGCGGCCTGAATGCCTCGTGGTGCCATCTCACGGCTCGAACCAGTGCCGAAGTTGGTGCCACCGACGACGATGTCGCCAGGACCGACCAGTTGGGGGAAGTCGGGACGAATGCCCTCCATGACGTGTTTGGCGATCTCGGGCAGGTCGTGGACCAGATATTTCCCGGGCACGATCACATCGGTGTCGATGTTGTCGCCGAATTTCCACACCTTTCCGTCGATCGTGCTCACGCGGGGACTCCGATCAGCTCGCGGGGATCAATTATGCGGCCGGCGACCGCGGCCGCGGCAACCGAGTAGGGCGAGCCGAGGTAGACCGAAGACTCGGGACTTCCCATGCGGCCGCGGGCGTTGCGGTTGGTCGTTGAGATCGAGACCTCCCCGGCCGCGAGGATCCCTGTGCCGATTCCAGGACAGGCGCCACAACCAGTGGACAGCAAGTGTGCCCCCGCCTCCATCAGCGCCTGAGCTGTGCCGTCGGCCATGGCCTGTTGAAGAGCGGCCCGCGAAGCCGGGGCAACGTGGAGAAGGACGCCCGAGGCGACCTGGCGTCCCCTCAGCACCTCGGCCGCCATCGCCAGATCTTCGTACTTGGCACCCGTGCAGGAACCGATGTAGGCCCGGCTGACCCGGGCGTCACCCAGCTTGGAGATGGCCACCACGTCATCGTGTTTGCCGGGGCGAGCGACCACCGGCTCGATGGCCGCCGCGTCGTATGTCCACGTCTGTGAGTAGGTGGCATCGGGGTCGCTGAATGGGCCTTGACCGACCTCGATGCCCAACTCGGCCAGATGGGCGACCGTGACCTGGTCGGCGGGCACGATGCCGGACTTGGCTCCGATCTCGGCACACATGTTGGTCAGCACGCTGCGCTCTTGGATCGTGAGGGCCTCGATCGCGGTGCCCACGAACTCAAGGACCTGATAGAGCCCGCCGTCCATGCCATTGTCGCCGATGATCGTGAGGATCAGGTCCTTTGCCGTGACGCCGACGGGGAGCCGGCCGGACACTTCGACACGAATGGTGTGAGGGACGCGAAGCCAGGTGCGGCCGGTGGTGACAATGCCGAGCATGTCGGTGGATCCGACCCCGACGGCCAGGCACCCCATGACGCCGCCGGTACAGCTGTGGGAGTCGGCGCCCACATAGAGCATGCCTGGTCGGGCGTAGCCTTGCTGGATCATCAGCGTGTGAGCGATGCCTTGCGCCTCATGGAATCGGGTGATGCCGAAGGCCTCGACGAACCGACGAGTCGTCTGGAGGATGGTTGCGGCCTGAATGTCGGCTGCCGGCACGTAGTGGTCGGATACGACAACGATCTTGGTGGGGTCCCAGACCCCGACGCCGAGCTCTTCGAGCGCGGGCCAGATCCGCCGGGGGCCGCTCGAGTCGTGCATCATCGCCAGGTCGACGTCGACCCACAGGATCTCGCCGGGCGTAGCGGTGTCGTTGCCACTGGCCCGGGCGATGATCTTCTGGGCGATTGTCATTCCCATCGTCATGTGCCCTCGCTCTGATCGAGCTCGCGGCGGGTGGCGTCGAGCTCGCTGTTGAGCTGCTCGATCTCGGACTCGAGGCGTCTGATGCGCGCGTCCGGCGAAGCGGCACCGGTGGTACCCCAACTCTCGCGGTCGGCGGACTCATCCGCGGGGTCGTCCATGGGGGCGCGTTCGAGGACGGCGCGAAGGAAGGATCTTGTTCGCTCGTTTTTGGGGCGGGTGAGCACCTCATCGGCGTCGCCTTCCTCCACGATCAGGCCGTGGTCGATGAAGAGCACTCGGTCCGAGACGTCGGCGGCGAAGCCCATTTCGTGGGTTACGACGATCATCGTCATGCCCTGGTCGGCGAGGTGTTTCATGACGAGCAGGATCTCGCCGGCGAGTTCCGGGTCGACGGCCGACGTGACCTCGTCGAACAGCATGACAGCAGGATCCATGGCCAGGGCTCGCGCTATTGCCACCCTTTGTTGCTGTCCGCCCGACATCTGCAGGGGGTAGTGATCGGCTCGGTGTGAGAGGCCGACAGACTCGAGGAGTTCACGGGCCTTCTCTTCGGCCCGGTCTCGCGCCACTCCCTTCACTGCCATTGGCGCTTCGACGATGTTCTCGAGGGCCGTCATGTGGGGGAAGAGGTTGAAGCGCTGGAACACCATGCCGAGTTCTTCGCGGATTCCGCGGATCTCGCCCTTGGAAGCGAACTTCACCTTTCCATCACGGCCCTCTTCGCAGAGCACGCGGCCGTGCACTTCGATCCGACCGCCGCTGGGCCGCTCGAGCAGGTTGAGGCACCGCAGGATGGTCGTCTTGCCCGATCCGGACGGCCCGATGATGGACACGACCTCACCCCGATCGACCTCGAGGCTGACTCCGTTGAGTATCTGATTGTCGCCGAATGATTTCCTGAGGTTTTCGACCTTCACAAGTGGGGACATGTCAAACCTTCAGTCGAAATGCTCGCTCAAGGCCCATTTGGGCCAGCACGAGTATTGTGGTGAGGAGCAGAAAAATAATCGCCAGTGTAACCAATGGTTCGATGACGACGAATTCACGGGCGATTATCCGATTTGTGAGCAGCGTCATTTCGGGAACGGTTATAGCCGTCGCCAGTGATGTCTGCTTCATTGTATTTATCGTATTTCCGATGAACGGGGGCACGATGATCCGGGCGCCCTGAGGCAGAATTATCTTCCTCATGTAGTAGAACCGCGTCATCCCGAGTGCTTCCGCGGCTTCGAATTGGCCAGCATCAACTGAGATTATTCCGGAGCGAACCGCCTCGCTCTGGTACGCCGCTGTCCACAACGACAGGCCCACGACTGCCGCGTCGAAACTCGACAGCGTAAGTCTGGAACTGAACTCGGGTAGGGCAAAGAACACGTAGAACATGATCAGCAGCAGCGGGAGGCCGCGGATGAACCAGCCGAAGAACGCCGAGAACCACCGGAACGGTGGGATCGGCGAGATCCGCATCAGTCCCAGAATTATCCCGCCGATAGTGGAAAACACCAGGGACCAGGCGAAGAGTCTCAAGGTGATGGAGAGGCCGTTGAGTATGTCGGGAGTTATGTCCCAGGCAAATCCCCAGTCCATCAGCGTTACCTACGACTCGAGCGCGAAGCGCCGCTCGAGAAACTCCTGAGACAACACCAGAAGGGTGGTGAGCACCAGGTATACCGCGCCTGCGGCGGTAAGGATTTCGAGGGGTTTGAATGTGGAGTTGGCTAGCTGTCTCGATCTTCCTGTGAGTTCGGTGAGGCCGACCACCGCGGCCAGCGATGTGGCCTTGAAGAGCAGGGTTGCGTTGCTCATGTAATTGGGGATCATCACCCGGATCCCCTGAGGAATGATGATTCTGCGTAGCGAGTGCGCTTTGGTGAAACCGAGAGCATCGGCTGCCTCGTACTGGCCTCTGTCGACAGCCATCAGTCCGGCACGGATTATTTCCCCCTTGTAGGCGGCCGAAGACACCGCCAAACCCAGGATCGCGGCCTGAAAGGAAGTGATGCCGAACTTGGGGCCGAACCATGAGAAGGAGAAGAAAAGGATCACCAGCGCCGGCAAGCCGCGGAATATCCACACGAACACTGCCGCCACCCACCTGAATGGGCCGAAGGGCGACAACCGCATCAGTGCGATCAGTAGTCCGACTCCGGTGGCGATCACCAGCGAGATGAAAAACAGCTGCACCGAGACCCACGTGGCGTCGCGGAGAAGCGGCCACGAGCTCCTGATCACGCCCCAATCCCAGTCGCTCATCTAAGTCGAATTGGCTTTCGTTCGTCGGTCCGAGGGTCAGACCTCCGGGTGGGCACGCATTCGCGGACCCACCCGAAGATCATCTCAAAGCGAGCTAGCTCGTCAGCCACAGTCTCCGGAGGGGAGGGTGGTGTAGGGGCCGGCCTGGTTGATGTCGTCAGGTACCGGGATGCAGGCGTTGAACCATGCCTTTTGGATCTCGGCCACGGTGCCGTCGGCGATCATCTCGTTGATCACCACATCGATGGCGTCGCGCAGGTCCTCGCTGTCCAATCGGAAGGCGAACGAGAGCGGATGAGCGGCCACGGTCGGGCCGGCAACACCCAGCTCGGGATCGTTGACCGACGCGA
>CAXMSE010000023.1:0-45760 GCA_964196195.1 uncultured Gammaproteobacteria bacterium | reverse complement strand
GAACTCCTCGAAAGACTTCTCCATCGCATCGACCAGGGCATCCCTGTGGGTCTCGGTGACCAGCACATAGTCGGGAGCCACACAGGTTTGCCCAGCGTTGAGCCACTTGCCCCAGGCCAGGCGGCGGGCGGTCACCTCGATGTTGGCTGAGTCGTCGACCAGCACAGGACTCTTGCCACCGAGCTCGAGCGTGACGGGAGTGAGGTGCTTGGCTGCCGCCTCGTAGACGATCCGGCCGACGTCGGTGGACCCGGTGAAGAAGATGTGATCGAAGCGTTGTTCGAGCAGGGCAGCGGACACGTCGACCGCACCCTCCACCACACTGACGGCATCGGAGTCGCAGTAGCGCCCGATGAGCTCGGCCAATAGCGCCGATGTGGCCGGAGCGAGCTCGGAAGGCTTCGCCACCACGGCGTTGCCTGCTGCGAGCGCCGCCGCGATCGGGTTGAGGAGGAGCTGAACGGGATAGTTCCACGGAGCGATCACCAGGGCGACCCCGAGCGGCTCGGGCACGATGTAGCCCTTGCCGGGGCGAGAAGTGAGGGGTAGCGATACCCGGCGCCGCTTCGCCCACTTGGGTGTGTGCTTGCGGATCTCGCGGATCTCCGATGCCGTGGACCCGATGTCGGTGGCGAAGCCTTCGATCGGTGGCTTGCCGAGGTCGGCGGCCAGGGCCTCCTCGAACCGTGAGCTCTGCTCGTCGAGCATTCGGATAAGGCCGTCGAGTTGCTCGACGCGCCATTCAACCGACCGGGTGCGACCACTTGTGAAGGCCGCGCGAGTCCGTGCCACCGCCTCGGCGACCCTAGCGCGCGCGGGATCGACCTCGGTGGGGGAGTCTGGGTGTTCGGTGATGGCCATGTCACCACATTGCCAGCAGAATCGCCCTATGCGGTAGCGAGGCCGAGTTCGAGGCCCTGCGAACCGCGGCGGCAGGCCCGTACCGTGTCGGATTCACCCGTCGAGCACAACGAGACCGAGAGCCATGGTGACGGCGGCCTGCACCGGATCGACCACCGGAATGCCGAGTTCTCGCTCCAGTCCGAAGCGGTGTGCCGCCATCCCCGCGCAGCCTAGAACGATCACATCGGCGCGGTCGTGGTCGCGCAGTTCGGTGCCGACTTCGATGAGGCGGGCGAAACTGTCCTCGCCGGATGCGCTCTCGGCGACGCTCAAGTTGGCGGCCCTCTCGCCGGCCAGCCTGTCGCTCACCCCCAGTCGGCGGAGATAGGGGAGGTGGCGGCGAATCGAGGTCTCCTGGATGGCGATCACGCCGAAGCGGTCGGCCCGGGCCATGGCGGTAAGCACCCCGCACGCCTGGATGCCGAGCACCGGCTTGTCGGTGGCCTCGCGGCAAACCGCCAAGCCGGGGTCTGAGTAGCACGCGATGACGAAACAATCCACGTCGCCGCGGCCCACCACAAGATCGCGCAGGGGGAGGACCACGGCATCGATGTCGGCTTGGGTTTCGATGCCGAAAGGGCCGCCTGCCAGGGTGGTGCACTCGATCTCCACACCGGCCGTCGCCCGCAAAGGATCCAGTGCCCGGTCCATGCCATGGGTGACCGCCTGGTTGGAGTTGGGGTTGATTACGAGAAGGTGGCGCGTCTTCTCTGAGGAGGGCGGGTTTTCCATGGCCAGTCTCCCCCTTCCCTAGGCGAGGTCTGCGCCGAAGACCCGTGAGGGACTCAGGGGCGACGTCGGCGACATCCCGGTTGAGCCGTCGGTGGCGGGAGACCGCGGCAGGAACTGGCCGGACCCGCGATCGACCATGAGTGTTTCGTCCTCGATCACCACCCGTCCCCGATTCACGACGATCCTCGGCCAGCCCGTAACGGTCATTCCCTCGTACGGCGTGTAGTCCATCGTGTCGTGCAGCATGGACTGGCTGATGGTGCGCTCCCATGTCGGATCCCAAATCGCCAGATCGGCATCGGCACCCACCACAATCGAACCCTTGCGCGGATAGAGCCCGTAGATCTTGGCGGCGTTGGTCGAGGTCAGCGCGACAAATTCGTTCAGGGAGAGCCGGCCCTTGTTGACCCCCTCTGAGAACAGCAGCGGCATGCGCACCTCCAGGCCGGGCACCCCGTTGGCGATCTTGTTGAAAGGGGGATTCGGCCCAGCGTTGAACTTGCCGGAGGAATCGAAGCGGTAGGGCGAGTGGTCTGACGAAAATACCTGGAAGGTGCCATTGGTGAGGCCGCGCCAGATCGCGTCCTGAGCTTCCTTGTCGCGTGGCGGCGGCGAGCAGCAGAACTTGGCGCCTTCCATGGCGTCGCGGTCGAGGTCGTCGGCTGTCAGGAACAGGTATTGGGGGCAGGTTTCACCGTAGATCGGCAGGCCCTGGTTGCGGGCAGTCAAGATCGCCTGCGCGGCCTCGGGGGCCGATACGTGGACGATCAACAGACGCGCATCGGTGAGTCGGGCGAGATCGATCGCTCGCCTGGAGGCCTCGCTCTCAGCTATCTGGGCATGGCTGACAGCGTGGAATTTCGGCTCGTCGTAGCCGCGAGCGAGCAGTCGTTCGGAGATCCAGGAGATCACGTCGTCGTTTTCGGCGTGCACCATGGTCATGGCACCGTAACTACGGGCCAGCGACAAAACGTCGAGCATCTGTCGGTCGCTGATCTTCAGCATTTCGTAGGTCAGATAGACCTTGAAGGAGGTGTAACCCTCCTGGATCAGGGCGGGCAATTCCTGGTCGAGCACCTTTGGGGTGGGATCCGAGACGATCAGATGAAAGGCATAGTCGATCACCGATTTCGGCCCGGCTCGCTCATGCGCGATCTCGACAACCTCACCCAACTCCTGACCGCGGTGCTGAGCGGCGAAAGGAATGAAGGTGGTGTTGCCACCGAAAGCCGCCGAAACACTGCCGGAATAGAAATCATCAGCCGTCATGATCCTGGTCGACGACTCTTGTTCGATATGACAATGGGCGTCGATGCCGCCCGGCAGAACCAGCAGGTCGGTGGCGTCGATCTCACGCGCTGCTGAGCCGAGGTGGTGTCCGAGCGCCTGGATGCGCCCGTCTCGGACCGCGATATCGGCAGAAAACGTGTCGCCCGAGGTCGCGACCATGCCACCCTTGATCAGGAGGTCGAATTCAGACAAAGCGAAACCCTTTCCGGCTACCGAAGCCCACTATTCCAGCTCCGCCGAACGGGTCTCGACGCGGGCCAGCAGCCGATCCAGTTCCGCCATGTCGGTGGCGTTGAGGCGCGGGCCGGGCGCGCGGGTCGCGGCACTGGCCATTGCCCCCCGCCGGCGCAGGACTTCCTTGCGCACCGCCAAGCCGAAGCCCGGTTGCTGCTCGTAGCGCACGAGCGGCAGGTAGGCGTCGAAGAGGTCGTCGGCCCGGGCCGTGTGGCCGGACTTGTAGAGCGAGACCACCTCCACCAGCATTTCCGGATAGGCAAAGCCGGTCATGGCCCCGTCGGCCCCGCGCCCGAGCTCTTGTGGGAGGTAGAGCCCGCCGTTGCCGGCCAGTATCGAGACGCGGCGACGGCCGACTTCATCGCCGAGAGCGCGAACGGCACTCAGCTTTCCCAGACCCGGGCAATCCTCGTGCTTGAACATCACTATCTGATCAAAATCGTCGACCAGGCGGTAGAAGCCGGTGGCGGAGATGTGAACGCCTGTGGTCTGGGGGTAGTCCTGGTAGCAGAGCGGGATATCAGGTCCGAGTGCGTCGCAGATCTGGGCGAAATAGGAAGAGAGCTTGGCCTCGGTGTTGAGGCCCGAAACCGGTGCAACCATGATGCCGGCCGCCCCCGCTTCCATGCTGGTGCGTGCCAGGTGGGCGAGATTGCGAAGGCCCGGGTCGGTAACGCCGACGATGACCGGGATACGGCCGTCGATTCGGGCGAGCATGTGGTTCATGAAGTCGGTGGCTTCGTCGGCCGACAGCTTGTTCGCCTCGCCCATCATGCCGAGAATGGTCATGCCGGCGACTCCGCGCCCGAGATAGAACTCCACCAGGCGGTCAGCGGAGGCGTAGTCGATGGCTCCGTCGTCGCCAAAGGGCGTGGCGGAGATGACATAGACCCCGTCGGTGCGGTCGCTGATGCGGTGTGTCATCGGCACTTGTCGCCAATCATCGGGAACTCGAACTCGCCTGTTGGGCCGCGATCCTAGCTTTCTGCTCCACTGCCACGCAGCGGCGACCGGGGGTGGTCGCCTGCTGGGTGGCGAACCCACGGTGGATGTCACACCATCTCTGCATGATGGGGTTCTGCGGCATCGGCGGATGTCACGGCCTTCCCCGACACAAGGAGACGAAATGAGTGATTCCGATGATCCTCTCGATCAAATGATGGCAGGCATGGCAGCCGGCGATGCGGCCTTCCTCTTTGCCTTCGTAGAGGCCTTCGGGCCCAAGGTGCGCTGGGTGGTTCGCGGCATCCTCGAGGGCATGGGTCGCGTCGATCTCATCCCCAATCGCGATGAGATCGATGGCCTCACCATCGATGCCTGCTACGTGATCTTCCACCGCGCCGCAGGATGGAGGCCTGGTGCTGCGGCTCCATGGAACTGGGCATTCAAGGCGATCCGTGCCGAAGTGGCCCGAGTCATCGGCCATCGGGTTGTCGACCTCGACCCGGATGTTCTCGAACGCGAGGTGGGCTCCCACACCAATGTGGTGGCCGACCTGGCGGGCGATGATCTCGATGCCCTGATTGCCAGGCATCCCCGCGTCGGGCTCCTCGATCAGGCCATCCGGTCGGCCGGTTCACACCGTGATCAGCAGGTCTACTGGGAATACCGCATCCAGCAGGGGCTCGGCGACCCGTCGCCGGCTCACACGGTTGCGTCCCGCTTCGGGCTCAGGCCCGACAATGTGCGCCAGATCTGCCGTCGCCACGGCCAGAAAGTGTGGAAGGCGGTAACCACCGACCCCCGTTTCACCGAACTCCGCACCCACGGCTGGTTCGCAGCATGAGCGGGGTCGATCCCACCAACGTCATCGAGCGGATGGCGAGCGGGCTCAGGTCCGCGGGTGCTGCCCACCCCATCGCCGGGGCGGTGGCACTCGCGGCCAGAGGCCACGCCCGCCTCGACCAGCGGGAGTTCGCGGCAAGCGTCGGGCAGTCGATCGATCACATCCAATCCACCGAGATCGGGGAGATCGCCTTCGGCGATCTCCCACCTCATGTCGGAAACACTGCCGCCGCGCTCGGTGTCGACCTTCTCGCTCTCGCCGATCTCGAGAACGCGTGGCACACCGCACCCGATGGTCCCCCTTCCATGGCCTGATCCACTCGATCCTCGGTCCGGTGGTGTGGTGACCTTGGCCCCTGTCGATCGCGTCTTTCGAGCACGACGATGGACCGATGGGCACCGAACTAGGGGTCGACCCCGCCAGCGGAGGCGGTGCCACCGCGCCCGGACCCCTGATCGAACTCGTCGGTGCCGCGAAGACGTACCGGTCCGGATCCGTCGAGCATCAGGCGCTGAAGGGTGTCGATCTAGAGGTTCATCCCGGCGAGATGGTGGCCGTAGTGGGACCCTCGGGCAGCGGCAAGTCCACGATCCTCAACCTGGTCACCGGGATCGACCGGCCAACCGCGGGGCGAGTATTGGTCGACGGCAGCTCCCTCGGCGACATGTCCGAGGAGGAGCTCGCGATCTGGCGGGGCCGCAGGGTTGGAATCGTGTTCCAGTTCTTCCAGCTGTTGCCCACCCTCACCGCGCTCGAGAATGCCACGTTGCCGATGGAGCTCGCCCACATCGGGTCGTCACGTGACCGCGTCGAGAGCGCCGCTCAGAATCTGGAACGTGTCGGCCTCGGCGATCGGCTGCACCATGTGCCTTCCGAACTCTCGGGTGGAGAGCAACAAAGGGTTGCGATTGCCCGCGCCATCGCGTGCGATCCCGTGATGCTGGTGGGGGATGAGCCCACCGGGAACCTCGACTCCGACACCGCCCTGCGAATGTTCGATCTGCTGGCCGAGCTCAACGAGAGCGGCATGACCGTGCTCTACGTCACCCACGACCCAGAGCTTGCGGCGCGAGCAGGCCGTACCGTCACGATCCGCGACGGCCGCATCGACGGCGTGGGCTGAGCAATGAGTGTTCTGGCTCGGAAGTCCTGGGCGGACATCCGTCGCCGCCGCTCCCGCTCGTTGTTCACCGTCGCCACCATCGCTGCGGCGGTGGTGGGCTTGTCGATGTTCGCCATGCCGTCTCTGATGAACAAGGCGATGGCGACTCGGATCGAAGAGGATCGACTTCACGACATCAGGGTCTTCATCAGCGATGTCAACCTCGACGCCGCAGACCTCGCCGCGTTGGCCAGGGTGGAAGGGGTCGAGGCGGTGGATTCCCGCACCACCTACCCCACCCGAATCTTCTTCGAGGAGCGCCGCGAAAATGCACTGCTGGTCGGCGTCAGAGACTTCGATCAGCAGTCCGTGAATCTGGTGACAGTCGACCGAGGCTCTGATCCACTGCCGGCTGAGGCGATCACCGACACCCAGAATTCGCGCAGTGGTCGTTTCGACGGTGGTATCGGGGCCGTCTTCGCGGTCGAAGACAACTCCGGCGACCTTCACGAACTGACGGTGGCCGGCGAGGGCGACACGGTGGTGTTCAGCCAGCTCGCCAGCAGCGAGCGCGCGGTGCTCTACGTATCGCAGGAGACCGTCAACCAACTTTCGGGTGCGGTGGGCGTCGATACGATCGAGCTGACCGTCGACGACCCCCACAATGTGGAGGCGATCACCAACGCCGTTCGCGACAAGCTTCTCGAAATCGACCCCGGCATCGTCTTCACAGAACTTCCGGACGTGCGCGAAGCCGGGACATGGCCGGGCCAGGAAGACTTCGACAACTTCGCCACCCTCTTCTACATCGGAGCAGTGCTCGCCCTCATCTCGGCGATGGTTCTCATCTCCAACACGATGACCACGATGGTGGCCGAGCAGAAAGGTGAGGTGGCGGTGATGAAGGCGATCGGCGGGCGGCGCCGCCAGATCACCAGATCGTTCCTGTCGACGGTTGGACTCCTCGGCCTGCTCGGTGCGGTCGTGGGGGTGGGCTTGGGAATTCCCTTCTCGAATCTTTTGGTCGGCTACATCGGCCAGACGTTCTTCGGCGTGGATCCCGACTGGGGCATCTCGATTCCCGTCATCGTGATGAGCGTGCTCATCGGGGTCGGGGGCAGCGTACTTGCCGCGATTCCTGCCCTGAGGCGGGCATCGCGCGTGTCGGTGCGCGAAGGTCTCGACAGTTCCGGTGGGCTTTCCCAGGGGGGCGCAATCGATAGGGGGCTACGACGTGTGCCGCTCCCACACAACGCACGTGTGGGCCTGCGAAATGTCAGCCGCAGGCGTGCCCGTTCAGCAGGAACCCTTCTCCAGATCGGGTTGGCCGTGGGAGTGGCCCTGGGCTTTCTCAGCCTCGGGGTCACCATCGCCGATGTCACCGGCGACGTGTGGGATTCGATGAGCTGGGACGTACTGGTGATCAAGCGCACCAATGTCGATCTCGACGACGAAGCCAGAGCCCAGGTAGCCGACATCGAAGGGGTTGATGTGGTGCACCCAACCCTCTACAACTCCCTCGAGGTGGACGGGGCCCAACTCGAATCGTGGGGCCTGCCCACCGATACTCCACTCTTCGACCCCGACATCAACGCGGGTCGATGGCTGGAACCCGCCGATGAGGGCCAGAGAGTGGCCGTCATCGGTCGGGCTCTCGCCGCCACCTCCGGTGTCACTGCCGGAGACACGCTCACGGTCGGGACAGCCCAAGGCACCGCCGAGCTCGAGGTGGTGGGAGTCGATGGCAGGCTCATGAACAACGGCACCACCATCTACCTTCCGCTCACAACGTTTCAATCCCTATTGGGTAGAACCGACACCAACACCTTCTGGGTGAGTTCAGTGAGCCAGGCCGAGTCAGACATCGACCGGATAGCAGCCACCGCAGAAGACGAATTGGCGGCGAGTGGCATCCCGGTACGCACCGAAATCCACTATGTCGAGCGCGATGCCAACCTCGCCGCCAACCGGATGCTCGTCGGGGTACTCGCGGTGATGGGGGTGCCGATCGTGGCGATTGGGATGATCGGACTGGTCAACCTCATGACGATGAACGTGTTCGAACGCACCCGGGAGATAGGAATCCTGCGCTGTATCGGCGCCCGAGCCCGCGACATCAAGCGCATCTTCCGTACCGAGGCCCTTGTAATCGCTCTCGGAGGTTGGCTCCTCGCGGTGCCACTCGGCTGGCTGATCGGCGCGATGCTGTCCTGGGTCATCACCGAGTTGTTCAACTTCGGCTCGGTGCCCTACACCTTCCCTCTCTTGTCGATACCGATAGCACTGGTTGCCACGGTCGCTCTCGCCGCGCTGGTTGTTGTCGCTCCGGTGCGCCGGGCATCACGTCTCAAGCCGGGCGACGCCCTTCGCTACGAGTAGGTCCCCGCCACGGCAGTCGTCGGATTCTCCGTTCTCCGATGACCGCGCGATGCTTGGTCTCATGCAGATGAATGTGCAGCCCATTCCGAACGTGTCGGAGCGGATCAACGAGATCCGCCAGCTCACCGCCCAGATCGTCAACCGCGAGATTCTCCCCCACGAGGCCATGCTCTGGCGATCCCGCTCGGGTGAGCCCTTATCGCCGGCCGACCTCGAAGACGTCCGGGAAGTGAGGGCCCACATCAAGGAGACGGTAAGGCAGGCGGGGCTGTGGGCACCCCATCTGCCCGAGGAGTACGGCGGTGCCGGCCTGGACTTCCTCGAGCTCGCCTACATGAACGAGATCCTCGCCTATGCCATGGCCAGCACCCTCTTCGGCGTCGTGGCTCCCAACTCGGGCAACCAGAAGATCCTCGTCAAGTACGGAACGGATGCCCAGAAGGAGAAATGGTTGATGCCGCTGATCGAGGGACGGATGGAATCCGGCTTCTCGATGACCGAGCCCGACCAGCCCGGTTCCGATCCCCGTTCACTGAAGACGACCGCCCGTCGCGACGGCGATGAATGGGTGATCAACGGCCACAAGTGGTTCACGTCCAACGGCCTGAGGGCCGACTTCTTCATCGTCATGTGCCGCACCGACGACGCCGATGGCCCCGCTGACCGCAACGGCAAGATGACCCAGATCATCGTGCCCACCGACACCCCTGGCGTGAATATCTTGCGGGCAATCAATGTGTGGGGCCGCAACAGCGACCACTGCGAGATCGTCTACGACGACGTGAGGGTGCCGGTCGACAACCAGCTCGGGGGTACGGGCACGGGACATCAAGCGGCCCAGGACCGGCTCGGCGCAGGCCGCGTGTACCACTGCATGAACTCGGTCGGACAGATGTGGAGGGCCTTCGATCTGATGGTGGAACGCACGATGGTTCGTGAGGTTCACGGAGGGTTGCAGGAGACGAAACAGTTCATCCAGGGCTTCATCGCCGATTCCTACATGGACATCCAGGCCGCGCGGCTGATGACCATCAACTGTGCTGAGAAGATGGCGGCCGATATGGATGCCCGCACCGACATCTCGTCGATCAAGGTCTTTGTGCCCGCCGCTTATGAGCGGGTGGTGGATCGAGCCATCCAGGTGTGGGGAGCAGCCGGTGTCACCGGCGATCTCCCTCTGGCCGCGATGTATCAGGGGGCCCGTACCCTTCGCCTCGCCGATGGCCCCGACGAGGTTCACAAGATCCTCATCGCCAAGAATGTGCTCTCGCGCTACCACGCGGGGGAGGGCTGGGACTTCGGCGCCTGACCTGCTCGGCGACACCCCGTCGCCGGGAATGGCGGGCCCGGTCCGAAGGGTTTCCCCCTGGTGCCACCGGCCGGATCGGTGGACGTCCAGCATCGGGGGGGTGCACGTTGGATTTCCGTGTGTTGGCGCCGATCAGCGGCTCGGTGAACGGTGCCGAGATCGGCCTCGGAGGGGCGCGCCAGAGGGCGGTCCTGGCTCTCCTGCTTCTCCAGCGAAACCGCCGCGTGCCCGCGGATCGAATAGTCGATGCCTTGTGGGACGAACCCCCGAAGTCGGCTCGCAATTCGGTCCAGCGTTTCATCGCCGATCTCCGTGCCAGCCACGCTGACTTGGCCGACCGACTGGATTCCGATCGCGCCGGTTACCTCCTCTCGATTGAGACCGACGAACTCGATCTGGCCCGCTTCGAAGCCGCGATCGCGGCTGGGGACGACCGAGCGGCACTCGACGAGTGGCAGGGCTCCCCGCTCGAGGGGATCGGCGACCCACCGTTTGCTCTGCTCGAGCGGACCCGGCTGACCGAGACGAGGCTTGCCGTCTTCGAACGCTGGGTCGATGCCGAGTTGGGCTTGGGCCATCACCACGAGCTGGTGGCCACGCTCGAGGCCGAGGCTGCCGCCAACCCGTTCCGCGAGCGCATCTGGGCCCAGCTGATGTCTGCTCTCTACGGCTCACACCGTCAGGCCGACGCCCTGGCGGCGTTCGGCACGCTTCGAGACACCCTTCTCGAGGAGTTGGGAGTGGATCCGGCGCCCGAGCTGCGCGAGTTGGAGATGCAGATCCTCAACCAGGAACTCGTTTCGGCCACCTCCCCGATCGAATTGCCTTCCCGCGAGTCTGGGGTGGAGTCCCGGGGCTACGAGCTCGGTGCGGTCATCGGCGAGAACGGAGAGGCCCGCGTTCACCAGGCCCGGCAGGTGTCGACCGGCCGAGATGTAGCGGTGAAGGTCATCGAAGCCGCCAGAGCCGACGACCCACCGTTTATCCGGGCATTCGACGAGGCCAACAAGGGCATCGCCGGCTTGGAGCACCCCCATATCGTTCCGATGTACGACTGGTGGCGCGAACCCGCAGCCGCCTATGTCGTGATGCGGCTGCTTCGAGGCGGCACCTTGCACGGCGATATCGCCCTCGACGGCGATGCCCGCCGGGCCGCTCTGGCCCAGGTCGCTGACGCCCTTCGGGTCGCTCACGACCGAGGCATTCATCACGGCGCGGTGAGCGCCGGTAATGTGCTGCTCGACCACGAGGGCAACGCGTACCTCACCGACTTCGGAATCGCCCGTCAAGGTACCGCCGAAGAAGACATCGAGGCCCTGTCAGCGCTGGTGGAACAGCAGCTTCCGGGCCAACTCAGCGGCTCCAGCTACGACAGCGTCGACGATTTGTTGCGGGCCCTGCACGGCCCGGTGGTGGGGCTGTCGGACACCTCAACTCCGTACAAGGGGCTGCGAGCCTTCCAGGAGGCCGACGCCGCCGACTTCTTCGGGCGCGACGGCCTGGTCGAGAATATGGTCGACGGTCTCCGAGACGGACGATTCCTTGCCCTCGTAGGTGCCAGCGGAAGCGGCAAGTCGAGCGCGGTGCGAGCCGGGCTCGTGCCTCGCCTGCGCCGCGGTGCGATCGAAGGCAGCGAGGACTGGTTCATCGTCGACATGATTCCGGGTGCGGCCCCCCTCGACGAGCTGGTGCGAGCAGTGCGACGGGTGGCGGTCGATGCTCCGAACGACCTGCGATCGCTGCTGAGTAGCGGTCCCGATGGCCTCAACCGGGTGATCGATCTCGTGCTTCCGGAGCCCGGTGCCGAGATGCTGCTGATAATCGATCAGTTCGAGGAGCTGTTCACCCTGGTGTCGTCGGCTCGGGCCCGGCAGCGATTCGTGGAGTCACTCGTTGCGGCGGTCAGCGACCCGAGATCGCGGCTTCGAGTCGTGGTCACGATGCGAGCCGACTTCTACGATCGACCTTTGGCCACCGCCGGGCTGGGGCAGCTGTTCCAGTCGGCTACCGAGAGCGTGGTTCCCCTCACCGCAGAGGAGCTCGAGCGGGCCATCGTCGGGCCGGCCGATCGTGCCGGGGTGACCTTCGACCGGGGCGTGGTGGCCGAGATGGTGAGCGAGGTGGTCGACCAGCCCGCCACCCTTCCCCTGCTGCAGTATGCGCTCACCGAACTGTTCGAGGTGAGGTCCTCTGATCAGATCGGGATCGACGACTATCGCGAAGTGGGCGGTGTGCTGGGTGCCCTGGCCCGCCGGGCCGATTGGCTCTACGACCGGCTCCCTGGCGAACAGCAACTGGTGCTGCGTCAGCTCCTCCTCCGGTTGGTGACGGTGGGCGACGACAGTCGCAGCGACACCCGCCGTCGGGTCACCCGCGCCGAGCTCGAATCTCTCGGTGATCCGAAGTTGGTCGAGCAGGTGCTTTCGGAGTTCGGTCGTCATCGTCTCCTCACCTTCGACCGTGACCCGCGCACGGGTAGCCCCGTGGTGGAGGTTGCCCACGAGGCTCTGCTGCGGGAATGGGCACAACTGCGGGACTGGATCGAACAGAGCCGTGACGACCTTCGTCAGCACCGTCGGGTGAGCTCGGGCGTAGCCGACTGGATCCAGGCGGACCGCGACCCCAGCTTCTTGTTGCGGGGAGCGCGCCTCGACAGGATCGCGGCGTGGCGCGAGACCGCCGACCTCACCTTGATTGAAGCCGAGAACGACTTCATCCGGTCGAGTCTCGACGCTCGTCGCCAGGAAGAAGCGATCGAACTCAAGCGTCTCACCCGTGAAGCCGAACTGGAGCAGCAGGCCAACCGGCGGCTGCGGTTGCTGGTGGGCGTGCTGGCCGTTGCCGTGGTGGTGGCGGCCGGGCTTTCGGTATTCGCCCTGCGCCAGAGTAAATCGGCTCGCGACGAGCGCGCCGAAGCGGAGACCCAGGCCCTCCGAGCCACCGCCCAGGGATTGGCCTCAGCCGCTCTGGTCGACCTCGACATAGATCCCGAGAAGGCCTTGTTGCTGGCGTTGGAAGCTGTCGACCTCAGCGAAGCAGGTGATCTGGCGCCCCCCGAGGACGCCCTGTTCGCGCTGCACGAAGGGCTCGACCGCCACCGCCTCGTCCGCCGCCTCGGCACCGCGACGGCAGCGGTCTACTCCCCTGATGGTCTCCTCATCGCCACCGTCGACGATCAGGGCAACATTTCACTGCTCGAGGCGTCGGACGGTTCTCTTGTGCGGACGATCGAAGGTGCCCACGAGGGCGGGGGGATGGTTGTGTTCGATCGCGTCGGCGACCGGCTCGCCTCGGTCGGCGACGGCCTAGAGGGCGATGGGCATGCTCGCATCTGGGATGTCGAGACGGGAGTGTTGCTGACCACCCTTGCCGGCCCGGCTATCCAGGGGGACCTCGAATTCTCCCCGGATGGTGAACGCATCGCAACAAGCTCGGAAGATGGCGCCGTCCAGATCTGGGATCCCTCCACCGGAGAGGTCCTCGTGCGCCGGGTGCTGTCGCAGGGCCCTACCGCCGCCCGATGGCTTCCCGACGGGCGTCTCGTCGTTCTCAGCAGTTCGGGGCCCGGCAGGGTCGTGGTCGTCGACCCTGAAACCCTCGAGCCGATCGAGGAGGTCAAATCCGGTCTCTCCAATGGACCCTGCAATATCGGCGTATCGCCCACCGACGGTCTGCTCGTCGTCGGTGGGAGCAGCGGCAAGCCCGCTTTGATTACGCTCGACTCCGATGCTGCTCTCATCGAACTAGTAGGGCACGGGGCTCAGGTGTGCGGGGTTGTGTTTTCGCCCGACGGCTTACGGGTGGCCACCGGAGGCGCCGACGGCACGGTCCGGGTGTGGTCGGCCGAGGATGGCGTGGTCGACTTCGTGCTGGCGGGCCACGGTTCCACCATCGAGCACATCTCTTTCGATCCCACCGGTACCAGGCTCTTGTCCACTTCATCGGCCAACGAGGTGTTCGAGTGGGATGTCTCGCCGGCGGCCACCACAGAAATCGCTTCCTTTCAGCTCGACGATCGGGGGGTGGTGGATATGACCGCCGCCGGCGACCGAATCGTCAGTATCGGCATCGACGGACTCGAGACGATCGATCTCGCCAGCGGCGACCGTCTCATCGAGCCCATTTCGGCCCCCGCGCTCGGCCCCCTCGAAGCGGCCGACATATCGTCCGACGACCGGCTCATGGCGATCCCGGTGCAGGGGAGGCGGGTGGAGATCCGCTCGTTGGACAGTCTGGCTACCGTGATGACACTCAGCGGCCCCGACGTCGACATTTTCATCACCCGGTTCGATCCTGCGGTCGAACATGTCGTCGCCATCGACTTCGACCATGCCCTCCATCGCTGGTCGCTCGATAACGGGGAGCTGTTGTGGTCGACGCCTGCAAGCGAAGAGTCCTCAGAACAATTCGAGTTCAATCCCGCAGGAACACTGATTGCCCTTATTCGCTCCGGTCGGATCGAGCTATACGAGGCAGAAACCGGCGAGCTGAACTCGGCGGTCGATATTGAATCTCAGTTGAGCGTCGCCTGGCTCGACGACGAACGGTTCGTATCAGCCGGCCTCACCGGCGACATCTCGATCTGGCAGGTGGGGGAGCCCACCGCGGTGCGGGTCCTGGAGGTCTCGGGGGGAAGTGAGCTGTTGAGGTTCGACCCCATCGCTCGGCGGCTCTTCGTGGGTCGACTCGACGGCACCGTATCGGTGTTGTCGCTCGACGAGGGCCGGGAGATCCTCACCCTACCGGCCCACCCGAACACCATCATCGGGCTTGCGTTGGATGCCTCCGGGACCACGGTCCTCAGTGCCGACTTCTCCGGGCTGGTCCACGTACGTACCCTCGATACCGCGGCACTCGAGGGCATCGCGCGAGCGCGGGTGACGAGATCGCTTACCGCGGATGAGTGCGCGGGATATGGCGACGGCGGAGCGTGTTCCTGACGGTTGCGCGCTAGCTCAGAGGGCGATGGCCCAGAACTGACCGGGGGTTTGTATGTAGAGGGTGTCGCCGTCGATGTAGGGGGAGGCGGACACGAGGTCGCCTATGGGGAGTTCCCAGATCGGTTGGCCGGTGGCGACGTCGAGGGCAAGGATCGAGGACGGCTGGAAAAGATCAGCTATGTAGGCGACATTGTCGGCGACGACCGCGGATGAGAGGAAGACAGTGCCTTCGCCCGCGTCGTGGCGCCAGCGCAGCACACCATCGGCAATGTCGAGGGCGTAGATTCCGCCGTCGAAGGATCCGAAGATGACGGTGTCGTCGGTGACCACAGGTGAGCTGGGCAGGTCGGTGGACTCTGTAGGGAAGTTCCAGACAAGCTCACCCGTGGCTCGGTCGATCGCAGAGAAGGCGCCGCTGTCGTTGCCGAAGAAGACCTTGTCGCCGGCTACCGCGGGTCGGGCGGCTATGCCATTTGTTCCGAGACCGACTTCTTCGTAGCGGACCAATTCTGTCCCGGTCGCGGCATCGAGGCCGAGTACAACCCCGTCTCGGCTACCGGTCCAGACTTCGCCAGCGGCCACCCGGGGTGGGCCAGCGCTCATTTGCCCCTCGACGCGCCAGATTTCGGTGCCGTCGCCGAGATCGAGTGCCCGTATGGAGGCATCAGAGCCTTCGGAGGCGTCTTCGGAGAGCCACACGAACACCCGCTCACCGTCTGTCGCCGGGTGACCAACAAGCCCACCAGCGGGAACCGACACCGTCCAGATCTCTGCTCCCGTTCGGATGTCGAGGGCCCAGAGCGAGTGAGCAGGCATCTCTGGCGAGCCGGGGCTGGCAGCTTGGGCGCTCACCAGCAAGGTGTCGCCGGCGACGTCGACGAATGACTCGTTGAGGAGTCGCGGATTGTCGTTGATTTGCTTGGTCCAGAGCACGTCGCCGGTGTTGGTGTCGAGGCCTCGGGTGATTCCGTCGTTGCCGAGGAAGGCGACGATGTTGTCGACGACCACGGCGCGTTCGTGAACGCCGAGGCCGCCGATCGGGTCGGGGAGTTCGATGACCCAGCGCACGTCGGGTTCGGGGACAACCACGTCGTCGGGTTCGTCGTCGGGTTCGTGGTCGATCATGGTCTCGAGGCGGGTGTCGAGGAAGTGATGAGCCGACGACATCCCCCCCACCGCAGCGTCGACCGATTCCAGCGGTGTGAAAGCGCCGAGTTCGTCGCGCACTCCGATCAGGAACACCGCTACGGGGTCTGACACCAGCTCCGACAGTCCGCCGGGCACGAACGTGATCGTCGATGAGACCCCGGCCAGCGCTGTCGCTCCTTCGCCGATCGGCTCTCCGGCCACGAACACCGCGGGCCGCATATGCAGCATTGCCGCCACCTCTGCCGCGTTGGCGAGATCACCATCGAGCACCACCAGCGCCTGGCGTCCGGGCGTAGGCGTTAACGACTCCGCTTCGCTTTGACAGACGAAGAGATCATCGTTGATCCCCTCACAGGATGAGCCGAGAACAACGATCTCTTCCAGTGCTTCGTCGAGGAGTGCATAGTCGACCAGCACCGTGTGGATCTCTTCGAGCGATTCGGAGTCGGCGCCGGTCACCAGCACCCGCGTGACCGACCGTTTCGCCGGCTCGGAGACTTCGATCTCTGTGCTGTCAGTGCCTGTGCCGTTGTCTGGATCTGAGGAGCCCTGTTCACCGGTGTCGTCAGATCCGCTGCAAGCGGCGGCGATCATCACTGCTGCGGTAACCGCAGCGACTTTGGGTGAGATCACCATGGCTACTGTCTAGGCGAAGGCGGGCACCAGCACCGGGGCAGGTGTTCCGGAGACAACTTTGCGATCGAACCAGCGGCCGAGGCGACGGCCGGCGACTGCGCACTCACGGCGGGCGATTTCGGTTTCTCCGGCGTGGACGGTGATGGCGGGCAGACCGACGACGCCAGCGTTGATTGCGAGGGAGGGATCGTTGGTGACATTCACCAGTTCGATCGTGAGGCTGTGGCTGGTGGCCAGCTCGGCGAGCTGGGCTTCGACAGCGGCCGGGCTGGGCGTATCGTCGTGGGTGAAGATTCGGATTGTGGTTGCTGCGGTGGTGAACATTTCAGGCTCCGTTGCTGAGTTGATGGGTCTCATCTTCGCAAGGAGCGCTGAGTAAACGCTGAGTGGACAAAACCCCAGTTCAGAAGCTGTTTTCAAGTCTCATTTCGACTCGAGCTCAGCCCCAAGAGCGAGCAGATGCTCACGAACGTGGGCCTCGAAAGCACGTTTCACCGGCCCGATCGCCAGCGGGATGGTCCAGATGCCGCCCCGTAGGCGAAACGTCCCCGTGTGGGTCACTCGGGTGCCCGCCTCGATGGCCTTGAACTGGAAGCGTTCGTTGCAGTAGCTGAAAGGGCCCGCCAGGTGTTCGAACGTGATCGCATCGGCGTGAATCTCCACCAGCTCTACGGTGCGGTAGGGGAACGGGCCGGCTTTGCCCGAGAAACGTCGAACCAGTCGGTCGTCACCGTTGGCGAGTATGTCGGCCTCGCTTTCGCTGAAGCGGCGCCGGAACTCGTCGACCAAACGGTCGGGAGGCACCGGGAGATCGACCTGATCCTCCGCCAGCTTGATGGTGGGCGAGAGGGCAAGGCCTGCAAGGGTGGCGACGCCAACGAGGGCTGCATGATGGGAACGCATATTCCGCGGCAACCCGCCGAGGGCTCGGTGGCTTCCCTCAGTTGATCACGGCCTGCAGTTCGCGGACGATGATGTCGTCGGTGGCGGTGAGGCTGAAGGAGCCCCACAGGTGCCACGCGGGGTTGAGGTTGGTCTGTTGCAGGATGGTCCAGGTGGCGGTGGCGGAGATGGTGGTTGCGCCGTCGCCCTCGCCGTTGGACTCATAGAGGTGGGTGCATCTGCTCGTCTGGGTGCGCGGCCCGCTTGGATCCCAGACGGTTGTGGCATCGCCATCGAGGCTGCACTCGACGGTGTCGCCGGTGCCCATGTCCCACGAGACGTGGCTGAACACCGGCCTTACCGTTGCCCACACGGGGCCGGTCTGAGCCGAGATCTGGGGGTAGTCGAGTTGGCTGGTGACAGCGAGCCACGAGGGGATACCCACGACCTGATCACCCACCGGGTTGAGCTCCATGACCGGGTCGGCGAAGGTGATGTTGGCGATGGCGAAGCGCGACGTCTCTTCTGTGGTTGTGGGGCTGCCGGGAACCGTCGGGCCGTTGTAGATCACGGTTCGAGGGAAGCCCGCCAGTGTGGTGCGGTTGTCGGCGTACCAGCACCAGCTCAACATGCTCTGGCCGATCTCAGGGTCGGTGACCTGGACCACATCAATGACAAGCCAGCCATCGATGATCAGCTCGAACCAGCCACAGCGGATGGCTCTTCCGCTGCCGGTGCCGGGGTCCCCGGTGATCTCGAGCGACTCTGCACTACCTGCGGTGACTATCAGGGTCTGATCGACGATCCGCGTATCGGTGCGTCCCTCGTCGGCTCCGAGAGCAGGCGCCGCCAATCCGGAAACGAGGAGCGCGATGAGAGCGAAAACCGGGATGCGGCGGGCCCATCCCCTACCACCAAGAGTGGTGATTCTGGTCACCCTTGGTGCTGCGGCGAGCGTTTCCGGCGTCACGGCTACTGAAAGTACACGAAATATCTTTGATTTCAAACATCATAACCAGCGCCCGTGTGCTGGACTGCCCTGATGGCCCGCCTTGAAGATGTTCCTGCCGCAGAGCAGGCCGCAATTGCCGCCCTCGAATGCCCGACATTCGATACCAGTCCCTTCGTCAGCGGGCCGCCGCTCACCCAACGAAGGGTGGCCCTCGTGTCGACGGCCGGCCTGCATCGCCGTGGCGACCGCGCCTTCAGCGGCGATGCCAGCGACTACCGGGTGATCCCCGGCGACACGTCGGCGGCCGATGTGGTGATGAGCCATGTTTCCCCCAACTTCGACCGCACCGGCTTCCAGGCCGACCTCAACGTTGTTTTCCCGATCGATCGTCTCCACGAGCTCGCCACGGCGGGCGAGATCGGATCTGTGGCCGACTTCCACTACTCCTTCATGGGCGCAGCCAGTCCCGAGGCGATGGAGCCGGCAGCCCGTGCCCTCGCCCAGCACCTTCTCGCCGACGAGGTCGACGCCGTCCTCCTGGTGCCCATTTGACCCAACTGCACGCGCGCCGTGGGCGGGCTCGGACACTATTTCGAAGATGAGGGTGTGCCAACGACCCAGATCAGCCTCGTGCGGGTCCACACCGAGATCATCCGGCCCCCCCGGGCCTTGTGGGTGCCGTTCATACTCGGTCGTCCGTTGGGGCAGCCGGGCGACCCGGAGTTCCAGCTGAGGGTTCTGCGTCGTGTACTCGGCCTGTTCGACGAACCGGAGGGTCCGGTTCTGGTCGATCACGATGAGGATGCCGACGACGAGGTGCGGGTCGACGGGCTCGCTTGCCCGATCAGTTATGCGCCCCTGGAAGGCGACGGATCACTGGGAGATCGGCTCGGAGCAGAAATCGCGGGCCTTCAGACCTGGTACGACCTCGGACTCGAGCGGACCGGCCGCACCGCCTTCGGTATGGCAGGGATCGACATCGAGGTCATCGGCCGGTTCTTCGTAGCCCTGGCCGAAGGCGAGCCACTCGTAGGTGAACTCGCTCCGGTAGACGGCCAGTCCATCGGCGACCGGCTCCGCTTCGCGGCCGAGGATCTCCGGGCGTTCGTCACCGAAGCCGCTGCGGCTCAGCCCGGCCAGATGAGTGCCTTCGCCACCAAGGCATGGTTCTGGGAGCAGACCGCGGCGGGCGAGGCCCTCCTCGCCGCTTACGCGGCCGGCCGTGCCCACGACGACGAGATGGTGCAACTCGTGATCCCGGTGATCGTGCCCAAGGAGTTCCGCTGACACAGTGGCCGTCGCCCTGGATCTGCAACTGATCCCCCGGCGACGATCGGGGACGCACCGCTGCGTCCTCAGAGTTTCTGTGCTTACCGTGGCGGTCACGAAACGTCGCCGCCACGGTCCATTCGCTTCACTCCCGCCGGGGTTGGGTCGTCAGTTCCGTCGCCGACGGCCCAGCCCCCGGCCCCGCTCAGGCCCCATCGGGGTCGGTCGTGGCCACTCCTCCATCGGAGACGTTGGTCGTCCACGCCGTTCCGTCCCACCAGCGAAGCTCATGGCGCCCGCGAGGATCGGGGTGCCAACTCGGAGCGATCGCCACTTCCTCCGGTTCGGTCTGAATCTCTGATTCAAGCCAGGTCTCGGCAGCAGCCTCGACTGCGGAGTCGCCGGGAGCGGACTCGACCGTATCGGATGCGATTCCATCCCAGAAGTCGCCCTTTCGATCATTGCGATGCTGATGGCGCTGAGGGTCGAGCAGCACGATCCCCGCGATGATGACGGCACCGGCGGCGATGGCCGCGGCGCCGATCTGTACGGCGTTATCGGAGTCAATGATCGAATCGAGCAGGGCGAGGATTCCGATCAGCACACCTGTGCCGCCGAGCCACGCGGTGAAGCGGCGATCACCCGCGGCCCCGATTGCGGCCAGCACCACCCCTGCGGCGGTCACCAACACCCCTCCGACCAGGTCGGAATCGAGGGTGCCGACCACCCCGAAAACTCCCACCAGGAAGGCGAGATCACCCACGATCACCGCGCCGGTGGCCACGCCGTGCCAGCCATCCCTATCGAGAGTCCAGGCCGCGGCCAGCAGTAGGAGACCAATCGCCAACGAGAGGTAGGTGACGAGGTCGTCGTCGCTGGTGATCGGGGTATCGGGGGCGACGAAGAATCCCGTCCCATCGGCTCCGCCGGCGGAGTCGGAGTCGGCTGCGTCGAGCAGGAGGAGCCATGTCGACGCCAACGCTCCCACCAGGAGTGGGAGCTCGCCTCGCACCGGCCCTATGCCGTACTGGGTGCCCCAGGCGATGGCCAGCACTAAGAAGAGCAGCGTGGTGCTGGAAAGGTCGTCGATGACGGCGAGCGTGGTGAGAAGGGTGCCGAGGGTGATCATCGCTACACCGGCAGGTCGAGCGGGCCCGTCAAGCTTGACGATGATTACGTAGCCGGCGGCGATGGCGACCAAGCCACAGATGATGGCCACGGGCTTCGACTCGTCGGGCAAATAGGCATCGATCGCTATCGCGGCCAACCCGATGACGGCGAGCGCGCCCGCGGCGGCGGCAGCCGCCCCCCTGAGCGTCGGCTCCGGTCTCGTTCTGGCTGTCGGGCCGAGTTTCGACAGGTTGATGTCGGACATGGCCACCTCCTCTGCGTCTGGAACGAGAGGTTAGGGGACCGGCCGGGTCGTTTCCTCAGCCGCCGGTTCGGCAATGGCCTCCGCCGCGGACAGATCGATGATCTCACGGAGGTCGATCTCTGCTTCGTCGAAGGGTGGCGCCTGCTCGGAGATGCCGAACCTCGTGTGGACCCGCCGCAGTGGCGCGGGCGCCCACCAGTTCCATCGACCGGCAACCGTCATCAACGCCGGCACCAGGGTTACGCGGACGATGAAGGCATCGACGAGCACCGCGACCGCCAGCCCCAGACCGAACAGCTTGATCGTGGACACTCCCGAGGTGGCGAAGGCGAGGAAGGTGATCGACAGCAGCACTGCTGCCGCGGTGACGAGTTTGCCGGTCTTGGCGAGGCCCTCGACGACGGCCCGATCGTTGTCGCCGGTGCGGTCGTACTCCTCCTTCATGCGAGAGAGAAGAAATACCTCGTAATCCATGCTCAGGCCGAAGGCGATGCAGAACATGAGGATCGGTGTGGTGATGTCGGTGAATCCGGTGGGCGTGAATCCGAGTAGATCAGCCCCGTGGCCGTCCTGGAAGATCCACACCATCATCCCGAACGTGGCACCTAGGGAGAGGGTGTTGAGCACGATCGCCTTGATGGGAACCAGGATGCTGTTGAACATCAAGAAGAGCAGCACAAAGGTGGCGGCCACGATCAGTAGCGCGGCGATCCACACCCGATCGAAGATCGCCTCCTTGGTATCGACGAGGGCAGCTGTGCCGCCGCCAACCAGCACTTCATCGAAGGTGGTGTCGAGTGCCCGGATCTCAGCAATCAACTGCTCGGCCTCAGCTGAGATGGGCTCGAGATCGGGCACAACATTGAGCCAGCTGGCGTCCGGGGCCTCGAATCGGGTGGAGTCGTCGTCGGAGGCGACGAGGTTCACCCCTCCCGCGAAACTGCCTGTGGCAGCGTCCACCCGGCTGACACCGTCGAGAGCGGAGATCCTGATGGCGAGACCGGTGATCGCGCTCGGTTCGATGTTGCCGACGGCCACGATCGGGAACGCGTTTCCTTCCGTGGAGGAGAACTCGCTCGCCAGCACCTCGGTGACCTCCCTGACCGGGTCGTCGGCGGGAAGGACCCTCTGGTCGCCCTCACCCCACTTGACCCCCAGGAAAGGAATCGCCACTGCCACCAGCAGAACCACGCTCATAACGATCACTGGCCAGGGCCGAGCTGTCATCGTCTGACCGAGCTCGCGCCACCGGTTCACGGCGTGACGGCGCTCCCGGTAGCCGAGGATCGCCCACCGGTTGACCCGGTCGCCGAGCAGGCTGAGAAGAGCAGGAAGAGCCACGACCGAGGTGGTCATGGCCAAGACGACGACACCGACGCCCGCGTAGGCGAAGGAGCGCAGGAAGAACAGGGGGAAGACGAGCAGCGCTGCCAGCGATACCGCGACGGTGAGTGCACTGAACGCCACGGTGCGCCCCGCGGTTTCCACCGTGCGAATGACCGCCTCGTCGACGCCGAGGCCTCCCTGTCGTTCCTCACGGAATCGTGAAACGATGAACAACGAATAGTCGATCGCCAGCCCGAGGCCGAGGGCAGTGACCAGATTGAGCGCGAAGATCGACACGTCGGTGGTGGCCGATACGAGATAAAGCACGAGGAAGGTGCTGAAGGCTGCCATCACTCCCACCCCGACAGGTAACAGGGCGGCCACTACACCACCGAACACCAGAACCAACAAGATGAATATGGCCGGAATGGCAATCGCCTCGGCCAGGGCCAGGTCGTCCTCGATCACTGTCGACATCTGCTCGAACACGGCCTCGCGCCCGGCGAGCTCCACCGTGAGCGGCCCCCGCTCGGTGAACCGGTAGGTGTCCAGAAGATCGCTCACCAGGAGGTCGCGCTGGGTACCGGACTGGTCGCCTGGAAGCCTCAACAACATGACGGCGCGACGCCCGTCGATCGACCGCATGGCCGGGTCGCCGGTAGACCAGTACGACACGACGTCGTCGGTGCCGTCGATTCCGGCGATCTCGTTGGTGAGCTGGCGGCCCGCGATCACCGCATCGGGATGGTCGACAGTGCCGAATTCGTCGGCCACGGTGGCGAGTATCACCAGATCCGCGAAACCGGTGTCGAACCTCTGGTCGAGTTCGGTGCTGGCGCGGACCGAGTCGCTGCCGGGGGCGTCGAATCCTCCCCGACTGAGACGATCGGCGACTCCGCCACCGACAACACCCGACAGCGCGAGGGTGGCAAGAGTGGCAAGCAACACGATGCCACGCCGCCGGACGGTGAATCGCCCCAGTTTCGTGAACATGTTCACCTCCCCGCCGTGCATGCGGGCTTCGCGGTCGACCCGGCACCCACAGTAGTGTCCCCGGATGCGCCGATTCCTCATCGACACCGATACAGCCAGCGACGATGCCGTGGCCCTGGTGATGGCCTTGCGCCACCCCGAAGTGATCGTGGAGGCGTTGACGATCGTGTGTGGCAACGTCGGACTCGATCAGGCTGTGCAGAATGCCCTGTACACGGTGGAGTTGTGCGGCAGCGACGTGGCTGTGCACCCGGGCGCCCGGCAGCCCCTGATGCGCACACTCGAGACCGCTCAGAACGTTCACGGCGAGGACGGCATGGGCGACTGCGGACTTCAATTGTCGGGCCGGAGCAACGCCGGTGGCCGCGGCGCAGACGTGATCGTCGACACGATCCTCGGCGCGCCAGGGGAGATAACCCTCGTGGCGCTGGGGCCACTCACCAACATCGCCGTGGCGTTCCTCCGTGCGCCGGAGATCGCCCAGGCCGTGCAGCGGGTGGTGGTGATGGGAGGCACGGGCGTGCATGGCCCGGGCAACGTCAGCCCGATGGCCGAATTCAACTTCTGGGCCGATCCAGAGGCCGCGGCCATAGTGGTGGGCTCAGGGATGCCTCTGGAACTGGTCGGTTGGGACATCTCCATCGCCAACGCCATCGTCACTCAGGACCGCTACGACGCGATCCTGGCGCTCGACACGCCGTTGTCGGGGTTCGCGCTTTCGATCGCCCAAGTCGTGCGCCGCTTTGCGCTCGGGATCGGCCTCGCCGGCGATGACTTGCCCGACCCGATCGCCATGGCTCATGCCATCGACCCGACGGCTGCCGAAGTAACCCGCTTGCACGTGGGCGTGATGGTGGGAGACGGCCCTCAGCGAGGAGTGATGGAAGTCGATCGTTTCGGTTTCAGCGGGAGTGAACCCAACCTCGACATCGTCACCCGTTACTCGACAGACCGTTTCTTCGAGATGTTGTACGACGCTCTCGGCTGAGAAAAGCGGCAAGGCGTATCGTCACTGCCCTCGAGGATGAGCCGCATGTCATAGCAGCACCTCCTCCTTACGGTCGACTGACGGCGACCCCTCCCCGGCCTGGCGCCGGCATGAGTCCCCGGCCGAGGGCTGAGCAGACAAGCGACGGCTCAAGCCAGTTTGGTAGCCCGCTGACTTAGTGCTCAGCCGAACGCGCCTACGTGCCGAATGAGCGAACCAGAAAAGAAATATCGGTTCGGCCAAACATTTTCGGGGTCTCGCTCGTGAGAACGGTGGGAGGCGACTGGCGATGCACGACGACACAACAAGCAGAGGTAGGGCATGGCCCGAGACTTCGACCGGTTCTTCCGGGAAAACTACGACACGACGGTGAGGGGACTCATCCTCGATGGCACCAAGGCCGAGGACGCCCACGACGCAGCTCAAGAGGCGTACGTCAGGGCATACGCCCGATGGTGGCGAGTCGGCCAATTCCGTGAACCCGTCGCCTGGGTGCGCCGCGTCGCGGTGAATGTGGTGCGTGATCAGTACCGCCACAAGCTCGTACAGGAAGCCGCGTTGCCGAAGTTGATGACCAACACCGTCGTTGCCGCTCCCGCGGAACCTGACGGTCTCGAAGCCGCCCTCGATCTGCTCCCGCCTCAACAGCGGAAAGCCGTCGAACTCTACTACTGCGCTGGATTCAGCACTGATGAGGCCGCGAACCGGATGGGCATATCGCCCGGAGCGTTCCGGTTCCACCTCAGTCGTGCCCGGCGCACCCTCAAGCCCCGCATGGTCGAACGAATCGGCCGTCAGGAGATGGCCCAATGAGCCACGACAACACTACGGAGAACGAACAGATCCTCGAGCAACTCCGGCCCAGGATGCGCGCCGCACGGATAGGTCATGTCCGCCGCCTCGTCGCCGGACTCGCGGTTGTGCCCCTGCTCGGCTTTGGTGCCGCGGCGATGGCTGCCGACGGATCAGATGCCCCGAGCACCGAAACCGCAAGTACTTACGAAGCCGATGATGGCGCTCCCGATGTGGACCTGCCCGACATCGGGGAGTCCGACGCCGACACGGCCGGCGTCAAGGAGGCTGAGCCAGAAGTCGACACTGAGGGCGATGTCGAACGTGAGGTGCTCGTGGTTACGAGCACCTCAGCGGCCCCCGCCGACGACGGTCTGCACGAAGTCGACCTCGGTGCGCTGGGATGGGCCGAAATCGAGGAACTCGGCGACGGCTCCTTCACGGTGTTGACCACCGACTTCGCCGAAGGCTGGGAGGTCTTCAGTGCCGAGTTTGTCGACGGAAAGTTGGTGATCATCATCACCAACGGTGAGCAGATCAAGGCCATCACGATCAAGACCGGGCTGCGCGATGAGCTCAGTGTGATCATCGAAGAGGTGATCGTCCCAACCACCACCCAGAAGCCGAAACCGGTGGAACCGCCGCCTGTTGTCACCGACCGGATCGTCGTCGAAGTCCCCGGCAAGGGAAGTTTCGTGGTGGAGCGTGAAGGAGAGACGCTCTTCCTCGGCAACGTCCAGGTCAACGAGGGTTACACCTACGACATCGTGGTCGCCCAGGGTTGGAAGGTGTACGTCGCCTTCACCGACGGATCATGGATCTGGTACGGCAAGGCCCTCATCAACGACAACGGTGAGATCGAACAGCACTTCTGGGATGAGCAGAAACTCCCTGACCCCATCTACCAGTGGGTGGAGATTCCAGGAGTCGCTGCGGCCAGGTTCAAGCTCTACGACGGCCAGATCTGGGTGAAGGCCTTCGAGACGGCAGCGGGATTCGGTGCTTACGACTACAACCAGGGCCAGCCTGGAGCGACCGCCAAGGTCGATTTCGAGGGTGAGGGTGTGCTCTGGTACATCGACGTCTGGATCAACGAGGCTGGTGAGATGGCCTGGTCGACGACCGATGCATCGCCGGCTCCGCCCGCATCAACCACCACGGTGCCTGCGGCCTGACCGCAAAGACCACCCAAAGCTGAACCCCAACAGCTTGACCGAGCGTGTGTTCCGGAATTCCGGATCGCACGCTCGAGTCGTTTGGGGGAAGAGTGAGTCTGTCTACTCTTCCTCGTCGGAGTCGGGCGCGGTTGCCTCGGCGGCTTCAGGCTCGGCCTCGGCTGTCTCGGCTTCGGGCTCGGTGGCCTCAGGCTCGGCCTCGGCTCTCTCGGCTGTCTCGGCTTCGGGCTCGGTGGCCTCAGGCTCGGCCTCGGCTGTCTCGGTTGTCTCGGCTTCGGGCTCGGTGGCCTCAGGCTCGGCCTCGGCTGTCTCGGCTGTCTCGGCTGTCTCGGCTTCGGGCTCGGTGGCCTCAGGCTCGGGCTCGGTGGCAACAGGCTCGGCGGTTGCCTCGGCCTCGGGCGCCTCGGGTTCGGCTTCGGGCTTGGGGGTGGCCGCCGGAGCTTCGGGTTCTTCGCCGTCACGTAGCTTCCGCCAGGTCTCGTTCGCCTCGCGATAGGCCTGCTCAGCCGCAGCCTTCTGCTCGGCGCTTCCGCTGCCGGAAACCTTCTTCACTTCAGCGGCGGCATCTTCCTTGGCTCGCTCCGCTTTCTTGACGCGCTTCTCGCGGCGGGTCCGCTCACGGTCGGCATCGACATACTCGTTGTAGAGCGTGAGGGCGGCGGTGGTCTCGTCATCGAGGACCGGGGCGGAATCTTTCTCAGGCATGGGCACCATTCTGGCCGGTCGGACGCTGAGTCACGACACGGCTCGGGGGGTTTCAGGATTCAGACGAAGGCAGACCGCGGTGGCGCTCGTCGCGCAGATCGAAAGCGATCTTCACTCCGCCCCGCCGTCCCGCCTCAGCAGCGTGGCCGAGAGCCTCGCGGTAACGGGCCAGTGGGTAGGTGGCCGACACCAGCTTGTCGAAGGGAACTTTCCCCGCTAGCTCCATCGCCAGCGCGAAGCTGTTGGTGCGGCGGCCATCGGCGAGGGTCTCGGTGCCGTATGTGTAGCTACCGACGAGCTCGGTCTCGCGATGCCACAGCGGGGTGAGGTCGATATCGACCGCGCCGGGCATTCCGAGCAGGACGACCCGCCCCCGTGGGCGACAGATCGAGATTGCGTCGGTAATCGAATCGGCAGACCCGACCGCATCGATCACTACATCGGCGCCGCCCGAAAGCCGCGGCCCGATCATGAACGATCCGGTTGCGCGCCGGACCGCACGGGTGAGTTCTCCGGGCGCACACACGATGTCGGCGCCGAACTCCTCGGCGAGGTCTCGTTGGACCGGATACTTGGCACCGATAATGATCGATCCCGGATCGGCGAGATGGCGAAGGGCGGCGATGGTGACGAGTCCCATGGGGCCGGCACCGATCACGGCCACGGTGTCGCCCTCGTTGACGCCCGCTCGCAGGGCGGCATGAACGCCACCGGCCACCGGTTCGATGGTGACCGCGAGCTCATCGCTCATCCAATCGGGCACCTCGTGGAGCTGGGAGGGGTGAGCAACGAATTCTGTGGCCCAGCCTCCACCCGTGCTCTCACAGAACCCGGTTTGGAGCCCCGGCTCGAGATGGCCGCACGTGAGATGGCGGTAGTCGTTGCCGTCTCCGGGAGAGGCCCCAGGGAACGGGAGCTCGAATCCACGACAGGCATGGCCGAGCACCGGCTCGAGGATGACCCGCCTGCCATCGGCGGTCTCGCCGACTACCTCGTGGCCGGGGACGAACGGGAAGGAGACGAATTCGTCGAAGTAGCGAGAAGCGTGACCATCGATGGTTGACAGGTCGGATCCGCAGATCCCGGCCAGGCGGGGCCACACCCGAACCCAGTCGTCGGCGGGGAGGTCAGGACCGTGGTCATCGACCAGCGAGAGTGGCCCGATGGAACCCCCAGCGCCAGGGCGCAGCTTCGATGCAAGCATCGCCGCCGCATAGCGGCCTTCGTTGCGGCTGAACCGGAGCGCCTTCACGGGGCGGATAGTACCGGCTCGACCCGGGTACGCACTAGATGAACCGCGGATGGAATGGCCAGAGCCATAGCTGCGGTGCAGACCAGGAGCGTCCAGCCGTAGCCCGCAGCGAGGGCATCGGCCACCGATGTGTCGATCCCGGTCGCGTCGCTGCCGAGCACTTCGCGGACGGCTTCGACGTCGCCGATTCGTCGATCGACGGTTCCGAAAAGAACGACACCGGCAACCCCGACTCCGTAGGTGATCCCGATCGTGCGCATGAATTGGTGGGCGGCGTTGATTCGCCCCATCTCGGTGATCGGGATTCTGTGTTGGAGGGTGGCGACGCCAGTGGTGGACACAGAGCCGATCGCGCTTCCGACGCCGAACAACAGGACGAACATGAAAACGAGTGGAGCATCGAGCATGACCGCGACGGTGGTGAGGGCGAGCATCGGTGCGGCGAGCGACGAGCCGACCATGATGATCGATTCGCTGGGATAACGACGCTGCAGGCGACTGGCCGCGAACGCGCCCAACGACCAGCCGACCGAGTGAAACACGATGGAGAACGCGGCGAGTGTGGAAGACGTGCCCCGCGCTCCGCGCATGTAGACCGGGAGGAAGGCGAATGCTCCGAGTCCGGCTCCGATAACCAGCGTTGATGTGAGGTGGATGGGCCGGTACTTCGAGTGCATGAGGTGGTGCAGGCGCATCACCGGTTGGGGGGCGCGGTTCGCGTGCCTCACGTAGGCGACCAGGCCGAGTCCACTGACGGTGAAGGCCACCGCGGCCACCTCGATCGAACCTTCGACGGTGGCCAGAGCGGCGCTACTAATCACACCGATCAGGGCGATTCCGCGCGCGTCGATGTGAACCGGCTCGGTGTTGGGCTGGCGATCGGGGAGGGCCTTCCATGCGAGGACCGCGGCGAACGCAGCGACCGGGACGTTGAACCCGAACACGCCGCGCCACCCGATGACTGACACCAAAGAGGCGGCGATGGTGGGGCCGGCGACGCTGGTGATTCCCCAGACGGTGGAGGTCGCCGCGAACACCCGAGGGCGTAGATCGGTAGCGAAGGAGAGGCCGACGGCCGACATGACAACGGTCATCAGGGTGCCGGCCGCAAGCCCTTGAAAGGCGCGGCCCAAGATGAGCCAGGCCATCGTCGGCGCGACGGCGCACGAGACTGACGTAACCATGAATGCCGAGACAGACCAGCGGAAGACCTTGCGGGGTCCGAGCCCGTCGACCAAGGGTCCGGCGAACAAGATGGCTACGCCTGAGGTGAGGAGCTCAACCGAGATCGTCCACGGGAGCAGGGCGACGTTGCCCAGGTCGTTGCCCACCGCGGGCAGTGCGGCCGACACTGCGAGATTGTTGTAGGCGATGATTCCGACGCTCGCGAGGACGGCGAAGGTGGTGGGACGGTTGGAGCGATCAAATAGTGACTCTGTCACTCGGCTGACGCTACCGGTGACGCCGAGCGAGGGCGTATTCGTCGAGCGGGACGACCTCGTCAACCAAGTTCGGGACCAGCCCCTACCATCCGGTCAAGCCGAAGTCCGCGAAAGGGCCATGAATGAGTTCGAGTTCGTTTCCCCGCCGGCAGGCTGTCACCCGACGGTTCACCCTTGGCGCCCCCCGCGACATCCGCGTAGGGTCTGATGGTCGGCGGGTGGCCTTCCTGCGCTCCAATGGCCCGGAGGATCCGATCAACCGACTCTGGGTTTTCGACGTCGAGTCGGGCACGGAGCGGCTGGTGGTCGATCCCGTAGCGGTGGGTGGCGCTGAAGCCGATCTCCCTTCCGAGGAACGGGCACGCCGCGAAAGGGCGCGTGAGTCTGGTGGCGGGATCGTGGCCTTCGACGCGGACCCCGATCTCGGGCTGGCCACATTCGCGCTCGGGGGCCAGGTTGGGCGAGCTGATCTCGTCAGCGGTGAGATGGAGCTGCTCCCGACGGCCGCGGGCGCCTTCGATCCTCGCCTCTCGCCCGACGGCGAGCACGTGGGGTATGTGGCCGACACCGAGCTACGAGTGGTCGACAGCTCGGGGGATCGCGTCGTCGTAGCGGAGCACGGCGACACCGTTTCGTGGGGGTCATCGGAGTTCGTGGCGGGAGAAGAGATGGGTCGTACCCGGGGGTTCTGGTGGGCCCCTGGGAGTGATCGCCTGCTCGTCGAGCGGGTCGACGTGGCGCCGGTCAGCCAATGGTGGATCTCGGCGCCGGTCAGCCCGGATCAGGCACCGACCGCCATCAGGTATCCGGCCGCCGGCACCGCAAACGCCCACGTTGCCCTGGCGATTTTCGGAGTCGACGGCGCCGACAGGCTCGACATCGAGTGGAACGATGGCGAGTGGGAATACCTGGCGGACGCGTCTTGGGATGTCGAAGGTCTGATCCTCACCGTGCAGAGTCGCGACCAGCGAACCCTGGCCGTGCTCGAGGTCGACCCGACCAGCGGCTCGGTCTCGGAGCGGTACCGCATCTCCGATGAGGATTGGGTCGAGTTGGTGCCGGGTGTGCCCCGGCTCCACGAGGGTCGACTGATCACCGTCGAGGACCGTGGCAAAGCCCGCCGCCTCTGTGTCGACGGCACCGCCATCACCGGCGACGAGTTGCAGGTGCGCAGGGTCGTGAGTGCCGACGATCGAGGTGTCGTGGCGCTCGTCTCCTCCGACTCGACCACCATCGACGTGGCCCTGATCGGCTGGCACGGCGACGTCTCGGTCCAGACCTCTGGAGACGGCGTTCACGCCGTGGTCGCGGGTGGCGGCACCGAGGTTCGAACCAGTCGTCACCTCGGGCCCACCAATAGCGGACCCGAGGTGCATCGAGCAGGCAAAGTCGTGGGCACCCTCGTCGACCACGCGGAACGGCCCGCGATGGAACTCAATGTCACCCTCCATCGTCTGGGCGAGCGCTCGCTTGCCAGCGCCTTGCTCCTTCCCAAGGGCCACGATGGATCACCGCTACCCGTGCTGCTCGATCCCTACGGTGGACCCCACGCCCAACGGGTCCAGAAGGCAGCGGCGCTCTATCACTCCAGCCAATGGTTCGCCGATCAGGGGTTCGCGGTGCTGGTGGTGGATGGGCGAGGAACACCAGGACGTGGTCCCGCGTTCGAGCGGGAGGTAAGAGGCGATCTTGCCGGCCCCGTGCTCGACGATCAGATCGATGCCCTCCACGCGGCGGCGGTGATGGAGCCATCGCTCGATCTCTCCCGGGTGGCCATAAGGGGCTGGTCGTTCGGTGGTTATCTGGCCGCTCTCGCGGTGATGCGTCGCCCGGATGTATTCCACGCGGCTGTCGCAGGTGCACCGGTGGCCGATTGGCATCTCTACGACACCCACTACACCGAGCGTTATCTCGGCCACCCCGATATCGAGCCGGCCAACTATGAGCGAACCGATCTGTGCGCCGGTCCGGCGGCGATGGGTGACGACCCGATGCGTCCCCTGATGCTCATCCACGGCCTGGCCGACGACAATGTTGTCGCCGCCCACACGCTCCAGCTGTCGCGGGCACTGCTGGAAGCCGGCAAACACCACACCGTGCTCCCCCTATCGGGGGTCACCCACATGACCCCCCAGGAGGAGGTGGCCGAGAACCTCCTTCTCGTCCAACTCGCCTTCCTTCGCCAGTCGCTCGGGATGGCTGACCTGGGCTGAACGAGGCCAGACCTGGCTGAACGAGGCCAGACCTGGGCCGACAAGCTTCATCTACTATTTGACGTGACCACCGCGGGCGGCGCAACATAGGCCCCGTCTACACACTGCGGGAAACCGAGTGTGAACGCACCGAGACCCTCGTGGTCTTGGGATGCGGGGCGATGGTGCGCACCCATGGGGGAGGAGGTTCGCACCATCGCCGCCGCTCCAATCCACCCGCGCCGTCCCGTCGCCGACGCGTGCCCGCTGGGTCGATCAGTCAGATCGCGGTCCAGCCACCATCTACATAGAGCACATGGCCGGTCACGAAGCTCGACGCCGAACTGGCAAGGAACAACATCGCTCCGTCGAGCTCACCCTCTACCCCCGGTCGGCCCATCGGCGCCCCGGCGCGCATGTAGGCCTCTCCACCCTCATGGCCGAACATCTCGGTGTTCATCTCGGTGGCAAACCAGCCGGGAGCGATTGCATTGACTCTCACGCCTCGTCGAGCCCATTGGGAGGCGAGCTCGCGGGTGAGGTTGTGGAGTCCGCCCTTGGCCGCCGCATAACCAGGGACTCGGAGCTTGCCGCCACCCACCAGGCCGAGGACAGAGCCGATGTTGACGATCGAAGCAGGCTGCTCGGCCGCGATCGCCGCTCGGGCGACCTCACGGGCGAGAGCGAAGGGAGCCACAAGATCGATCTCGATCTCGTGGCGAAAGGCATCGGTGTCGAATTCGAGGGCAGGGGCCACCTGGGAAATGCCGGCATTGTTGATCAGGACATCGATCCGCCCGGTGGCCTCTAGCGCAGACTCCACACATCCTTCGGGCCCGCCGGGGACGGTGAGGTCGACGGGCACCGCCACTGAGCCGGGTATCTCATCGACGAGCGCATCGAGTCGGTCCACTCTGCGTGCCGCGAGCACGACAGTGGCGCCCGCGGCTGCGGCAACCCTGGCGAAGCGAGCCCCGAGCCCGGAGCTTGCACCGGTGATCAGCGCCACCCGGTTGTCGAGCCGAAACTGGCCGAGGGGATCGATCGGGGCAGGGTTGTCACTCATGGTGTTGGAGTTTGGTACACGCGGTCGTTCGCGAACGACATCAGTGATTCAGCATCGAGCGTGTCGGCCGGATCATGACTCACCCATACGACGATCGGCGACGGCGCGTCCATGAGAAGATGGCGGATGCCCGAGCGGCTCTCGTCGTCGATGGAGGCAAGCGGCTCGTCGAGCAGGAGCACCTCCGGTTGAGCGATGAGCGCCCGCGCTATGGCGACCCGTTGGCGCTGGCCGCCTGAGAGTTGGGAAGGGCGCCGATCGGCGAATTCACCCATCCCCACCTGCCGGAGGGCGCCGCCGGCCCGGTCGGCGGCCGCGGCGCGGTCGACGCCTTGGCGACGTAGCGGAAAGGCGACATTGTCGACCGCTCGAAGCTGGGGAAAGAGTCGATGGTCCTGGAACACGACAGCGGTGGAGCGTTCGTGGGCGGGGACGAAGACGGTCGCGGCGTCGTCGACGAGTCGGTCCCCGATGTGGATGGTTCCCCTCTCGAGCGCCTCCAGACCTGCGATGAGGCGGAGCAGGGTGGTCTTGCCGGCTCCGTTGGGGCCGATGACCGCGGTGCGGCCAACATCGATGCTGACCTCAAGATCGAGCGTGAAGTCGTCTCGACTGACAGTGCCGTCGATCCGGATGGTCATCGCGGTAGCCAACTCCCCCTGAGGGTGACGAGAACCCCAAGGCTGATACTCAGGAGCAGCACGCTGATGGCGAGGGCTGATGCCGGGTCGCTCTCGAGGGCCACGAAGGTCTGGAGGGGAAGGGTGCGCGTACGCCCGCCGAGATTGCCGGCGAACGTGATAGTCGCCCCGAACTCACCGAGGGCCCGGGCCCAGGCGAGAGCGAGTCCGGCCCCGACCGACTCTCGCGCCGCCGGCACCGTGACGTGAATGAACGTCGCCAGGGGGGTGGCTCCAGCGGTGGCTGCAGCCTCCTCCAGGTCGGTGCCGTTCTGGCGTAGAGCTCCTTCGACGGTGGTGACGAAGAACGGCAGGGCGACGAACGTTGCCGCGATGATCGCTCCCGCGGTGGTGAAGGGGAGGGTGACGCCGAACCAGCGGTCGAGCCACTGGCCCACGAGTCCCCGTCGGCCCAACGCGAACAACAAGGCGGTGCCGCCGACGACGGGCGGCAGCACCATCGGCAACATGACGACCGCGCGGATGACGCGCTGTCCGGGGAGATCCACCCGGGCCAGAAGCCAGGCGAGAGGGAGCCCGAGCACGAAGCACAGGATCGCGGCGATCGAGCTGACCACCGCAGACACCCTCACCGCGTCGAGCACGGTGTCGTCGGTCAGCCGGTCGACCAAGCTCGACCAGGGTGCGCGTTGGAGCAAACCCACTATCGGGAGGGCAAGAAGGAGCAGGGCCAGCCCGGCGGGAGCGACCAGGGCGACGGGGTGGCGAACCGGAGCCTGGCTCATGGGAGCCCGAACCCGGCATCGGAGAGGATCCCCCGCCCCGTCGCCGTCAGGATCAGGTCGACCAGGGCGTGGGTCTGGCTGGTCGGCGTTTCCCCGATGAGGGCCAGAAAGTAACGGTTGGCGTGCTCATCGAGCCGCCGTGTTGATGCGGTGTTCACCGTGTCGAGCCCGAGAGCCGCGGCATCCGTGCGGTAAATGAGCCCGGCGTCGACTTCACCCAGCCGGATCTTGGTGGCGAGTGCTCTGACACTGAGCTCCTCGGTGTCGGGCTCGAGGGTCAGCCCGGCCGCGTCCAGTGCCGCCGTGGCAAGAGCACCACAGGGCACGTCGACAGCGCAGGCACCGATGAGAAGCGCTGGGTCGGCGAGGTCGGCGAGGTCGGTGACACCTCCCGGGTTCCCGGGCGCAACGGCGAGAACGAGTGTGTTGGTGGCGAACACCACGGGTGCTCCTGTCAGCCGGCCGCTGTCGAGAGCCCGGTCCATCGTGGCCTCGTCTGCGGTGATCAAGATGTCGGCATCGACTCCCGATTCGAGCTGGGCGATCAGACTGGGTGAGCCTGCAATCACGACCTCGATGTCGAGGTTCGGGTTCGCTGGCTGGGCCGCCTGGGCCGCCAGGCTGATCTCGCCGATCACATCGGAAGTGGACGATGCCGCCAGCACGATCAGGGAGTCCGAACTCGAAACAGCGCACGACGAGGTGACCAGGATGGTGGCGCTCATCAGCACTGCCTTGATCACGTGGGTCGCTCGATGACGACATTGGTGGACTTGATGGTGGCGACCGCAGGGACACCGGGTTCGAGCCCGAGAGCATCGACGGCTTCTGCGGAGATGAGTGACACCACACGGTGGGGGCCGGCCTGGATTTCGACCTGGGCCATGACGGTGTCGCGAACCACACGGGTGATGAGCCCGGGGAACCGGTTGCGAGCCGATACGGCTCTGCCATCGTCGAGCGGTGATTCGCCGAGCTCGAGAGCGAAGCGGGCAAGGGCGGGCCCCTCGATCTCCCTCTGTCCTCCTTCGGTGCGAACCGTTTCGACACGACCCTGATCGGCCCAGCGGCGCACAGTGTCGGCACTGACGCCGAGAAGTTGGGCTGCCTGGCCAAGTCGAAAGCGGTGCATTCCAGGAAAACTAGTCAGAACTCTGGTATTTGCCTACTTTCTGGCGGTATCCCATGATGGTCCACCGTCGAGGAGCCTGGCAGAAATAGCGTCAGCCCATGCCATTGCACCTCAGTCAGGAACTCGAACCCGGCCTCATCGATGCCTGCGGGGAGACCGATCGCTCGTACACCTGCGAGAAGGTCTACGAATGGACCGACAACGAGTTCCTGGCCACCGCATCGGAGTGGGTTCTCGACCGACCGATCCGCATCCTGTTCATCGTCCTGATCAGCTGGATTGCCTCGAAGCTCCTCCAACGAGCGGTGGCCCGCTTCGTGAAGACGGTGGCGGCGACACCCAACGACATCAGGCTCCAAAGCCTCCGCGAGCGCGGGCCGGGGAAACTGCTGGTCCAGGAGAGTGATTCGGCGCGGGCAGAGGCGCGGGCCGAGACGATCGGACTTGTCCTGCGCAGCATCGTGGTGGCAATCGTGTGGAGTGTCGCGGGCCTGATGATTCTCGGTCAGCTCAACATCGACCTTGCCCCCCTGATAGCGGGTGCCGGCATCGGCGGCATCGCTCTCGGCTTCGGTGCCCAGTCGATTGTGAAAGATTTCCTGTCCGGCTTGTTCATGCTGATCGAGGACCAGTACGGCGTGGGCGACGTGATCGACGTCGGCGACGCCACCGGCACGGTCGAGAACGTGTCGCTGAGATCCACCACCATTCGCGATGTGCACGGAACCGTGTGGCATGTCCCCAACGGTGAGATCGCCCGGGTCGGCAACTACAGCCAACTCTGGTCCCGTGCTCTGATCGATGTCGAGGTTGCCTACGACGTCGATCTGCGTTTCGCTCAGGGTGTGATCCAGCGTGTCGCCGACGAGTTCTGGAACGACTCCGAATGGGGCGGCGACGAACTGATGGAGCGTCCCGAGGTCTGGGGCATCCAAAACCTGGGGGCCTCCGGCATATCGATTCGCCTGGTGGTGAAGACGGAGCCTTCGATGCAGTGGTCGGTTGAGCGCGAGCTGCGCCTGAGGGTGAAGGAAGCCCTCGACGTGGCCGGCATCGAGATCCCGTTCCCCCAGCAGACCGTCTGGGTGCGCAACCAGGGTGATCACCCGATCGGAGCACCCCCCGACCCCTCCGACATCGCCGTGCACGACCTTGCGAGTGTCACCGATGATGAGGCATCGGACTGAGCCGGCTTGGGTTCACCGCCGGGTCGGTCAGCGGCGGCGGATGATCGTCACCCCATCGCCGATGCTGAGCTGGGCCACCTCGCTGCGCGTGTCGGCCAGCACGTGGTCGTTGAATGAACGTAGTGCCACGGTCGACTCCTCTGTGGCCGCGGGATCGGCCACTGCCCCGGACCAGAGGGTGTTGTCGACGAGGATGACCCCACGATCGGACAGGCGGGGCAGAATCTCTTCGTAGTAGTCGACATATCCGCTCTTGTCGGCGTCGATGAATGCAAGATCGATCAGAGGCTCCGCGGGCAGGTTCGCGAGGGTCTCGGTGGCCGGGGCGATGACAAGATCGATGCGGTCGGCCACGCCTGCGACTTCCCAGTAGCGGCGCGCGATGGCGGTCCACTCCTCGCTCACATCGCAACAGAGGAGGAGGCCGCCAGCGGGAAGTGCCCGTGCCACTGCGAGTGCCGAGTAGCCGGTGAAGGTGCCCACCTCAACCGCGAAGCGGGGCTGGAGTACCGCGGTGAGAATCGACATGAATGCGCCCTGATCGCTACCGATCTGCATCCCGGCTGCGTCGCCGGTGGCGGCGATCGTCGCTTCGATGAGGCCCATCTGCACTTCGTCGGGTGGCTCTGAATGAGAGGCCACATAATCGGCGATCGTGTCACCTAGAAAGCTGCGGTTACTCAAGTGATCATCTCCGAGTATCTACGAGGTCGGTGCTTATCTCGTCGATCGACGAGACACCACAGAGTGCCATGGTACGGCGAGTGCCTTCGTCAATGAAGTCGAGCATCCAGTCGACCCCCTGCTCGCCGGCAGCACCGAGAGCGTAGAGGTAAGCGCGTCCGGCCATCACCGCATCGGCACCCAGGGCCCTCGCCTTCACCACATCGGAACCACGGCGCACGCCACCGTCGACGATGATCTCCAACCCATCGCCCACAGCCTCTCGGCACTCGGCGGTTATCTCGATTGGAGACGGGGCGTCATCGAGTTGGCGTCCCCCGTGATTGGACAGGGCGATGGCGTCCACTCCGACCTCGGCGGCGATCTTGGCATCGGCCGCGGTTTGGATGCCCTTCACGATTACCTTGCCGTCCCATACCGACCTCAACCAGTCGATCTCCTCCCAGGACAGTGAGGAGTCGAACTGGCTCGTCATGTAGGCCGCGAGGTTGACTGCGTTGGAGCCGTCGCCCACAGTGTCGTTTCCGGCGACGTTGGCGAAAACGATCGGCGGGTTGGTGAGGAAACGTCGGGTCCAGCCGGGATGCCGGATGCCGTCGAAGATCGTGCCGAGCCCGAGCTTCGGGGGTAATGCCATACCGCGCCGTACGTCGCGCTCACGGCGGCCCAACAGGGCGGTGTCGACGGTGAGCACTACAGCCTCGTAACGCTCGTGGGCGGCCCGGTCGATCATCTCCTTCACCAGGGCCCGGTCCTTCCAGGCGTAGATCTGGAACCAGAGTCGACGATCTCCGTCGGCTCCCCAATCGACACTGTCGGCCGCGGCCGCAACCTCTTCGATGGTCCGCGTGCCCATGGTGGACAGGGCATAGGGAATGCCCCTCCGGGCGGCGGCGCGGGCGACGGCAAGCTCGCCTTGCGGGTCGGCGATTCGAGTGAAACCGGTGGGGGCGAGCACAAACGGCAAGGGGATGGAGCGGCCGAGCAGTGAGGTCGACGGATCGATCCCGCCGATGCCGCGCAACACCCGTGGTCGGAAGCTGATGTCTTCGAAGGCTCCCGTATTGCGGCCGAGCGTGCGCTCGTCTTCGGCTCCGCCGTCGATGTAGTCGAACACTCCCGCCGGCAGCCGCTTCTTGGCGATGAGACGAAGGTCTCCGATGTCGGCGGACCGCGCGAGCCGGCGGCGATCGGCGTTGAATTCGGGCTTTCGGAAGCGAGCGACCGATCTGAGTGAGCTGAACATGTTCATCCTCCGGTGTTGCTCGGCCTTGGCTTACGGGATGGCTTGCAGGATGGTCTGAAGGGCCGTGTGCATTGCGGACTCTAGAGCGAGGGGTGGGCTAGCGCGGCGTGCCGGTATGGAGTGTGCCCGGGGGATCGATCGCCCAGTCGGGAACGTCGCCCCAGACGCCGTCGTACACGAAGCGATCGAGGGGGCGGCGCCGGACCGGGCCGTGCCTGCCCTTGGGTTTGCCGAGGGTCACCGTCGCGGCCACCAGCACTCCCTCGGGAATCTCCAGCAGTTCGCGCAGCTCGTCCTCCACCAGGCGATGCCACATCGTGGTGACCCCGCCGTATCCGAGGGCCCGTGCCGCGAGCAGGAGGTTCTGCATGGCCGGATAGACCGAAGCGCCTTCGGTGGGGGTGGGCGGACGGTGACGGATCAGGCACGGGAAGATCAGGGCGGGGACATCGTCGATCGAATCGACGTACTCCTCCATCGACCGAGCCATCCTCGCTTTCGGCGCCAACTCGTCGTCACCGGTGCCTTCGTCGTAGCGGTCGTTGGTGCGCTTGTCGGCCCACATCGATCTCGCCGCGCCTCCGATCAGCTTCTTGGCCTTGAACGCCACCGGCCCGTCGGTGAGCACGAAGAAGCGGAAGTTCTGGCGGTTCGATCCGGTCGGCGCCCGTGTGGCGGCAAAGCACAGATCGCGTAGAACCGACGAGGGCACCGGGTCGTCGGTGTAGCGCCGGATCGACCTTGTGGTGGCGATACCGTCCAGCAAGCCGACGCTGTCGTCAGGTCCCGTTGAGGGCTCGCCCGCGGCGGTGTCAGTCATGGCCTGCTCCTTCGAAGAAAGCTCGAGGGTTCTCGTGGGTCAGTCGGTGGATGGCGTCGTCGTCGACCCCGGCATCGATCAGTTTCGGGATCACCTCACGATCGAACCGGGTGGGATCGAAGCGCTTGGCTACCCGCTCGCGCATGGCGGGTGGCCAAGGCCCGCCCTTCCAACACCACACCGAGTCGTGGGACACCACGGCCCGATCGCCGGCCCCGGCCTCGATGAGGCGGCCGAGTGCACCCACCCGTTCGTCGTCGCTGACAAAAGGGATACCGAATCGGTCGAAGCCGAGAAAGCTCCCCTTCCGAGCGAGGTCGAGGTGGTAGCCGGTGTCGGTGGTGCCGCAGGAATGGCCGATGAGTATCCGGTGGGCCTCCACGCCGGCCGCCATGAGTGTGTCCTGCTGAACATCGCCCACCGTGCCGAGATCGGTGTGGGTGGTGATGGGGGTGTCACATGCCCGGGAGGCGATCGCCGCGGCAGCGAACACCTTGCTCTCGTAGTCGCTCATGGTGTGGGGCCCGGTGGCCACCTTGATGATCCCGGGACGAATGCCGGTCGAGCCGATTCCGTCTGTCAATTCGGTGGTGAAGAGATCGGCGAGCACCGAAGTGAGGTCGCCGAAGCGATCCTGAAACTCCCAGTGGGCATGGCCTCCCTCGGCCTCGTGGTAGAGGCCGGTGGCACACACGATGTTGAAACCCGTCGCTTGCGAGGCCCTCACCATGAGTTCGGGGTCGCGGCCCAAATCGTTGGGGCAGGGGTCGACCATCGAGGCGTAACCGAGGGCCTGGAGCTGCTCGATCCGACCGATGCAGACCCTCTCCATCTCGACGCGATCGAGTGGTTCGTTGGTAGCCGACTCCCAGCCCGGATAGCCGATCGTCAGGTGTTCGTGCATGAGCGTTCGACCGAGGTCGGCGCTGTCGATCGGCCCGGTCACGGTCTGGATCGTTGCCATGCTGCGCACTCTAGGACCTCGTTCATGGGCGAGGAATACCGTCCCGGACTGGCGGGACGCCCCTGGGCTGGGGTAGGACCGAGATCGAACATCGGCCCGAGAGGATCAGTGATGTCCACGGCGCTTCCACCCCCAACCGATGGTGCGGGACTAATAGCCCTCGACCGCGAGGAGTGCCTCCGCCTTCTCTCGGCGGCCCCGATCGGGCGACTGGCGTTCAGAGAAGTCGCCGAAGAGGGGAGAATCACTGTCCTGCCCGTCGCGTTCGCCTGGGTCGACGAGGGAATCGTGTTTCGTGCCCTCGAAGGAGCGAAGCTGGCTGCGGCCGTCGGTCACGAACCGGTGGCCTTCGAAATCGATAGTTGGGACGAGAGGGAGCGCACCGGTTGGAGTGTGGTTGTGCACGGCGTGGCCCGCGCCGTCACCGAATGGGCCGAGGTGGAACAGCTCGAACGCTCCGGGGTCATGGCCTGGGCGAAGGAGCGCTGGCGTGATCGGTGGATCCGCATCGAGCCCGATGAGGTGACCGGCCGAAGACTCGCCTGAGCTTTATCCGAAAGTATCCGGGATTACTGCCGATGGTTTTTTGGGCCACTCGACCCCTCCTGTTTCAAGCAGGACTCACTATTCTCGGAACCACATGACTGCTTTCCCCTGCCGCTTTTGCGAGACCCCCCTCATCGATCGTGTTGTCGATCTCGGAATGCACCCTCTCTGCGAGAGCTTTCTGCCCGAGGATCAGCTCGACCAGATGGAGCCCTTCTACCCGCTCAATGTGTGGGTCTGTCCCTCGTGTTTCCTAGTGCAGCTCAACGAGTATGTGGAACCCGAAGACATCTTCACCGAGTACGCCTACTTCTCGTCGTTCTCCACCAGCTGGCTCCAGCACGCCGAGGACTATGTGGCGACGATGGCCCAACGCCTAGGCCTCGGAGGCGACTCCATGGTGGTGGAGTTGGCCAGCAACGATGGCTACCTCCTCCAGTACTTCGTGGAGCGCGACATCCCGTGCCTCGGTATCGAACCGGCCGCCAATGTGGCCAAGGATGCGGTTGAGCGAGGCGTGCCCACCGATGTGTCGTTCTTCGGCGAACAGAAGGGCCGGTCGCTCGCGGAGCAGGGCACCATGGCCGACCTGGTGCTCGGCAACAATGTGCTCGCCCAGGTGCCCGACCTCAACGATTTCGTGGCCGGCATCCCCCTGATCCTCAAGCCGGTGGGAACGGTCACGATCGAGTTTCCCCACCTGATGAAGCTGCTCGACGAAAACCAGTTCGACACGATCTACCACGAGCACTTCTGCTACTTCTCGCTGATCAGCGTCGAGGCGGTCTTCGCCCGCCACGGGATGACGATCTTCGATGTCGACGAGATCTGGACCCACGGCGGCTCCCTGCGGATCCATGCCCGTCACGCTGCCGACGAATCCCGGCCGGTGAGCGATGCCGTTCTCGACCTGAGAGCTCGAGAGGAAGCGGCGGGCTACCGAGACATCGCCACCTATGTGGCATTCGAGGAGAAGGTTCGTGAGACCAAGCGGTCCCTGCTCGAGATGCTGAGCGAGCTGAAGCGTGAGGGCAAGACCATCGTGGGTTATGGCGCGCCGGGCAAGGGCAACACCTTGCTCAACTACTGTGGCGTACGAACCGACTTCCTCGACTTCACCGTCGACCGCAACCCGTACAAGCACGGTCGCTACCTTCCTGGCACCCACATCCCGATCTTCCCGCCCGAGAAGATCGATGAGGTCAAGCCCGACTACATCCTCATCCTTCCGTGGAACTTCAAGGACGAGATCCTCGAGCAGATGAAACACGCCCGCGAATGGGGTGCCCAGTTCATCGTGCCGATCCCGGTGGCGACGGTGGTTTGAGCTGATGCTCCCCCTAGCGCTCGGCGACGGCTCGAGTCCCCTCGACATCGTGTGTCTCGGTGCCCACAGCGACGACATCGAGATCGGTGCCGGTGGCACCCTGCTGCGCTTGCTCGCGGAGCGACCGGGAAGCCGCGTTCATTGGGTGGTGCTGTCGGCCACGCCGCAGCGAGAGGTGGAGGCACGGGCTAGCGCTGCGGCCTTCCTCGCCGACGCGGCCGAAGCCGATGTGAGGGTGGCCGACTTTCGCGAGAACTACTTCCCATACATCGCCACCGAGGTGAAGGAGTACATCTCCGGACTCGGCCGTGAGTTCCACCCCGATGTGGTTTTTGCCCACCGCAGGGCAGATGAGCACCAGGACCACCGCACGGTCGGTGAGTTGGTGTGGAACACCTGGCGCGACCACACGATCCTCGAATACGAGATCCCGAAGTACGAGGGCGATCTCGGTCGACCCAACCTCTATGTGCCTCTCGATGAATCTGTGGCCGAGCGTAAGGTGGCCCTGTTGGAGCAACACTTCGCTTCCCAGGCCGACAAGCCATGGTTCCGTGCCGGCACCTTCCGAGGCCTGATGGCGGTGCGGGCGGTGGAGTGCAACGCCGAGTCGGGATTCGCCGAGGCATTCCATTGTCGAAAGATCACGATCTGAACCAGTCGTCCGATTGGGTGGGGTTGTCGTGTTGGTGATCGAGAAGCGAAGACGAGGAGAGCTGTCGTGCGAGTTCTGTTGACGGGAAACCGTGGCTATATCGGTGTGGAGATGGTGCCTGCCTTACGGGCGGCCGGCCACGAGGTGGTCGGGATGGACATCGGGCTCTTCGAAGCCTGCGACTTCAGTTCCGCGCCAGACCCGATCGAGACGCTGCCTGTCGATTTGCGCGACGTGACCGTCGATGATCTGGAGGGCTTCGATGCCGTCGCTCACTTCGGTGCGCTCTCCAACGATCCGCTCGGCGACATCAACGCCGACCTCACCTACGACATCAACCTGCATGCTTCGGTTCGCCTGGCCGAGGCGGCAAAGGCTGCGGGGGTGCAGCGATTCGTGTTCGCTTCGTCGTGCTCGCTCTACGGGGCCGGCGGCGACGACTATCTCGATGAGACGGCGGACTTCTTTCCCCAGACCCCTTACGGCGAGTCGAAGGTGAGGGTGGAGCAGGAACTCTCGAAGTTGGCCGACGGCTCGTTCTCCCCCTGTTACCTCCGCAACGCGACTGCCTACGGCGTGTCGCGACGCCTGAGGGCCGACATCGTGGTGAACAGCCTGGTGGGTCATGCCGTCACCACGGGCAAGGTGCTCTTGATGAGCGATGGTTCGCCGTGGCGGCCGCTCGTTCACATCGGCGACATCATCGGTGCCACTGTGGCGTGCCTGGCCGCACCTCGTGATGCCATGCACAACGAGGCCTTCAATGTGGGCCGCAACGGTGAGAACTACCAGATCAGAACCGTGGCCGAGATGGTGCGCGACACCGTGCCCGATTGTGATCTCGCGTTTGCTGATGGCGCCTCTTCGGACACCCGCGACTACAAGGTCGATTTCACCAAGATCGAGAGCAAGCTTCCGGGCTTCGAGAGCCAGTGGACTCTCCAGCAAGGCATCGAAGAGCTCTACCGCGCCTATACCGGCGCAGGCTTGAACGAAGCGGACTGGACGGGCCCGCGCTACTACCGCCTGCCCACCGTGATGGGCTTGGTGGACAGTGGTGTTATCGACACGGACCTGCGCCGAATCTGATCGACGCAGCGACGCGCCGCAAGACAGCGCGACGCGTCGAACGAGTCGCGCCGCGTAAGCGCCTGATCTTGTGCGTTCACGCCGCCTCGGTGCTTGGAGCGCGACTCGGATTGGTTGGCGCGCGGCTGGGTCTTTCGCCACGGCCGGGACGGATCAGTCGCCATGATCCGTCGATCCTGGCCAGCGTGTAGCCCTGGTCGTGGATGAGGTGATGATCTGAGGTGCACACCAGGGCCATCCGGTCGATGTCGGTGTTCCCGTTGGTGGGCGGCGACCATGGATCGATGTGGTGAGCTTCGCAGTAGGCCGGATCGGCGTTGCAGATCACGCAACCCCCGTCGCGTGCGACCAGACTGAGCCATTGCTCGTCGGTGGCGGTGCGAACCCGCCGTCCCTGCCACAACACCGACCCATCGGTGCTGTAGATCATGGCGACAAAGTCGGCTCCGCAGGCGATGCGTTCGAGTGTGGACTGGGGGAGGGATGTGCCGTCGACGAACTCCGCGGTGCCCGATGGGCCATCGGATCGAAGACGATCGGTATCCACCCGCACCACCACGACATGCTTCGGGTGAGGTGGCTTTGCAGCCTGGGAGGTGGGCTCTCGGGTGAGGAGACCGGCAACAGCATCGGCGCCGCGTTGATCGCGAGTGCGGATCTCGCCGGGGGTGCCGTCGCGTCCTCCATCGTCGCGCCAGAGACGATCGGTCTCACGGTCGAACGCCTTCTTGACTACGGCCCCGGTGACCGGATCGAACTCCCCGTAGAGGCAGACCATGCCATCGGCATTGGTCCAGATTCGCCCCACCCGCGCGGCCCGTCTCCGTTGCTGGCGGGCCTGCTTCTCGCGCTCGCGTTCTCGTGCATTGGCCCATGATCGTGACTGCTTGGCGAAGCGATCGGCCGGTTGGCGGGCTGCGTCGGCCGCGAGCGCCTCGTCGGCTTCCTCGGGCGACACTCGCTCCGCTGCATCGGCGGCCGCGTCGGCATGCTCTTCGGTGATCTCTCCGTTGGCCAGTGCGGCCTTGGTTTTCGGCATCTTCTTCAGCGCCTTGGCGGTCTTTGCTGCCTTCTTCGATGCTTGTTTGGAGCGCTTGGTGCGGGAGCGGGTGACTGTCTCGGCATCGAGTCCGCCATCACCGAGATCATCGATTGCCGCGGTGAACGCCAAGCGCCGCTCGACCGCATGGGATTCGACCCGCGAAAGCTGCTCGATCGCCGATTCCAGCATGGGGCGCGACAGCCCCGATGGCGATATTGCTTGGAGTTCCGAGTGGGCAGCCTCGAACATGAGAGAACTCTAACACGAACAGATGTTCGTATCAACCTGAGAGGACAATGAATCAGTGCATAGATCGTGTCAGCGAGGCCGAACTCAGCTGGCGAACGGAGCACTCGAAAGCGACAGTATCGGGCAACACACTTGGGTCGTGATGTTGCGCGGTTGCTGGTGCTGCCCCGTGATACTGCAGTGGCGGTATCGAGTGGCCGCGGGGCGTGCGCTCGTGTGATGGCCGTGGGGGACCAGCCGCTGCCCAAATCGGAGCTAGACAGCTGCGTAGGAGATCGCTGGTGGTGATCGTCGGCCGGTACTCGGAACCGGCTAGGGATCGGCTCCACTAGGCCCGCGACGTAGGGACAGACCGGCTCTTCGAGATCAACTGCTGGCGCTGACGCACAATGTCAGCGCCGTCCGCGGGGTCTCGTCGGCGTCGCAACCCAAGGCGGTGCCTCATCGCGCGCAGGCAGGGCGGTCGAGGAGCCAGTCGGTGGCCTCCCGAGTCGGGTCACCGTCGACCAGCACGTCCGGCTCGA
>CAXMSE010000022.1:0-75193 GCA_964196195.1 uncultured Gammaproteobacteria bacterium | reverse complement strand
TCAAGCACTACCTCAGGGCGTGCTCGAGCAAATCATGTGCAACTCCGTCTTCGCAGGCGCCATCTACAACACCAACGGCGCCGTGCTATGGCAAGGCCGCACCAAACGCCTCGCCACCGACGACCAATGGAACCAACTCATCGCCCGCGACAAAGGCTGCGTCATATGCGCAGCCTCACCCGCCCACTGCGAAGCCCACCACCTCACCCCCTACGCGCCACCCACCAACGCCAACACCAATATCGACGAAATCATCCTCATCTGCCCCACCGACCACCACCTGACCCACTCAGGCAGCCACCAACTCGTCCACACCCGACACGGCTGGAAACTCCAACCCAAGCACCACCAAAAACCCCACCAAACACCCGACCAAAAACGTGAAGCGGCATGAACGCCGACGGCGAGCGCGACCGCTCAGCCCATATTTGCGAGATCGACAATGTGGCGGGGCATGATCCCGCAGCAGCCACCCACGATGGTGGCGCCGGCGTCGAGCCACGATTCCACGAAGGGCACATAGCCGCCGTTGTCCACATCGAGGCGGTGATCACGGATCACCTCGTTGGCGCCGAGCAGGGGCTCCGCCGGTTCGAAGGCGTTGGCGTAGGCCCCCACCTCGATGTTGTCGGGCAGAACCGAGCGCGCTTCCACGATTGCAGGAAGCATCACCTCAGGGTGCGAACAGTTGAACAGGAGCGCCTCCGCTCCCACCTGAGCCGCCAACCCGGCTGCAGCCGACACGGACTCCCCGCCCCGCAGACGCGGCGTCTCGTTGTGGCGTTCGTCGGCGAGGGTCATCGCCAGCCAGATCGGCAAACCATGGGTGGCGGCCGCCTCAGCGCTCGCAGCCGCCTCGGCCAGCAGGGATTGGGTCTCGGCCACAAACAGATCCACGTTGGGCGCAAGCGCATCGGCCACCATCGCCAACCTTTCCGGCGCCCTGTCGGGATCGAAAAGGTCGGGCCGATACGAGCCGAACATGGGTGGGAGCGAACCAGCCACCACAATCTGGCGGTCGGCAGCGTCGGCGGCCCGGCGGGCAAGAACCCCGGCCAGCTCCGTGAGCTCCCTGCCCCGGGAGACGAACCGCTCCTCGCCGAGATGGAAAGGCACAACGGCGTAGTTGTTGGTGATGATCACCTCGGCGCCTGCCTCGATGAAATCGGAATGCACTCGGGTCACCCAGTCGGGATCCTCGAGCAGGGCGAGGGCAGACCACTCCGGTTGGCCGAAGGGCGCGCCGGCGTCGTGAAGCGCCTTGCCCATGCCCCCATCGAGAAGGGTGAAGGTGCGGGTCACTTCAATCGGCGCCGTGGAGGAGGCCGTACACAACCGAATCCACAAGAGCCTGCCACGACGCTTCGATGATGTTCTCGCTCACACCGATGGTCGACCACTGACGAGATCCGTCGGTGGAGTCGAGCAAGACGCGGGTGATGGCACCAGTGCCGCTGTTGGTGTCGAGCACCCTCACCTTGAAATCGGTGAGAGAGATGCGATCGAGAGCCGGATACCGGCCGTTGAGGGCAACGCGCATGGCCGCGTCGAGGGCATTGACCGGACCATTGCCCTCCCCCACCGCGATCCGACGCTCGCCCTGCACCCAGAGCTTCACCGTGGCCTGGGTCTCCACATCGAGCGCAACATCGTTCCACGCCCGCGCTCCGGTGCCAGACCGGTGGGCCATGTCGACCGAAAACGACTCGAGCTGGAAGAAGGGCTGCTCCCAGCCCGATGCCCCACGCATGAGTAGCTCGAGCGACGCATCAGCCGCCTCGAAGTGATAGCCCTCGTGTTCGAGGGTCTTGAGGGTGTCGATCACGTCGCCCAGGGCCTTGCCATCCATCTCGATACCGAGCCGATCGGCCTTCATCTCCAGAGTCGACCGACCCGCCATCTCCGACACCAACACCCGAGTGCCGTTGCCCACCGTCTCCGGATCGACGTGCTCATAGGCATCGCTCGCCCGGCTCAGGGCAGAAGTGTGCAGCCCGGCCTTGTGGGCGAATGCAGTGGCGCCCACATAGGGCTGTTGCGGATCGACCTTGAAGTTCACCAGCTCGGCCACATGGTGGGCCACCGAGCTCAGATTCATGAGGCGCCCCTCGGGCAGGCAAGTGATGCCCATCTTCAGCTCGAGGTTGGCCATGATTGGCACCAGATCGCAGTTGCCGACCCGCTCGCCGTAGCCATTGATCGTTCCCTGCACCTGGGTGGCACCAGCGCGCACCGCCGCGAGGGCGTTGGCCACACCACACCCGGTGTCGTTGTGGAGATGGATCCCCACCCCACAATCGACATGGCTCACCACATCTCTCACCGCCGACTCGATGTCGGGCGGGAGCGAACCACCATTGGTGTCGCACAGCACCACCGCTTCAGCACCGGCCATCGCTGCTGCCTCCACCACCCTCAGGCTGAACTCGGGGTTGCGCTTGTAGCCGTCGAAGAAATGCTCGGCATCGAAGAACACTCTCTTGCCGTGGCTCACCAGATACTCGACCGAATCGGCCACCATGGCCACACCCTCATCGAGGGTGGTCTTCAGCGCCTCGGTGACGTGATAGTCCCAGCACTTGCCCACGATGCACACCACACCCGTGCCCGCATTCACCAGGTTGGCCAGAGTCTGATCGGAATCGACCTTCCCCTTAGCCCGTCGCGTGGAGCCGAACGCCACGAACTCCGAGGTGGAGAGCTTCAGCTCCGTGCGGGCCCGCTCGAAGAACTCATCGTCCTTCGGATTGGACCCGGGCCAGCCGCCTTCGATGAAAGCCACACCGAGCAGGTCGAGCTGTTCGGCAACCCGGAGCTTGTCGTTGACGGTGAGCGAAATTCCCTCCAACTGGCTCCCGTCGCGCAAGGTGGTGTCGTAGATGTCGACCTGGTCGGGCCAGCTCGGATCATGAACGGCCGACCGGTCGATCTCGGTCATGTGGCCAGCTCGTTCCACGACTTGTACTTCGGGTTCTTGCCCCGCACGACCTCGGCGTAACCGGTGGCAATGGCCTGGGTGCGCTCTCCCGGGCAGGAAATCTCGCGATCATCGACAGAGTTGACCGCGCTCACTTCCGCGGCAGTACCGACAACGAAGATCTCGTCGGCAGTGTAAAGATCGCTGCGGGCCAGATCGCCCACCTCGATGTCGATACCGAGATCCTCGGCCAAGGCCATAACCGTGTGCTGAGTGATGCCAGGCAGGGCACCCGACGATGTGGGAGGGGTGAGCACCACATCACCCTTGGCCACAAAGAGGTTCTCACCCGAGCACTCGCTCACCAGGCCGACCCCATTGAGCATGATCGCCTCGTCGTAGCCGGCATTGAGCGCTTCCATCTTGGCCAGGGTGGAATTGGCGTAGTTGCCGGTGGTCTTCGACGCAGGCGGCATGATGTTGTGGTCGTGGCGAGTCCACGACGAGATCTTCATCCGCACACCCTTGCTGACGGCATCGTCGCCCAGATAGGCACCCCAAGGCCAAGCAGCGATGGCGATGTCGACCGTGCACGAGGCGGTGGCCAGACCCATCTCGCCGTAGCCGTAGTAGGCGATCGGCCTCAAGTAGCACTCCCGCAGACCCGAATCGGCCACCACGTCCTTCGATGCCTGAACCAACTCGGGCACCGAGTAGGTCATCGGCATCCCCATGATCTTCGCCGAGTTGTAGAGCCGCTCGATGTGCTCGGTGAGTCTGAAAATGGCGGGGCCATCCTCGGTCTCGTAGGCGCGAATACCCTCGAACACCCCCGTGCCGTAGTGAAGGGTGTGGGTTAGGACGTGAATCTTGGCGTCCTCCCACGGCACCATTTCGCCGTTCATCCAGATGTTGGCGGTGGGTGTGATCGGCATCTTGAGGCTCCTTGATTTCGAGCGGATTGTGAGAGGCAGTGTGGAAAGAGGAGTCAGAGTCGGGCGACTATGGCGTCGCCGATCTCGCTGGTGGATCCAGACAATGTCGCCGGTTCGGAGCAGGCCCTACGGATGCGATCCGCAGCGGCATTCTCACCCAGATGATCCAACATCATCGCTCCGGAAAGTATCGCGGCGATCGGGTTGGCCTTACCCGTACCGACGATGTCGGGTGCCGAGCCGTGCACCGGCTCGAACATCGACACGCCATGGGGGTTGAGGTTGGCGGTGGGAGCGAGCCCGATCCCGCCCGAAATGGCACCGCCGAGATCGGTGAGGATGTCGCCGAACAGATTGTCGGTGACCACCACGTCGTAGCGCTGGGGATCCTCGACGAAATAGATGCAGGCGGCGTCGACATGGTTGTAGGCGGTGTCGACCTCGGGGTAGTCGGCCGCCACCTCGTTGAAGGTGCGCTCCCATAGATCGCCAGAGAAGGTGAGCACATTGGTCTTGTGGACCAGGGTGAGGTGCTTGCGGCGGGTCATGGCCAGATCGAAGGCGTAGCGGACGGCACGCTCCACCCCGTGACGGGTGTTGACCGACCCCTGGGTGGCGATCTCCTGAGCCGTGTTCTTGCGCAGGAAGCCACCCTCGCCCGCATAGGTGCCCTCGGTGTTTTCGCGGATGACGACGAAGTCGTGAGCCTCACGCTCGGCGGTGCCGGGAAACTTGAACGGCCTCAGATTGATGTAGAGGTCGAGCTCGAAGCGCATGCGCAGCAACAATCCACGTTCGATGACGCCCGGAGGCACGCCGGGCGAACCCACCGCACCGGCATAGATCGCGTCGAGTTCACCCCACTCGGCGATTATCTCGTCGGTGAGCACCACGCCGTCGCGGAGATAACGCTCGCCGCCCAGGTCGTAGTGGACGGTGTCGAGCTCGACACCGGCGGCCGCGATCACCTTGAGGCCCTCGGCCACAACGTCGGGGCCGATGCCATCGCCACCCATGATTGCCACTTGATGTGTCATCTAAATGTCTCGCTGTCGTCGTAGATCGGAGTATTTGTGGGGCCAGGAAGTAGAAAGCCGCCCACCTAAGTGGACGGCCGAAGACGCACGCCGGAAATCGGCGTGCGCTAGGAAATGATGATGATCGAGTTCGTCATCATGACGAGCAGTGTACCGGCACCGGTAGATTCCTGCCCATGGCAGAATTACAACCGCTCTCCCAGGCCGCCTTCGACCGCCTGAAGACCGAACACGACGACCTCACCACTCGCGGCCGTATCGACATCGCGCGCAAGATCGAAACGGCCCGTGAACTCGGCGATCTCTCCGAGAACGGCGACTACCACGCCGCCAAGGAGGAGCAGGGCAAGATGGAGGGTCGCATCCTGCACCTGGCCCGCATCGTCAAGAATGCCGAGATCGTCACCGACACCGGGAGTACCGACACGGTTCGCGCCGGAGCGATCGTGTCGGTCATTTACGACGGCGATGATGAAGTCGAGAAGTACCTCGTCGGATCAATCGAGGAGCAGCGCGACGACATCCTGGTCGTGTCGCCCGGATCCCCCATGGGGGCCGCACTTCTCGGCGCTTCGGTGGGCGATCTGGTGGAGTACGAGGCACCCACCGGAGCGATGCTCAAGGTCAAGGTCGCCGAGATCGAGTAGGTGCCGATGAGCGACCCCGTCACCGACCAGGCTCGCGAATCGAGCGCCTCCTTCGAACCGGGAGACACCAGCGTCGGCCGTCCGCGCCTACCCTCCGGACGATCGATCGAGCTTCCCGGTCGGGGCACCACGTTCATCCGCGAGGTAACGGGTCCCCCCGGCGCTCCCGTGGTGTTCCTCCTGCACGGCTGGACAGTGTCGGCCGCGCTCAACTGGTTCACCGTCTATGAGCCTCTCGCCGAGTTCAGTCGGGTGATCAGCATCGATCACCGCGGCCACGGCCACGGAATCCGCACCCGCGAACGCTTCCGGCTCGTCGACGCGGCCGACGATGTGGTGGCCCTGGCCGACGTGCTCGGCATCGACAGGTTCGTGGTGGCCGGCTATTCGATGGGCGGCTCGATCGCCCAACTCGTGGCCAACCGCCACCCCAGCCGGGTGTGTGGAATGGTGCTGTCGGCCACCTGGGCCAACCATCCCCGTCGCCAACTCCAGACCCGGATGCTTCGTGCCGCCGGCCCGGTGGGGCGAGGCTCGCGTGTGTTGTCGAGCGAGCGCCAGCATGCGATGTTTCGCTGGGGCTACATGCGTGCGAGCGGGCGTGAGGCCGATGCCGGCCCCCAGTGGTTCTCTGACGAGGTGGCGGCGGGTTCGATACCCATGATTCTGGAGGCCGGCGGCGAGATAGCCCGGTTCGATAGTCGGCGCTGGCTCGCCGACGTCGAGGTGCCCACCGGCATCGCGATAACCACCCGCGACTCCCTCGTGGGCGCCGACCTCCAGCATCGCCTCGCGGCCTTGATTCCCCACGCCGAGCTGAGAGCCATCCCCATCGACCACGACGGGTGCATCACCCAGCCGCGGGTGTTCGTTCCTCCGTTCTTGGATCTGGTACGCCACGCGGCCGGCGTTCGCTGACCACTCGGTTCTGGGCGGGCGAGGCAGGCGGAACTGTGACAAGAACTCACCGCTCGACGACGGCACCGCTCCTGGTGCTATTGGCATTGGTTCTCCTCGGGCTCGCGTGCACCAGCGAACCCGCCTCCGACGGCGCCCACTCCACCGTCGAAGAACCCGATCCCGACGAAAAGTCCACCCCGGCCGCGGAGGGCGCTGCCGATGACGACGATGCCCCGACCGCCGATGGGCCCGATTGGCTGGTGGAACTCTCCGGCGACGCCGCCACCACCTTCGAGGTGAGTGGTCAATCCTTCAACCTCGCTGCCGCCAATCTCACGAGTGCGTCCCTCCTCCGCTTCACCGAGGGCGACACCACCTTCCAGAAGTTCTTCGACGCTCAGAACGGCCTCGGCCCCGACTTCAACGCCGCCGGCTGCAACACCTGCCACGTCAACAACGGCCGCCAGAGCTCCCCTCTCGGTAACGGATACGTGGGGATCGGTCCGGTAGTGCACGTCTCCATAGCTGGGGCCGGGCCCGACGAACGACCCTTCGAACTCCCCGGCTACGGCACCCGGCTCCAGACCTATGCCGTGGAGGGCGAAGCGGAGGCCCAGATCAAGGTGCTGTGGGAGGAGCTCGGAGGGAGCTATCCCGACGGAGCTATCTACTCCCTGCGGCGCCCCACCGTGTCGGTGGTGGGCCGCGACGGCATGCTCCCTGCCGATGCCGAACTCTCCCTTCGCATTCCTCCCCAGGTGGCCGGACCGGGGCTGCTCGAGCACGTGGCCGAGGCCGACATCATCACCCGGGCCGATCCCGACGACATCGACGGCGACGGCATCAGTGGCAGGGTGCAATGGGTGCCCAACGCCGACCGCGGCAGCGACACCAGCCCCGATGCCAGCCCGGAGTTCCTCGTGGGGCGACACGGCTGGAAGGCAGAGAATTTCGATCTCACCCACCAATCGGCCGGGGCGCTCGCCGACGACATGGGCCTCGGCACCACTGTGTTCCCCGTGGCCGAGCTGGTGGAGATCGACGACGCCCGGCTCGCCGATCTCGCCTTCTACATGGAGGGGTTGGCCATTCCGGCAGGCCGCCACACCGACAACCCCGAGGTGATCGGGGGCGCCGCTCTGTTCGACTCCATCGGCTGTTCGTCGTGTCACACTCCGCAGCTTCGAACCACCAACGCGGCCACACCCGAACTCTCCGATCTCACGATCTATCCCTTCACCGACATGCTTTTGCACGACCTCGGTATGGGCCTCGACGACGGCCGCAGCGTGCTGCAGGCCAGCGGCGCGGAGTGGCGCACCGCTCCCCTCTGGGGCATCGGCTTGCTCCAGATCGTCAATGGCCATGTGTCTCTGCTGCACGATGGACGAGCGCGCAGCATCGAGGAGGCGATCCTGTGGCACGGAGGTGAAGCCGAAGCTGCGTCTCAGGAGTTTCAGGCCTTGACGGCGCCGAATCGGGTCATGGTCCTCGCGTTCGTGGCGAGCCGCTGACTCAGATCCAGGGCATGGCGTCGATCGCGAACCAGACCACCACCAGGGTCACCGCAATGAGCAGGCCGCGGAGAAACCAGAGTGAGCCGGGGCCGATCTCGGGTTCCTCGGCGGTCACGACAGGCCCGCTTCGATCGCGATCCGAGAGGCGGCAGCCACCACCGCCCGACCGTGAACGGGACCAGGATCGGCGGTGAGTCGATCGAGGGGGCCGCTCACCGACACCGCGGCCACCACCACACCCGATCCGTCGATCACCGGCGCACTCACCGAACCAACACCGGTCTCTCGTTCCCCGACCGAGGCCACCCAGCCATCGGGCCCCGCCTCTCCCGCCAGCACACGGCCACCCGATCCCTGGTCGAGAGGAAGCATCTCCCCGGTGCTCACAATCGTCCGGAGCCCGTGAGGGCTTTCGAGCGAGGCGATACACACCCTCGAAACCCCGTCGCGCACATAGAGCTGGGCCGATTCACCCGTGAGGTCTCGAAGCGCAGCGAGGGCCGGAGCAGAGGCTGCGGCCAGGGGCCATCCGTCGGCGGCCGCCCGACCGAGGGAGAGCACACGCGATCCGAGGGTGTAGCGACCCTCGCCATCGCGACGCAGCAGACCGTGGGTCTCCAAAGCAGACGCCAACCGGTGAGTCGTGGCCCTGCTGAACCCGGTGCGCTCAACGAGGCCGCCGAGGGTGAGGGGACCGGCTTCAACGGCGGCAAGAACAGCGACCGCCTTGTCGATCACGCCGACACCACTTACGATGGATTCCACACTTCAGAATCTATATCCCACATAGTGAGATATCAAGAGACGACAGGCGATGGCAGCCATATGACCAACCCGAGAACCCTGAGCGAGAAAATCTGGGACCGACACGTCGTGACCCCGGGGGTCAACGGCGGCCCCGACCTCCTCTACATCGACCTCCACCTCGTACACGAGGTCACCTCCCCTCAGGCATTCGACGGGCTCCGCATCTCCGGTCGCGCCGTCCGCCGCCCCGATCTCACCATCGCCACCGAGGACCACAACGTCCCCACCGAAAACATCGACCAGCCGATCGCCGATGAGGTGAGCCGCAAGCAGATCGACACCCTGAGGGTCAACACCGAAGAGTTCGGCATCATCAACTACCGAATGGGTGATCCCAAGCAAGGCATCGTGCATGTGATCGGCCCGGAGCAGGGGCTCACCCAGCCGGGCATGACCATCGTGTGCGGCGACTCCCATACCGCCACCCACGGGGCCTTCGGGTCGATTGCCTTCGGCATAGGCACCAGCGAGGTGGAGCACGTGCTCGCCACCCAAACCCTCCCCCAGGCTCGCCCCGGCACCATGGCCATCACCGTCGACGGCCAACTGCCGAAGGGCTCCACAGCCAAGGACGTGATCCTCGCGATCATCGGCCGCATCGGAACCGGTGGCGGCATCGGCAAGGTCATCGAATATCGCGGCGAGGTGATCCGCGCCCTCTCCATGGAGGGGCGCATGACGGTATGCAATATGTCGATCGAGGGCGGCGCCAAGGCCGGCCTCATCGCCCCCGACGAAACCACGGTTCGCTACCTCGAGGGCCGCGAGCGCGCTCCACGGGGCGCCGACTGGGACACCGCTGTGGCCGACTGGCTCACCCTGCCCACCGATGAGGGTGCCACCTTCGACGAAGAGGTGGTGCTCGACGGGGCCGAGATCACCCCTCATGTGTCGTGGGGCACCAACCCCGCCCAGGTGATGCCGATCAGCGGACTCATCCCCAGCCCCGACTCGTTCGCCGACCCCGCCATGAGCGACACGGCGGCCCGCGCCCTTGAATACATGGACCTCACCGCCGGAGTGCCAATCCGCGACATAAGGGTGGACACAGTCTTCATCGGCTCGTGTACCAACAGTCGCATCGAAGATCTCCGAGTCGCCGCCGAAGTGGCCAGGGGTCGCAAGGTGGCCGATGGCATGCGCACCCTGGTCGTGCCGGGGTCTGGTCTGGTGAAGACCCAGGCCGAAGCAGAAGGACTCCCGGAAGTGTTCAGGGCCGCCGGTTTCGACTGGCGCGAGCCGGGCTGCTCGATGTGTCTGGCCATGAACCCCGACAAGCTCCAGCCCGGTGAGCGAGCCGCCAGCACCAGCAATCGCAACTTCGAGGGCCGTCAGGGCCGCGGTGGACGCACCCACCTCGTCTCCCCCGCCGTTGCCGCCGCCACCGCCATCGCCGGCACCTTCGCCACGCCAGCCGACCTCAGCTGAGCCAATTGACCAGGACCAGAAAGTACCCATCATGAAGGCAGTACGAATCGTCTCGGGCACCGCGGTGCCGCTCGACCGCACCGACGTCGACACCGACCAGATCATCCCGTCCGACTGGTTGAAGCGGGTGGAGCGAACCGGCTTCGAAAAGGGTCTGTTTTCCGAGTGGCGCGACGATCGCGATTTTGTGCTCAACCAAGAGCAGTACGCCGGCGCCAACATCTTGCTCGGGGGGCTCAACTTCGGTACCGGGTCGAGCCGAGAGCATGCTGTGTGGGCCATCCAGCAGTACGGATTCGAGGCGGTGATATCGCCCCGCTTCGGCGACATCTTCCGCAACAACTGCACCAAGAACGGCCTCATCCCGGCCGCGGTCGACCCAGACTTCTCCGCCGCCCTGATGCGCGCTGTCGAGGCCGACCCCGCCCTCGAGATCACCGTCGACGTGGAGCGACTCACGGTGGAGGCGCCCGCCGCGGGTCTTGAGGCCGGCTTTCCCATGGATGCCGGCACTCAGGAGCGATTCCTCGAGGGGCTCGACGACATCGGGCTCACCATGCGCCTCATCGACGACATCGGCGAGTTCGAGGCCCGGCGCCAGCCCTGGATGCCGGCCACCCGCTGACCGCGGGCTCTGAAAAGAAAATCGTTTCATCGGGAACCGATGCTGCCGACGGTGCGTCTGAGGGACAACACAACCCTGCGACACCGGAGATTCGAAATGCGCAGAATCCTGATCAAACTTGCCGTGCTCATCTCGGCGTTCGGCCTCTTCGCCGGCGCCTGCAGCGGTGACGACCCCACCACGAGCCCAGACCCCGGGAATGGCGACGGCAGCGTCGACGCTGCCCGCAACGACGACGGCGAGCTCGTGATCGAGGTCGACGGCAACGAGATCGTGCTCACCTCGGGCCTGTCCGGGTTCGACAGTTGTGACAACCTCCTCGCCCACGTTCGCACCGAAGCGGCCGAGCGGGTCGGGGCCTACGGCTTCGAAGGCGATGGCTGGTATGGCGGACGCCTCTTCGACGACGTGGCCGTCGCCCGGGCCGACTTCGACGACGCCGGTGACGACGGCGGCGGCTTCGACGCAGTCGACGAAGCAGTCGAAGCCACGGCCGCACCGGCCATCGGTGCCGAGGCCGGCGACTCGATCGAAGGCGTCGACTTCTCTGGTACCAACGTCCAGGAAGTGGGCGTCGACGAAGCCGACATCATCAAGACCGATGGCGAGCGGGTGTTCATCGTGGCTGGCAACGAACTCGTCGTGGTCGACGTCGACCGTCGTGAGGTCATCGGTTCCCTTCCCGTCACGGCCGGCTGGAACCCCGAGCTCTTCCTCTCCGGCGACGACGTTCTGCTGGTGACCACCACCTGGCTCGGCAACGATGCCGTTCCACAGCCCCTCCCGGGGATCGAGGGTGGCGGCGACGCCGAAGCGGAGTTCGCCGACGACCTCGAGGGAATTGCCGTCGAGCCTTACTTCTACGACACCAGCGTCACGGTGATCACGCGCATCTCGATCAGCGACAACGGCCCCGAGCTCGTCGAGTCCCTGATCGTCGAGGGCGACTATGTGAGCAGCCGCGGCATCGACGGCGTCGCCCGGGTGATCATCCGCAGCAACCCCCAGGCCACCTTCCCCTTCGTCTACCCGGCCGGCTCGGCCGGTGAAGAACGCGCCGAGGAATCAAACCGTGAAGCGGTGATGGAGTCTGAGCTCGCCGACTGGATCCCGGGCTACACCCTGCTCGACAGTGACGGTGATGTGATCGACAGCGGTCTCCTCCCGAGCTGCGGCCAGGTCCACGCTCCCACCGAGTTCTCCGGCTTCGGTGTGCTGTCGGTGCTGAGCATCCCGGTCGACGGCGACATCGATCCCCATCAGACCACCGCCGTTCTCGCCCCCGGCAACACCGTGTATGCCTCCACCGACTCGATCTTCGTAGCCACCCAGACATGGGTCGACTGGGCGCTCTTCGACAACGACCGCCAGTCGGAAGAAGCCTGGAACGCTCGTCACACCTCCATCCACCGCTTCGCCCTCTCCGGCAACGGTGCGGCCTACACCGCATCGGGCTCGGTGCCCGGCGACATCCGAGACCAGTTCTCACTTTCGGAATACGACGGACACCTCCGGGTTATCACCACCACCGGCGAGCAGTGGGACGAAACATCGGAGACCTTCGTACGGGTCCTGCGTGAGGACGACGGCGAACTGGTCGAGGTCGGCTCGGTCGGCAACATGGGCAACGGCGAAGCCGTCCAGTCCGTGAGGTTCCAGGGTCCGGTCGGCTATGTGGTGACCTTCCGCCAGGTCGATCCCTTCTACACCCTCGATCTGAGCGATCCCGAGAGCCCCCGGGTGGTCGGCGAACTCAAGATCCCCGGTTTCTCCAGCTACCTGCACCCGATCGGCGACGGCATGGTGCTGGGCGTCGGTTCGGCCGGCGATCAGGACGGCAACATCACCGGATCGAAGGTTTCGCTCTTCGACGTGTCGGACCTGAGCAATCCTCTCGAAGTCGCCGTGTGGGAGGCCCCCAACGGTTGGACCGACGTGGGCTGGGATCATCGCAGCTTCCTGTGGTGGGGTCCCGAACAGATCGCGGTCATCCCCGTCTCGGCCTACGACCAGGGCACCCACTGGGCTGGTGCAGTGATGCTCAAGGTCGATGACGGTGAGATATTCGAGGTCGGCCGGATCGATCATTCCGATGCCAATTCCTCGATCGGTCTGACCGAATGCGGCCGAGTCACCTCCGACGACCTGCCCAACACCAATTCCGACGAGTTCGATAGCGAACTCGAATGGATGGTGCAGGATCAGAACTCGCTCGTCCTGCGTTGTGGACCCGGCGAGGAACCCCAGGCCAAGGGCTTCGAGTGCTATCCCGAGCCTTGGATCACCGAGGAAGCCGCCAACATCGGCCTCCAGTTCGATGCCGATGAAGAGTTGGTCGTGTGCTGGAGCAGCTATCAGCAGGTTCCCACCATCAGCCGCACCATGGTGCTCAACACCGATGAGCTGTGGTCCCTGAGTTCGCCATTGGGCTACTACAGCGGTGAGGGCCCGGTCCGGCTCCAGGTGAACGACCTGATCGACCTCGACCGTCTCGGTGTGATCGAAGCAGGCTGAACCCGAACTCGTGGAGAAAGTAGCGCACGCCGGGTCGATGCCCGACCCGGCGTCCGCTACCGTTCCAGGTATGCGCAGCACCGTCTCTCGAGTCATCCGTTTCACCGGAATCGGTGCGCTGATTGCAGTGGTCGTCGGCGTGATCCGATCGGTGAAATCCAAACCCAAGCCAGAAGCATCCGGCACCGCGAACTGGCCACCCCTGGTGGAGGAGCCCGAGCCGGCTCGCCGGTCCGGTCCGGTGAAGTTCACCGAGACGCCCGCAGAAGAGCCCACGGAGGCCCCCGCGGCTGAGTCCGACGTGGCCGCCTCCGAGGCCCAGGCCTGGGTCGATCCCACTGATGGATCGTGTCCGGTCGACCACCCGATCAAGGCCAATGCCCAGTCGAAGATCTTCCATGTGCCCGGCGGGTCATCGTATGAACGCACCGATGCCGATCGCTGCTACGCCGATGCCGCCGATGCCGAGGCAGACGGGTTTCGCCAAGCCAAGCGCTGACCCTGGGCTCAACCCAGGTGGATGGCCCGCACAAAGCTGATGTTGGAGTGCGAGCCCAATTCACTCACCACCCGATCGGGAACCACATCGTCGGTGGCCATCACCATCAGGGCCGCAACACCGTCGGCCGATTCGCCAATGTGCATGTTGTTGATGTTGACGCCCGCATTGCCGAGCACCGACCCCACCAGGCCCACCATTCCTGGTTCGTCGGTGTTGCGGATCACGAGCAGGTCACGGCTGGGGCGCACCTCCAGGCGATGATTGTCGAGCTCGATCACACGGGGCTTACCGTCTAGAGCCGAGATCGTGCCCCCCAGGGTGTGCTCGCCGCCCCGTAGGGTCACGACGTTGACATGGTCGAGTGCAGCCGGCGCCATGATCGTGCGGATCTCCACCCCACGTTCTTCGGCCAATCCTGCGGCGTTGACATAGCTCACCGGCCCATCGGTGAGCTGACCGAGCAGCCCCTTCAAGGCGCTGAGCACAGCGAGGGAGGTGTCGACACCGCCGATCTCGCCCCGGAATTCGATGTCGATCGTGTCGGGCAGGCCGCCCACCAGTGCAGCGAACAGGGCGCCCAGTTGCTCGACCAGCGGAAGGAAGGGGCGAATCGTCTCCGACGCCTCACCGGCATCGACGTTCACCGCGAACGGCACGAAATCCCCGGCCAGCGAAAGAAGAACCTGCTCGGCGATGGTGATGCCCGCCTTGTCCTGGGCTTCGCGTGTGCTCGCCCCGAGGTGGGGTGTCACCACGATTCCGGGCACACCGAACAAGGGCGAATCGGTGGACGGCTCGGTGTCGAATACGTCGATCGCGGCACCCGCCACCCGACCCTCACGGACGGCTTCGGCGAGCGCAGTCTCGTCGACGATGCCACCCCGGGCGACATTGATCACCCGGAGGCTGGGCTTGGCCCGGGAGAGCAGCTCCTTGCCCACCAATCCGATCGTCTCTTGGGTCTTGGCCAGATGGAGGGTGAGGAAGTCGGCCTGGGTGATGAGTTGGTCGAGCTCGATAAGTTCGATACCGAGCCGGCGGGCCGCGTCGTCGGCCACGAAGGGGTCGTAGGCCACGAGTCGCATACCGAACGCGGCCGCTCGCGCCGCCACGAGCTTTCCAATCCGACCGAGGCCGACGATGCCGAGCACCTTGTCGGCCAACTCGACCCCTTCCCATTTGGATCGCTCCCATCGGCCTTCCACGAGGGCGGCATGGGCCTGGGGAACATTGCGAGCCTGAGACAACAGCAGAGCCATCGTGTGTTCCGCCGCCGACACGGAGTTGGACAGGGGCGCGTTGACCACCATCACCCCTCGCGCCGTAGCCGCCGCGACATCGACATTGTCGAGGCCCACCCCGGCGCGGCCGACCACCAGCAGGTCGGCGCCGGCTTCGAGTACTGCCGCGGTGACCTGGGTGGCGGAACGGATGATCAGGCCGTGGGCCCCAGGAAGCGCACCCACCAACTCCTCGGGCGACAGGTCGAGCTGAAGATCAACCTCATGGCCGGCGTCTCCCAGCGCAGCGAGACCGGCTTGAGCGATCTTTTCGGTGACCAGGATTCGAGACATCGCGACCATCCTCGTGGTGGGCCACCGGCCCGCCAACCGCTTTGGGAAAATATGACAGGTTTCTCTCAGCGAGAGTCTTTCAGCCAAGGGCTCGGTGGAAGAAAGCCGCCGCCTGTTCTCTCGTGACAGCCTGGTCGGGGCAGAAGCGGCTCACACCACATCCTCGAGTTATCCCGGCCGCCGCGATCCTCTCGATATCTGCCTCGTGGGTGCTGGCGTCGTCGTCGATGAAGGTGTCGCCCGAAGCGGCGGGGAGTGCGAGTGCTCGCGCCACCAAGGCCGCCATCTCGGCTCGCGAAAGCGATCTCTCGGGACAGAATCCAGTTGGCGAACAGCCGCGGGTGATGCCCGTCGCCGCGAGTGCGTCGATGGCTTTTTCGTGGGTACTTCCATCGTCGTCGCTGAAGCGGTCGATCGCAGAGGCGGGTAACTCGAGGGCCCGCACCAAGAGAGAGGCCGCCTCCGCTCGCGTGACCGTGCGCCGTGGACAGAAGTCGTCGCGCCACGGCGGATTGCAGCCCCTGGTGATCCCGCGGGCACCGAGCCACTCCACATCGGCGCTGAAGGTGGTGGCGTCGGCCACATCCCAGAACCTTGAGGAAGGCAGGAACTCTTCCAGCGCCGGTGGGAGCACGGCGGGGGTCGACACCTCGGCGTCGGTGGGAAAGCCGGTCTGGGTGAAGACACTTCCCGCGTTCCACACCATCCACCCCAGCCCGAGCGCATCGGCCGCGTCGATCTGGGCTCTCACCTCAAGCGGGCCATAGCCACCGAAATCCTGGAGCCACGGTCTGATCGTGGTGCTCCCTCCAACGCGGGAGATGGCATCACGCATCGAAGCATCGATCACGCCCCCGGGGTGATCGGCAGGGATCGAGTAGCCGAACCAGCCCGTGCTCCAATGGTGGGGGTAGGCCATGGGCGACAGCACCTCGGTGACCTTCGCCAGGGCCTCGAGTTGCTGTCCGATTCCGCCGTCGGTGGGCACAGAGGTGATGAACCCGAAAATGTCGGCGGCGATCGCGCATTGCGGTAGGAGCGCGGCACGGGCGTCCTCGAGAAAGCTCACGATGTTGTCGACCCGACTCGCCTCGTCATCTCCTGCGTCGAACAGGAGGCCATCACCGGCACCGTCGGGATAGCGGACGTAGTCGAACTGGACCTCGTCGACCCCGGCGCGACACGCCTCTGTGGCCAGGTCGATGGCATACGCCCTTGCCTCGAGGTCGGTGGGGTCGAGGAAGGTCAGGCCCCGGCGGGTGAAGGGAACCCCCGGGCTGGTCTGTACGGCCATATGAGGCAGAGCATTGCCGACGATGGGGTCCTGGAAGGTGACGATGCGCGTGATCACCGAGAGATCGCGGGCATGGAGTTGGGTGACCACGTCGGCGAAGTCCCACCGGTCGGAGTTGGCACCCGCGGCAAGCGCCCATGGCGACGAGGTGTGGGGGAAAACTCGGCCCGACTCGTCCTTCATGTCGAGCATCACGGCATTGAGCGCGGTGCGGTCGGCGAACGCCAGCAGCTCAGCCCACCGCGCGGTGCCGGGGAGGGTGCCGGCCACATGGATGGCGCGAAGGACCGGAGCGCCGATGGCTACACGTAGGCGCTCACCGGCGCCGGACCACTCGACGACGCTTAGCGGAGTACGCGGATGGTCGACGGTGATCGAACCCGCGACAACCCCGGTGAGCCGGGCCCGGCCGTAGTGGTCGGTGGAAACTGTCTGCGGTCCAAGAATGATCGTGGCCTCGAAGAGAGGTATCCCACGACTGTCGGTGACCAACACATCGAGATCGCGAGGACCAGCCGCGCCCGCAGCCGGGGTGAGGGCGGCCGCGAGCGAGATGGCCACGGCGACGACCAGAGCCATCGCCGCAGATCGGTGACTCACCGCCGGATCTCCAGCGCAGGTAGATCATCGGCCGGCATGAACCCGAGCATCTCACCGAAGAAGGCGAGCTCGGCCTCGAGGGCGCGGATGACGTTCTCAGACTTACGGAAGCCGTGTTGTTCACCCTCGAACAGCAGGTACGCGAACGGGATGTTGCGGGCTGCAAGAGCAGCCACGATCATCTCCGACTGGTTGGGAGGAACCACTGGGTCCTGATCGCCCTGCATCACGATCATCGGAGCGCTGAAGCGGTGGACATGATTTATCGGCGAGCGCTCCTCATACAAGGCCCGGGCGCCCGGCCACGGACCGATCATCGTGTCGAGATAGCGCGACTCGAACTTGTGGGTATCGGTGGCAAGAGCCTCGAGATCGGCCACTCCGTAGCGGCTCGCACCCACCGCGAAGACATCATGGAAGGCCAGAGCCGACAGCACGGTGAATCCGCCGGCGCTGCCCCCTCGAATCATCAATCTCTCGGGATCGACCTCGCCTCGATCGGCGAGATAACGCGCCGCGGCGACACAGTCGTCGACATCGGCAACTCCCCATTCACCATCGAGCGCTCGACGGTAAGCACGGCCATATCCAGTGGAACCGCGATAGTCGACATCCACCACCGCGATGCCGCGCGAAGTCCAGTAGAGGATCCCGAGTTGGAGCTGGCGCCGGGCCTGGCCGGTGGGGCCGCCATGGGCGAGCACCAGAAGGGGCGGAAGTTCGCCGGATGGGCCGACGTGGTGGGGATTGGTGGGCGGGTAGTAGAGGCCATGGGCGACCGCAGACGAGTCGACGCCTGTGGCGAAGGTGATGGACTCGGGCTCGATCAGCAGGTCGGTGGGTACGGGAAGCTCACGCCCGGACCGCACGGTGGAACGCTTCGGGACCCCGCCGACGATCGACAGGCGGACGATCTCCGACTCATGGCCGTAACCGGCCCCCACGAACGCCACCCCGCCGGGAGCAGGTTGGATCGACGAGATCGTGGCATCGGGGGTGGAAATAGTGCGACCGTCGACGATGAGTTCATCGCCGGTGGTGAGGCCCACCGCGACGACCGTGTGGGAGCCGCTAACGGCCCAACGCTGCATGCCGAACACCCACGACGGAGTGGGGATCTCGAAGGCGCCCGCGACCCTCGAGGTGAGTTGGCCCGAGTCGATGTCGATCTCGTAGAGGTTCCACCATTCCTCCCGGTCGGTACACGCCAGCAGGCCGCCTTCGGGGGACCAACCCGGCTCACACCACGCCTCGGCCCCGTTGTCGACCTGGAGCAACTCCGACCCCAGCGAGGCATCGGCCAACTCATGGACCCGCAGGGTGGTGCAGTCCCAGGGCATATTGGGGTGATCCCACGACACCCACGCCAGCTTCGACCCGTCGGGGGAGATCCTGGGGCTCATCACGAAATCGGAACCGGCCCACAGGAGCTCCACCCGCTGGCTGCCATCGGTGGCCACCGCAACCAGTTCGTTGGCCGGTTCACCTTCGAGATGGTGTCGCTCGCACACGCATACGAACCACCGACCATCGGGAGAAACACGACCATCGGCGTAGCGCAGGCCCCTCTCGGCGTCGGGCGCCGGAGTGAGGAGGGTGGGCACACCACCTGGCTCGAGGCGTCTCAGCCGCTGATCGGAGAGATCGACGTAGAACAGAACACCTCGGTGGACCCACCACGCTCCGCCGCCGTACTCATGCACGAGGCTGCGAACGTAGGCATCAGCGGGGGTGATCTCGGCGACCTCCCCGTCCGACCATCTCATCACCGCGGTGCGTCCGCCTTCGTCGGGCCTCGACTCCGCCCACCAGATGTCGTCGCCATCGACACACAGCTCGCTGATACCCACCGCACCCGAGACGAGCGCTTCCGCGCTGATCGGCGACGACCACGCTCCGAAGGGTGCGACGGTGGCGGGTGTGTTCATATCAGGCGAGGAAGTCGGCGATCCGACCGACGCCCTCAGCGAGGTCGTCGTCGCCGAGGGCGAACGACAGGCGAGCACCACCACCCGCGCCGAAGGCCTCGCCGGGCACGACGGCCACCTTGGCCTGCTCGAGCAGGGCATCGGCCAACTGGAGGGTGGTGTCGACCCTGACGCCGCCGTAGACCCGACCGAGCACGCCCGTCATGTCCGGATAGGCGTAGAAAGCGCCCTGAGGCTCGGGACACAGCACACCCTCGATGCCGCTGAGCATGGCGTGCATGTTCTTGCGTCGACGATCGAACGCCTCCCGCATCATCACCACCGCGTCGAGGGGACCCGAGACCGCGGCAAGGGCAGCCATCTGGCACACATTGGCCACATTGCTGGTGGAATGCGACTGGAGATTCTGGGCCGCCTTGACCACATCGGCGGGGCCGATCATCCAGCCGACCCGCCATCCGGTCATGGCGTAGGTCTTGGCCACACCGTTGAGCACGACGCAGGTGTCGGCGATCTCCGGCACGAGGGTGGGCAGGGAGTGAAACTCGTTGTCGCCGTAGACCAGGTGCTCGTAGATCTCGTCGGTGATCACCCACACACCATTGTCGACCGCCCACTGGCCGATCGCCTCGATCTCCGCTTTGGGGTAGACCGCGCCGGTGGGGTTGGACGGCGACACGAACACAAGAGCCTTGGTTTGCTCCGTGCGCGCGGCTTCGAGTTGTTCGAGGGTGACGCGGAACCCGTGGGCCGCGTTGGTGAGGACGGGAACCGTGACTCCCCCGGCGAGAGCGATCGGCTCGGGATAGGTGGTCCAGTAGGGGGCGGGCAACAGCACCTCGTCGCCGGGGTTGATGAGGGCCTCGAAGCAGTTGTAGACCGCGTGCTTGCCTCCGTTGGTGACCAGCACGGATGCCGGCTCCACCATCAGGCCGCTATCGCGCATGGTCTTGGCGGCGATGGCCTCCTTGAGTTCGGGAAGGCCACCCACCCCAGAGTATTTGTGGTTCTTGGGATCGCGGCAGGCCGCGATTGCAGCCTCGACGATGTGGTCGGGGGTGGCGAAGTCGGGCTCTCCCGCGCCGAAACCAATCACATTCTCACCCGCGGCCTTGAGGGCCTTTGCCTTGTTGGAAACGGCGAGGGTGGCGGAGGGGGCGATGGCCCCGACCCGGCGCGAGATTCGGTCTTTGGTCATAGAGCGGATAGTACCTACCCGGCGCAGTTCTTGAGCGGGATGAGCACACCAGGAATTTCTGGGCAGATCCGCGCCGTTTTGGTGTCGATCCTGCAACGATGTCGCACGTGACATCGCTCAACAACAACGTGCCCGACATCGCCATTCCAGCCGACCTCCTTCCCGGCGACGGTCGCTTCGGCAGTGGGCCCACCAAGGTTCGCCGTGAGTCGGTGGAGGCTCTTGCCGAACGAGCCACCGACTACATGGGCACGTCCCATCGGCAGACCACGGTGCAGCTCATGGTGGCCGAGCTGCGCAACGGACTGGCCGAACTCCTGCGCGCCCCCGACGGCTACGAGATCGTGCTCGGCAACGGAGGTTCCACCGGCTTCTGGGACTGCGCCACCTTCGGCCTCATCGAGAACCGCAGCCATCATTTGAGCTTCGGCGAGTTCGGGGGCAAGTTCGCCAGCGGAGTGAAGAAGGCTCCACATCTCGCCGATCCGTCGATCGCGGAGTCCGAGCCCGGCACCCATCCTCCTCTCACGGCGGTCGACAATGTCGACGCCTACTGCTACACCCACAACGAAACATCCACCGGCGTGATGCTCAATCCGATCCGCGTCGACGACCCCGATGCCTTGATGATCGTCGACGCCACCTCTGGCGCGGGTGGGCTGATGTTCGATGCCGGCGCCACCGACGTCTACTACTTCGCCCCCCAGAAAGCCCTGGCCGCCGACGGTGGCCTATGGATCGCCATGATGTCGCCGGCCGCGATCGAGCGGATTGAGCGGATTGCGGCGAGCGACCGCTGGATTCCGCCCTCACTCGATCTCAAGATCGCGCTCGACAATTCCCGCAAGGACCAGACCTACAACACGCCAGCGCTGGCCACGGTTTTCCTCACCACCTACACCGTCAACTGGTTCAACGACAATGGAGGCTTGTCCTGGTCGGCGGGCCGGAGCAAGCAGTCCGCGGAGATCCTCTACAGCTGGGCCGATGCCTCGCCGGTCGCATCACCCTTCGTGGAGATCGAGTCTCAGCGTTCGCAGGTGGTGGCCACGATCGACTTCGACGACTCCGTCAGCGCCGACACCATCGACAATGTGATGCGGGCCAACGGGATCATCGACATCAACGGCTACCGCAAGCTCGGTCGCAACCAGCTCCGCATCGGGATGTTCCCGGCGATCGAGCCGAGCGACATCGAAGCCTTCACCCGCTGCCTCGACTTCGTGATCGCCGCTCTCGGCTGAGATCGCGACCCCGGTCCCGCTGTCCTAGATAGCTCGTCTCTGGGCGATCCCGCTTGAAGCGCTGCTCCGATCCCAGGTCGGTTCAGATCAGGGTGAGAACAGCCAGGTTCCACCCGACGACGGCCAGATACCAGCCGGTGGCCGCGGTGAGTGCCAGATCGGCGATTCGGGACTGGGTGCAGCGCATGAGAAGGGCAGCTACGAATCCCAGCACGAGGAGTTTCAGCAGGGTCACCTGGGTGAGGCTGTCGATCATCGGCTCGATGAACGGATTGCGCTCGGAGCCGCCTCGGTCGAGAACGAATGCGGTGGTGATCACATCGAGGATGTTGAGCATCACGAGGACACTGAATACCTGCCAACGCTGCTCGATCGCCTCAACGCGTGCATCGATGGTGCCGGCCCAAGCACTCATCTCCGCCTCGACCGCGTTCGTCATATGGGTCAAGTTAGCCCACCGTCGGTGACTGGATCAACCAACTTGAGCGAAATTTGTCACTCTGGGTGGTGATGTTGTGAATGTGGTGGATTTCTGACCCGAAATACCTACGAAAACTCGGCTCGGATGGCCTCGCCATGGGAATCTGAGGGAGCCGCAGCGCCCGGGATCGGGCGTGATTTCGGCTCCGCGACCCCCACCAACTCGCCTCCCACTCGCGCTGGGTGTCGAGCACTTGTGCCGCGGCCGGACGGCCGCCGGCCCACGCCGCAACCCGAGACAGGGGGATTTCCACCGCCACGAACAGGGGAGGATCTCCTTCGATGTACAAGCCCCCTTCGACGGCCGCGTCGTCGCCGAAACCCACCCTTACGGCGCCACTCCCCTGCCGGCCATATCCCGTGATCGACAGCCATGAGGTGCCCTGGTCGGCTACCCCGGTGGGATCTATGCCGAGTTGGTCCATCACGCGCGGCCGCGAAGCCTCTACAACGATGTCGGCGTCGAGAATCATCGCCCCGAGCACGCGGCGGCCCCCCGCTGCTCTCGAGTGGGGCCTGATCGATGAGGTCCGGTAAGCCATTCGACCTATCAACCACAGGCCATCATCAGCCGATGAGAAAAGCGACCGCTTCATCGGGAGTCCACGATGCACGCCTTCACCAACATCCCCAGTCGCTACCGCGCTCTACGCGACGACCGCGGCGCTTCACTGATCGAATACGCACTGGTGCTCGCCCTGATCGCCATGGTGTGTGTGACCGCGCTCACAGCGCTCGGGTCGGCCACCAGCGGCACCTTCTCCGAGGCAACTTCCCTGTTGGACTGATCAGCACGGTTCGACTGATCAGCACGGTTGGACTGATCAGCGCCGATTGAAGCTGTTGCCCAGGGTGGAATCCTCGAACCCGGCGGGGCTCGATCCGGTGGTGGCATAGAGATACAGAGCCGTCTGGAAGATGGCGTTGAGGGCGGTGAGCACGACGATCACCGTTGCCACCCACACGACCGCGACGATCACGCCGAGGACCAGGAGCGGGCCTCCGAGCGAACCAGCGAGCACCACCACGAGCACCGCAGGAATCATGGCCACCATTCCGAGCAGACCGAAACCGACGCGAGCCGCGAGGTTTTCGCCCCAGGTCTTCTTGAGCAGATGCGCCGATTCCTTCAGGCCGTCGATCGCCCCCTTATCATCGATGATGATCGCGGGAACCACCAGGAAGGTGGCAACTTCCCAGGCCGCGCCGACGAAACCGAGCACGAAGCGAGAAAGCATTCCGGCCCGCTCTCGCAGGGCCTGCAGGATGAGGCCCACCGTGGCGGTGAGCAGGGCCCACGGGACGAGGGCGGGGAGGCGACTCACCGCTCGACTGAGCGCGGACCGAACCGTCGGGTCGCCACCGGTGAGGCGCTCGTATGCGCCGGCCACCAGGGCGCCGTTGAAGAAGACACTCACGAGGCTCAACGAGAGGGCGGCAACGATCCCGATCACCGCGAGCGCGGGGCTCGACGTGGACTCCTCACCGGCATTGGTGGATGAGGTGTCGAGCAGGGCGATAGTGGGGATGGCCAGCACCACGATCACTCCCGCCGCGGTGAGGAACGACAGGATCGGAATGAACAACAGCTCGCGATCGTGGCGGAGAACCCGCCACGAAACCTTGGCCAGATCGATGGTGTTTCTGATACGTCCCATCCGCCAATCGTAGCCTGCAAGCGGTCAGCGTCGGCGGCGACCTCGACGTCCGCCGGTCTTTTCATGCCGGCGGGTCCGCTCCTCTTCACGCTGGCGCTGGGCCGATAGTTCCTCACCGAGGGATCTGAACCGCTCGACACGGTAGGTATCGGCCTCACCGGCCTGCACCGCGGCCATCACCGCACAACCGGGCTCCGTCCCGTGGGTGCAATCGCGGAACCGGCAATTCTCGGCCAACTCGACAAGGTCACCGAACACCAGCTCAAGAGCATCCTCGGCCTCCCACAACCCGATCGCCCGAATGCCAGGCGTGTCAAGCAACAGACCAGCGCCGTCCGGCAGCAAGATAAGTTCACGAGCGGTGGTGGTGTGGCGCCCCTTGGCGTCGCGGCTGCGGACTTCCCCCGTCTCCACCACCTCCCGACCGACGACAGCGTTGACGAGGGCCGACTTCCCGACCCCGCTCGCTCCGACCAGTGCCAACACTCGTGCGGCCCCGATCATCGCTCTCAACTGATCGAGGCCGGAACCATCGACTGCACTGGTGACCACCACAGGGAGCTCGGCCGCCACCGACCGCACGATCGCCTCAGTGGGCTCCTCCCCCGCCAGATCACCCTTGGTGAGGATCACCACCGTCTCTGCACCGCTGTTGGCGGCAATCACCAGCAGCCGCTCGAGACGACCCGGCGGTAACGGACGGTCGAGGCCGTGAACCACCCCGACCACATCCACGTTGGCGGCCAGAACCTGTTCGAGATCACGCTCGGCCGGATCACGGCGGGTCACCTGGGTCCACCGACCGAGAATTCGGCCAATCACGTCGCCGAGCCCATCGGCATCCTCGATCTCCACCCAGTCGCCGGTGACCGGGGCCACCTTGTCCTGAGCCCGCTGGGAGTCCGAAAGCACTCTCACCCGGCCGTCCTCGGTGACCACATCGCACTCGCCCCGATCGACACGCACGACGCGTGCGAGCCGCGCAGTCGCCGAGACCTCCACGGGAGGCACCCGGCCCAGTCCCCATTCGTCGAGATCGATGTTCATCAGCCCAAGTGTGCCCTGCCCCCGGCACTGGTGCAGAGTTCACCCGGCGGGAACCAATCCGGGCGCCGATGCGTTACCTCTCATATGGTGCAAGACCTCGATCTAGAAACGCGACCCCGCGAGACACCTCCCGGATGGATGGGTGCCGTCGCCGGCATGGGCGGGGCCGCGGTGGCCTTGAGCTTCGGCCAGTTCATCGAAGGCGCCACCAATGTTCCCGGACTCGTCCTGGGGGTCGGCGAGTGGATCATCGACATCACCCCCGGATGGGTGGCCGAACGGTCGATCGAGGATCTGGGCACCGCGGGCAAGGGCAACCTGCTCGAAGGCATCACCATCGTCACCTTCCTCCTAGCCGCCGGGCTCGGGTCAGTGGCCCTGCGCCGCGGCACCCGCTATGGGGTTGCAGGCTTTGCCGCTTTCGGCCTCCTCGGTGGTTTCACAACGGCTCGCAACCCACAGTCCCCGGCCGTCACCAGTTGGATCTGGTCACTTGTCGCCGCCGCGCTCGGCATCGCCACTTTCGTGTTCCTTCTGCGGCGGGCCCAGGCGACGGTGCAAGCTCCCGAGCCAGATGAGTTGCCGAGCCCCCTGAACCCCCCTCACAGTCGTCGGGCATTCCTCGGTTGGGGCGCCGGTGCCGGCGCAGTCGCCCTCACCGGCATCGGTGCCGGCCGGGCCGCCACCGGCAAGTCAGCGGCGGAGATAGCTCGCGAGGCAACTGTGCTCCCGGAGGCCAGTCCCGCCCCTTCCACCAGCACCACCACCACGACAACCGAGCCCGCAAGCAATGTGCTCTCCGGCCGGGTGGCATCGATCACCAGCGAGACATTCGACGAGATCCCGGGGCTCACACCGTGGGTCTCACCTTCGGACAATGGCCAGTTCTACCTGATCGACACCGCTCTCAGTAAGCCCCAGGTCGACCCCGCCGACTGGAAGCTCAAGTTCACCGGCATGGTCGACAACCCGTTCGAACTCACCTACGACGAGATCCTCGCCATGGACCTGGTAGAGGAGACGATCACCTTGTCGTGTGTGTCCAACGAGGTTGGGGGCTCCCTGGTGGGCAACGCAGTGTGGACCGGCGTCCCCCTCGTCGACCTCCTCGATCGCGCCGGCGTGCAGGAGGGGGCCACCCAGGTGGTGGCCCGCAGCGTCGACGACTTCACCGCTGGGTTTCCCACCGAGTTGCTCTTCGACGGCCGCAACTCACTGCTTGTCGTGGGCATGAACGGTGAGCCTCTCCCTATCCGCCACGGCTTCCCCGCTCGGCTGGTGGTTGCTGGTCTCTACGGCTATGTCTCGGCCACCAAGTGGCTCGAAGAGATCAACCTCACCCGCTGGGACGACTTCAACGGCTACTGGGTCAATCTGGGGTGGGCCAAGGAGGGTCCGATGAAGACGATGTCACGCATCGACGTGCCCCACAATCGCACCCAGATCGAGCACGGCCCCACTCCTGTAGCCGGTGTGGCATGGGCCCCGACCCGAGACATCTCCGCCGTCGAGCTCAGCATCGACGAAGGCCCTTGGGTGTCCTGCGACCTCGCCATCCCCGGCACCGACGAGACCTGGGTGCAATGGAAGCTCGAGTGGGACGCCCCACCCGGCGTACATGCACTGCAGGTGAGGGCAGTCGACGGCGACGGCGAGCTTCAGCCGCTGGGTCCGCGCGCTGTCGCCCCCGATGGCGCCGAGGGTTGGCACCAGATCCTCGTCGAGGTGATCTGATCACATCCCCGGTCGAGCACGCCGTTGTCCTCGCACTGGTCGTGCTCAACCACACCAGCACCGCACCACGTCGGCGAGGGCTTACGCCAGGACTCCAACGATCATCGGATCCTCACCGTCGCCAACAATCTGTCGCTCGACGGGCTCACGGTCACCCTGATAGGGCGAGCCTCCCGCCTTACTCGAGCCAATGAACCCTCCAGGCGTGCGGGATCGGCTAGCAATAGACCACACGATTTTCAGGAGAAGACGAATGGCACTGGACTCGACCGCATCGGCTCATTGGGAAGGCGACCTCATGTCGGGGAGCGGCACAGCTTCGCTCGCATCTGGCGCCACATCCGCACTCTCTGTCGACTGGAAGGCCAGGTCGGAGGAGTCGGGCGGAAAGACGAGTCCCGAAGAATTGATCGCCGCGGCTCACGCCACCTGCTTCTCCATGGCGTTGTCTCACGCACTCGGAGGGGCCGGCACACCTCCGGCGAGGCTCGACGTCACCGCCACCGCCACGTTCGTACCCGGCACGGGGATCACCGCGATGAACCTCGTCGTCTCCGGCGATGTTCCCGGCCTCAGCGACGACGGGTTCCGCGAAGCGGCCGAAGGAGCCAAGACGGGTTGCCCCGTGTCTCAGGCCATGGCCGGCAATGTCGATATCAATCTCGAGATTCGCTGATCAGCCCGGTCCCATGCTTTCGAGCATGGCGGCCATCTGCTCGCGTAGGGCCTCAACTGCTTTCTGAGGACGAACCATCACCTTGAATTCGGTGATCATCGCGTCATCGTCGCAAGTGATGATGTCCACCCCGTTCACGTCGATCCCGTCGACACGACTCTCGAACTCCAGCACCGCGTGGTGCCCTTCGAGCACCCGCTTGGTGTACCGAAAGGCGCCCTTCACCACGTCATCCTCGCCTGGCGATCCCTTCTCCGCGGCCTCTCCGGGCAATACCTGGAAGGCTGCGGCGAGATACATCGCCGTCAGCTCGCGGCCCTCCTGAGGGCGGTAGAGCACCGGCGACCAGAACACACAATCCTCATGGAGCAGGTCGTCGAATCCATCGGCAAACCCCTCGCGGAGGTGTCGATGCCAGCGGTCCATGGTTTCGTGAATCGGGTCCATCGAAGAATCGTTTCAGATCCTCCGCTCGGCCACTAACTCGTCGCCTCACTGACGCTAGGGTGCGCCGATGAGCGATGAGCGAGAGGCCCTCGACTGGGCCACCTACGGAACGGCAATACGCGAGCTGGCCACGGTGGTGGCCGACGACGGCTACCGGCCCGAGATGATCCTGGCCATCGCCCGTGGCGGACTCTTCGCCGCAGCATCGCTCGGCTACGCCCTTTCGGTGAAGAACATCTACGTCATGAACTGCGAGTACTACACCGGCGTCGATGAGCGGCTTCCGGTGCCCGTGTTGCTTCCGCCCTACGTCGATTTCGTCGACATGGAAGGCGCAAAGATCCTCATCGCCGATGATGTTGCCGATACGGGCCACACCCTGAAGATGGTGCACGACCTGTGCACCGCAAACGTGGCCGAAGTTCGCAGCGCCGTCCTCTACGAGAAGTCCCACTCGCTGGTGAAGTGTGAATACGTTTGGAAGCGCACCGACCAGTGGATCAATTTCCCCTGGTCCACTGAGGAGCCGGTCGTGAGCCCCGAGGACGCACGCCACAAGGTGATCGACGCCTAGAGCCCCGGTCGCCGGCCCGGCATCTCAGATGTAAGCGTCGAACACCTCGGTCTGCAAGCGGCCCATGATCTCTTCGCGGCGGTCGGCGGGCACGGTGAAGTCGGGAACGACAAGCTCATCGACACCTACCTCCACGTAGGCCTCCACTGTGGCCCGAAGCTGGTCGATGGTGCCGATCAACCCCCCTCGATGCTCGGCGTCGGCGCGCCGCTTCGCCGAGTCGTCTTCGTCGTCGCAGATCCAGACGAGGGCAGCAGCGGAGACACTTATCTCGGCACGTTCGCGCCCGACCGTGTCGCACCAGCGATCGAGTTCGACTAGACCCTCGGCCATGTCGTCGGGCGTCCCCCACTTGTTCCACTCATCGGCGTGGAGGGCCACCGTGCGCAGCGTGCGCTTCACGCCTCCGCCTCCCACGAGAATAGGGAGGCGCTGCTGGAGCGGTTTGGGCGCTGCCGGGGCACCCACGAGCTGATAGTGCTCACCGGAGAAGTCGGCCCTGTCTTCGGTGAGTAGCTTGCGAATGAGGACGCAAGCCTCTTCGAGACGGTCCGAACGTTCACGGGGTGTACCCAAGTGAAACCCGTAGCGCTCGTGCTCGTTGACCTGCCAGCCAGCACCCAGGCCGATCACCGCTCGCCCGCCGGATATGTGATCGATGGTGGCCGCCATCTTGGCCACGATCGCTGGATGGCGGTAGGTGTTTCCGCCCACCATCAGCCCCACCCGCACCCGCGGCACCAGGGCAGCGAGCGCTGCGATGGCGGTCCAGCCCTCGAGTATCGGCCCCAGCTCCCGGTCGGTGGGTCCGGGCCCGTTGGCCATGTCGGCCACCGGCATGAAGTGGTCGGGGAGCCAGATCCCGTCCCACCCGTTCGCTTCGGCCCATCGACACCCGGTGAGGACGTCGGCCCATGGTTGTTGACTGTTGGCCCAGTACGAGATCTTCATTCCCGAACCATAGGCCGACCCGACGCCGGGCTAGAACGTGCTGACCGGTCCCTTTGTGGTGAGAGGAGTTCGCTCATGCTCTTCGGGCTCGAGAATCTCGCTCGGCTCGTTGATGACAGAACCGGCCTTGCCATAGCCACCGGGGCCACCGAGTCCTCGCGTGTAGTAGAGGCCCAGTACTCGATCGATGGTGGTCCGGTCGAGAACCGGAGGGATGCCCTCGTACTGGGCGAGCGCCTTGACGAGCTTGCAGACATCCGCAGGGAGGTAGGGCCGCAGGTCGCCGCCGTGCTCCACACAGAGTCTGCGCAGATACTCCGCGGCCTCGGCATCACAGCCCACTCCCATTCCGTGAGCGACACGGGCGAGGATCCAGTCGAAGGCGTCCTCGGTGATGGCACCGATGTAGATCTTGCTCTGGATGCGCCTGAAGAAGGCCTCATCACCGAGGTCGGAGGGATCGAGGTTGGTCGACAGGACGACCTTCACGTCGAACGGCACCTCGAAGCTGATGCCATAGCTCAAGGAGAGGTAATCGATGCGGCGATCGAGGGGCACGATCCACCGGTTGAGGAGTTGGTCGGGGGTCAACACCTGACGGCCGAAGTCGTCGATGATCATCACCCCGTTGTTGGCCTTCATCTGGAGGGGCGCGAGGTAGACACCGCTGGTGTGGTCGTAGGTGAGATCGAGCATCGCTCCGGTGAGTTCGCCGCCCACCACCACGCGGGGGCGATGACACAGCACCCACCTGGGATCGAGATCAGGCGGCTGGGCTTCGGCTTCGATGTGGACGGTCTGGTCGAAGACAGAGATGACCTGGCCGTCGACCTCCACGGCTCGGGGGACGAGCACATGGTCGGGGCTGATGCGAACGATTCGTTCGGCGATCGATGTCTTGCCCGTGCCCGGAGGGCCGTAGAGGAACATGGCGCCATTGGCATTCAGAGCCGGCCCCAGTTCATCGAGCAGTTCGTCCGCTATCACCAGATCCGAGAATGCTGTCTTCAACATGTCGCGATTGACATGCACAGCAAGTCGCTGGGACGCGACGACGGCTCGATAGGCCCCGAGCGAAACCGGTGCTGCGCCGGCGTAGCGAGACTGGGCGAAACGATCGTTGGCGTGCTGTTGGCCGAGGTTGGTGAGCGCGATCGTGTAATCGCGGCCCTCCATGCCGAGGACCTCGATCTCCTTCTTCTCACGGAGTTCCTGGACGAGCTTGTCGACGAGACCCGCTTGCAATGCCAGCGCCTTGGAGAGTCGAGAGATGTTGGTCTTGCCCTCGAGAAGGCATCGCCTGAGTACCAGATCGGACACCATCGCATACGGAATCCCGAGCCGATCCGGCGACTTCGGCACTTCCGTCCCGTAATCGTTTTCGTTTGCAGTCCGCACGCGCTCGTCTCCCGTAGGGGCTTTTCGAATAGTCCTGTCGGCACTTTCGACCGATCCATGAAAGGTTTGGACGTTCCTCGGAAATCGCCCTACCTGTGGGGTCCGAAAACGAGAGATTCCCGGGCCAAGACCCGGGAATCCGACAAACGGGTGGAGGTGAGGAGAATTGAACTCCTGGCCTCCTCGATGCGACCGAGGCGCTCTACCAACTGAGCTACACCCCCGTTGGGGAGCCGTCAGCGTAGCGGCGCGGGTGAGCGATTGGCTCCCCCGTGCGGTTCAGGCGTTGACGGTCTGACGCTCGGCCGCGTGGAGCGGAGTTACGCCTTCGGGGTAGAGCATGCGGACCTTGATCTCGCGCTCAGCCGCGAGGTTGCGACGCTGCAGGACGGCATATCCGTAGCCACCGAGGGCAAGGTCGGTGACGACGTGGGCCAGCAGGGCGAGCGGGCCCAAGACCACCGCCGCCAGCAGGGTGACGAGGGCCAGGCCGGCGAGAACAGTGAGGATCATGTGGCGACGGCGACCCGCCTCCTCGGCGTTGCGGGGCACGAGGCTGGCCGAGCTTCCGCCGGCGGTGAGAGTGCGGGCGGCGGATCCGCCAAGCGAGCCCATGCCCGAACTGAACGAACGGATTCGATCGGACCGGCCGGTGGAGACGCGGCGAGAATCACGCCACCAGACGATCAGGTAACCACCCCAGCCCGCGGCAAGCACTATGAGGACGATGGACGTCGACACTGTTGGACAACCCCTCCAGTAGGGCCAGTCGGCGGATGCCAACTGCATGAAAGAGGCTCCGCTGTTGCGGAACCCGTACTCCAGGTTACAGTTTTACTACAGAATGCAACACATAGGCAATCCGCAGCGGTGAGTCTTCCGCCACAGTGCTGTCAGACAGGGCTCAATCAGACAGGGCTCAATCAGACACGGCTCAATCAGACAGGGCTCAATCAGACAGGTTCGAGTCGAGGGGGGCGTCGGTGCGGCGATAGTGGCCCGAGCGGCCACCCGTCTTCTCCCACAGGGCGACCTCGCCAATCACCATGCCCCGATCCATCGACTTGCACATGTCGTAGATCGTGAGCGCGGCGATGCCGCAGGCAGTGAGCGCTTCCATCTCCACCCCGGTGCGATCTACCGTCTCGACCTGGGCCTCGATCTCGATCGAGGTGTCATTGATCTCGAAATTGACCGCCACCGCTCCCACCAGCAGGGGATGACACAAGGGCAGGAGATCAGATGTGCGCTTGGCGGCCTGGATCCCCGCAACTCGCGCGACAGCAAGCACATCACCCTTCTTTATGGCTCCCTGAGCCACCGCCGACGCCGTCTCGGAAGTCATGGTGACCCTTCCCCGGGCGATCGCTCGACGGTGGGTCGCCTCTTTCGGGGTGACGTCGACCATGCGGGCACGGCCTAGACGGTCGAGATGGGTGAAACCGGCATCGGACATGGCCGGAGTCTAGGACCCGGAGAGTTGGCTAACCGCCGATCTCCGACATCGAACGGCGGGGTCGTATGAAGTGCACCTGGTTGATCTGGTGGCCTTCCCACTTCGCCGCCACCGTGTGGCCCAATGCTTCGGCGATGTCGTCGTCGCTGCAGCCGCTTCGGAGCATGACCCTCAGATCATTCTCGTCGGTGGCGAATAGGCAAGCCCGAAACTGGCCGTCGGCAGTGAGACGAACCCGATCGCACGTGTCGCAGAAGGAGTCGCTCACACTGGCGACCACACCGATCTCGCCACCACCATCGACGTAGCGCCAACGGCTCGCCGGCGCCGAGGTGCGCTTCACCGGTTCGATCGGATACACCGCCTGGATCTGGTCGATTATCTCGGCCTGGGGGAGCACGAGATCGTTGTTCCAGATCTCGTCGGCATCGAGAGGCATGAACTCGATGAACCTCACCACCACACCCTTCTCGCGGCCAAACGCGGCGAAGTCGACGACCTCGTCGTCGTTGATGCCCTTCATCACCACCACATTTATCTTCACCGGATCGAAACCGGTGTCGATCGCCGCGTCGACTCCCTCGAGCACACGATGGAGATCGTCGCGTCGAGTGATCTCTTGGAATCGCTCGGGTCGCAGCGAGTCGAGAGAGATGTTGACCCGGTTTAGACCGGCCTTCTTCAGATCGGCCGCGCCCGAAGGCAACGAAACGCCATTGGTGGTCATGGAGAGATCGACACCCAGCCCGGCGAGCATCTCCACCAGGACCGGGAGCTTGGCCCGAACCGTGGGCTCACCGCCGGTGAGGCGGATGCCGTCGATGCCGTAGCGCTCGACCATTATCCGGGCGAGGCGATGGATCTCTTCGAAGGTGAGTAGCTCTTCGCGGGACCGCCATTCCATACCCTCTGCGGGCATGCAGTAGGTGCAGCGAAAATTGCAGCGATCGGTGACCGAGATCCGCAGGTCGCGATGAACGCGCCCGAACCCGTCGATGAGCTGTGAAGTCACTGCCCCACGCTATCGCAGAACCATGATCTCGACCTCGTCACCGGTGCCGACCTCGACCCCGTCGGGTACCACCGCGAGGGCATCGGCTCGCGCCATCGCAGTGAGTTGGTGACTTCCCTGGCCTCCAGCTCGGCGCACATGCCATCGCCCCGACTCATCGGGGCCCCCTTCCACCCGCAGGAAGTGGGTCTTGCCATCGGGTGAGTGGGTGAGTGAATCGTCGCTGATCGCGACCAACCGGGGCGCAAAGGGATCGGCGTGTCCCGCCATCGTGCGTATTGCGGGTCGGGCCAACAACTCGAACGACACCATCGACGACACCGGGTTCCCGGGGAGCCCGAACATAGGGGTGCCGTCGACCATGCCGAAAGCGAAGGGTTTGGCGGGCTTGATAGCGATCTGCATCCAGCGCATGTCGCCGATCTCGTCGAGCACGACCTTCACGAAGTCGAAGACCCCCATCGAGACGCCCCCCGAAGACAAGATGGCATCGCAGCTCTCGGCACCGGACACGAATGCATCGCGGATGGTCTCCATGTCATCGACCGCTATGCCGAGGTCGACCGCCTCCCACCCGGCCTCTGCCACCAGGGTGAGCAGGGTTCGGCGATTGGAGTCGCGTATCTGTCCGGGTTGGAGCGCCCGCCCATCGTCGACCAACTCATCGCCAGTCGACACGACTCCCACCCGAGGACGCCGGATCACCTCGACGGTTTGCAGGCCGACACTCGCCAAGACACCGAGATGTCCCGCACCGAGCACGGTGCCCGCTCGAAACAGCAGATCGCCAGGGGCGACGTCCTCCCCCGCCTCTCTCACGTGGTTGCCGACATCCACCTCGATCTCTAGCTCGACTCGATTCGAAGCCTCGTCGATGGTGGAACGCTCCACCATCACCACTGCGTCGGCCCCATCGGGCATCGGTGCGCCGGTCATGATCTGCACGGCCTGACCGGGCTCGACGGTGCCGTCGAAAGAGGCACCGGCAGCCAGGGTGCCAACCAGTTGAAGCCTCACGGGTGCGCCGACGGTGTCGGCGGCCCGCACCGCGAAACCGTCCATCGCCGTGTTGGCGAAAGGCGGGACGAGTTCGTCGGCCACGGCATCAGAAGCCAACACCAGGCCGGCCGCATCACCGACGGCAACCGTCGTGGGTGCGAGCGGGGCCACCTGCTGCAAGACATGGGCACGAGCTTCAGAGAGAGGGATCACGCCGCAATCGTGCCATCCGGTGAGCCTCGACCCAACCCCAACCCGAAGCGGGCGAATTCAGAGCAGGCCGCGGCTGCGAACTATCTCCGCCAACATCTCCGCCACCGCGGTGCCCCCTACGGGATCATCGAGCGACAATTCGACATTGGCTCTCAACCAATCGAGTTTCTGGCCGGCGTCGTAGCTGGCGTGCTTGATGACCAGACCCCTCATTCCAGGGTCGCCTATGAGCATCGCCATCGCATCAGTGAGTTGGATCTCACCGCCCTTACCCGGCTGGGTGCGCTCGAGACGATCGAAGATCTCCGACGTGAACACATAACGTCCGGTGACCTTCAGATTCGATGGCGCCTCATCGGGGGCGGGCTTCTCCACCAGGCGATCGATCGTGACCATATCGCCGTCGCGTTCGGAGAACCCGGCACATCCATAGTTGGAGATCTCCGACCCCTCCACTTCGAACAGCGACACACACGACTCGCCCGTTGTCTCGGTGACCTCGATCATGCGCCGGAGGGTGTCGCCACCGTCGGCCATAATCTCGTCGGGGAGCAACACCACGAACGGTTCGTGGCCCACGTGGCGCGCTGCCATCGACACCGCATGGCCCAGGCCGAGCGGCGCGCCCTGGCGGGTGAAATGGAAGGTGGCGAGATCGGTGATGCGTCGAAGCTGGTTGAGAATTTCGATCTTTCCCTTGGATTCGAGCAGGGATTCGAGCTCCGCCATCCGATCGAAATGGTCCTCGACGCCCTTCTTGGTGGGGCTGGTGATGATCAACACGTCGTCGATTCCGGCCGCCACCGCTTCCTCCACCACCCACTGGATTGCAGGCCGGTCGACGACAGTGAGCATCTCCTTCGGCTGAGATTTAGTGGCCGGTAGGAAACGGGTGCCCAATCCCGCGGCGGGGATCACAGCCTTGCGAACCTTCGATGCCATGGATGTTTCTCCCAGAGATCTGACCACCCGAACGCTACTGCTCCGAACGGGGCACTCCAGCCAATCGGCCCTGCGCTCCCTCTACTGAGCTTTCAGGCCGCGGTGCCAGTGTCTTCTCGTCGATCGTGCTCCGCTTCGGCGCCACCCAGCATCTTACGAATGTTCGACTGGTGGCGAACCACGAGGATTCCGGCAACAGCGGCTGAAACCGCCACTTCCGAGAGCGGCCGGCCCGCTATCGCGCTGACGATTGGAAAGGCGATGGCGATCGACAGGGAGCCGAGCGCCGCGACCCGGCCGAATTTCACCACCGCGAGAAACAACAAGCCACAGGAGATCCCGATGATCGGGCCGACGACGATTCCACCTCCGCCTGCGGTGGCAACTCCCTTGCCGCCCCTCAACCGGCGGGTGATCGGCCAGACATGTCCGGCCACCGCCGCCACCCAGACCGCGTGGGCTTCGGGCCGTCCGGCCACCGCCAGGGCGATGCCCACCGGCACCGCGCCCTTGAGCATGTCGATGATGCCCACGATGATCCCCGCTCGGCGGCCACCGATTCTGTACACGTTGGATGCCCCGGGGTTGCCGGAGCCCTCTCGCGACGGATCTCTACCGATCCGGCGGCCCACCATCAAGGCGGTGGGGAAGGTTCCCACCAGGTAGGCGATTAGGAGTCCCCCTACGAGCAACACACGCCCATCGTACGGTGCCCTTGGCCAGCTGGGCAGATATCCTCCTCCTCCGTGCCCACCTACGACTACCGATGCGAGCGCACGGGCGAGATGTTCGAGCTCTGGCAGTCGTTCTCCGACGATGCCCTAAGCGAGTGTCCCCAGACCCATGAGGGCGACGCCGAGGGCTCAACGTGTGGTGCCCCGGTGAGGAAGGTCTTCTCCAAGGTCGGGATCTCGTTCAAGGGCGATGGCTTCTACAAGAACGACCACGGTGCCAACGCGTCGGGTCGCAAGAGTGAGTCGTCTTCGAGTTCCTCTTCGAATTCCTCCTCCTCGTCGTCGAGTTCGGAGTCGTCTACGTCCTCGAAGGACTCGAGTTCCTCGTCGTCGTCCAACGGCCAGTCGGGCTCCGATTCGGGGTCCTCGAGCTCCGATTCGAGCTCCACCAGCTCCGATTCGGGTTCCTCGGGCTCCGATTCGGGTTCCTCGAGCTCCAATTCGAGCTCCACCAGCTCCAACTCTTCGAGCTAGCCACTCCCCGCCGTCCGCGGCAAAGCTTCCCCGCGAATCATCTCCCCGCCGGAGAAGAACATGCCCGATCCAGCGCGGCCGGGCGGCCGCGTCACCCCCTCGTTCGTGATGGCCGCCATCCAAGCTCGCCTGCGACGATGGCAGGCCGTCCGCTGGGTCGCCGCTATCGCCGCTGCGGCTGCGCTGGCTGGAGTCGTCAACCACACCCGCGCCGAAGCCGCCCAAGCCCAAGCCCAATGGGGCACCGTCGAACCGGTGTGGTTGGCCACCCGATCGCTCCTTGCCGGCGAGATCCTCGAGCAGGGAGACGCAGTCCTGAGAGGGATACCCAAAGCGGCCATCCCCGACGACGCTATGCGCACCGACCCCGAAGGCCTCCGGCTACGTGTCGACGTGGCGGCCCTGGAGATCCTGCGACTGCCACGCCTCGACCCATCAGGCGGTGGCGCCGTCGCGGCCCGGCTACCCGAGCGCGAGGTGGCGATCACCCTCACCGTCGACGACAACATCTTCGCGATCAAGGATCGGGTCGATCTCCACGCCCTCTCCTCCGGCCTCCCTCTCTCCGTCGACGGCACGGTCGTCGCCACCAGCGACGGCAAGGCCACGATCGCAGTGGGGCGCGCCGAGATGGGTGGGATCGTGGCCGAACTATCGCGTGGCGGGGTCGCGGTGGTGCTCAGCGGCTGAGGCGAATCAGCGCCAACCCGTGGCGAGGATCAACAAGACACTCACCCCGACCACCACCCGGTAGGCCACAAAAGGAGCGAAGCTCCGCGACCTCACCAGCTTCAGGGTGCCCCACACCGCCGCCCAGCCCGTAACCGCGGCAGCGGCCATCCCCCACAGGAAGGGTGGCCAGAACGACGACGGGATGTCGGCATCGGCGAGGGAGAAGACGCCGGCGCCGGCGATGATCGGGAGGCTCATCAAGAAGACCAGCCGGGCCGCGGAGTCGCGTTCGAACCCCAGCCCACGGGCCACGGTAAGGGTGGCACCGGAGCGGGACACCCCCGGCTGCAGAGCCAGGGCCTGGCCCACTCCCATCGCGAGCGCATCGCCCAAGCTGAACTCGTCGAGGCTCTTTCGCTGAGGCAAGCGATCGGCGATCAACAGAGCCAGTCCGAAGACGATGAGCATCACGGCAATCACCCAGATGCGGTCGAGGTCGCCGATCTGATCCCTGAGCAAGACACCGGTGAAACCGGCCGGAATCGCGGAAGCCACCAGGAACCAGGCGATCCGTCCGTCGACACCGAGTGGCTCATGGCGCAAGGGGCCGAGCCCGGCGAGGAGATAACGCCACACATCGCGGCGGAGGTAGGCGATCGCACCGACGAGCGTGCCCAGATGAACCGCCACGTCGAACGCAGTCTCGAGTTCCTCGTCGAGAGCGTCCCACCCGAAGAGCCAGCGGGTCAGCTCGAGGTGACCGCTCGACGAGATCGGCAGGAACTCCGACAAGCCCTGGACGATGCCGAGCACGATCGCGTGAAGGATCTCCATTGTGTCTCCCCGTCGGCACCTCCGACTGCGGATCTGAGGCTAGGCGGAGCTCAGCCGCCAGCGCCGCCAACGGTCAGACCCGATACAACCAGCGACGGCACGTTGGCACCGCCCGGCTGGCGTTGGAGGTCTGCTCCGATGCCCACGATGTCTTGGAGAAGCCGGGGAATCGCGCCGGCGAGAGTGCCTTCACGGATTGGCTCGGCCAACTCACCGTTGCGGATGACGATCCCCTCCACCCCCACCGAAAGGTCGCCGCTCACCGCGTTGACGCCTGAGTGCAGGCCCTGCAAAGACGCGATCAGCAGGCCGTCGTCGATACCCGCTACGAGGGAATCCAGATCTCCCCGACCGGGGGCGACCTGTAAGGAGCGGTGCCCCGGGTTCGGCGTCCCCCGGACGGCTCGTAAGGCCGAGCCGGTGGACCCCACGCCGAGGGCACGGGCACTACGGGAATCATGAAGGAAGCCGTCGAGTCGGCCTTCACTGATCAGGGGGACGGTGCGACAGGCGAGACCTTCCCCGTCGGAAGCCGCCGCACCGAGGGAGTCGGGATCGGTGGGATCGTCGAACATGGTGAGATCAGCGGTGGCAATCGTCTCGCCAACTCGTTCGCCGAAAGGAGAGCGACCCTTCGCCACCCTCTCACCCGAGAGCATCCCGGCCACGATGCCGAGGATGGTGGCCGCGAACCGCGGCTCCAGCACTATGAGGGGGCGGCCGGTACGCGGCCGGCCTGCTCCCACCAGGGCAAGTCCTCGAGCCACCGCCTTTGCAGCCACACTCTCGGGATCGAGCGCGCCGGGCGCCCGGGCCGCCTCCACCGCCGCCCCCGTGCGGGTTGAGCCCTCGACATCGTCGATGAGAACGTTGGTGGACAGAGCGGCCGATGTGGCCCGGCGAGAAGCGTCGATGCCCAGGCTGCTCACCACCGCTATCTCGGTGCGAGAATCGCCGTAGATCGAGGTGCGCACGCCTCGAACCCGGGGATCGAGTGCCCGACACCGGGCCTCCAACTGCATGGCCAGATCGATCTTGGCTTCGACGGGAGTTGCTTCTACCTCGGCGCTCCAAGGGTCGATCGCTGCGCAGTCGACCCCATCGCCGACCGCGAGGCCGACTCGCTCGTCGGGTTCGGCAAATGTGGCGTTGTCGCGTGCCTCCGCCAGGAGTGCATCGACCACATCGAGATCGAAGGTACCGGCGTGGGCCACACCCTCTCGTCCGTCGCGGACGAGGCGCACCCCCACCCCAGCGGTCTCCGCAATGGTGAGCGACTCCACCTCCCCACCATGGACCCGAACCTCGGTTCGCACCGAGCGACCCACGCAGACCTCCACCTGCTCACCCTGAACGGCCGACCCGACGATGCGTCGAGCCAGCCCCGCTACTTCGGTCACAGGGTCAGGCGCCCGACATGGTGACGTCGGCGATCACCAGGGTGACGCCCGCGGCGTTCATCGGCAGCCACTCGGTGTCGTTGCCGATCGCGACGACATCCTGGAGCAGGCGTTGGAGTGTGGACGCGATCGTGACCTCCCGGATCGGCTCGGCCAACTCGCCGTTGCGGATGCGCAGACCTTCGGCCCCGGTGGAGAAGTCGCCCGATACGGGATTCACCCCGGAGTGCAACCCCGCCACTCCCTGCACCAGGAAACCGTCGTCGATCTCAGCGATCAGATCGGAGGGTTGGCGATCGCCCGGTTGAAGGGCGAGCGCGTGCGCGCCCACTCCCGGTGCGCTCTTGAAGCCGCCACGCGCCGCCGATCCCGTCGACGCGGTTCCCGAGCGCCGACCCGAATAGGAGTTGTGGAGAAAGCCACTGAGAATCCCGTCGGAGATCAGCGGGGTGGAACGGATGGCGAGTCCCTCGCCATCCACCATCGATGCAGTGAACGCGGCAGGGTTGGTGGCGTCGTCTACGAGCGTGATAGCGCCGGCGGCCACCTCCTCCCCCATCCGCTCGGCGAACAGGGAGCGTCCCTTCAGCACCGCGTCGCCGGTGAGGGTATGGCCGACGATGCCGAGCAGCTGGGCCGTGACCCATGGATCGAGCACAACTGTGAGTCGCTCGGTCGGGGGCTTGATGGAACCGAGCAGGCGGGTGGCCCGGTCGGCCGCATCCTGGGCGGCGACCGAAGGATCGAGAGCGCTCGGCTCTCGACCGATCGAGAAACCGAAACCGGTCTGGGTCTCACCGTTTTCCTCGGCGAGGGCATAGGCCGCCAGATAGCAACCCGTCTCGCGCGTGACGGAGGCGATACCGGTGGAGGTAGCGACGGCCGACTCGTAGAGGGAGTCGATGTATTCGGCCGATTCGATTCCGGCGATACGCGGGTCGGTGGCCCTGGTGGCGCGCTCCAGCTCTATCGCCAGCGCCACCTTGTCGTCGGTGGGAAAGGACACGAGGCCCTCGCGATAGAGTTCGAGGTTGGCGGTGGCCACTCCATCGGGCGACGCGACACCGTTGAATTCATCGGTCTCGGCGAACCCGGCATTGTCCCGAGCCTCACGGAGAGTTTCCTCCAGCGCGTCGTGGTCGAGGGTGCCAGCGTAGGCGTAGCCCTGCTTGCCATCGGAGATCACGCGAACGCCTATTCCTTGCGATTCTGCGCTGGTGAGCGATTCAACCTCACCCTCATAGGCGCGCACCTCGGTCTCTCGCTCGTGCACCACGAACGCCTCGACCTGTTCACCGTCTTTGGCCCATCCCGCGACCCGGGTGGCGATATCGAGAAGATCAGTCATGCCAGCCCCTACGCCGCTGTTCCACCGACGGTGAGGCTGGTGACCCTCAAGGTCGGTGTGCCATCGCCTACCGGGACACCCTGGCCGTCCTTACCGCAGGTGCCCGGCGAGCCCATGGCAAAGTCGTTGCCGAGTGCATCGATGCGGGTGAGGACCTCAGGGCCGTTGCCGATGAGATTTCCCTCGCGGATCGGCTCGGTGATCTCACCGTTTTCGATGAGGTAGGCCTCGGTCATGCCGAAAACGAAATCACCGGTGGCGGTGTTGACCTGGCCTCCGCCCAACTGGGCCACGTACACACCCGACTGCGTCGACGCGATTATGTCGGCCGGCTCATCGCTCCCGTTGCTGATGTAAGTGTTGGTCATCCGCACCATCGGGAGATGCTGATAGCTCTGGCGACGACCGTTGCCGGAGCTAGGCCGCCCCTCCTTGCGCGCCCTCAGGTGATCCCACATGTAGTCGGTGAGCACACCGTCCCGAATCAGCACATTGTGAGCGGCAGGGCGACCCTCGTCGTCGATGGTGAAATGGCCCCATTCGCCGGCCATCGTGCCGTCGTCGATGAGGGTCACCATCGGCGAGGCAACCGTCTCGCCGACCCTTCCCGCGAACACCGAAGCCGACTTGGCGACAAGATCGGCTTCGAGGCCGTGGCCACACGCTTCATGGAACAGCACACCTCCGCCACCGGGACCGACAACCACCGGCATGGCGCCAGACGGCGCCGGACGAGCACCGAGCTTGGTGAGGGCACGATTGGCCGCGCTGCGACCCATCTCTTCCACGTCGGTCTCATCGAAGAGTTCGAAGCCGATCGTGCGGCCGGTGGACTCGCGGCCGGTCTGCAAGCCGGTGTCACCGGCGGCGACACACGACACCGAGAAAAGGGTGCGGATCTGGTCGTCTTCGGCGAGAACCCCATCGGAGTTGGCCACGAGGATCCGACGCCTGCTGTCGCCGTAACGCGCCGAGACCTGAGAGATCGCCGCCCCTTCTCCACGGGCTGCCTCGTTGGCGAGGGTGAGAAGCCCGACCTTGGTGGCCTTTGCCACATCCTCGGGCGGAATCCGGGCGCCCGGGCCTCGATCGACATCGATCGGCGACACCGCGACACTCCGAGTGCGTCTTCCACCGCCCCGGGCTGCGGCCGCGGCGGCCCGCGCAGCGTTGGCAAGGCCGGTCTCGGAGAGGTCGGCGGTGTGGGCGAAGCCGGTGGTCTCACCGACCACCACCCGGATGCCGGCCCCACGATCGCGGCCGCTGGTGAGCTCCTCCACCCGACCATCGTCGAACACAGCCGATGATGATCGCTTGTCTTCGGCGAAAACCTCCGCGAACTCGCCGCCGGTTTCCAGAGCGGTTGAAAGCGTGCGGTTGATGAGCTCGTGGTCGAGCACGGGACCTCCCAAGGGAACAGGGACGCAATGTTACCCCCGCACCTCTGCGAAGCTCAGCCCCCGTAGAACCTCCACTCGTCTCGACCACCCGCGCCGGCGCCCCCGAATTCCGTACCCACAAACACGAGATGCCCCTGTTCGATCTCCACTGTGACCCTCTCCACCGTGCCCCCAACGATCCGCTCACCGACGAGCCGGCCGGCGCCGTCATCGGCGAGTTGGATCTCCCCAATCAGGCCGATGACCCCAGCCACCACGCCATCTTGCTCCAGGGCGAGATCGTCCGGGTCGAGGAGCCTGTCGTCGGCCTGAGCAAGCTGCTCGCGAGAAGCGAGGATCGCGGCGATGCCGGGGTGACCGACCAAGGGGCCGCCGGCCTGGAGCCGGCTGGCCAATTCGCCGCCGGATGTGTCCCAGGACAGCGTCGAGACCATCGTCACTTCGACGGCCGCAACGCCGAGAGTCGTCCGTCGTTCAACCCGGCCGACCGGCGCCGTGATCATCTCGATCAGAGCCACGGAAAGGCCAGGGCCTCGTGGCACGACGCTGGTCGAGACGGTGAAAGCACCGACCGTGAGCGAGGCGCCGAGGGGCGCCGGAGAGCCCGACGACGAAGGGGCGCACCCCAGGGTGGTGGTGCCGGCCAGAGCAAGGGCACCGAGGACAAGGACACAACGCATGGACGTCACCTTCCGGAAGGAATCGAGATGGTGACGGCGCCGACTGTCTCACACCGCTAGAGCGCAGACGACCGTACCGACTCGTCGGGTACGATCCGCCTCTATCTGCTCACGGCCGCGGGACCGACGAAAGAGAGGAGGCGACATGCAAGAACCGGCTGTGAACACTGACGTCGTGATCGACGACGAAGTTTCGGGCGCCGCTCGCCACCCTCTGCGCTGGTGGGTCGAGATCCTCCTCACCCTCGGCTTCTACGTCATCTACTCAGGTGTCCGAAACCAGTTCGGATCGGCCCTCGGCGAGAGGGTGAAGGACTCCGCCTTCGACAACGCGATCGTGGTGATCGACACCGAGAAGGCTCTCGGGCTCTACGTCGAGGAATGGGTTCAGGCCCAGTTCATCGACTGGGACTGGTTCCTCGTGTTCTGGAACGTCTTCTACGGCTCCTTCCACTTCGTCGTGACGATCTTCGCCATGGGGTTCATGTTCGCCCGCTATCCCCGCCGCTACACCTTCATGCGATCGGCCCTGTGCGCCACCACCACAGTGGCGCTGGTCGGCTTCGCTTTCTATCCCCTGATGCCGCCCCGACTTCTCAGCAACTGTGTGAGTCAGTACGGTGCGTGCCAACCCGGCCACGACTACATCGACACTCTTGTGCATCCCGGCGGCCTGTGGTCTTTCGAGTCGGGCACGATGGAGACGATCTCCAACCAGTACGCCGCCATGCCGAGCCTCCACATCGCCTGGGCTCTCTGGTCTGCGATCGCTCTCTATCCGGTGTTGCGCCCACGCTGGGCCCGATTGTCGATCGCCGTCTACCCCGCTCTCACGATGTTCGCGATCCTCGTGACAGCCAACCACTACTGGATCGACGCGATCGGCGGAATAGTGGCTCTCGCCGTGGGACTGGCACTGGCCCGCCCTCTGGCCCGTCTTCTCCCCGGTCCTGCCGGTACGCTTTCCGTCGATGCTGCTTGACGCGATCACCGGCCCCGACGACCTGCGGGGCCGCAGCTACGCCGAACTCGACGACCTCGCCGACCAAATTCGCCACCACGTCATCGACGCGGTCAACGAGCATGGCGGCCATCTCGGGTCGAACCTCGGCGCGGTCGAACTCACCATCGCGCTGCACCGCGTATTCCGTTCGCCCCACGACGCGATCCTCTGGGACACCGGCCACCAGGCCTACGTCCACAAGATCATCACCGGCCGGGCCGACAGATTCACCTCTCTCCGCGAGACCGGCGGCTTGTCGGGATACCCGAGCCGGGAGGAATCCGAGCACGACTGGATCGAAAACAGTCACGCATCCACAGTGCTGAGCTACACCCACGGGTTGGCGACGGCGTTCCAGGCCAACGACGAGCGCCGCAAGGTAGTTGCTGTGATCGGTGATGGCGCCATGACCGGCGGCATGGCCTTCGAGGGTCTCAACAATCTCGGCCACAGCGGTTGCGACACGGTGATCGTGCTCAACGACAACGGCCGGTCCTACGCCCCCACGGTCAGCAGGCTGGGCGAGAGCCTCATCAAGATCCGCAACAACCCCACATATATGCGCCGACAGGCCAAGATCGAGGAGATCGCTGAGCGCATCCCGTGGGTGGGCGAGCAGATCGGGCGCGGCGTGAAAATGTCGAAGGCCGCCATCCGAGAGATGTGGGAGCCGCCCGCATTCTTCGAGAACCTCGGCATTCGCTACACCGGCCCCTTCGATGGCCACGACATCGCCTCGGTGGAAGAAGCTCTCCAAAACGCGGCGGAGTTCGACGGCCCCGTGTTGGTCCATGTGCTCACCCAGAAGGGTCGGGGCTATGGCCCGGCCGAGCAGGACACGGTGAAGGCCATGCACGACACCGGGTCGGTGAAGGAGGGGTCTTACACCGCCGCCTTCTCCGAGACCATGGTGAAACTCGGCGACCAACACCCCGAACTCATCGCTATCACCGCGGCCATGCCCGACTCCACCGGCCTGTTGCCGTTCAAGGAACGCTTTCCCGATCGATGCATCGATGTCGGCATCGCCGAGCAGCACGCGATCACCGCCGCCACCGGGATGGCCATGGGCGGACTCCGCCCCCTCGTTGCGGTTTATGCCACCTTCCTCACCCGCGCCTTCGACCAGGTCAACCTCGACGCCGGACTCCATGGCCAGCCCATCATCATCTGCATGGATCGGGCAGGCATAACCGGTCCCGACGGGGCATCACACCACGGTGTTCTGGATCTCGTGCTGCTCACCAAGGTGCCGGGCATGACCGTGTTCGCTCCTTCGAGTTATCAAGAACTCCAACAGATGATGGTCGACACAATGGACATCACCCACGGGCCTGTCGCCATCCGCTGGTCGCGCGACTCCGCTCCTTGGGTGGCCGAACACGAAGTAGGCGCGGGCCTCAATGCCCGCCTTGCGCACCCCGGTGACGGGTCGGTGTGTCTCCTCGGCTTCGGCCAGATGCTCGGCTACTGCCACGACGCGGCGGAGATTCTGGCCGCCGACGGCATCGATGCCACGATCTGGGACCCCCGGGTGGTGGTCCCACTCGACCCCGTGATGCTCACCGATGCGGCTCGCCACGACGCCGTGGTGACGATCGAGGACGGACTCCGCGCCGGCGGTGCGGGAGCCGGAGTTCGCGATGCTCTGGGCGAACACGACGCCGATTGTCGGATCCGGGTTCTCGGGGTGCCTGTGGAATACGTTCCGCACGGCACCCCACGCGAAATTCATGCGGGGTTCGGCCTCGACGGTGAGGGCATCGCGGCGAGCGTCCGCGAGCTGCTCTGACCAGACGTATGGCCCTTCAGCTGTAGTAAGGGTTCTCGCCCAAGCCGTGATCTGTGGTGTCGAGCACCTCGCTGATCTCGGGAATCGCATCGAGGATGGCCTTGGTGATGCCTTCGCGGAGCGTGGCCGCGCTCATTGCGCAACCCTGGCAACCGCCACCCATGGTGACGTATGCCTTGTCGCCTTCGACCCGCACCAACTCGGCGAACCCGCCGTGCGACGCGAGAGCGGGATTGATTCGCTCGCTCAAGAGGATCTGCACCTTGTTGGCGGCATCGCCGGTGAGTTCGAGGTCGCCGAGGTCTCCGAGCGCGCTCGGCCGATTGGGGTTGCGGATCACGAGCCCACCCTCGCCCGCGATCGCAGGGAGGTCGAGGGTGGAGCCTCGCATCGCATCGACACTGTTGGCGGGAATGATGACGGTGAGCCCCTCGGACTCGTGAAGGTGATCGTCGTCGGCTGTCTCGGCGAGTGGTTCGAGCGAGAGGTCGTAGGTGTAGTCGACACCGGTGGATCCAGTGACCTCGACACGCAGGCCGAGCACGTCGGCATCGTCTTCCTTGGCCCGGATGTCGGACACCACCTCACGGGCAGCATCGGTGACGATCATCACCTCATCGGTGGTGCTGGTGGTCTCGGCCGTGTCAGTCATACGGCAAGGGTAGCGAGGGTCATCGTTGGTCCATCTCTTCCAACTCTGCGGACAACTCCAGCCAGCGCTCTTCCAGCTCGGCTAATTCCCGTTCACCGGTGGCAAGCTCACCACCCACCCGAGCAAGCTGCTCGTGATCAGACCCTGCGGCCGAGAGCTGGGCCCGGAGTTCGGCTACGACGATCTCCCGCTTGCCCATCTCCCGCTCCGCGGTCTTCAGTTCGTGGCGCACCGTGCTGCGTGAGCGCCCCGAAGGTTGAGCCCCGGGGGCCGAAGGCCTGGCGACTGCTATGGGGCCCGAAGCACTCGGCAGAGTGCCGGCGCCGCGGCTCACCGATGGGGTTCGTCGGTCTTCGAGCCAGCCCGCATAACCGCCCGGCCACCGCTGGGCACGGCCTTCGTCGATCACCAGCACGTCGTCGACGGTGCGATCAAGAAATGTGCGGTCGTGGCTGATCACCACCACCGCGCCAGGCCATGTGTCGAGGAAATCCTCCAAGGCGCGGAGGGTGTCGAGATCGAGATCGTTCGTGGGTTCGTCGAGTAGGAGCACGTTGGGCTTGGCCGCGAGGGTGAGCACCAGCTGGAGCCGTCGCCGCTCTCCGCCCGACAGGAGTTCCACCGGCGACCGCTGAGCATCGGTGTCGAACCAGAATCGTTCGAGCAGGGCAACGTCCCACCAATCTGGTTCGGCCCCGTCGCCGGCGATCAGTTCGCGGACCCGCTTCTTCGCGTCGAGCGCCCGTCCCTGCTGATCATGGATGCCGATCTGGGCAGTGGGTCCCTCGATTCGCTCCCCCGCGAGCGGTGCGCGCCGCCCCGCAATCACATCGAGAAGGGTCGACTTTCCTGATCCGTTCACGCCCACGATGCCGAGCCGCTCGCGCCGATCGAGGAGTAGCTCGAGACCGGTGATCAAGGGTGGAAAACCCTCGAAGCCCACTGTCAGGTCGTGCAACTCGACCACCTGGTCGCCCAGTCGGGGCGTGCCGGCGTGGAGCGAGTCGAGGTCGAGGTCGGTGGCGCGCTCGGGTCGGTCGGGCCCACCCTCGATCAGCTTGGTGGCTCTTTCAATGCGCGAACGGCTCTTGCGAGTGCGGGCCTTGGCTCCCGTGCGCAGCCACGCCAGCTCGCGGCGAGCCAGGTTGCGGCGGGTGGACTCGTGAGCCGCGGCGCGTTCCTCTCGGGCCGCGCGTCCCTGGAGGTAGCCGTCGTAGCCCCCCTCATGCACATAGGCCGTGCCGCGGTCGAGTTCGAGGATGCGGGTGGCGACGCGATCGAGCACATGACGATCGTGGGTGACGATCACCAGTCCGCCCCGGAAGGCTGCGAGCTCACCTTCCAGCCACTCGATCGCGTCGACATCGAGATGGTTGGTGGGTTCGTCGAGAATCAGAAGATCGGCGGCGGCGACCAGGGCTCTGGCGAGAGCGACCCTCTTCTCCTGGCCCCCCGAGAGTCGATCAGTGGGCTGATCGAAGATCGATCCGAGACCCAACCGGTCGAGGGCGGCCTCTCCGCGCCATCCCGAACCCACCGCGTCACGCACGGATCCTGCAGGAAGGCTTGTGACCTGGTCGAGGGAGGCGATGCTCACTCCCCGGCCGCGGCGCACTGATCCGGTCTCGGGCTCGCGAGTGCCGGCGATCACCGCGAGCAGTGTGGTCTTCCCGGTGCCGTTGATCCCCACCACACCCAGCCGTTCGCCACTGGCCACCGTGACACTCACATCGGTGAAGAGGGGGCGATTCGGCCTGCTCATGGTGACGCGGTCGACGTCGGCGAGGATCACGGGGCGCAGACTACGAGCCAAACGGCAATCACCACCCTCTCCGCGTGCATCGGGCCGGTGCAACCCCTCGGGAGTAAGGGCAAGCTGTTGGGGGAAGCGGGACAAGAGTCAGCGGGTTCCTTCTCCTGCCCCACCCCCACGGCAACCAATATCAGCGGAGTCAGAATGTCAGACGAACCAACTGCGAAAGCTCAACCAGTGGCCAGTAAGGGTCAGATCGACTCGATCGACTTCTACTGGCGTCCCGGCTGCGGCTTCTGCATGATGCTCGAGCGGGCCCTTACCAAGACCGGCATTCCGATGACGAAGTACAACATCTGGGACAATCCCGCCCATGCGGAAACGGTCCGCAGTCATGCCAACGGCAATGAGACCGTCCCCACCGTGGTGATCGGCGATGTCGCGATGGTGAATCCGTCGGCCAAACACGTTCTCGAGGCGGTGGCAGCCAGGGCTCCACACCTGGTTCCCGATGGCTGGGAGCCTCCCGAATCGGGTCGAGTCGCCCGTGGCGCACGTCGCTTGCTCGGGGGCTGACCCACCCTCGATTAGCGGAGGTGGCTCCCGCAGATCGGCCAGGGCGCATGACCGCGTCGGGCGTAGAGCTCGCGGGCTCGTGCATCCTGCTCCTCGGGTGGAGCGTGGGCAGGGTCGCCCAATCCGCCGACGGTTTGCCAGGTGGGAATATCGAATTGATAGGCCCCGCGGTATACCCCTGACGGACTGACTGCGGTGTAGTTGTCGGTCGACTCACACCGGCGCAGCGCGGCCCACTTGGCGGCGGGGGCGATGCCGTAGGGTCCCTCGGCGATGGCGATCGCAGCCCTGTCCCAAGCAGCCGCCAAGGGCCGCAGGCGCTCAGCCTCGGCCTGGCGAGGAGCCAGGCCGACCAGGGCTATCTCGAGCCCACTGATGTCGGAACGAAGGCGCGCGGCTCGCTCGATCGTTTCCTCCACCTCGACGTCGGCCTGCTCGCGTAGGCCGCGGAGGCGGGCCATCGCCACCTCCGACGAACCGGCATGGTTGCGCACTAGGTGCTGGCGCCAGGAGAGATCGCTGGCCTCGCTCACGCTTGCAAGGAACTGCAGGTTGCCGACGGCTCCACCTGTCACGAAGGTCTCCACCGCCACCCTCCGCAGGTTTTCGGTGGCAGCTTCGATCTCCGCGGTGAGGGCTCGCTGCTCACTGTCGAGCGAATCACGCTCGACGAATACATCGGCCAGCTCTCTCTCCGCCGCGGTGAGCTCGCTCAGTAGGTGGGTGCGGAGGGAGGCCAGCTCATCGAGCTCGTCGCGTAGATGATCGCCCGTGGGGATATCACCGCGCAGCTCGTCGGCGGTGACTGCGGAGGCCGACAGGGCGCGCCATCCCGCGGTCAGCGCAAGAGCGGTGACCAGAATCACGAAGAAGACGGATCGCGAGGGGCGAGGAGAATGGTGTTGACGCATGGGTTGACCCGACAGCCAGAGGAATACCGAGCCGACGCACACGCGAACCCGAGACGACCCTCCACCCGTCGAACAATGGAGGCTAGCGATCACCGGCGGGAACGAAAAGGCGGGCGCCGGTAGTCTCATACCCATGTCCAACGTCGACGCGATCATTCTCGTGTCGTTCGGCGGCCCAGAGGGCCCCGATGACGTCGTGCCGTTCCTCGAAAACGTCACTGCCGGCCGCGGCATCCCTCACCACAGACTGGTCGAAGTCGGCGCCCACTACGCCCACTTCGGTGGGGTCAGTCCAATCAACGAGCAATGCCGACGCATACGATCCATGCTCGAGAAGGCGCTCTCGGCCAGCGGTCGCGAACTCCCCGTCTACTGGGGCAACCGCAACTGGCACCCCTATCTCAGCGACACCGTGGGCCAGATGGCCGACGATGGCGTCCGCCACGCGCTCGCCGTCGTGACATCGGCCTACAGCTCGTATTCAGGATGTCGCCAATACCTCGAAGATATCCAACAAGCCCGCTCATCGGTCGGCGCCGGTGCTCCTGTCATCGACAAGATCAGGGCCTACCACGACCATCCCGAGTTCATCGCCGACTTCACCGCCGCCACGGTGGCGGCTCAGGCCCAGCTCGGCACCGACGGGGCCGCCGCTCCGATCATCTTCACGGCGCACTCCCTACCAACCGCTTCTGCCGCGAGCAGCGACTACGAGGCCCAGATCCGCGACACCGCGCGCCTTGTCGTGGCTGGGCTCCCCGCGCCGGTCGACTGGACCATCGCGTGGCAAAGCCGATCAGGACCTCCCACGGTGCCTTGGCTCGAGCCAGACATCAACGATGAGCTGCGACGCTTGGCCGACGCGGATGCTGGCGCCGCAGTGATCGTGCCGATCGGATTCGTCAGCGATCACATGGAGGTGGTCTGGGACCTCGACGTCGAGGCGCGGACCACCGCTCGAGATGCAGGTATACGACTTGCTCGAGCGGCGACCCCGGGTACCAAACCAGGCGCCGGACTCATCTCGATGTTCGTCGACCTGATCGAGGAGAGGCTCACCTCCAGGGCTGCGAGAGCATCACTGGGCGTGTCCGGCGATCGTCCCGACACCTGCCCCGGCGACTGCTGCCCAGCGCCGACCCGGTCCCGCTGAGCGGGCCGGCCAGCCCGCTCTCTCACCCGGCGACCGCTCACAGTGAGGGATCCACGCCTCCCCGCGCGCCGCTTTCTACAGTTAGCCACAGATCAAGGATCGTGAGAAAGGGAGGCTTGAGTCCGTTGAACCACACAAGGATCGCCGCCGAAGCGCTCCGATACCGGTTCAATCTCGTTCGGGTGCCCCTCGTCGACGACACCGAAGTGGATCTCGAGCTGATGGCCGGCGCCACCGTCGCCGCCGCCGATCCCGCGGTCGACAGTGCCCTTCGCCGAATCGCCACGGCATGGATCAGGGCCGGCATCGAGCCAGAACGACTCTGCCAACCTTGGGACTGTCCCCAGGCGAGCGCCTTGTTCTCGGACCGACCCGACCTGATAGATGCCCTCGACGACATCGTGCGGGTCGCCACCCACATCCAGGCCGCCTGAGCCGCCCCCAACCCAGGCTGGGGCTCCGACCTGCTCTCGGCCCGACGGGGCCGCTACCGTGCAGGCGTGCCGATCATCGCAGTTGTGAATCAGAAAGGGGGCGTGGGCAAAACCACCGTCGCCCTCGGTCTCGCCGCCACCGCATGGTCGCGCCGACTCGACTGCCTCGTCATCGACCTCGACCCCCAGAGCAACGCCACCACTGGCCTGGGTGTGTGGGATCCACCATTCAGCGTCGACCAGGCGCTGGCCGAGGAACGGCCCGGGTCGATCGCCGGCCTGCGCGTCACCTCCGGATGGCCCACCGAAGGTGGTCGGCCTCCATCGGTGGTGCCCGCCACCGCCGCCCTTGCCGCCCGCGAGCCCCAACTCCTCACCGATCCGATCGGCGCCAACGACCGCCTCGCGGTCGCCCTGGAAGGTGTTCATCACGAGCTGGTGATAATCGACTGCCCACCCTCGCTCGGCCTGCTCACCATCAACGGGTTGTTCGCCGCCGACCGTGCCCTCATCGTCACCGAACCGGGCGCGTGGGCCTCTGACGGAGTCGGCCAGATCCTCCGTACCGTCGATCGCATCGCGGCCCGCCGAACCTCCCCTCTCGCCGTGGCCGGAGTGGCGGTCAATCGCCTCGGCCGCACCCGCGACGCCCGCTATTGGGACCAACAGCTCCGCGCCGACCATGGCAAGATCGTCCTTCCCGCCGTGCATCTCCGAGCGGCCGTACCCGAGGCGTCGGCGGGCTCTCTTCCGATCCATGCCTTGGGAAATCGGCCTGGTGCCCCCGAGGCCTCTGCCGAATTCGACCGCTTGTTCGATCTGATCATCCCCACGGAGTTGTCGAATGCCGTATGACCCTCAGGCCAACCATCGCCGGCCCCGACCCACCGAAGAGGAATCAGCCCCTGTCGATGCCCTCCTAGGCAGCACTCCCAGATCCGCCGCCCCCCGAGCGGCCGGCGGCGCGGAGTCTGCGGTCCCTCCCACCAACGACGATCCTCCCCCGTCACCATCGGTGACCCCCGCACCAGCCGACCCGCCGCCCGATGCCCTCCTGATCAACACCGGGCTAGCCGGCGCGGTCGCCGGTCTGGTCGGTCTGCTCGTGCTACGCCATTTCTGGCATCGCCACCGTTCAAAGCGCGCTACCGCCGAAGACCAGTAGGACCCGGGCGTCTTCTCAGGCCGTGGCCGCGAGGAGCGCTGCTTCTTGGGCCGCCTTCGCGTTCTGGCGCTTGGCCACTTCTGCGGTGCCCTCAACACAGCGATCGGCGTAGGGACACCAGCCACACAGAGGACCCGTGCGCGGTTCGAACTCGTCGGTCGAGCAGGCGGTGTTGATCGCCGCCCATGTGGCCGCCAGCCTCTCGGTGACACCATCGAGCTCGGCTGGGGTGACGTCGATCCCGACCGGCCTCTGACCCAGGTAGAGCAGGCGGGCCCTCACCGGCATCTGGCCGGTGGACTCCTTCACCGCCGCGGCGTAGAGAAGGACCTGATCGAGACGACCTCTGCGATAGCGGGGGGAGGGTGCCTTGCCCGACTTGTAGTCGGTGACCACCAGGCCGTCGCCTTCCTCATCGAGACGATCAACGATCCCTCGGAAAGGCACACCACCGAGCTCGGCCTCGATGTCTTGTTCGGTGGCCACGACGGTGACGGTCTTCGGATCCTCGAGAGTCCAGAGGCCCTCGATGGCCAGCCACGACTTCCAGCGGAAGTTCTTGCTCTCGGCCTCGCCGAAACCGAGGCCCCGGAACTCCTCGCTGACCTCGGTTTCCGGCCACTCCTGGCGCGCGATCGCCTTCGCTGCCTCGACCGTGCGTTGGGCCGGCTCGCGTTGCATCAACAGCTCGAGCACACGGTGGGCGAAACTTCCGGCCACCGCAGCCTCGCCGGGCGGATCGGGAAGCCGTTCGACATATCGAAACCGCCAGCGCCGAGGGCACTGTTCGAACGTGCCCGCTCCGGACGGCGAGAGGCGGGGCGGCGGCGTAGGCGTTAACTCCATCGAGGTAGTTCTACCTGATGGGTGTGACAAGTGCCCGGCTTGGGTCCTAGGTTCGGCCCATGAAGACACGCGCCGCAGTTGCCTACGCTGTCAACGAGCCCTGGGTCATCGACGAGTTCGAGATCGCCGACCCCGGCCCCGACGAGATCCTCGTCAAGATGGCCTACGCAGGCCTATGCCACTCCGACGAGCACATCCGGATGGGCGACTTCACCGAGGCAGTCCTGCCGATGGTGTGTGGCCATGAGGGATCTGGCGTGGTGGAGGCGGTGGGCGACAAGGTCCGTGGCTTCAAGGTGGGCGATCACGCGGCCGCTTCGTTCGTTCCGTCATGCGGTCGCTGCCCACCGTGTGCCAGCGGACAGCAATACCTCTGCGACTTCGGTGCCGAGATCATTCGTGGCAAGCCGAAGTTCATCGGTCCGCGCGGTCCAGCGAGAGCCATGAGCGGCATCGGTACCTTCTCAGAATACGCGGTGGTCCACGAAAACTCGATCGTCAACGTGGGCGACTGGTATCCCCTCGACGCGGTGGCACTGTGCAGTTGCGGTGTGGCCACGGGCTGGGGTTCAGCGGTGAATGTGGCCGAGGTTGGCGCCGGCGATACCGTCGTGGTGGTCGGCGTCGGCGGAATCGGGGTCAACGCCGTGCAAGGCGCGGCGATGGCCGGCGCCGCCAACATCATCGCCGTCGACCCGGTGGAGATGAAGCGGGAGTTCGCCCAGACGATGGGGGCCACCCACACAGCCGCGTCGATGGAAGAGGCCGCTCCCCTACTCGACGAGATCAGCTGGGGCCGCAACGCCGACTCGGTGATCCTCACGATGGGCGACGCCAAGGGCGAGATGTTCGAGCCCGCCATGGCACTGGTGGGCAAGGGCGGCAATCTCGTGCTCACCTCGCTCTCCCACACTCTTCAGAATGAGATCAAGGTCAACACCTTGGACCTCGCCCTGATGGGCAAGCAGATCCGCGGCAGCATCTACGGCTACTGCAACCCTCGCACCGACATCCCCAAACTGATGCGCCTCTACGACCAGGGAAAGCTCAAGCTCGACGAGCTCATCACCGCGCGCTACCCCCTCGACGAGATCAACGAGGGCTACCGCGCCATGCATGAGGGTGAGAACATCCGAGCCGTCATCGAATTCTGAGATCCGGCACGGGCCCGAGCCCGCGGCATCGTCAGACGTCGAGGGTGCGGGTGTCGACGAGGGCCGAGTTCTTCACCAGATACTCGCGGCGGACGGCAACATCGTTGCCCATCAACACATCAAACATCTTCGCCGCGTCCTTGGCCTCCTGGGCATCGTCCATGGTGAGTCGCCGGAGAGTGCGGGTGGCGGGGTTGAGGGCGCAGTGGCGCAGCTCGTCGACGTTCATCTCACCGAGGCCCTTGAACCTCTGCCACTTCACGTTTTCGCGTTTGCGGTTGCCCTTGCACAACTCGTCGGTGACGGCATCGCGCTCCTCGTCGGAGAACACCCGGTAGGTCTCGTCGCCCACCTTGGTGGTGAAGAGCGGGGGCTGAGCGGCATAGACATTGCCAGCCTCGAGCATGGGCCTCATGTACTTGTGGATCAGGGTGAGCAAGAGGCAGCGGATATGGCTGCCATCGACATCGGCATCGCACAGGATCACGATTCGGCCATAGCGAGCATCGTCGATGTTGAAGTCGCGCCCCGCTCCTGCCCCCACCGAGGTGAACAGGGCCTGGGCCTCGGCATTGTCGAGCACCTGCTTCTGGCTCGCCTTGGCCGCATTCACCACCTTGCCTCGGAGGGGCAGGATGGCCATTGTCTTGGAATCTCGCCCCCGCTTTGCCGGCCCCGCGGCGGAGTCTCCCTCCACCAGTATCAGCTCGGAATCGGTGCCATGAACGCGGCAGTCGGCCAGCTTCTCAGGCATGCCGGTGGAGCCCAGGCTTGCCGCCTTTCGCTTATTTTCCAGAACCAGCTTCGACGCAACTCGGTTCTGGATGGCCGCCGCCAGCTTGTCGGCGATGGCCTTCACATGCGAACGGGGACCTCCGCCCGGCTCGAACCACTCCTTGAGCTGCTCGTAGACGATGCGGCTCACGATGCCCTCGATGGCCGGCGTGCCCAGCTCCTGCTTGGTCTGGCCTCGGAACTGGGGCTCGGGGAAGGTGACCTTGATCGCGGCGATGAGGCCCTCTTGGGCATCGTCCTTCATGGCCTTGTTCTTGTTTTCCTTCGCCAGTCTCGCCAGCTTTCGATTGTCCTTGAGCACCACATTGTTGATGACCCTGGTGAGCGACTTGTCGAACCCGGCGAGATGGGTGCCGCCCTGGCTCGTGGGGATCGTGTTGACGAACGAGACGACCGTGGTGTCGTAGCCCTCCACCCACCTCAACGCGATATCGACGGTGCATTCGCGTTCGACATCGGTCATCTTCCCGTTGACCGGCACCTTCTCGTGGAAGGTGTCGATGCCGGTGCAGCTGATGATCTGGCCGACGTTTTCGCCAGTCGACAGGTGGTCGACGAGATCAGCCAGACCGCCCCGACTGACGAAGGAGAAGGGCTCGCTGCGGCCCCCTGTGCGCCTGTCGGTGACGGTTACCTTCATGCCCGGCACCAGGAAGCAGGCCTGGGTGACTCGATCACAAATCTCGTCGACATTGATCGTGGCTTCGGGGTCGAAGATCTCGAGATCGGGCCAGAACCGCACCCGCGTGCCGGTCTTGTTCTTGGAAACCCGCTTCGTCTTCTCGAGCTTGTGCCCCGGCTTGAACGTCGATCCGGTGAACTGGCCGGCCACTCTTCCCTTGAACGACAACACATTGGTGGCGCCGTCGCGATCCACCTCGGCGGTGAGCTTGGCCGCGAGCGCATTCACCACCGATGCACCCACCCCGTGGAGCCCACCCGACGACGAGTAGGCGCCGCCACCGAACTTCCCGCCCGCGTGCAGTTCGGTGAACACCACCTCGAGGGCCGACACCTTTCGTTTGGTGTGGGTGCCCACAGGGATTCCGCGGCCGTCGTCGGCAACCTCCACCGACTTGTCGCGGTGCAAGATGATGTCGACCTTCTTCGCGAACCCCGCCGACGCCTCGTCGACCGCATTATCGATCAGTTCCCAAACCAGATGCATGAGGCCATCGGAACCGGTGCCCCCGATGTACATGCCCGGCCGCTTGCGCACCGCTTCGAGACCCTCGAGGGTCTCGATCGCATCAGCGTCGTAGGCGGTTATCTTCTTGGCTGCCATCAAGGCTCCGGGCCGGCCTGGGGTGGAAAACGCCGTGATCGAACACGGGTTCGTCACCATATCCCGCCCCAGTGACAGGGGGGTGGCTCCCGGGTCGCCTACGCCGGTGGCCTCGGCTCCTTTGGCAGGCCGAGCACCATCTCTCCGAGGATGTTCCGCTGCACCTGAGATGTTCCCGCGTAGATCGTGCCCGCCCGGGCGTTGTAGAACGCGCCCACCCACGAACCAGCATCGTTGGGACTGCCGGGAAGATCACAGTGGAACGACGTCATCGCGGTGGACTCCGAAGTCATGGCCCCAGGTCCCACCACATCGATCGCCAACTCGGTGAGGCGCTTGTGATACTCGCTCCAGTACAACTTGAAAGACGACTCTGCCGGTCCGGGCTGGTGGCCGGCCAGGAATCTTGTGAGGGTGCCCATCCCGAGGTAGCGCATGATCTCGACCTCGATGAAGGTCTGGCTGAGGCGGTCGCGGATCACCGGATCGGAGGATCGCCCGTTGGCCTTGGCCAGATCGGCGAGCTTCTGCCATTCAGCACCGAACATGATCGGCATCGTGGATGCCGACTCACCCCGCTCGTAGCCGAGCAGGGTCATGGCCACACCCCAACCTGCGTTGACTCCGCCGACCACATTGTCCTTGGATGTGCGGGCATCGGTGAAGAAGGTTTCGTTGAACTCAGCATCGCCCGACAGCATCTCGATGGGCCTCACCTCGACCCCCGGCTGATCCATCGGGCAGACCATGAAGCTGATCCCACGGTGCTTCGGGGCATCGAGGTCGGTGCGACAGAGAACGAAGATCCAATTGGCGTACTGGCCGGCCGAGGTCCAGATCTTCTGACCGTTGATCACCCACTCTTCGCCGTCGAGCACCGCCCGGCAGCCCAACGACCCCAGATCTGATCCCGCGTCGGGCTCGGAGTAGCCCTGGCACCAGATGTCTTCACCGGAGATAATCCGCGGAAGGAAGTGCCGCTTTTGCTCTTCGGTCCCCCACTGCAGGATGGTGTTTCCCACCATCTGGATGCTGAAGGCATCGTTGTCGCCACCGGTGGGTACGCCCGACTTCTGGAACTCCTCGGCAACTATCACCTGCTCCAGTTCACTGAGGCCACCGCCGCCGTATTCACTGGGCCAAGACGGGGCCAGGAAGCCGTTGGCGGCCAATTTCTGACGCCACCCGTCGGCGAACGGCTTCACCTCGTCGGAGGGAAGGGCACCCAGACCGGCCCACACATCGGGAAGGTTGCCCGCAAGGAAGTCCTGGATGCGCTGGCGAAACTGCTCTGCCGCAAGGGAATACGTAGGCTCCATGGTGTGTTTCCTCCGGCGATGTCGACTCATCACTCCAGTTCTCGAACTGTAGACCGCACGCGCCCCACGGCCTACTCCGGCGTCCGTCGCCGTCTTGCCGTCGCGGCGATAACAACCGGCGTGCTCGCAACGGCCTGTGCAGGGAGCAGTGCAGCACCCGACACGCCCGAGGCATCGGCGGCTGGAGCGGCTGCCACCACCAACTCAGACTCGCTTTCGGTCAGCGAAGACGTCCGCCTCACCGAGGTTCTCGATGTGAGCGACGGCAGTGTGCAGACACTGCGCACTGCGGTCGATGGCGATCGGCCGGTTTTGATCTGGTTCTGGGCCCCTCATTGACCCACCTGCCGCTCCGAGCGAGCGGAGGTCGGGCAGTTCGCCCGAGACCATGCCGATGAAATCCAGGTGATCGGCCTGGGCGCCCAGGACAATTTCGGAGCAGCTCAGGAGTTCATCGCCGACGTGCCTCTCGACGACGTCAACATGTTGTGGGACCCGAGTTTCTCCACATGGCAGGCGTTCGGCGTGCGCATCAACTCCCAGATGATGATCACCGACGGTTCACTCGATTCGGCCACCAGCCTGTTCTACGGATTCGGGCCCAACGAGCAGTCCCAGATCCTCGAAACCATCGACACCTTCGGCTGAACAAACACTGCTGGGCCCCGGATCACCAGCGACCCGGCGCCAACACCATCACCTGATGTTCGGTACGAGTCGGAACGAGATCACGATTCGACGCCTCGATGCCGAACGGCACGGGGTTGGGGTGGAGCTTCCTCGGATCCGCATCGTCGGCCATCTGGACCAGCAACTCGCCATCGACGGGGTCGCCGAACCAGGCGGCGAGAAGTTGCTCACCAGCGGAGAGGCGCGCGATACGAATGCCCTGACCCCCGCGCCCCTTCGCCTCGAACTCCGAGTAAGGCGTCGATTTCGCCCCCGATTCTGAGGTGATCACGATGGCGGCACCATCGCCGATCACGGGCCCAGCTCCCACCACACGAGCATCGCCCTTCAACTTCATGCCAGCCACGCCGCCGGCGCCTCGACCCTGCACAGAGATCGACTCGATCCCGAGGCGGAGGGCCTGTCCATCGGACGCGACGATCATGGCATCGACCCCGACGGGAGTACGGAACGCGGCAACGACGCTGTCGGCACCCTTGAGCCCGATCACCGGCTTGCCCGGTTTGGTGCCGAGTGCCTCGGCGCTGGTGAGCTGTTTCACCACTCCCTCGGCAGTGACGAGCACGAGATTTTCCTCACCCTCACCCGCCAGGCCCAGAACCTGCTCACCCTTGTTGAGACCGAGCAGCTGGGCCGCAGTGGATCCCCTGGTGCGCCCCGATGCGTCGGCCACCTCACCGCCGCGGATTACGAAAGCGCGCCCCTCAGAGGTGACCGCGACGATCGGTGAACCGGTGGATGTGACCAGGCGGGCGCTGATTAGGTCGTGGCGACCCGCCACTCCGCGCCTGGCTCCTTCGGCGGGAGCCCGCCCGAGATTGCCCGAGGTCGACAGGGTGACCACACACGGCTCGTCAGAATCGGGATCGAAGGTGGCGGCGCTTTCCTTGGGCGCTTCGAACACTTCGATCTCATCGGCAGCGATGATCTCCGAGCGACGCTCCTGGCCGTGGACCTCCACGAGATCGCGGAGCTCGCTCATCACCAGCTTGCGGCGCCGATCATCGCTCTTGAGTAGGCGTTCGTAGTCGGCGATGTCGGCCCTCTTTTGGGCCGCCTCTTCCTCGATGTCGAACTTGGCCAGGGCGGTGAGCCGCCGAAGAGGCATATCGAGGATGTGCTCGGCTTGCACCTGGGAGAGATCGAATCGTTCGATGAGACGCCGACGGGCCTCGGCCACGTCTTGGGACGAGCGGATGATGGCCACCACCTCGTCTATGGCATCCAGCGCGATCAGCAGGCCTTCGAGAATGTGAAGCCGATCCTGGGCCCTCATCCGGCGGAACTCGGTGCGGCGGACTATCACCTCCAGCCGGTGCTCGATGTAATGGCGGCAGATGTCGTAGATCCCGAGAGTGGTGGGGACGCCGTGGACCAGCACCACATTGTTGAGACCGAAGCTCTCCTCCAGCGGGGTGAGCCGGTAGAGCTCCTGGAGTACCGCCTGAGGGTTGACCGCCGCCTTGACGTCGATCTGGACCCTCACCTGATTGTCGTCGGTGGTGTGATCGGAGAAATCGACAACGTCGGTGATGCCGGTGATCTTGCCCGAGTTGACAAGATCCTGGACCTTGGCGATCACTCGGACAATGCCGACCTGGTAGGGCAGTTCGGTGACGACGATGGCCTGGCGGTTGCGGCTGACCTGCTCGATATGGGCTCGGGCCCTCACCCTGAACGTGCCTCGACCCGTCTCGTAGGCGTCGCTCAGTCCGTCGTCGACCACGATTCCGCCCGAAGGAAAATCGGGGCCCGGCAGCACTGCCATCAGCTCTTCGATCGTGGGCTTGGGGCGACGCTTGGTCATCACCAACTCGATGGCCTTCTCGACCTCTCTCAGGTTGTGGGGGGCCATGTTGGTGGCCATCCCCACCGCGATGCCGGTGGTGCCGTTGACCAAGATGTTGGGGAGAGCCGCCGGAAGGACGACGGGCTCGTCGGCATCGCCGTCGTAGGTGGGACGGAAGTCGACGGTGTTCTCGTCGAGCTCGCGCACCATGTCCATCGCCGCGACCGACAATCGGCATTCGGTGTAGCGGGCTGCCGCGGGTGGGTCGTCGAGACTACCGAAATTGCCTTGAGGATCGATGAACGGCACCATCCTCGAGAAGTACTGGCCCATGCGGGTGAGAGTGTCGTAGATGGCCGCGTCGCCGTGGGGGTGGTACTTGCCCATCGTGTCACCGACGATGCGCGCCGATTTCCGAAAGGGGGTGCCCGGGCGCACGCCCATCTGCAGCATCGACCACAGGATGCGACGCTGTACCGGCTTGAGACCGTCGCGCACATCGGGGATTGCGCGCGACGTGATGACAGAGAGGGAATAGGCGAGGAAAGACTCACTCATCTCATCGGCGACGGGCACGTCGATGACCTCACGGGCGAAGTTCTGATCGAATTCGAGCTGACGAGGCACCATGGCTCCGAGGGTTCAGGGGGTCATCGCTGACGGTAGCGAACGGAAGTGGCAACGCGAGGGAGGCCCCACATCGAACTGGCGGAGCCGGCGTTCGCTTTCCGAACCGTTGTTCCGCTGATTCGGCTAGTCGGGTTGGGAGGCGAACTCGCCGGTCGCCAACACGCTACGCATGAGGTCAGCGGCGAAGCTCACCTGAGCGCTGTAGAGCGACCCGCCGACACTGATGCGGCGCACACCCGCCTCGGCGAGGCCCTCGAGGGTCATCCCTGCCGATCCTGCCGGAGCCCGATGGCCAACGAGGGCGAGCACGTTCACCGGGCCCCCGGCGCCGTCCACCACGGTGCGAACAGAGTCCATGTCCCAGGTGCCGGGAGCGTAGAGACAATGGGCCCCCACTTCGGCGAAAGCCTGGAGCCGCGCCAGCGTTTCGCCCATCCCTCCATCGAGGCCATAAAGCAGGACCTCGGTTCGCCCCGTGATCACGAAGGGGTGATCGAGCGCGGTGGCCGCCTCCACCGCCGCCTCGATTCGGGCCACCGCGAGGGCCCGGTCGTAGAGCCCCAGCTCGGAATCGCCGGACCAGTCCTCAATTCCCATCCCGCCGGCGCCCGTTGCCGCGAATCGCTGCACGGCCGCGGCCATGTCCTCGGGCTGGTGCCCATAGCCGTTCTCGGCGTCGACATTGCACGGCACCGACGATGCGCGCACCAGCAGTTCGGTGTGGGCCGCGTGCTCCTCCATGGAGACATCGCCGGCGGCATCGCTTCGTCCGATCGTGGCGGCGTGCCCCGAACTCGTGGTGGCAATCGCGGCGACTCCCGCGTCGCACACCGCCTTGGTGGTGCCCGCGTCGGCCACATTTGCCATCACGAAGGTGCCCGCCTCGTGCAACTCCATGAAACGGGCACCGTGGTTCGGCTTGGGCGGATCGGTCATGGCGTCATACTCGCACCCCAGGCCCGGTCGAGCGCTGCAGGGAGGAGGGCGACACCAAGTTCGGTGAGCGCACCGTCTGTCGCGAGTCCGAGCGACGACCACTGGTCGGTGCACACTGCCAAGGCCCACGCCACGCGGGGGCGATCCTTCTTGGGGACTGTGGAGGTGACTTCGGGGCAGCGATTGATCTGGTCGACGAGGGCTTCGGGTTCGACCGACGCACCGGTTCCCTCCCGCACCAGGCCGATCACCACTCCCAGCCAGTCGGCCCACTCGAGGTCGAGTACCGCCTCGCGGGCATCGGCATCGAGGGGGGCGAGGTCGGCGGGAGCAATCGGGGCGGCGAGAGCAGCCAGCACCACATCGAGATCGGCCTCGTCGAGGTCGATCGGGCCGACCGACGCCGCGAGCCACTGGGCAAGTGTTTCGTCGCGGGCCGCGGCCGATCTGAGGCGGCCTGCAGCCGACTTCACTCGTCCGGGAGGGGGAGCGACGGGCTCGCCGAGAGCTCGTGCCAGGACCACGCGGGCATAGTTGTCGTCGTCGGGATCACGGGGCGCCAACTCCGGAACGTCGTCGATCACCCACACCGGCGGAGCAGGAGGCTCGATGCCCATCGCCTTGAGTCGGGCCACGAGCAAGCGGCCGTTGGCCACCGCAGACGCGCGGGGTTTGGTCGTGGCACGCAGTGCCGCAGCCACCCGTGTCGCCAACTCAGCTGCAGGGTGCCCACGTGATTCGATCCCGGCCTCCTCCTCGCCCAGCACCGAGAGCAGATCACCCGGGCCGACAGTGACCTCCCCAATCTGCTCCGTCGCCTCTCCGACTTCTGGAGGCAGCAGGTCGACAACCAGAACATGGCGGTCGTCGGCCGAGTCGACGAAACGAAAAGCGGCCGACTCGCCACGACGGGCCCTGAGCAGCAGGGCGCCTTCGCACTGGCTGGTGCCGAGCGCCGACGACCATGGCGGCGCCGGCTCGAGGGCGGGGCTCGAGATATCGACGCCACCCACGATCGAATCGATCGACCACAACGCGGCTGCTGCCGGGGCCCCTTCTCGGGCCTGGAGCGCAGCGATGAGCTCGGAGATCGCGTCGGGGCCCGTCTCGAGCGCGAGCGCAGCGAGGTCGCTGGCCCACGCCTCGGCGCGTGGCCCGTCGAGTTTCAGAAGCTCCTCGGCCTGGCTCAGCGCCTCACCGATGATCTCAGCCAACAGCTCGGAGGTAGGTAAGTCATTCACCGGTTGGCGAGCCTACAGTTCCCCCGTGCCCGAACTTCCCGAGGTCGAGACCATCCGCCGCCAACTCGAACCCCGCCTGGTCGGAGCGGAACTTGTCGATGCCGGCTCGCATTCATCGGTCAAGTTCACCCCTGCCCTCGAAGCTGTGGGCAGCGAAATCGGGTCGCTGCGGCGTCGGGGCAAGTACCTGCTCATCGATCTCATCAGCCACGATGACACCCCACGCGAGCTGATCATCCATCTCGGGATGACCGGCCGGCTCGCGGTGCACGACCCGTCGGATGGAGCTGATCTCGACGACCCCTACCTGAGGGCATGGTGGCGTCTCGACGACGAGCGCGTCTTCACCTTCCACGACGTGCGCCGTTTCGGCCGGATCCACTGCGTCGACACCGGCGAGCACTCAGCAATCCCCACCCTTCACGCCCTCGGTCCAGAGCCTTTCGACGACGCCTTCAACGGTCGCGACTTCGCCGCGTTCGTGAAGCGAAGCAATCGTCACATCAAGACGATCCTGCTCGGTCAACGGGCCGTGGCCGGGGTCGGAAACATCTACGCCGACGAGGCCCTCTGGGCTGCCGGTATCAATCCCGCAACGAGGCGACTCTCCCAGGACCGAGCCGAGGTGCTCGTCGACGCGGTCCGTACGGCCCTGCGCTCGGGCCTCGACCATGGCGGCACCACACTTCGTGACTATGTCGATTCCGATGGGCAGGAGGGCACCAACCAGCACGAGCTGTTCTGCTACGGCCGTGGCGGCGAGCCCTGTGTGCGCTGTGGCGCCGAGCTACGGAGACGCGAACTCGACGCCCGCACCACAACCTGGTGCCCCCACTGCCAAGCCCGCTAGGCGACGCAGCTCGGCCTCCCATCCGCGAGGGACGGTGACGGTGGCCCCTTCGAGGGTCAGCGAACTCTCGGAGGATGGCATCAGCGGCTCGAAGCTCTCACGATCCGAACCTCGGATGCCGGGCCGCCAGCGCTTCGGGAAGGGCGGTGAACATCACGAGCGCCAGTCCGGCGAGAACCCCGACAAGGATCACGAAGCCAACACCACCAGCCGGCTGACCCTCCATCACCTCGACCGGGGTCGAACCAGCGATGGCAACGAAGGAAGCAACTGCGAGCGCTCCGTTGCCGACGACATGGAGCCACGACGGTGGCGCGTCGACCCGACCGAAGCAGCCGCAGGAGACTGCACCCACCGACAAGGCCCTCAGCACCGCCACTGCAAAGCCGATGTAGAAGACGCCCACGATCGTCGCCGTTACCGGCCCGCCGATGGCGAGAGCGGCAATACCGAGACCGGCTTCCGCGATACCGAGGACGACGGCCAACCTTTCACCGCCGAAGAATCCGATCTCGGGGATGCCCAGCGAGAACAGCATGTCGGCAGTGGTGGACGGCCGCGCGATCTTCGCCATTCCGGCAATGATCAAGAGCACGGCCGCCGCGGCAAGCAGGGCGGTCGCAACGTCCATCGGCGTCACCCTACCGATGGCTGCCGGTACCGTGACGCAATGGCCGGAGCCCGTCCCGACTTCTACGACCTGATCGCTCGCAATCGGCGGCGCACATGGTTCTTGATGTTCGCATTCTTCTGCCTGCTCGTATTGGTGGGCACCGTCATATCGCTCGCGATGGGCGGCGGCATCATCGGCGTGATCCTCGCGGTGGGTATTTCGATGACTGTCACTTTCACGTCCTACTGGTCCTCGGCATCTTTGGCGCTCAACTCCACCCGTGCCGTGCCCGCCGACCCGAGCGAGTACTCCCGTCTCCACAACTTGGTGCAGGAGGTGTCGCTCGCTGCGGGCATCCCCTCGCCGAAGGTGTACGTGGTGCACGACCCGTCGCCCAACGCCTTCGCCACTGGCCGAAATGTCGATTCCGCAGCAGTCGCGGTCACCACCGGCCTGCTCGACAAGATGAACAGGGCCGAACTGGAAGGCGTGATCGCCCACGAACTCGCCCATATCCGCAATGGCGACATCCTGGTGATGACGGTGGCAGTGGCCACCGCAGGTTCGATTGCGCTCATCTCCGACATCTTCTGGCGCATGCTCTACTGGGGTGCGCTCACCGGCGGCGGCGCTTCGCGCCGAAGGCGAAGTAGCAACAACAGCGGTGGCGGTGCCAATCCCATCATCATCATCGGGTTGGTCCTCGTGCTGGTGCTCGCCCCGATAGCGGCCGCCCTGCTCAAGGCCGCCATCAGCCGGAGCCGGGAGTCCCTCGCGGATGCCACCGCGGTGAAATTCACTCGCTACCCGTCGGGCCTACGCCAGGCCCTCGAGAAGCTCGACGCCGACATCACGGTGGTGAAGCGCACCTCCCATGCCACGTCCCATCTCTGGATCGAGTCGCCCGACGATCACGAGACCGACTCCCGCGGTCGCAAGTTCAACGACATGTTCTCCACCCACCCGCCACTCAGCGAGCGGATCAATCTTCTACGGGAGATGGAGGGCATGCCCCCCTACGAAGGCCCCGATCCCGCCGTGGCCGAAGCGATCCGCACCTACCAAGACAACCGGGTCAATCCTGAGCAGGTCACGCCCTCTCGGGCCGGCACCACTGCATCCCTCACCGGTGATGTCGCCGCCCGCACCGTCGACTTCGAAGCCATCTTTGGTGATGCCGGAGAAGTGGCCGAGTCCGATGAAGATCCGACCCATGCTGCGGCGGGCTGGTACGCCGATCCCGCCGGCTCTGCGGGCACCCTGCGCTACTGGGACGGAACAAGCTGGAGCCAGCACTTCCACCAGATCCCCGATCGCAACATCCTCGCTCCCCCCGATGCCCGCCCGGCGCCACACCCACGACAACCACGTGGGCGCGGCCCCGTTCGCCGGTGACCGACGAGCCGGTCGGGGTTGGTCCGTGGCCCGAACCGTGGCCCGACGACCCGCGCCTCGACCCTGACCTCCTCGCGGCCGGCGACCGGCGCAACGTGGTCGATCAGTACCGCTTCTGGACCGTCGACGCGATCGTGGCCGACCTCGATCAACGGCGCCATCGCTTCCACATCGCCATCGAGAACTGGGAGCACGATCGCAATATCGGCACCGTCGTGCGCACGGCCAACGCCTTCCTCGCCCGCGAGGTTCACATCGTTGGCCGGCGCAAGTGGAACCGCCGGGGCGCGATGATGACCGACGTCTACCAGCACGTCCGTCATCACCCCACGATCGCCGAACTGGTCTCGTGGACCGTCTTTGAGCAGCTCCCCATCATCGGCATCGACAACCTCCCGGGCTCCGTACCACTCGAATCGACCGAGCTCCCCGAGCGCTGTGTGCTTCTGTTCGGACAGGAGGGACCCGGCCTCTCACCCGAGGCCCGCACCGCGTCCGAAATGGTGTGCTCGATCGCCCAGTACGGCTCGACCCGCAGCATCAATGCCGGTGTGGCGGCCGGGGTCGCCATGCACAGCTGGATCAGGCGCTGGGCCTAGATTTGCACGGTATGCCTTACCTCGAACCCACCGAAGAGACCGCCGCCGCACTGATCGCCCGCCAGCTCGAGGGTCCGGTCACGATGCTCAACATGTTGAGGTTCCGTGAAGTCGCCGACTACTCCGCCAATCCCGAGCTCGCTCCCGATGAGCCGATCTCGGGCGCCGAGGCCTACCGGCGATATGCCGAACACACGATGCCGTTCCTGATCGAGAGTGGCGGTGAAGCGATTCTCGCCGGTGAAGCCGGCCGGTTCTTCATAGGCCCGAGCGATGAGCGCTGGGACCATGTGCTTCTGGTTCGCCAGAGATCACTCGACGATTTCTTCGTGTTCGCGTCGAACCCGGGATACCTAGCTGGCCTCGGCCATCGCACCGCAGCCCTCGAAGACTCGCGCCTGCTACCGATCGCCACCAACGGGTAGCTGGGCGTCATGATCTCGGTCCGTTTCAACCGAGCGTGGCGCCACCTCAGCACCGCGTTCAGTCGTCATCAGGACACGCCACGCGACCCCGACGACATCGCCACCCTCGGCGAAGCAAGATCGGAGCTGGACGAAGCTCGCGACGAAGCGCGTGCCGCAAGGGCAGAGCTGGGCAGCCGCCGACCTCCTGCATCGGGTGTGCCGCGCAAGGTTGCGGTGTCGGAAGAGGACCAGGCCAAGATCCGGGTACACGGGCTGGGCGACGCAGCCCGCGGCTGACCGAGCCTCGATGCTCAGCGAACGAAGGCCAACACGACGGGATCGTCGACCCCGACCCAGGTGCCCGACAGGGTTGCCGAAGCGTCCTCGGGCACGGATCCATCGAGGACGTGTCGCACCACGACTTCGAGGCCGCCTGCGCGGATCGTTGTGTAGGTCCCGGGCTGGGTACTGACCACGGTGTCGATCGAGGGCACGACGGCATCAGGCGAGCCGCTTCCGCTTGCGAACGTCACGGGTTCGCGCTCGACCGGGCCGTCGGGGGTCTCGACGAACAGGCCGACCTGTGATCCACCGGTGAGGATCGTGCGCACAAGTTCGGCCGCATATACCGGGTCGCCGCATGCGTTGTAGACCCAGCGCCGCCCCAACACGGAGTGTTCCATGGTGCCGATTAGCCATGCTTCGGCTCCATCGCGAGGCGCAGCGTGATAGGTGAGCGGCATCTGGATGATGTGCTCGGAGCTAGTCGTGAGGAGATGGGTTTCGATGCCGACCGAGCCGGCCGGATCATCGAAGCGGTAGGACCCGATCGCCGCGAGTTCTGAGCCGACGAAATCGGTGAACGACGGTACGGCTGCGACATAGGTCGAGAGCAGCTCAAGTTTGGAGGGTGTGAGAGTCGCCTTGTGGAGGATCGCCATATCTCATCATGGCGATGACCGAGCGCTAATCCACCCTCGCTAGGGTTTCCAGTATCATGGCTGGCAAGTGGTCGAAACAGATCTCGGTAGCCGAGATGTATGGCGACTGGGACTACGACGCCGCGGTCGAGGTGCTGTCTCGCAGCCTCGACCCCCGCCCCGCTCTGTCCATCCTCGCCAACCACGAGCACGGACATCTCGTCGATGTTCGACCCGGAACGATCGAGCAGCTCCCAGCCGGTGCCGCCGCAATCTGGGCGAGTACGGGCCCATGACGCGAAAGGTGACACCTCCGGGTGATCTGGTCGACTCGGCCCGAGCGTGGGTCGTTGTCGCGGCGGCGTTCATCTCGACGTTCACCGTTTTCGGAATCGCTTACAGCTTCGGCGCCTTCTTCACCTCCATGGCTGATGAGTTCGGCGCCGACAGCAGCGCCACCTCCATCTTCTTCGCTCTCACCGCGTTCTTCTATTTCTTGCTCGGCGCGGTCACCGGCCCCATCGCCGACAGGGTCGGACCCCGCCGGGTCATGATCGTCGGCGGCGTGTGCATGACGCTTGGCCTCTATGCCACGTCGAAGGTCGACAGCCTTTGGCTCGGCTACCTCACTTACGGACTGGGGGTGGGCATCGGTGTCGCCTGCGGCTACGTCCCGATGGTGGCCGCAGTCGCCCAATGGTTCGAGCGCCGCCGCACTGCAGCACTTGGAATCGCGGTGGCCGGGATCGGCATGGGAACCCTCGTCACCGCACCACTGGCCGAGTGGCTCATCGACCGCTACGGATGGCGCACCACCTACGTGATTCTCGCCGCCGGCGCAGCGGTTGCCCTCGGCGTCGCCAGCCTCGGCGCGCTACGCCCACCGTCAGAGGACACAGATGCGCCATCGCCCCACGTTTCGGCGCGAGCCCTGTTTCACGGTCGCGAGTTCCGGATCCTGTACCTCTCGACCTTTCTCATGAGCCTTGCCTTGTTTGCGCCCTTCGTGTTCATGGCCGGCTACATGGATGCACACGACGTCTCGGGATCACCAGCGCTGATCGTGGGCCTGATTGGGGCGGCCTCGGTGGTAGGACGACTCGGGCTGGGTGCGCTGGCCGCCCGCGTCTCGTGCATGCGGCTCTTTCAGTTGTCGTTCCTGGTCCTCGGACTCAGCCTCGGCATCTGGCTCGCAGCAGGAGACTCCTACGGACTCCTCGTGGTGTTCGCAATGGCGCTCGGCGTCGCCTACGGCGGCATCATCGCCCTGGCCCCCGCGGTAGTGGCCGAACTGCTCGGCACGACCGGCCTCGGCACTGCGCTCGGCGTGTTGTTCACCGCCGCCGGCCTCGGAGGGCTGATCGGCCCACCCGTCACCGGCGCGCTCATCGACAGCGTCGGGTACTCGACAGGTATCAGCGCAGCGCTCATCGTCGCAATGGCGGCCTCGGTGGTGGTGTCCCGCGCCGACGCTGAGCCCGGTCGCCGCCCACGCTGAATACGTCCCCGCGGGGACGGGTCAATCGTTGAGCGCGGCGAGAACGGTGCGGGTCCCGGTGGCAGCGATTCGGGCGACGTCAGGACGAACTCCCCTACCGAACGCCCTCCGCATCCTGTTCTGTGGAATCTCGACATCGGCCCTCGAGTGTCCAGCGCGCTTGATGTCGCTGGCATGTGGTCGTCTGCAACCTGAGAGAGGGCTCACCATGCAGGTCATGTGGGGGACAGTCGTTGTAGTCCTGTCGTTGCTGTGCTGGGGAGGACAAGCGATGTCGTGGCTCGCTCCGGAGACGGCCGCGAGACTCACCCTGACCGAAGCCGAGGGTGACGTCGAGCCCGCCTATTGGATCGACATCCGGGGTGAGGCCCGATGGGACTTCTTCACCCTGTGGACCATGGTGGCTGCAGGAGGACTCCTACTGGCCGACAGCCCCTCGTGGCCGTACTTCGGGCTCGTCGGAGGCGGCGTCTACATCTACTTTGCGGGCCGCGGGATCGTCACCCGAATCTTGATGCTCCAGCAAGGCTTTCGGATAGGAGCCCCGGAGAACGTGAAGCTGGGATTCGCGTTCCTTGGCATCTGGGGTGTCATGGCAATGATCACGATCATCGCTGCGGTCGTCGAGCTGTCATGACCGTCTGATCGGCACCGAAAACGTCTGACGCTCAGAACCAGCCTCTCCGCAGATTCACGTCCCCGCGGGGACGTGAATCGCAGCAGCGACTCCACCATGGCGATGAGTTCTTCGTCGCTCAGGATTTCAACGCCGGGGAGCTAGTAGGTGGGTTATCGAACCCCTGTAATCAACTGGGGCGCATGGACTCGACTACAGCAGTCGTTTACGCCCGGATCCAGCCCCACGATCTAGCCCGTCCCCAGACGTGCAGAGGTCGAATGGCCCTATCTCGAAACCCTGCGGCCGGCCACCATCGCAGTACGAACTGGGTTGACTGACGGGCGGTGTCCGATGTCGTTTTGGCTTGGCCAAGGGGTCGTCTCGGTCACTCATGCACGGGCTGTCGCTATCGCCCGCCTGCTACATCAAGTCGGGGTGTATCAAACAACCCTGCTCGTTCGTGGGTGAGGTATGAAACAGGTTCGCGAACTTGGGCTCGAAGCAGGCACAGGGTTCGAGGAGTTCTTCCGCTCCGAAGTTGAAGGCCAGGTCCGTCGGGCTGCGCTGCTGTTGGGCTCAACGGATACAGCGAATGACGTGGTCCAGGAGGCGTTCACCCAGATATACACACGGTGGGCTCTGGTCTCCGAACCAGGGCCATATCTGAATAGGGTCGTCTTGAACGGCTGTCGGGACCACTGGCGTCGCCGAGACGCAGAGCGACGAGTACTGCCCCGTCTGGTAGATCGCGAGGCGTTGGATCCCCAAGCCGACCCATTGGGCGACGTCCTGGCCGCGCTCCCGTTCAATCAGCGGGCTGCAGTGGTCTTGCGGTACTGGGGCGGCTTTTCGACCAGGCAGATCGCCGAAGAGTTGGACTGTGCTCCCGGATCGGTGGGGCCGTGGATCGATCGAGCCATGAAGAAGATGAGGAAGGTACTGGCGTGACCACGACCGAAGAACTCATTGTCGAATACCTGAACGACCGGGCCCGAGAGGCGACGGTCGAGTTCACGATCGAGGACGTCGAGCGGGGGACGTTGCCCGTATCGCTCGTCGATCGGCCGAGGCGCTCTGACCGACGCGCTCGGCTGATGGGAGCGGCCGTCGCCGCCGGGGTCGCCCTCATCGTCGGAACCGTGATCCTCCGTGCCGGGACGGATTCTCCCAGTCGTTTCGAGACCGAGCCTGCGGTCGAACCAGATGGTGCCGCCAGCACGGACTCCGAGCTACCGGGGACACCACTCGCTCTTTCTGAGCTCGACGAGCCGCCTCGGCTCCTGGGCGCTGGTGCCGTGGTGATGCAGGCCGAGGCGGTCGGTCGAGTCGAGCTTGGTCTACCGTCCGACGCATTGCTCGCTGCCGAGCCCTGGCTGGCTCATGGCCGGTGCATTACGACAGCGCTCGTGACCGCATGTGCCGGAGCGGCCGACAGTGAACAGGGCTACACCGCGACGTTCGGCTCCAGCAGTAGTGACGGATTCCACGTTGTGAAGGCACGTGAAACTCCCGACGGCCCGTTCGTCGGATACTCCGATCCCGCAGGGCCCGGAGTGGTGATGATCGCGGACCTGCCTATCGACACAGCGATGGTGCAGGCTGATCTCGGCGCGGGTCTACTCCGCCAGGAACCCCTTGGCAGAGCGGCAGTCTTCCCGTTCACCAGCGACGGGGCCGTCATCTCGTTGAGAGCGATCGATGGTGAGGGATCACTGCTCTGGTCAGCCACCATCGAGGGATCAGAGCCCACATCCAGCGGGCCTGCTCCCTTGGTTTCCATAGAGCTATCCGCGTCCCAGTTGGATGACACCGCCGAGGCGCTGCACGTCGGGTCGGCCGCTCACAATGCCGGCCACTCCGTGGCCGTCGGGTGGGTCATGGAATCCGACCGCTCGAGAGCCGCGATCTGGTGGAGTGATGATGGGGCCAACTGGACACGCGTCGAGCAGGATGACGAACTCTTCGGCCCCCCAACCCAGGCCCCGGTCGAGATCTTCGATGTGCTCGCCACGGCTGATGGTTTCGTCGCTGTTGGTGGCAATGAGGAATTCATCGATCAGGAGCGGCCCATGGTGTGGCGATCCGATGATGGCACCACCTGGACTCGAATCCCTCCGGATCCGGATATCAACAGTGCGTACATGCAATCCATCACAGCTTTCGAGGGAGGCTTCGTAGCGGTCGGACTCGCGCCAAACGGCGATGGTGCTTCAGCCGCGGTGTGGCGATCCGACGATGGACTCGATTGGGGCGGAGCAGTCCGGCCAGCCGAACTGCTCTCCGACATCACATCGGTGCCCACAGCATCGGGGTCGGTCCTGTTCGCGATCGGCGGCGGGTCGATCCACTACTCAGCCGACGCGATCAACTGGGTTCGCGCCCGTTCAACGTCGTCCGACAATATGGCGACCCTCCCCGGCATCGGTGTCATTATCGAGGATTCAGAGGGCCGCGCTATAGCGAGTTCTGATGGCGTGACCTGGACCCAATTGGCTCTCGCTCGCGCCGAGGGTGAAAGCGTCAGTGTCAGAGCTGCAGCAGGCTCGGCCGAGCTGGCGATCATCTACGGTGCGACCTACCTCCCAGCGAGCGATCCATCAACATGTGGCACCAGATCGATCACAGGCACATGGCTCTGGGCATCCACCGATGGGGGTGACTCTTGGCAGCAGCTCCAGTTGGACTCGGCACCTTCGTCGGGCCTCGGAATCCTGCTCGACATCGGCGATCAAATCCTCTCGGTGACATCGGCCACGTCACTCATCGACAAGGCCCAGATCGCCACCGCGCTCACCGGCATCAGCACCGTGGCCGGGATCGACACCGAACCTGGCACGACCGCCGGGCAGGATTCCACCAGTGCAGCTTCCAGCTGCCCTTAGCCGGCTCAGATGTCTCAGGAAGCGGGCAACTCCAGAGAGCGTACGTAGCGCCGCATCGGTCATTCGTCGCACTCACCGGGATCCTCACCCAAGCGCTGTGTCGCCATCGACCACCACATCGGATGTCGATTACGGGTCATAGAAACGAACTCGATCAACGAACCGGTCCCCGTCTCAACTGTCTTCATCTCTTCCGACAACACCCCGCCCCCACGACCTGCACGGATTGAAGGGGTACAGGCTCAACATCGCACGACAACAAAGCCTGTCGGAAGCTCCCTCAGACAGCTGGACGTCGCCGCGGGCTCGCGACTACGAGCGGAGCCCCAGTCGCCACCGCCTTACCCAATCTGACGTGGCGATCGCGGACAGTCTCAACAGCGGTCGAGCAGCATGAGTACTAGCTGGCCTGAACAGCGGCACGTGTTCACGACTTCGCCGGTTCTGGGGCACGCTTGGCGCCTTGCGGCGGTTCTACTTCTCTGAGTACCAGACGGCTAGTGCGAGATGAGACCAAACGGCGCTCGGTTGGGATAAGTCGTTCGTGTGCTCGATGGTGATGTTTGGATGATCGGCGAGCCAGGCATTCACATCCGCTTCAAGAGTGTCGAGGCCCGGCTTCCGGTTGCTCGCCTGCATAGAGAATAGCTTTAGCTTCACGGTCGTCCTTCGATGTGATGAGCTTTCATGCTAAGTCGCCGGGCGGCTCTACCCGTCGGGACTATGCACCGGCGGTGCGGGTCATCGATGTGACGATCAGGGGCACCCGATATCGGCGCTTGATAAGCCGAGGCCCGGCTCCGCCGAGCCGCAACAGAACGGCCCAACTGCGGTGCCCGATACCTACAGCACGAGGTCGCTCTCGAACCTGCTGAAGATCCGGCAAGGGACAGAATGGGCTGGGCATGAGCCAGTTTGCGTCCCCGCGGGGACGTACCAGTTGCGGCTACTCCACCATGGCGATGAGTTCTTCATCGCTAGGGATTTCAACGCCGAGGAGGTAGTCAGTCCAAGCCCCCGCGGACCGCGCTCAGAAGTGCCGATATCGAGCGGGTTAGGACTGCTTCGTGGGCTTCAGGCCCAGCCGAGTTCGGTGAGCGCCTGGACGTCGTTCCAGATCTTGGTCATGTGCCGGATGCGGTCACCGTCGAACTCCATCGCATAGACGTAGTCCGTGGTGACGGACTTGCCCGTCGGTGGGTCCACCGGGCCTGGGCCAGTCTGGGTGCCTTTGAACACGGCGAAGGCGGTGACCACCGACCGCTCTTCATCGGTCGAGAATGACTTCATTTCGTAGTGGCCGTCTGGGACGGGGGTCAATAGATCCCGCAGCCAGTCCGTGTAGCCTTCCAGCGTTGCGATGTCTGCGATCGCGCCCGCCTGGCACGAGAATGTTGCGCCGTCGTGGCAGAACTGGGCGCAGCCGTCCCAGCCCTTGCCAGTGTCGCAGGCGTCGAAAAATTCGCGGCCGGTATCGGTGATGGTCATGTGTTTTCCCCTGTGGCTGTCTGGCTCCCTATGTCCAGATCAGATCAGACCCTACCGGGTGGCGTCTTCGCTGTGTGGAGAGCAGAGCTCGCGCTGCGGTTCCTCCCAGCCGAGGAGCCGCAGTCTCTTCGGCGCGGAGCACGGGGTCAGTTGATCAAGGCCTCCGCGATCGCGCTGTGAGCGTCCTCCACCCGGTACTTGTCGGACGGTCGCCACCGACTTTGGTTGGTATGTGCTGCGCCCGACTATCCTCTGCCTCTCACCTGAGAAACGAGCCAAAATGTCACATCACGCCGTCATCGAGCTTCCCTGCAACCCCGGTAGAGGCAGCGCTCTCGTCGACTTCTTTTCGGTCGCTCTCGTTGACACGCGGGCATTCGAAGGGTGCGAACTAGTCGAGATGTACACGGATCGCGACGATCCCGACCGAGTCATCCTGTTGGAGAAGTGGGCCACCAGCGAGAACTACGACGCCTACCTCGCCTGGAGGATGGAGACCGGTTTGATGGAGGCGCTTGCGCCGTTCATGGACGCAGAAGCCCTTCGAGTCCTCCGTCTCCAGCCTCAGGACTGACCCTGAAACCTGGACCGAGCGGCGAAGGCAGCCTCGCGAGACCGCCGGTTCGGAAGCTCGCCTCTGGCCCCCGATACTCCGCGCCCATAACCGGCAAAGAGGATGGGGGTGTGCGCTGATCGGCACTGGTGATCAAATGTCCCACGACTGGGGACAGGAATTCGAGGCTCAGTCCTCGACCATCGCCATCAGTTCCTCATCCGACGGCGGGGTTCGAGTTGGATCACCCGGCAGGCGGCCAGTCGAAACCCCCGCGGACCGCGCTCAGAAGTGCCGTACTGCATGGGTTCGGCCAGCGCCCAGCACAGTGAATATCGAGCGGCGCCTCCTCACTGTCTGGTGAAAGCGTGGGCCGATCATCCGTTGCGCGGTATCACCGTGACTTCGGGCGGACCCGCGAAACACTTCGGCCCTACTGCGGTGCCCGA